>URFH01000013.1 GCA_900547155.1 uncultured bacterium | reverse complement strand
CAAGGTTGAAGTCGGTAAACCGCGATTTGCGGCCCTGAAACGAGTTCAGGGTGACAGGGAGGAAAATCTTTTTATCATCCTAAGCCAAAATTCCAAATCCTCACGCCCCGGCGGGAAATTCATCGGCAGATTGGGCATTTTGAGCGGCAAAATCAAATGTTTTAACCTGCGCCAGCGGATTTGCGCTGTTTATCCTGCCAAGGCTGTAATGTATCCAGTCATTGTTGATAATATCCTCATACTGGTAAAAATCCGTTAGTTTTTTACAAATTTCCATGTCAAATCCGCTCAAATCAATAGCCCCCAGATATGTTTTCATAGTTTCAAAAAACTCCTGTTTTAACGAGAAGCGAATTTTGTGAAATAAGGTATTTAATTGGGTATATTTATACTGGAAAAGAGCGTATTTATAGGCGTCTTCCATACCTGCCACTCTCACCTCGTCACAAACCTTTTCAAAAATATCAAAAATGTCAAAAACGTTTTTTCCCAGGGAATTCGTAACCGAATTTTCATTTGTAACCCTGTAACGGTAGTAAGTTTCGGACGAAACGAGAATGCTGCTTGATTTCAGGAAAGTTTGCATATGGAAAAGCTGATGTTCAAAAATTTTGTTTTCCAGAAACCTGATATTGTTTTTTCGCAAAAAATGTGCGTTATAAATCTTGTTACAAACCGTCAAATTGCCCGTAAAAGGGTCAATGCAGTTATAAAAAGTGTGTATTGTGTCTTCAGTTGCGTGATTTTTCCACACATCAATATTGAGCATTTTTTTTGAGAAAATTTCTTTTGAATTTTCCACATAGGACTCGGCGTTAAAATTGTAAATATCCACGCCCTGAGGCGGATTGAGCTTTACGAAAATTTCATACAAAGAAAGCAAAATCCAGTCATCCGCATCAACAAATGAAATATATTCGCCGCTTGCCGCTGTCATTCCGTAGTTTCGGGCGTTCGCCGTACCCGAATGCTCCTGCTCAAAAACCCTTATTCTGTCATCTTTTGCTTTGTATTCACTCAAAATCTGCGCAGTGCCGTCCGTTGAGCCGTCATTGACAATTATTATCTCAAGATTTTTGTATGTCTGCAAAATTACCGAATCAAGGCACTTTCTGAGGTACTTTTCACCGTTAAAAACAGGTATTATGACAGATATTTTGGGGCAGACCGACATTTAAACAACACCTCCCCCAATTGCCTGTGCGCCTTTGAGTATTCTGACGAACTGTCCGAACTCGGGCGCTATTTCAAGGAATTTCAGGTCATATTCGTTAAGGCTCATACCCGAATATACCCGTTTTATTTCTGCGCAGAAAGGTTCTTTTAGCTCAGGGCGGACTTTTTGCAATTTATCAATAATTGTCCGCATTTCAAACAGCAAAAACCTGTCACGGTACTTGGGCCACAAGCCCTGTGTAACAAAGAGGTCTTTGGACATTTTGAGAATTTTAAAAATATCCCAGAAGTCCCGTCCGCCCGTCGAATTAACGGAATTTTCCCGATTTAGACGGTAAAAATACAAAAATTTGTTGACAAAAGAAATTCTGTCGGCTTTCAGGTATGTTCGGGTAAAAAATACAATATCTTCAAAAATCATTCCCTCGGGGAAATATATGTTGTTGTAGGTTAAAAAGGATTTTTTGTAAATTTTATTCCACGCAAAAACCGGAAGTTTAAAATACAAATCCGCGTCCGAAGTCAGCTCGTTGAAAGGATTATTCACAAAATTGAGCTCGACATGGGGCGGAATCCCTCTATCGACGTTAAAATACCGGTTTCTGTCGGGGCGGAACCACAGTGAATTCGCATAAACCACATCGCTGTTGTTTAAAATCGCGCTCCTGTACAAGTCCTCCACCAGCACAGGCGCAACTTTATCATCGCCGTCAACAAAAATCAAATAATCCGTCGCAGAAGCCTCAATACCTGCGTTTCGTGCCGCAGAAAGCCCTCTGTTTTGCTGGTTTATGATTTTTATACGGGAATCAAATTTCGCATAATTGGCCAGCAGCGCAGGCGATGAATCCGTAGAGCCGTCGTTTATGCAAAGAATCTCAATCTCCTCCAGCGTTTGTGCCAAAACGCTGTCAAGGCACTGGGCAAGATACTTTTCGAGATTATAAACGGGTATGATTACAGAAACTTTTGCCATAACACTATGGTAATTCATTGAAATAATGCGGTCAAGCTTTAATATGTTCGTAACTTCCCAGAACTTTGACGAAATTTGTGTGTTTTTTTATTGCACAAAGGGCTTTTTGGCTTTTTTCTTCTTCAATATGAGCCTCAAAATCCGCAAAAAACACATACTCGCCGAGGTTCTTTTTAGACGGGCGCGAATCAATATAACAAAGGTTAAGTTTCAATTCATCAAACACGTTCAGCACCTTTACAAGCGCACCCGCTTCGTTTTTTGTAGAAAAAGCAATACTCGTGCGGTCACAACCCGTAGGTGGCGCGGTGTTAGGAGAAATAAACACAAATCGGGTTTTGTTATCAGGCTCATCGTTGATTTTGTATTTTAAAATGTTAAGTCCGGCAGATTCGGCTGCAAGCTCGTTGCCTATTGCTGCACAGGTATCGTCTAATCGGGTCAAATCGTGTATCGCTCTGCCAGTGGATGAGGTTTCAATTGTTTCATATCCGCTTAAAAGCAGCGTTTCCAGCGTATTATGACACTGTGCAAGCGCCTGCGGATGGGAATAAACCTTTTTTATGCGGGAAATATCATCACCGGCGCAGATTAGGCAGTGATTGATTTCTATAACAGTTTCAGCAGTGATATTTATGCCCGACACCTTCAAAAGATTGTCCATTGTTTCTCTGACAACGCCCTCAATCGAGTTTTCAATGGGTATAACGCCTGCCGTATCAGGTGTGTTTCGGGTAAATTCAATCACTTTTTTTATCGATGAAAGCGGAATGGACTCTTTAATTCCGAATTTTTCGCCAAAAAAGTTTTTTGCCTCTTCGCAGTAGGTTCCGCAGGGCCCTAGAAACGCAATTTTGTTTAAAGTTTTGTTTATCATTTGAAGATATTCCCGAAATCTGTTAAAATAACAAATATTGTAACAAAAAGGAATCAAAAATGGCAAACGATCCGGACCCTCACCCTCAAAACACTATTAAATTCGGCACTGACGGATGGAGAGCCGTCGTGGGAGAAGATTTTAACTTTAAAAATGTCGAAACTGCAACAAAAGCTATTGCCAAATACGTTTTTGACACGGACGGCATTGAAAAACCTTTTATAATAGGCTATGACCCCAGACATTCGGCAAAAGAATTTGCACACTACAGCGCTGTTATACTGGCGGAATTGGGCTTTAACGTGATGATTTCGCCGGAAGTCGTTCCAACACCGGTAATCGCATACAGCGCAAAACTCTACGCCGCCAACGCACTGATGTTCACAGCGTCGCACAACCCGCCCCAATATTTAGGTATAAAATTCATACCCGATTACGCAGGGCCGGCAACAACAGAAATAACCAATGCTATTTCGGAAAACCTCGTGCTGGCAAAGGATTTGAAGCCTTTTGCGCAAATTCACGGGGAAATCAAAGAAAAATCCTTTAAAAACAGGTATTTTGAACACATTGAAGAACTAATTGATTTCAAAAAAATAGCAGACGCAAATATCCAAATAATTTATGACGGGCTTTACAGCGCAAGTATCGGGTATTTTGACAAACTCCTTGAAAGAAACGGCATAAATTTTGAAGAACTCCACATGGAGCATGATCCGGACTTTGGCGGCGGAATGCCCGAGCCCAAAGCAAAATTTCTTTGCGAGCTCATAGATGAAATTTCCCAAAGAACCAATGCAATTGGTTTGAGCAACGACGGTGACGGCGACAGATTCGGCGTAATCAACGAAAAAGCCGAATACGTCAGCCCCAACGAGATTATCGCGCTCCTTTTAAGGCACCTGATTAAAAACAAAAAAATGTCAGGAAAGCTCGTAAAAACCGTCGGAGCAAGCCAAATGCTCGACATAGTTGCCGAAAAGTACGATGTTGACGTTATTGAAACGCCTGTCGGGTTCAAATGGGTCGGAAAAGCCATGCGTGAGAACGATGTTATCATCGGAGGCGAAGAATCAGGCGGTTTAAGCGTCAAAGGCCATATCCCTGAAAAAGACGGCATTTTAGCCGATTTGCTTGTTTTGGAGATGCTGGCGTACGAAAATCGCCATCTCTGGGAGCTTCAGGAGGATTTAAAGCACGAAGCCGGCTGTGAATTCTTCAACAAAAGGCTTGATTTAGAGCTTTCATCGCAGGAAGAGCTCAAAAGCCTTATGGAGAAGTATTCTTCACTTGATAAAATCGGGTCTTATCAGGTAAAATCCTCTGACAAAAAGGATGGTATCAGATATTTTCTTGACGACAGAACGAGGATTCTTATACGTCCGAGCGGCACAGAACCGCTTTTGAGGATATATTTTGAGTCGGATTCAAAAGACAAAATCGAAGAACTGACAGCATTTTTTAAATAACACGCTAAAATGCAGAACCTCCTCAAATGGTTTTATAAATAATAATTAAAAAGCCCGTTTTAAAACAACAATAAATCAGGTAAAATCGGATAATCAAAATTAGAAATATCCTGTTGTCTAATAGCATGGAGGATAAATAAAATTTTGAAAAGGCGAATAATAAATGCGTTACATTAAGGAGGTACTTATGTATAAATTCTTGAAAAACGCATCTTATATCCTTGTACTTTTGGGTGCGCTTAACTGGGGTCTTGTAGGGCTTTTCGGCTTTGACCTTTTTGCGTATCTTTTCGGAATAATGACGCCTTTAACACGCACGCTTTATGCTCTGGTCGGTTTGAGCGCGTTGGTTTCTGCAGTAACAATGTACTCGGAACATGTAGATGAATGCTGCGGATGCGAATATTAAAAAATCTAATCAAAACCGCTTCACCGCACCTTCTTCGGGGGTGCGGTTTTTAATATCGGTAAAATAAAAAATCTGTCGGGCAATGAAGAATTTGCTTCTTTTGATTAGCCTTTTAATGTGGGCAAATGAGGAAAAACCAATGGAGAAAGTTATATTTTTTGATGTAGAGGATTATGAACGCGAATTTCTTGTCGGAGCGTGCGAGGGAAAATACGATTATACACTCGTTTCGGAGCCGCTGAACGACCTGAAAAAAATAGATACCGCCTTTGCAGACGCAAGAATAATCTCCTGTTTCACAAATTCCAGAGTAAATGCGGCAGTGCTGGAACAATTTAAAAATTTAGGGCTGATAGCGCTGCGTTCCGTGGGTTTTAACCATATTGACATCGCCTATTGCAAAGAACACGACATTGCAGTAGAAACCACGCCCAATTATGGCAACATGAGCGTTGCAGAGTTTGCAATGGGGCTTTTGCTTGATGTTGCGAGAAAAATTACCCGATCATACCTGAATTTAAAAGAACGCGAAGTTGACCCGATAGCAAGTATCGGATTTGAGCTGCATGGGAAAACAATCGGAATAGCGGGGCTGGGAGCTATTGGTGCCGAGATGGCAAAACTTGCAAAAGGGTTTGATATGAAAATCCTCGGCTACGATATACGCGAAAACGCAGAGCTGGAAGAAAAATACGGGGTAAAATACACCGATTTTGATACGCTTTTGCGAGAATCGGACATAATTTCGCTCCACATGCCTCTAACAGCCGAAAATAACCATATTATTGACGCTGCGGCCTTTAAAAAGATGAAAAATACCGCTGTAATCATAAACACAGCGCGCGGCGAGCTCATTGAAACAAAAGCGCTCTACACAGCGCTTACAACCGGTGAAATTGCAGGTGCGGGGCTTGATGTGCTGGAATTTGAAGAAACGCTCTCAAATCCTGATTATCTCGACGATATAGACAGGCTGACGAACAAAGATTTGCGAAAAACGCTGCTCAACAACAGAATACTTACGCTTAATAATGTAATTGTGACGCCTCATATAGCCTACGATACAAAAGAGGCTATTAATCGGATTTTGAAGACTACGATGGAGAATATCGGGGAGTTTACCCAAAATCGTATCCAAAACAATGTCGCATGGTAGTTGCTTGGGGGGATTCGCAGGGATTGAAACCGATTAGCCGCGTCCCTGCGGCTCTGAAACAAGTTCAGGGTGACAAAAAACATGTCGTCATTCCGGGCTCGACCCGGAATCGCAGGATTGAAGTCGATGAACATTGCCACTGCAATCCTGAATTAGAAAGTAGGGTGGGAATAGCAACGCGGTTCCCACCGGCACCAAACAGGAATCCGGATTTAATTGTTGGGCAGGTATGCCCAACCGACATTTGTTTCCTGATAAATTTGAGCGTGACGCGGAATTGCAAGGTTGAAACCGATTTTCCCGCCCCTGCGACCCTGAAACAAGTTCAGGGTGACAAAAATCACGCCGTCATTCTGGGCTCGACCCGGAATCGCAAGGATGAAGTTGATAAACATTGCCCCCGCGACCCTGAAACAGGTTTAAAGTGGCAGATTTGAAAGCTTAGCGTGCAGTGTACCAGCAGCCGCGGGTTTTGCCGTGTTTTTCTATTAAGTTTGCGCAAACCATAGCTGCGAGGTGCTTCTTAACAGTGTTGACATTGGCTTTTGTCTTCTTGACTACCTCGGAAATCGTTATGGTTTCTTGTTTTTCAAACATTTTCATGATTTTGCACTGCAATGCCGGCAATTCCTTATAAGTGCGGCGCTTTGCCGGCTTGGGAGCGTCATCAGCCAGCTCGCAAAGCGGGCATTCTTCGGTTTCTTCCGCGAATTGGGTAAATACGGGTAAATTAGCATTTATTTTTGACATCGCCAGCGACATAACCTCAGCCTGCTTGACGAGGAGCTCCAAAAACAGCTTAATCCATCCATCATAGTCAGGTGATGAGCTTTTGAAAGCTTTTTCGTATTCCACTTCATATTTGTCATAATTCCGGTCGATTAGCGCGTCCAGAGAGTGAAAAAGCTGATATGTATATCCCGATTTCAAGAGCAAAAGAATGGTCAAAAGCCTTGAAAGGCGGGAATTGGCCTCAGGATAGACTTTCAGCTTCAAAAATTCGGCAACAAAAATCCCCGCAGCAATCAACGGATGGAGGGTATTTTCCTTTGTGGCTGCATTGTACCAGCTGATTAAGTCCTCAAGCGCGCAATCCTCCTGCACAGCCGCGGGAGCCTCCTCATACAAGCTCATTGAGCCAAAGATTGAACCAAAATCCTCGTTTGCGGTATTTTCTGCGGGTTTTGCCTGCGGAATATTTTTTTCGATTTTCGCATTTGCAGGTTTATTTTGGATAAGATTGTATAATTTGTCGATATTTTTTTCACTTAGATTAATAACCCTGTAATCCGTAAATACCCAATTCAAAGCCATTATATAACCGCTCATATCAACAGAATTTGCACCGCCCATGCGCTCTTTTGCAGCCTCGGCGCTTTCTTGAACGGTGTCTTGCACGGACATTGCTTTTTCAATATTAACGTAGTTCTGAAAACATTGCCAGTACCCTTTTTTTTCGTCAATACGCGCTACACTGCTTAAAATTTCCTGCGATAAATCAATCTGCGGTGCATTAAACATTTTAATCTCCTTACCCGATAATACCTGTTTTATTTTTTCAAAAAATATCTAATTTTGCAAATAATTTGCGGAGAAATTTACTAAAGTACATATAAAACTGTTACCTGAATCCGACTCAGGGGTGCAAAACTTGTGGGGTAGGAAAAATGAAACTTTCCCTCCGGATTCCTGTTTGGTGCCGGTGGGAACCGCGTTGCTATTCCCACCCTACTTGCTGCAATTCCGGTGCACACTTTCACTTAGCAGAAAAAATGTCGGTTGGGCATACCTGCCCAACAATTAAATCCGGATTTCCCTTTGGTGCCGGTGGGAACCGCGTTGCTATTCCCACCCTACTTCTGATTCAGGGCCGCAAGGGCGATGTTTATCGGCTTCAATCCGACAAACCCGACAAACCACTGCTTTCTTAACCTTGCTTAATAAAAAGCGACACAAAATATTAATTTTCCACTTTTTTATCAAATTTTAAAACTCTTGCTGCGCCTGATTTTAGACCTTATCTCGTAAAGAATTGTAAAAATATTAAATCATTCGTCCGTATGACGTTTAAAAATTGCAAAACGTGGTATATATAATGTAGGAGCTGTTACATTTATGTAACACCTTTCAACTGGAACTAAGAGGTGCGTAGATGGATAACCTTAAAGTGCAAAAAAGTCTTTGCGCGGCGTCGCTTTTGGCGGTGTTGTCTATCGGTGTGCCTGCTTATGCTGACGGAGAAACCCCCAACCCTGCAAAAGATTTAACCATAAACAACTACCTCAATATCCCCACAATTGCGCCTGCGACCAGAGCCGTGGTTCATGATGAAATTTTTGACACAGTAAACGGTGCCATAGAAGAAACCACGCTTGAAAACTGGACATCAGACACGGCGTCCTCCATCATGTTCGACGCTGACCTTGCGAATAATGTTTCCGACAGCATAAATATCACGGGAACAGCAGAAGGCACCGTAAAATTAATGGGGATAAACATTTACAGCGATTCTACAACTAAAGACAACACCATCACCCTCTTTAAAAACGGTATTTCCCCTGATATCGACATATCCAATTATATCCAATACACAAACGACCGAAAATACGTTGTAACCAAGGGAAACGCCGGCGAACTGGTGCTCAAAGGGTACAATATTAACGGCGGATTTAAAAACGCAATCGAAGATACCTCCGTAAATCGCACATTTTCTTCCACCGGAAACACTATGTCACCGGACAATCACAATGCAATGGGCGGCAGCAACCTTTCTATTTACGGAAACGGCTGGGATTTTACATATACTGGAGATTCTACCGCCTCGAATATTATCTACCTGACTGACGGAAAATCAGTTTATATAGACAACGTAAAAATAGAAAACGGCCCTATATATGCTGTTAATTCACAGACAGTCATAAAAGATTCATACTTAAAACACATCAGCGCAGAAGGCGGCACCATAAACATATCAAATTCAACATTTGAAAATTTACAAAGCGCAGTCACCTCCGGAAACTCCAATGCCGCAGCATTTTGGACGAACAGCGAAAGCAAAATCACAGATTCCACGTTCAAAAACAATTCGGTGAGCAACAGCGGCGACGGAATGGCTTATGGCGGTGCAATAGAGATTTTAGCTTCTGCAGTAATTTTCGGCACTACTTTTGAAAATAATTACGCAAAATCCGAAACCGCAGGTTCGGCCCTTGGCGGTGCAATCTACATAAACCCGGCCTCGACCTCAACAAGCATATATGATTCAGTTTTCGAGAATAACTCAGCCCAAAATGCCAATGCAACCTCAAAAGGCGGCGCTGTTTACAATAGCAGTACTTTGTACCTATCAGGCACTGAATTTTCCGGAAACACATCATCTTTTGGCGGCGCAATCTACGATACTTCATCAACTTACGTTGTAAACTCCGTATTTAACGCAAATTCAGCCGGTAGTAACGCAGGTGCAATACATCATAGCAACGGCGCATTAACCGTCGGAAACTCAACTTTCACAGGCAACGACGCAATATGTGGCGGTGCAATGTACATCTATAGCGGAACAGCAACAATTGGCTCCACGGTTTTTGGCGGTGAAAGCGCAGAATACGGCAACACAGCAGTCAATAACGGCGGCGCAATCTGCATGGAAGACGCCACAGTGAACATTTATGACTCAATTTTCAAATATAATCAGGCAGATGTCGGCGCAGCAATATACAAAACCGCCGGCACAGTCAACATCTACGGCAGCACATTCGAAAACAACACAAACAAAGGAAGCATAATTTATAATATTGCCGGAGCGTTGAATATCAAAAATTCAACCTTTGCAAACAACACCAGCACATCCGGCCACGGCGTTATCGGGAACCAAACAGGCACAGTCAACATCGAAAATTCGATTTTTTCGAACAACACATCAACTGCCACAAGCGCTGTCGATACATATAGCGGAAATTTATACATAAACAACTCAATTTTTGAAAATAATACTTCACCAAACAAAGCCGCGGTTGGAATAGCATCAAATGCCATTGCAATCATTAAAAATTCAATTTTCAAAAATAATATCAGCAACGAAAGTTACTCAGAATCAGCTAATGCCGCAGCAGTACAGAACTTTAGCCAAAACACAACAATCATTGCAGATAAAGGAATAACCGAATTCACGGGAAATATGGCTAACGGCGAATCAGGAGCTATTTCCAACGTATATACCTCAATCCTCTACCTCAACGCCTCAAAAACCGGCTCTTTTACAATCAACGACAACGTTTCAGGGCAAAATAACAATAAAATCTACATAAACGCCGCAAATACCTTATTCGACGGCACATCCGCCCCCACGGACGGAAATATCCAGATGAACGGCAAATTCATCGGCTCGAGCGTCATTCTTAATAACGGAAGCCTGACTTTGGGCGAATACGGGCAAAATTCAACCGGATATTTTGAAAACTCAGACCTCACAATCAACGGCGGAACATTGAACATCGCCAACGGAACCGTCGATACCATTGACCTCAACAATTTTAGCGCAACCGGCGGCAGCGTGATTCTGGATTTGGCCGGGGAAAACAAAACCTATGACAAATTCAATATCTCAGGTACAACATCGGGTACATTAAACATAGGCGCGGTCAATGTTACTTCCGAGCTGAACAACACCTACGGCGCACCCGGACGGATTAATTTAGACCTGTTTTTACCCGATAATGCACCTGCTTTAACGGTCGGCTCAAACACTTATACTAATAATTATCTATATGAAATAACAAACTCTTCAACAGCAGGCTCACTAAGCGTGAACCAGCTCGATATTACGCAAAAAATAGACTCTGTGCTCGCAGACGCGAACACAGCCGTCAAAGTCTTTACCCTCTCCGGCAACCTCAAAAACACCAGTGATTTAGGGTCTATGCCTGGCGGAACATTAATACTCGACGGAGGGGGTTTTGACTGGGACGGCAATTCTCACGCAGGGCTAAGCGTTTCCAGCGGTTCTTTTCTTGTGATGGATGGCTTCGGTTATGTTGATGAAAACGGAAATATAATCAATTCGATTCACGATTTTGTATTAGATGGCAGCGGCTCGGTGCTTAACATCAGCGGGATTGCAAGTATTAGCAATTCTGTTTTCTACAACAACAAAATAACTGCTATCAGCGCTCAAGGCTACGACGGGGGCGCTATCAGGATGAATACCGGCAGCAAATTATATCTGAACAACGTTATATTTGATACAATATCCGCAGAGGGCACAGGTTCCGGCGGAGGGGTTATTGGTGCGTACGGCGACACCATCATCCGTGGCTCAACATTCAACAATAACTCAACTAATTACGTTGGCGGAGCAATATATGTAAGAAATGCCGATTTACGTGTTTTTGACACAACATTCACAAATAACACAGCACGCGTAGATGGCGGGGCGATTACATCTAATGGCGGCAATGAACTGATATTCGGGTCAACTTTTGACAAAAACCAAACCACATCGAGCCATGGCGGCGCAATCGACAACAATTCCAATCTGCATATTTCAGATTCAACTTTCACAAACAATTCCACCGCAATGACCTCCGCAACGTACGGCGGAGCGGTTTACAATGCCTCAAATTTGACTGTTTCCGGCTCGACATTCACAAACAACGCCGTCCCTAAGATACCCGCAACAGACACAACCGCTGAAATCATAGGACAAGGCGGAGCCATAGCCAACTTTGGCTCTATGGCGATTAACAATTCGGTATTTACGGGTAATATCGGGTATAAGGCAGGCGCTATCAACCTGGGGGCTGACTCATATACGACAATCACAAACTCCACATTTAATTCCAACACTGCAATCGGCGGCGGAGTCTTTCACGGCAGCGACGACATAGACACTACGCATTATCTTTCAATTTACGACTCCACATTTACAGGAAACAGCGCAACAGCCGGCTCCGGCGGAGTAATCCGCTTTGCAAACAACAGCAACACATTTATTTACGGCAGTTCTTTTGAAAACAACTCCACAGTATACAGTGGCGGAGTTTTAACCCTTGCAGGCAGCGGCAATTCGTACATAATCGACTCGATTTTCACGCAAAATACCAGCTCAGACAACGGAAAAGCAATCTATGTTAACAGCGGAAACTTAACCATAATGGGCTCGACTTTCACCGAAAACCAGGGCACCACAGGCTCCGGCGCTATATATAGCGCAGCTAATCTCGTTGTTATGGACTCAGTATTCGACAATAACTCAGGAAGCAACGGCGCAGCAATCAAAAATGCCGGCGGCTCCTTAACAGTGATGAACACCGACTTCACAAACAACGCAGGTGCAAACTCATGGGCAGGTGTAATCACCAATACCAACAATAACGGCAAAGTTCAGATAAACAACTCAAATTTTGACGCAAATACCGGAACCAGAACCATCTATAACGTGGCTCAGGACGCTGTTGTCATTGTAAATAACTCAACTTTCACAAACCATAACAATAACTCGGAGGGATTCGCCAGCGTATTATATTCAGGCGGAATGGGCTATTCCGGCAATGATTCTTTCGTTTACAACTCAACATTTACAGATAATACGGCAAAAAATACAGGCGTGCTTTACGGTGCAGGCGTAGCCAACAGTATTTTCAAAAACAACACCGCAAATGTAGGCAGAGGCGGTGTAGGACACAATGTAACTGTCGAAAACTCGGTTTTGGAAAATAATTCGGCAACCATTGAAGGCGGCACGCTCTTTATGGAAAATAATTACGCCTTAAACTCTACTTTCACCGGAAACCACGCCGGCAAACGCGGCGGGGCGATTTTTTCAAATGGAAATAATATAATAAGTTCTTCCGTGTTCAAAAATAACTACACCACCGATACGGAAAACGACGGAAGCAGCGATTACGGCGGCGGAGCAATCTATTTTAAAGGCATTAATAGCGATAATACTGTGTACACGCTGAACATAAACCGTTCAGAATTTGAAAATAACGCAAGCACAGCAGTCGGCGCCGGCGGAGCAATCTTTCAAAAAAATGGCATAATGAATATTAACGGCTCGACTTTTACTAATAATACAGGAAATTCTGCCGTTTACATCGTCGCAGGTACTGCAAACATAAACAACTCCACTTTCACGGGCAATAATTGCGCAATAACTAATGTAGGAGGTGGAACCACTACAATAAATAACTCAATTTTCACCGGAAACAATGGTAGTTATGGCGCAGCGATTTATACAGATTCGGGCGGAAGCACAAC
The DNA here is from genome assembly GCA_900547155.1 of uncultured bacterium. Classification (GTDB taxonomy): domain Bacteria; phylum Cyanobacteriota; class Vampirovibrionia; order Gastranaerophilales; family Gastranaerophilaceae; genus Spyradomonas; species Spyradomonas excrementavium. The sequence continues at coordinate 44,330 of URFH01000013.1, read as the reverse complement.
GATTATAAATTCATCCAGATTTTATAATAACCAGATACCATCATATCAGCCAACAAAAGCCGGCGGGGTGCTATATTCAGATAGCGGGTCTGATTCGCTTTCAGATGTAACTTATGCAAACTATTCGATATTTTCAGGCAACCTGGGAATGCAGGGTGGAGTTAGCTATGGGGACGTTCACTATAAAGGCTCTATTTTCGATTCTAACGGGATAATTGAAAGCGCATACGGCACGAGCGGGGATATTGCCGGAGCAGTTGCAATCGGCACCATCGATTCTTCAATATTTAAAAACAATACAGCGGGCCGTGGTGGAGCTACTATAACATATCAAGCAGTAACTAACAGCCTTTTCCTTAACAATGCAGCAATCCAGCGCGAAACCAATGCCGACGGGGTAACCACCGGAAACGGCGGCGCAATGTACCACACATCATTTTCATTAACACACGATGGCCTCGCTTTCATCGGAAACCACGCTGACGGTTACGGCGGTGCTGTTTATATGGCAGACAACTCAAAACTCGCATTCACAGGCTCGCTTTTTAAAGAAAACTACTCCAGACAGGGCGGGGCGATTTTCGCAGGAAAAGACACATCACTGACCCTCGACTATACCCGATTTTTATCCAATTATACCCAAACTACAATCGCAGACAATGAAGATGACGGCGGCGCCATCTTATCTATGGGCGACCTGACAATAAACCACTCCGCTTTTAATTCAAACTCCGCAAAAGGCGGGATGGGAACGGCTGCCCAAGGGGCAAACGGCGGAAATATCTGGCATAGTAACGGAAAACTAACCATCAACGACAGCGCACTTACCGGCAATTCAGCACCTGAACGCGGTGGCGGCGCAATGTATGCACTCTCAGAAGTTGAAGCCGCTCTAAGTTCGTTTGACGGCAATTCCGCCGGACTTAACGGAGGCGCAGCATTCCTAAACGGCAATTCAATCTTTTACAGCAACACTTTTTATAATAACACCGCCGAAAGTAACGGCGGCGCAGCATATCTCACTGGCGCCACAGCACAATTTATGGGTTCGGTCTTCAAAAACAACACCGCAGACGGCGGCGGAGCCATTTTCAATGACAATTCTTCCTCATTAAAAGTTTTCCTTTCATATTTTGGAGGCAACACAGCTTCAACCACAGGTGGGGCTATTACTAATACAAATAACAGCACGGCAAAAATCCTGAATTCCGTATTTGAAAACAATACAGCCGGTGACGGAACAGATGGCATGGGCGATGGCGGGGCTTTTGCTAACTATAGTAATTCAACCCTCACAATCCAGAACGCTGTCATAAAAAACAACAAATCCTACGATGACGGCGGCGCAATCGACAACCGCGCTACGCTGAACATCATCGGCAACGGCGGGGCGGTTTTCTTCAGCGGGAATAAGTCAAAAAACGACGTCAGTAAGGCAATAGCAAATCTTGGCGGCGTAGTGAATTTAAATGCCGGAAACGGCGGTATTGTCCGCTTTGATGATGTAATAGGCGGCAGCACAAGAACCGACGCAATCAATATTAACCAATCAGGTATAATCGGGTACGACGGAACTGCAGCGCCTACCGATGGAATTGTTATTTTTAACCATCAAATCAGTAATGCAACAATCAATGTATATAACGGAATGCTCACACTCGGTCAATGGGGCAGGACACCGGACACTTCCAACACAACAATCAACTTATACGGCGGTATTTTCTCCACAGCGAACGGCAGCCTCTCGGATACATCACAAACTATCAACATAGCCGGCAATGCAGGGGTGATGTTCGACATGAAATGGGGCTCCAGCGCCATTGTTGAACCCACAAAATACTCTGTCACCTCCGGAAGCCCGTTTATCGCAGGTATAAATATTACTTCTTACACTGACAGCGGCACAAGCGGCTTTGACAGCAACAGATGGAACGGACTGGACGTCTCAAACTACGGCGGAACTTACACCAATAGTTCTAAAGTCTATTTTTACCGCCAGAGTGGGCGAAATGGCGTTTATTCCACAAAAACCAGCGATTCGTACTCCCTTGGCAACGCATTCGAGAATACCAGCGCCTACAAAGCGTTCTCCGCAACAGCGGATTTTGAATACGGCCAAAGCAGAAATTCCACTTTATCAACAGGAATGCTCACAATCTTCGGGAATCAGCATTCATTTACTTTCAACCAGAGCTCAAACATCTATCGCTTTGCCATGGGCTCAAACACAACCCTCAACATCTTCGGAGTGGGCAAATATAACTACGATACCGGCACTGTAGAGGCCGCATGGCAAAATAACAACGATACAGTAGGAGAGGGCATTATTGGCGGATGGGCCGCTACAAACGCGACCTTGAATATTGCGGATTCTGTCTTCTACAATAACAAAACATCCGCAAACGGCGCTGTTTTACAGTTCGGTCATGGCGCCAGCGGCACAAGTTCCAGCGTCGGAAACGGAAAACTGACCATAAACCATTCGGTTTTTGCTTCCAACCACGCCCTCGGGTCATGCGGCGGCGTTATGGAGCTCGGCGGAACGGGCACATACACCACAATCCTCGATTCGCTGTTCAAAGACAACACTGCAGTTACGGCCGGCGGCGCTATTATACTGTATTACGGCAATTTGCACATTTCCTCATCCGAATTCACCGGAAATACCTCGGGTTCCTCGAGCACAACGGGAAATGGCGGGGCGATTTATGCAGCCAATAATTCAAAAGTTACAATTTTAAGCAGTATTTTCAATAATAACAAAGTATTATCCTCAACCAGCGGCGGCGCATTATTCGCTGATACCCGTGTAAACATGAATATCGTAGATTCCTCGTTCACAGGCAACTCAGCCTTCGACGGCGGGGCAATTTCTAACTACGGGGTTATGAATATTGTTCATTCCGACTTTACGAACAATACAGCAACTAGAGGAAACGGATTCTATGGCGGAGGAGCAATCTTTAATGCAGACAGCGGCCGCATGGACGTCGTGGGCTCGACTTTCACAGGAAACATAGCTTATGATGGCTCTGCCATAACCAACCGAGGCATTTTGAGCGTCATAAAATCCGACTTCATAAATAACGTAACAACTTCCAGCGGAACAATTTATAATTATGCAAATGCCCAACTTGAAGTAGTAGATTCACTCTTCTCCGGCAACACTGCCGGCGGCGGTGGCGGGATAGGAGCCCATGGCACAGCCAATATCACAAATTCACAGTTTTTAAACAACTATGCAAGTGGCAGTAACGTAGGCGGCGGGGCGATTTACGCGCATGCAAACTCGGATTACAAAATAAACTCCTCGGAATTTAGCGGCAACCATGCTAGTTTAGGTGGAGCGATTTATGTTCATTTTGCCGAGTCTATCAACGGCACAGCCTACGATGCCGGCAAAATCGCTGTTTACAACTCGACTTTTGACGGAAACTATTCAAAAAGCGGCGGCGCTATCTACATGCGGAGTGGCTCGACCGCCAGTATCTACAATTCCGACTTCTTAAACAACTACATCACAGACCCCAGCAACGTAAACATCAATGGAGGCGCGATTTACAACAACGGCGGCACTCTCACGGTCGTAAACTCCAATTTTAGCGGAAATTATACAAAAGATTACGCAGCCGGTAGTTCAGGCTCAAACACCGGAGGCGCTATCTCATCCTCCGGCTCCGGAGCAGTAGCAAACATCACAAACTCCACTTTCACCAACAACTCGGCATATGCTGGAGGTGCCTTAGATAATTGGGGCGGAAAAATGACAATTACGACCTCGGATTTCGTCGGAAACTGGTCAAATAATGCAGGTGGCGCAATATATTCAGCCTACGGTGCAATTCTGGAAGTAAACACCTCCACCTTTAAAGGCAACTACACCAGTGACCCCAGCGGAAACGGCGGCGCAATTGCCACTTTAGACGCAAATACGACCATAAACAACTCGATTTTCGGCGGAACGGGCGACGGTGAGGGAAATACTGCCAAAAATGGCGGCGCTATCTACTTTGATCCGACACAACTTTCAGGTTCAGGCTCGCTCACCATCAACGGTTCCGATTTCATAAACAACCACGCAACCAACAGCGCAGGTGCGATTTATCAAGCCGGCGGCACTTTGACCGTAAACGGCTCGCTTTTTGACGGAAACTCCGCTATAAACAACTCCAACGGCGGCGCAATAAGCAGTTTTGGCAGCGGAAAACTCATTATTGACGGTTCAAAATTCCTGAACAATACCTCCTACGCCGCAGCCGACAACCATAGCGGCGATGGCGGTGCTATTTACACGAGCGCCGGATACGAAACCGTAATCAAAAACTCATATTTTGAAAATAATATTGCCGTGGAGAGCAGCCTTTCCAATGATGGCGGCGCCATTATCCTTTACGGGTCAAAAGCGGAAATCTCCGACACGGAATTCTATGCAAACAAAGCAAGCCACTATGGCGGCGCTGCATATATGAGCACATTAACCTCAATATGGAAACAGGTCAACTTTATCGATAACGAAGCAAAACATTACGGCGGTGCAATCAATTTTGAGGCACGCGGCGGCGGTGCGACTGCTGAGTTTTATAACTCAAAATTCTACGGAAATAAATCAGGCAATCTAGGCGGCGCAATATACAACGGAATCACTCTCTCTATAACAAATTCCATCTTTGGAGCCGAGGGCGACGACAAAGGCAACACCTCCAAAGGCAACGGCGGGGCGATTTATAGCTCCGGCAATCTCACCATCTCCGGCAGCCAGTTCATTAACAACTCTGCCACCGGCATAACCGGCCAAACAGTCTATGGCGGCGCCATCAGCAACACAGGCGAACTAAATATTAACAACTCCGTCTTCAAAGGCAACTCCGTAGGTTCCAGCGGCATGGCAGGGCACGGCGGAGCAATTAACCAGAACGGCAGCAGTGCTACAATAACTAATTCCTCGTTTGAAAGCAACATCTCAACCACCGACGGCGGGGCGATAAGACTAGGCTACAACACAAACGTAACTATTTCCGCCACAGAATTTATTAAAAATCACACAAGCAACTACGGTGGCGCAATTTGCGGTTCCGAAAGCATTGATACAATTACAAATTCTATATTCAAGCAAAATTCAGCCGCTTACGGTGGAGCTATCGGCAAATCAGGCGGAACCACCACGATTAACGACTCGATTTTTGAATCAAACAGCGGTAACCTCGGAGGAGCGCTATACGCGTTCAGTCAGGCAACATACAACATAAATAACTCGACTTTCAGCAAAAACGAAGCCTCCGGCAACGGTGGCGCAATCTACAACACGAGCAGCACGATAAATATTGCGGATTCGGTCTTCGACAGCAACCACTCCGCAAACAATGGCGCTGCTATCAGCAACTACGGCACAATGACCGTCAAAAACTCCGTATTTAAAAACAATGACAGCTATTATTCCGCAATTTTTAACAACGGAACGCTCGATATCATTTCTGAAAGCGGAAAATCAACCATTTTTACCGGCAACAACAGCGAACAGTACGGCGGTGCCGTCACAAACGCCAACGGACAAACGCTTACCTTTACCGCGAACGCCGGCAGCTCACTGCTCTTTGAAAACAACACGGCAGCTATGGGCGGCGGTGCAATAAATAACACAGAAAGCGGTTCAAGTGTTGTTATCAACGGCGCAGCAGGCAGCCTGATTGAATTTAACAACAACTCCGCCGGATTCGGCAGCGCTATCTACAACACGCGCAATTTTAACATAACTGCCGACACAATTAAGTTTGTGGGCAACACAACGCTCGACAGCGGCTCAACATCACCGTCAGGAAACCATGACGGCACAATCTACAACTCGGGCACAATGGCTATCGACACAAACAGCGCGATTTTCGTCGGAAACACCGCAACAAGAGGCGGGGCGATTTACAACACGGGCACTTTGAGCCTCAACAACGGCTATTTTAAAGGGAATACGGCGTATGATGGCGGGGCTGTTCAAAATGATTCCGGTAGTATAGTAATTTCTAACTCTATTTTCGAGGGAAATACCGCCACGACGGGCTACGGCGGTGCATTGTATAACCAGAACGGCAACGTAACCCTCATCAACACCAGCTTCTATGACAACAAAGCACACTCCTCCAGCGCTATTGTAAACTATGGAACGCTTAACATCATTGCTGACGATGGTATTTCTGAATTTAAAGGAAATCTAAGAAGCAATGGCAATATTTACAGAGCAATTTCAAATGGCTCATCCACTTTAAGCACTGTAGTCAATTTGAACGCCGGAAACAACGGCAGAATAGCTTTTTACGATGCTATTCACAACGCTGCCACAATAAACATCAACAAAACCGGCATAAAACTCGCCGACGGTTCAACTGACGCGCCAACGGACGGCGAAATCTACATCGCAAATACAATCCAAAATTTAGATGGCACTGATAGCACAATCAACCTCTACAACGGCACTTTGACCCTTGCAAAAGAAGAATATTTATCCGATGGTACCCAAAACCTGAACCTTAACGGCGGGGTTTTGAACCTGATTAACAACAAAATCGGCACGGTCGTTGTAAACGATTTCAGCTCCTCTGCTGACGCTAAATTAAATATTGACGCAAATTTACAATCGGGTCAAAACGGGTATGGACAATCTGACAACATCACAGTAAACGGCACTTTTGCCCCCTCAAGCGCCATAAAGCTCAACGCCATAAATATCCTTGCTGACGGCGACGCGCAATACCTGACTATATTCAATAATGCACCCGATGATTTTGTAATTAACGCCGGTGCAACTTACACAAACGGTGGTTATAAATACACCTTTACACAGAATGCCGACAACAAAGGCGTTGTAGATGTAACGCAGGGTGAAAAAATCGACTCCGTAACCCTCACTGACGCAGGATTCGCCGCCGCATGGAAAGATTCGGGCACAAGAGCGTTCTCCGCAACAGAAGACGTCAATATCCGCGAAGATATGGGGCTTATGATCGGCACAGAATTAACCATTTTCGGCAACAAGCACTCTATCAACGGCAACGGAACAGACCGCCTGAAAATCGAAAGCACCACAACATCGCCAAAAACGCTAAATATATATAATGTCGGCTCCGTTGACGAAAATAAAAACGTAATCGCGTCCTGGAACGGGCATAAAGGGACCGATGACGGCGGCGCATTAACGGTTATTGGCTCAACGCTTAATATAAATTCATCAGTATTCTCTGACAACCATTGCATTGACGTTCAAGCTGGAACGACATTAAATGGCGGAGCAATTTTCGGCAGTTATTCAAATTTGAATATCAGCAATTCCTATTTTATAAACAATTCCGCCATTCATGCGAATAAAGCCTCTATGGGCGGAGCAATTTCAGCAGCAAGTTCAAATGTAAATATAATCAGCTCTTACTTCAAAAACAACAAGGCTCAAAATGGCGGCGTACTAGAACTCGCCGGCAGAACAGCAAATATCATCGGCTCGGAATTCGTCGAAAATACAGCTACAACCAACGGCGGCGCAATCCTCGTTTCAAGCAACACCACAAACATCGCAAAATCAACTTTCACCAAAAATAATGCAGCTTATGGCGGGGCAATGTATATTGAGGGCGGCAGCACAAACATAAGCGACTCCATTTTCACCGAAAACACAGCTACAACCCACGGCGGCGCTATTTACACAAAATACGGCACCAATGCAGTCGTGAATATTACAAACTCAACTTTCACCGGAAACAAGGCAATAGCGGCGACCTATGGTGGCGGTGCAATCCTGAATAACTTCGGCACCACCATGACCATAGATAATTCCAAATTTGTCGGAAATATTACGGCAAAATACGGCGGCGCTATCTACAATCAGGGTGAATTAACCCTCTCAAGCTCCGAATTTGATGGAAACAGTGCGCAATACGGCGGTGCAATTACGAACTTCAGCAGCAATGCAACTACTAATATCACAAATTCAACTTTCAAAAACAACACAGCAACAAGCGATGGCGGAGCAATCTGTAATAATGCGGGAACAACCAATATTACTGCCGAAAACGGCGGAAAAGTCGTATTTTCGGGCAACTCCGTTACCGGCGACAGTATAGAAATTCACGGCGGCGCGATTATTAACACAGGTAGCGGCGTAGTTAACCTCACAGCAAAAGCCGGTTCCTCTTTCCTGTTTGAAAACAACTCGGTTTCCTCAAATGCTTACCACGCAGGCGGCGCGATTGCCAATATGTCCACGGGCGGCAGCGCTTTCCACGTTTACGGCGAAAACGGCAGCATTTTTGAGTTCAAAAACAACACCTCCAACAGCGTTGCGGGCGCAATTTACGCCTCAAGCGGGATGGATATGGATGTTGATACAATAATCTTCGACGGAAACTCGGCTAAAAGTGGCGGTGCCATTACTGTTACAACCGCTGATACCTCTGTAGGCACGACAGTCTTTACTCTGCGCGCAAATAACGCTAAATTTATCAACAACACCGCACAAAACAATGGCGGAGCAATTCAGATTTCAGGTAACAGCGTAGTCAACCTGATTACCGATTCCGGAGAAATTCTTTTTGACGGAAACTCTTCCAATGCAGGGAATTCCGACGCAGTTTACATTCACATCGGTGAACTTAACCTGAATGCAGGAAACTTCGGCAGAATCACCTTTAATGATTCTATTAGAGGCGTAAGTGCAGACGTAGCTACAATTAACATCAACAAATCGGGCGATGTGACCATAAACGGCGCTGCGCAAGCAAAACCCGAGGGCGGCGAGGTCATATTTAACGACAGCATTTCAAATACCCTCGTAAATCTCTACTCCGGCACCCTGACAATTGGCACGGCGGGACATTTTGCCAATTCTGACCTGAACCTCAACGGCGGAACCTTTAACCTTGCCAACGGTTCGATTCAAAACCTCACTTTGAATAATTTCACCTCCGCAGCAGGTGCAAAAATCAATATTGACGCTGATTTGTCCTCAGGCGCCAGCGACAACATCACTGCGGGCACAGCCTCCGGCGAGCTTGCCATAAACGCAATAAACGTTATCAAAGACGGCTCCGCAAACTCGATTACACTCTTTAAGAACGGCATTTCTCCGACGCTCGGCACACTGAAAACCTTTACGGGCGACGCGATTTATACTTTCTCGCAGGCAGCGACCGCAGGCGTGCTCGATATTAACAAAACAATCAGCACTCAAGCCGGTCTTCACGAGGCAATTGTTGATACCAGTTTCACAAGAGCATTCTCGGCCACCCGCGATGTCGAAATCTCCAAAAATCCCGGCTGGGTGGGCGGCGAAAGCGGCGCTACGCTCACGATTTTCGGCAACGGATACAATATCAACGGAAACGGTTTCAACGCAATGCAAACCACCTCCGGCAAGACCATAAACATCTACAATGCAGGTTCTGTAGATTCTGACGGAACGATTTTAAGCAGTATCAACGGGTTTGCGGGCACAAACTATGGCAGTTTCATTAATTTTTCAGGCGAAAATAACATAATCAACATTGTTTCCAGCGTTTTCACCAACAACACCTCCAAAAACGTAAACTCCTCAACCGGCTACAATGCAGGCGGCGTAATCAGAAATTATCAAGGAAAATTGACCATTTCTGACTCTGTGTTCAAAGATAACTTCATTGATGACACAAAAGGCGGCTACGCAGGCGCAGTTTATTCGGGAAGCGGCAAAACCGATATCATTAACACGATTTTCGATTCAAATTATGTAAAATCAGATGATTTTGCTGATGGCGGCGCCCTTGCAATCAGCGGAAGCAGCACAATCACAAACTCAATTTTCAAAAACAACTACGCCGAGGGCACAAACACTGCAAAAGGCGGGGCGATTTATGTAATGAGCATAGATACATTAACAATCTCAGGCTCAACTTTCAGCCAGAACGAAACCATCGGCACAAACTCCAGAGGCGGCGCTATATTTACCGGTTCTTCACTTGTAGTCAAAGGCAATACCACCTTTACAAGCAACACAGCTGCTGAGGGAGGAGCGATTTATGTTGAAGAAATTGTTGAAAATGACAGCCCTGAAAGCAAATTGACCGTTGAAAGCGGCGTAATCTTTGATAAAAACACTGCAAACTACGAAGGCGGAGCTATTTTCAATGTTTCCAGACACGAAAACACCATTACCGGCGCGACTTTTACCTCAAACGAAGCAACAAATGCCGGCGGAGCGATTGCTAATTACGGCAAATTGACCATCACCGACTCTACATTCGGCGGAGAAACAAGCAATTATGGCAACAGCTCGCCCAACGGAGGCGCAATCTACAACACCACATATAATGGGGTTGCAAGTGAAATTGCATTAACCGGTTCAAACAACTTCAACAATAACTACGCAGCTTCCAACGGCGGCGCGATTTATAACCATGGCATAATGACAATCGGCAGCGCCGATGACGCAGATAGCGTTAATACCTTTAAAAATAACGAATCCGGCATAAACGGCGGAGCTATTTACAACACCGGAGGCGGAGAATTGACCATCTCGGGCACAAACCTCTTTGAAAGCAACTCCGCAACAACCGAAAATGGCGGCGCAATATACAATATCGGGGCTTTGACCATAAACGAAGGCTCAACATTTGTATCCAACTCCGCAAATGAATCCGGTGGGGCTATTTATTCGGCCGGCAGCGGCAACAACACCATTACAGGAGCCACTTTCAAAGGCAATTCCGCTAGTTCATACGGTGGTGCGATTTACAACTCATCAAACCTGACTATTTCTTCCTCAACCTTTGGCGGAAATGCTGATGATGACGCGAATATCGCATATTATGGCGGTGCAATCACCAACAATGGCGGAATTTTAACCATTGAAAACACATCCTTTATCGGAAACAAAACAAAAGACGCTGCTTCACAGACATACGGCGGTGCGATTTATCAAGCCACAGGTTCATTAACAATAAATTCCGGCACAGAATTCATAAATAACAGTGCAAACTACGGCGGTGCCATCTTTATCGACAGCACCACCGACGGCTCAACCAACACCATCACCGGTGCGGTCTTCAAAGGCAATAAAGCCACCGATGTAACCAGCGCAGCAGGCGCAATCTACATAAGAAGCTCGGAAGTCACCATAACAGACACTATTTTCGGCGGAACAGGCGATGGTGAGGGCAACACAGCGAATTCACGCGCCGGCGCTATCTACATCACCAGAGGTTCTGCTATCGCTATCAATGGAAATTCCTCATTTATAAACAACTCATCAGGAGGATATGGTGGAGCCATCATGAACACCTCTGAATCCGGCTATGAAGCTTCAACACTGACAATTTCCGGAAATGTTGCGTTTTCCGGCAACACAGCTGTTTCCGGCGGCGCAATTATGAATTTAGCCCTAATGAATATCGGTTCGGGAACGACTTTTGCCAACAACATCGCACATAAAAACGGCGGCGCTATAAATAACGCTTCAAATCTCGCCAATACCATTACCGGTGCTACTTTCACAGGCAATAAATCGCTTTTTGAGCCTACCGATGATACTGAAAACGTCTGGGAATACGGCGGTGGAGCTATTTACAATGCAGCAGGCTCAAATATTACCATTTCTGACTCAACTTTCGGCGGTGACAACGCTGCTGACGGAAACACAGCATACATCGGCGGTGCTATATATAACAAAGGAACCTTAACACTTTCCGGCGCAAATGTATTCAAAAATAATAACGCTGGTAAAGGAACTAGTGCTGGTGCAGGAAATGGTGGCGCGATTGTAAGCTACAATGGAACTGCAACCATAGGTGCAGGCACACAGTTTATTTCAAACAGTGCCTTTCAGGGTGGAGCCTTATATACCGTTGGTGGAACTTATACGATTGAGGGCACACTTTTCCAAAATAATATCGTATCAGGACATGGCGGTGCTATTAACTCCGGCAACAAGGGAAATAACATCATCAGTGACGCTATTTTTATCGAAAACAAAGCTACTCACGGAGGTGCTATTTATAACTTAAACAGCACATTATCCATTGATAATTCAACATTCACAGGCAATCAGGCCGCAAGAGGCGGTGCTATTGCAAATATCGGCACAGGAGATATGACCCTGACAGATAACGTCTTTGGCAGCGCCGGTGCAGGCAACTTTGCAACCAGATACGGCGGCGCTATCTACAATGAGGGCACATTAGCCATTGTTTCCGATAAAAAAGACACTATTTTCACAGACAACACCGCTACAGAAGGTGGCAATGATATCTACTCAACAGGCACTTTGACATTCAAAGGCACTATGAACACCAATATCACAGGCGGGATTGCCGGTTCAGGCACCATAAACAAAGAAGAATCAGGCATTTTGAACCTCAAAGGCGTAAATTCAGGCTTCGGAGGCACAACCAACATCAATGACGGCAAAATCCTTTATACAAAAGCCTCTGACAGTGATTCATATCTCGGCGGAACCACAAAAATCAACACCGGCGGCACGCTGGAATTCAACATCGGCGCTGATTTGGAAGATTCTATCAACGGAAACATAATCAGCACGACATTTGCAGACAAAACAGGCACTTTCCTGAAAACAGGCGCAGGCACAGTTGTTCTCAATGCTGACAACAGCCTTTTCAGCGGTTCGACCGAAATTCAATCGGGTACAATCAGGTATTTGCAGGACGACGAAAACGATAAATACTTCACCGGCACAACCCTTATCAGCACCGGCGCTCAGCTTGTTTTCGATTTGACAAATCATGACGAAACACTGACTTCAAGCTTGAGCGGAACAGGCGATTTCATCAAAAACGGCGAAAATACCTTAATAATTGACGGAAACGACAACTCCCCGTTCTCCGGCACAACCTACCTCAACGAAGGCAAAATCAAATTCAACAAAAACACAGCTTCTGACCGATATTTCGCCGGTGAAACAGCCATTAAAGACGGCGCAGAGCTGGAATTCAACATTGCCGCGGGCTTGAGTGAATCAACTTTCATAAATGCCTCAGGAAACGGCGATTTCAGAAAAACAGGCAGCGGAACCCTTGACCTCACAGGCGACAATAGCGGATTTACGGGTGATTTATTCGTAGATGAGGGGCTTTTGACCTTTACCGAGGGCACAGGCAAAGCTTTCTTTGACGCTGCATCGATTAATATTCAAAACTCCGGGCTCGAATATACTTACGCAGGCAGCGGAACCTTTGAAAAACCCGTCAACCTTGGCGGAAGCGGCACACTTTCGCTCTTTGCGGGCTCCGCAGGCATAATTAACGTAAACAGCCCAATCGCCATGAACGGCGCAAACAACACTATAAACCTCAATAGCGGCTCCTACATTTTCGGACAAAATATCAACACCGTCTCCGCAGCAGACAACAACAAACTCGTGCTCAACAACACAACTCTGGGGCTGACATCTGCTGTAAGTGAATTCGGCTCCTCTGTATTGAACGCCGAAGCCGAAAATTCGCACATTGACCTGAGAAATGAAGGCATTGGCAATGTAGTATTCGATAATTTAACCCTCAATGGCGCAAATAACTCGCTCAGCATTGATATCGACCTGATGGGCAACAAAGACCAGCATTCACCCACAACACCCGACCCGATTTCCGATAAATTAACCGCTAATTCCGGTTCAGGCACTATTAACCTCGCAAATGTGGCAATAATTCGCGACGGCGAATGGTACAACAAAGAAATTCAAGTCGTTGACGCTGGTGATATCACCCTTGAATCCTTTGATTCAAAATTCACCGCATTTACTTCCGGCGGCTATGTTTACGATATAACAAACTCCCAAACCGATGACAGAAACATCGTTATTTCAACCACAGATTACAATGTAGCCGAAACCCTCAAAAAAGCCCACATGGCAGAGGGCGACAGAAGCTTCACAATCCAGTCGGAAGACCCCTACAGAGTTCTCTCGAACCTTGAAACAATGGGCAAAGGCGAATTTACGGTGAATGGCGCCATTGACACTGACGGAAACCGTAATCGGGTAATTACGGGTAACGGTTTATGGGAATTATTCAATGTTGACAGCACTGACGGCGAAACAAGAACGCTTAATATAAATAACGTCGAAATAACCGGCGCTGTAACCAACACCCGCGACAATGGCGCAGCAATCGCTGTTGACGGCGCAGACAGCACAGTTAATATTCACAATGCCGGCTTTACAAACAACACCGCAAACAATTACGGCGGCGCTATTTACAACAACGGCGGCAAAATTTCAATCGAAAACAGCGATTTCACCGGCAACACAGCTGCTAACGGCGGTGCTATATACAGCTACAACACAACTGAAGACAACAAATTAACAATAAATCAATCCTCTTTCACCGGAAATACCTCAAATGGCACCAATGGCGGCGGCGCTATTTTACTTGTAAACGGTTTCGCAGAAATTACAAACACTAACTTTATACAAAACAACACCTCCTCCGGATCAGGCGGCGCTATAAAACTTATTGACAGCACGCTCAACCTCACAGGCGGCACTTTCGACGGAAACTTCGCAAATGCTAACTCCGGCGGCGCTATTTATGTAAGTTCAAACAGCACTCTGAACGTTGACGGCACCAAATTCATTAACAATTACGCCAGAAATGACAGCGATACACTGGATAACGGCGATGGCGGCGCTTTAGCAATTTCCGGAACCGCAACAATTAAAAATTCTTACTTTGAAAACAACAAAGCAATTCAAAGCTCGCTTTCAAACGACGGCGGAGCAATAATTTCCGGCGACAACTCAAATATCACAATAGAATCGTCAATCTTTAAAGCAAACGTCGCAGAATCAGGCGGCGGCGGAGCTATTTACAATAAAAATATATTATCCGTATCAGATTCGACCTTCACAGGCAACTCTGCCGGAGCACAGGGCGGTGCTCTTTTCAACAGCGCCGCAGGAAATATGACCCTGACAGATAACATCTTTGGCAGCGCCGGTGCAGGCAACTCTGCGACTGAAAAAGGCGGCGCAATCTACAATGAGGGCACATTAACAATCGTTTCCGACAAAAAAGACACTATTTTCACCGCAAACACCGCCGCAGAGGGCAATGACATTTACAACGCAGGCACTTTGACTTTCAAAGGAGCGTCAAATACCTACATCACAGGCGGTATTGCCGGCACTGGCACTATAAATAAGCAAGAATCGGGTATTTTGAGCCTCAAAGGCGTAAATTCGGGCTTCACGGGCACAACCAACATCAATGACGGCAAAATCCTCTTCGACAAAACCGCCTCCACCGACACTTATTTCAGCGGCACAACAAACATCTCAAGCGGTTCGGTGCTTGAATTCAAGCTCGGTGCTGTTGAAAACCTTGTCGGTGAAAACAAAATCCTCGGTTCAGGCCAATTCATCAAAACCGGCGCCGCAAACCTCAACATCAGCGGCGCAAATGACCAGTTCTCAGGAACTTTCACCGCAGGCGAGGGAACCGTCAACTACAATCAAACCGTTGAAAACGGCTGGTTCGGCGGAATGACCGAAGTCCTGAAAGACGCTGTTTTGAACATAACAAACGCCTCTGACGACAAAATTACCCTCAAAGGCAACGGCACAGTCAACAAAACCGGCGCCGGAACCCTCAAACTCACGGGTGACAACTCCGGATTCGCAAAAGACTACTCCGCACTCAACATCAACGGCGGAAAATTAGACTTCACAAAAGCTTCTGACAGCGATAAATTCGTAAATTCAATCGTATCGCTTGCCGACAACACTGAGCTGTCAATGAATCTTGCACTTGATGAGGCAATCGCAGGCAATATCAAAGGCACCGCAAACAGCACCCTGAGAAAAACAGGCTCCGCAGACCTGCTGGTTTCCGGTGATAACAGTATTTTCAACGGCACAACAATAATTGAAAACGGAAACATTGTCTTCACAAAAGAAGATGATGGCGACATTTATTTCGGTGGAAAAACCCAAATCGGCGCCGGTTCACAGCTTGTTTATGAGCTTGATATCGAAGAAACGCTCCATGGTGCAAATAAAATCACAGGTGAGGGCGAGTTCGTCAAAAAAGGAGCCGATTTAACAGTCGATGGTCAGAATAACGCATTCACAGGCGGCGTTGTAATCGAATCAGGTAAAATCAGCTACGCTCAATCCGCAAACGGCTCTTACTTCGGCGGTTCTACAACATTAAAAGATAACACAATCCTTGATTTTACAAACAGCACCGTCGATTACATCCACGGAATTCAAACAGACGGCACGCTTAACAACGGAGAATTTAACAAATACGGCGGCGGTGAGGCTATTCTTAACGGCAACAACGCTGATTTTGGCGGCACAACAACAGTTTATGACGGCACCTTGACCTACACCAACGGAAACGCAGACGACAGCTTCCTCGGAGGTCAAATTCTCGTCAAAAACGACGCAGAATTGAAATTAAACCTCAATTCCGCAGAAACAATAGGCGGAAACATTTCAGGTGAAGAAAACGCGCTTATAAATAAAACAGGAAACGCACAACTCACAGTAAACGGCGACAACAGCGGCTTTGACGGAACTCTCAAGGTTTCCGGAGGCACGCTCAAATACGAACAAACAGCAGGCGGCTCCTATTTCAACGGCAAAACCCAAATCGAAAGCGGCGCTTCGCTTGAATTTAACAACTCAATCGCCGACGAAACAATAAAAGCAATCTCCGGCACAGGAAGTTTCACAAAAACCGGTTCAAACACGCTTGAAATGACAGGCGACAACAGCGGTTTCAGCGGAAACATGACTATTTCCGGCGGAACAATTAAATTTAACGACCTGAACAACAAATTCGTATCCTCTCCGGTCGTAAACATCGCAGGTTCCGGTTCAAATCAGGCAAAACTTGAATACACAATAAACGGCGCCTCCTCAGTCACCAACCAGATTGCGCTGGGCGGAAATGCCGAGTTTGAGCTCTCCGGAATCGCAAACGCCTCCGGTGACAACCGCAACAGAATCGAAATTAATAACGAAATCCAAAGCTCCGGCGACAACAACACTTTCAGCCTCTCCAACGGAACCTTTATTTTCAACGACCAATTCACAAACTTCGGCAAAACTGGCACAGGAAACAGCCTGAATATTGATAATTCCACAATCGAGCTCGGAAACGGAATCTCGAATTTCGGAAACAGCTCGCTGAATGCAGATATTAACAATTCGGTACTCAACCTTGCAAACAACGGCTCTATCGACGATTTAGTATTCAACGAGCTCAACCTCGGCACGAATGTTTCGATGACAATTGACCTTGATTTGAAAGACAACCCTGATCAGGGCTCCCATGTTGCAGACCCTGAAGCTGACATGATTACTTACAACAACGGTTCCGGTACTTTAAAAATCGAAAACGTTGTAATTTCACAGGACGGCCAGTGGAAAGACACAGAAATTCAGGTTCTTGAGGGCGACGGCATAACCCTTGATATGAATAAAACAATTTCTGCCGCAACCTCCGAAGAATACGAATATGCTATCCAAAAATCCACTGTAGCAGGCCATGAAAACACTCATATTCAAATAACAACAACCGACTACATAAGCGACCCCACCGCTGACAACTATTCGTTAAAAAGAATGCACACCAGAACCTCACCCGACCCTACCCATGAAATCAGCGAAACAAGAAGCTTTAGCGTGGTTAATGACACACCCTACAAAGTCCTTTCCAACCTCGATAAAATGGCAGAGGGCACTTTCAGCGTAAACGGCGGAGTAGATGCCGACGGAAATGTAAATCGGGTAATTTCGGGTAACAATCTCTGGTCGTTATTCAACGCTGACTCCACAGACCCCTCTGATGACGGCGAAAGAATCCTTAACATCAACAATTTAATCATAAAAGACGCAACCACCGTAAATGACACCCGAAAAGACGGAGCAGCGGTCAGCGCAACAGGCGCAAACAGCGAAGCCAACCTCACAAACTCCTATTTTGAAACTAACAAAGCAGAGGGCAACGGCGGCGCTGTATATGTTGACGGCTCAAAACTCTCCGTCAACGGCGGCGGCTTCACAGGCAACGAAGCAGGGCTCGCCGGCGGTGCAATTTACAACACAAACACAATCGCAAACCCTGACGCAAAAGCTGAAATTGCAAACGCAGATTTCTCACAAAACAAGGCTCAAAACGGCGGTGCAATTTACAATGACGCCTCAATGAACATTACTAACGTAAATATCACCAAAAACGAAGCAACAAACGGCTCCGGCGGCGCAATTATCAACTCCGGCACAACAACAATCAAAAACGCAAACATAAACGAAAACACTGCCGCAGAGCAGGGCGGCGCAATCTCTAACAGCGGAACAATGAACATTGAAAATGCCGTTTTAAAAGGCAATTCCGCTGAAAAAGAGGGCGGTGCAATAGCAAACAGCTCCGATTTAACACTCACCGATGTTTCTTTTGAAAACAACAGCTCAAAAGTCAACGGCGGCGCGATTTTCAACACCGGAAACCTCACAATCAACTCCTCTGCCGATCAGACAATGACTTTCCAGAATAACACGGCAAACGGCGTTAAAAACGATATTTACACAACAAACGGGCTTACCGTAAACGCAGACGGAAACGTAAACATCCTGAGCGGGCTTGCAGGCAGCGGAACCCTCGAGAAAAACGGCGACGGAATCCTCAACATCAGCGGTGTAAACGAAAATTACGCAGGTGACGTCCAAATCAACGACGGAACACTCGTATTCCACAAACAAAACAGCGGCGACAGCTACGTTTCCGGCTCGACAAACATCGAAGCCGACGCTAAACTGGTTTACAACCTTGCAGCCGAAGAAACCGTCGACGGAAACATAAAAGGCTCCGGCACTTTCATCAAACAGGGCACTTCCAACCTGACAATCAGCGGCAAAAATGACGGATTCACGGGCGGATTCGAGCTTCAACAGGGCAACGCCACTTATCTCCAGACCGACGGCGGCTCATACTTTGGCGGCACCACAACCCTCTATGACAACACAAAATTAACCTACGTAAACGGCTCTGATGACAACATAACAGGGCTTATCGGCTCCTCATCCTCCGAATTTGTAAAACAGGGCGCAGGAACGCTGAATGCAACCGGCGACAACAGCGGATTCTACGGAAAAGTGTCGATTGAAGAAGGAATTCTCAACTACGTACAAACCGACACCAGCAAATACTTTGGCGGTGAAACCTCAATCGGCGAAAATACCAAATTCTTATACACATCCAACAACGATGGCACAAACAACGTCGAAACAGTTTCCAAAATCAGCGGAAAAGGCGATTTTGTCAAAGAAGGAACCGGCTCTGTCAAATTAACAGGCGATATGAGCGGATTTGAGGGCAAAGTCGAAATCAACGACGGAAAACTCGTTTATAACAAGACTTTAAACAAAGAATCCTACATAAAAGGCGAAACCATTATCAATGAAAACGGTGAACTTGAGTTCTGCCTGCGCAGAGATGAAACCCTAACCGGAAAAATAACCGGAAACGGTACTTTCACAAAAACAAAAGATTCAACACTGACAATCAGCGGCGACCAGAGCGGATTTACAGGAACAATCAACCTGAACGAGGGAACAATCGCTCTTGGAAAAGGAGCACAGTTCTTTGGCGCAGAAAACTTCAACATGGCAGCTGACACCCTGCTCGATTTGAGAAATACTGAAATGAACCGCATAAACCTCGGTAATCTTAACCTCGCAGCCGGAAGTTCCAACCTCGGACTTGATATAAACCTCCAAAATTCCACTGGCGACTTCATCAGCGCCTCCTCCGTAAGCGGCGAAGGCTCGCTTGTGATTAAGTATCTTAACGTAATCTCAGACTGTTTCTATCCCGGCACAACTATCTCCGTTATCGACACAGCGAACGGGTTGTCCGGAAAAGTTTCCCTCGACAGCACTCTCAACCGCGTAATGGGCCCGATTTACCAGTATGCAGTTTCTTATAACCCCAATACCGGTAACTTATCTTTCGCCGGCGGTCAGCTGCCTCTTGATTCCAGGTACAACCCTGCCGTATTAATGCCACAGGTCGCAGCACAAATAGGCGGATATCTGACCCAGCTTCAGTCCTACGATGACGCATTTGCAAATATGGATATGCTTATGCTTCTTCCGAGAGCAGAAAGAGAGGCACTCCATCTCAAAAACCGTTATGCAGCGGCTGACTCCAACATTGTGTTCACTCCGACCATGATTCCCGAAGAAAGAGCCGGAACATGGTTCAGACCGTTCTCGACATTTGAATCAGTACCGCTCAAAAACGGCCCGACAGTTTCAAACGTAGCTTACGGCGGCATGATGGGTGCCGACAGTGAAATAAAACACCTCAAACACGGTGTTGACGCTGTATTCAGCGCATATGTAGGGTATAACGGTTCACACCAGACCGCTCTTGGCACAAGTATTTACCAGAACGGCGGCGTACTCGGCGGTACAGCAGCATTCTACAAAGGCAATTTCTTCAGCGGCTGGACTGCTAACATCGGTGCATCTCAGGCCGAGCTCAGTGCTATGTTCGGAAAAGACGATTTCACAATGCTCACGGCCGGTGTTGCAACAAAATCGGGTTACAACTGGGAACTCTTTAACAACAAATTCATAATTCAGCCGAATTACATGATGTCATACACATTTGTAAATACTTACGATTATTATAACAGCCAGGGCGTAAGAATCAGCTCCGACCCGCTCAATGCAATCCAAATCGCCCCGGGAATCAAGTTTATCGGCAACCTGAAAAACGGCTGGCAGCCTTACATCAACGTTCAGGTAGTAATCAATCTCCTTGATTCAACAAAATTCAAAGCCAATGTCGTAAGTATGCCCGAAATGTCCGTTAAACCTTTCGTAGTCTATGGTGCAGGTGTTCAAAAACGCTGGGGCGAAAGATTTACAGGATTTGCGCAGGCAATGTTCAGAAGCGGCGGCAGAAACGGCGTGGGATTCAATCTCGGGTTGAGATGGTCAATATAAATTGAACCTGAAAGCTCAATTTTCCATTTTTTACCCAATTTGACCCAAATAGCCCAAAAGAATCTGCTATTGTATTTTTGTACGGATACATAGGAGAAAAAATGGGTACAAATTACAACGCGGCAACAAAAAATTTTGTCTGGAACAAAGCGAAAAAAGTTGACAACAAGGATTCAAACAAATGGCGGAAAGATTACTGCGGAGCGCTGATTTGCTATGACGATTTCGGCAAATTGTCCGAATACGGCTGGGAAATCGACCATTATGTTCCGCGCTACAAGGGCGGAAGCGACAATCTAAGCAACCTTTTCCCGCTCCACTGGAAAAATAACAAGCTAAAAGCGGGAAATTTTCCGGACTACAGAATTGCTGTTTATTTTAACGGCACAAAAAACGTAGAAAAATAAAAACAGGCAATTTAACGGCTTGATTGATTAAAATTCAAGCCGTTTTTTAAAAACCGGCTTAAATCCGGCAAAAACCTAAACTTCCAGCGCCAAAAGCGCTGCGCCGACCATTCCTGCGTTGTTTTTCATCTGCGCAAGCTTCAATTTCATCGGAGGAACGACCAGCTCGTCATTAATCCTCTTTTCCAGCGCCGAAATATTGATAAATTCGCCCATTCCTCCGGAAATAACAACACATTCGGGGTCAAAAATATCAACAAGGCTCACAAGCCCCGTATAAATGTAATCCTCCCACCGTGCAATGACCTTTTCGCAGAATTTATCGCCCTTTTTCAGCCCCTCAACAACATCATAAGTCGTGAGCTCCTCAGGTTTTTTATTATTCAATAAACTTGTTTTAAATTCGGGCTCTGAAAGGGCCATTTCCTGCGCATTTCGCCGCAAACCGGTGCCGGAAGCGTATGATTCCCAGCAATCATAACGATGGCAGGTGCATTTTCTGCGTTTGTCGGCAAAAATCTTCATACTGCCCGCCTCCAAAGCCGCGCCTGACTTGCCTCTTATGAGTTTTCCTTCATTTACAACGCCCGCACCAATCCCCGTGCCCAGCGTAATAATCAACGAAAAATCGCACCCTTTAGCCGCGCCGAGCTTGTATTCTGCCCATGCAGCCGCATTTGCATCGTTTTCAACAAAGACTTTTTTATCAGAAAGCTCCGAAAAATCCAGCGAATTGTACCCCTCGGGCAAATTCGGCGTGGAGGAGCATACACGCGTGTTTTCACGGTTCACCGCACCCGCTGTGGCTATTGCAACCGCGTCGATTTCATTTTCAAACTCTTTTGAAAGCGCTTTCAGCTGTTCAAAAATAGCCTCTGACGTAGATGGTGTGGGAATTTTCCGGATTTCGCTCAAAAATTCGCCGTTTTCGCCTATAATTGCGTATACGAGCTTTGTTCCGCCGATATCTATCCCCAGAGCCTTTTTCACTGCACACCTCTTGATGTAAATTTCTTCGTAATTAGCTGCGGACGGGTAATTGCAGAGCCGATAACAACCGCATGAGCCCCCAGCTCAAACGCCCTGTCAACCTGCTCGGGCGTCCAGATTCTTCCCTCGAGAAAAACAGGACAATCCACCGATTTTACGAGCGATTCGAGCAATTCAAAGTCCGGTTTGTCGGAATTTTCCGGAGAAAACTGCGTATAGCCCGAAAGCGTAGTAGAAATAATATCCGCCCCCAGAAGCCTTGCCGCAACGCCCTCCGAATGCGTCGAAACATCCGCCATTGCTATTTTTTTATTCAATTTAACAAATTTTATAATCTGTTTGAGGTTGTTTTCGCCGCGCGGGCGCGAAGTTCCGTCGAATGCGATGATATCCGCACCCGCCTGAATCAAATCCTTTGCGTCCTTAATTGTCGGCGTAATATAAACGATTTCCCGCCAGTTCGGGGGGATAACCTCGGGTTTTGTAATGCCGATAACGGGCAGTTTTGTGATTTTTTTTGCATTAATCACGTCGCGCACCCCGGCAACCCTCAGCCCTGCCGCTCCGCCTTTCAAAACCGACTGCATCATCGCAACCATGCATTCTTCACGGTACAACGGCTCGGACGGCATTGCCTGAACTGACACGATAACCTTGTTTTTAAGCTGTTTCAATATCTCCATTCCAATATTATACCGCTTTTTTCAATTTTGCTCAACAAATAAATGATTCAAGAAAAATTGCTCTTGAATTTCACAATTTTCATCCCGGCAATGACAGAAAATTAACAAATTTGACACCTTTGCAAAAAATTCCTAAGATAATATTGAAAACACAATGCCTGGAGCGGTAATGACCAAAATTATTTTTGAAAAATCAATTGACGGAATGCGCGGCGAAATCCTTACGGACGAACCGTTAAATGTTGATTTTATTGATAAAAAATACCTGAGAAAAAACGACGCCAAACTCCCTCAAGTCACCGAACTCGAGGCTATGAGGCATTTTAAGGAGCTTTCGGACAAAAATTTCTGCATTGAAACCGGTTTTTACCCGCTCGGCTCGTGCACAATGAAATACAACCCAAAAGTCAACGAGCTGATGGCTTCTTTGGACGGTTTTTGCAGCCTGCACCCGCTGCAGGAGGACGAAGACGCTCAGGGCGCGCTCGAATTGATGTACAAGCTTCAAGAAAGCCTCAAAACCATCACCGGAATGGACGCAATCACACTTCAGGGCTCCGCAGGCGCTCATGGCGAGCTTTGCGGGATGATGATTGTAAAAAAATACTTTAAAACAATCGGCGAAAACAGAAAAAAAGTCATAATTCCGGATTCTGCGCACGGCACAAACCCTGCGTCCGCGGGCATGTGCGGATTCGAGATTGTAAACGTTCCCTCGAATGAAAAAGGGCAGGTTGACGTTGAGGAGCTGAAAAAGCTTCTGGATAAGGACGTTGCGGCGATTATGATGACCAACCCCAACACGCTCGGGCTTTTTGAAGAAAATATTTCCGAAATCGCCCGCCTCGCGCACGAATCCGGCGCTTTAATGTACTATGACGGCGCAAATTTCAACGCGATTATGGGCATTACAAACCCGAAAATCATGGGTTTTGACATCGTACACCTGAATTTACACAAAACTTTCTCAACACCGCATGGCGGCGGAGGCCCGGGAGCAGGCCCTGTCGGGGTTGTTGAAAAATTGAAAGACTTTTTGCCGGTGCCGGTTGCGGATTTTGACGGCAAAAATTACTTCCGCAACTATGGTTTGAAAAATTCCATCGGAAAAATCAAAGAATTCTACGGAAATTTCAATGTTCTTGTGAAAGCTTATTCTTACATTCTGATGATGGGCAAAAACCTGAAATCAGTGTCCGAAGAGGCGATTTTGAATGCAAATTACATGAAAGAAAAGCTCAAAAAGCACTTTAAACTGCCTTATGACGTACCGTGCATGCACGAATTCGTGTTGTCGGGCGATTTCCAAAAAAAAGAGGGCGCAAGCACCCTTGCTATTGCAAAACGCTTGATGGACTACAATTTCCACCCGCCGACGATTTATTTTCCGCTTATTGTGCACGAAGCGATGATGATTGAGCCCACAGAGTCGGAAACCAAGGCCAGACTGGATGAATTCATCGACGCAATGATAAAAATCGCCGGAGAAATCAAAGAAAATCCTGAAAAAGTCCTCCACAGCCCGCACAACACGCCCGTCAAAAAGGTCGATGAAACTCAGGCTGCGCGCCATCCGGATTTGAGGTACGGCGCCAATGTATGAATACGGTTTTAAAATAAAAAAAGGCGATTTGGAGTTTGAATTCTCCACAACCGACAAAACAGCGTTTGAAGAACAGCTCTCTGACTGGATTAGAGGCGTAATGAAAAGCGAATCGCCCATTGTTGAAACACCGGTTATTGCAAAAGAAGACGTGCCGCAAAGAAAAGGCTTTATTGAGGTTAAAGAACTGGTAAAAATTAACGAACTTCAATCATCCGCGCCATCTATTCAGGAGGAGTTTGAAGAAATTCTCGAAGAATCAATGGAAAACCCGAAAACCGAGGTAATTGAGAAAACCGAGGTAATGACACCATTCAAAGCCTATCTATCAGCGTTTTTACCCAAAAATTCCACGGATTATCTGGTTTTGACGGCGAAATTCCTTGCTGACAACGAAAACCTCCACAATTTCTCTTTAAAACAGCTAAACGCAAAGCTCGTTCCCGCAATCGGCATGCCGATTGACCATAATGCCGTAAATGAGGCAATAGAGGCAGGTGTTCTCGCCGAAGTGCCGAATTATACGGATGTTTCAGACGTAAAAGAATATACCCTGACGGAAGCCGGTGAAAACTATGCAGTCGAACAATAAAAAGGCCGCTGTGGCGCTCAGCGGAGGGCTGGACAGCAGCGTTACATGTTTTTTGCTGAAACAGCAAGGCTATGACGTTGTGAGCATTACCGCAAAAATGGTCGATGACGAGAATTTTGAACAGGTTGTCCGGAATGCAAAAAAAGTTGCTGAAAAGCTCGAAATTCCGCATTACGTGCTGGATTTGAGCGAGGATTTCAAAAAAAACATCATTGATTACTTTGAAAACTCCTACAAATGCGGAAAAACCCCGAATCCGTGCATAATGTGCAACAAAACTATAAAATGGGGCAGGCTGTTCGATTTTGCAATAAACGAACTCGGCGCAGATGTAATCGCGACCGGCCATTATGCAAAAATTGAGCATAAAAACAGCATATCAAGGCTTTTTCCCGCATCCGACAGGAGAAAAGATCAGCTTTATTACCTTTTTGAACTTTCACAAGAACAGCTGGAACGCACGATTTTCCCGCTTTCAGGGCTTGTGAAAGATGATATCAGGCGGATTGCGCAGGAAAACGACCTGCCGTCAAAATCATCAAAGGAAAGTCAGGATATTTGTTTTATCAAAAAGCCCATGACAACAAAAAAATATCTTCTCGAAAAATTAATACCCGAAAAAGGCGATTTTATTCTTGAAAAATCAGGTAAAAAATTGGGTACGCATGAGGGGTTTTTTCAATATACAATCGGGCAGCGAAAAGGCGTGGGAATAGCTTATTCAGAGCCTTTGTATGTCACCCGTATTGACGCAAAAAACAATATTGTTTATCTAGGAACAAAAGAGGAGCTTTATTCTGAAAGCGTAACGGTCAAAAATTTCAAAACGCAGTATCCGACAGACGAAAAAAGCATGGAAGTATTGGCTAAAATCAGGTATAACATGGATTTCAAACCCGCGCATGTGGAAATAGACGGAAATGCTGCAAAAATCAGCTTTAAAGAGCCTGTTGCGTCCGTTACTTCGGGTCAGGCGGCTGTTTTGTACGACCCTGTTGACGGGCATTTGATAGGGGGAGGATGGATAGAATGACCGAAAAATTCGACATAGGCATAATCGGCGCAGGCCCCGGCGGCTACAGCGCAGCAATAAGAGCCTCACAGCGGGGGAAATCCGTAGTATTGTTTGAAAAAGACTGCGCCGGAGGAGTTTGCTTGAATCGAGGCTGTATTCCGACAAAAGCGGTTTTGCACTGCACAGATTTTTACAAAAACCTCAAAAAAGCTGAAAAATTCGGCATAACCATCGAAAACGCCGCATTTAGCTGGGAAAAAATATTTGAAAGAAAAAACACTCTCACACAAAAAATCCAAAACAACCTCAGAAAGTTGATTTTAAGCCATGATGTGACGATTATAGACGAAGAAGCCGCTCTTATTTCCGAAAAAATAATCAGCGCAGGCGAAAAAGAATACCAATGTGAAAACATAATCATCGCCACCGGAGCAAAACCCGCACAAATAAAGGGTTTGGAAACAGACGGACGCTTTATTGTAAATTCCGACGAGCTTTTGCAGCTAAAAAGCATACCCGATAATATACTAATTATCGGCTCGGGCGCGATTGGTATTGAATGGGCGAGGATTTTCTCGGGATTGGGCAAAAATGTGACAGTTGTTGAGATTGCGCCCTCGCTGCTCCCGCCTGCGGACGCTGATATCAGCGCCAGAATTGAACGTTTGCTCAAAAAAGACAAAATCAAATACTTCAAATCAACCTCGGTTCAAAAAATTGAAAATAATCAGGTATTTTTGGATAACGGAACAACTATTGACACGGAATTAGTTCTTGTTGCAGCAGGCAGAACGCCGGTTTTACCTGAAACAGCAAATATTGAGCTCAAAATGAACGGAAAATTTCTTGAGGTCAACGAAAACTTCCAAACGAGTGTTGAAAACATCTATGCACTCGGCGATGTAAACGGAAAAATCCAGCTTGCGCATGCTGCGACCCATCAGGCAATCAGCGTCGTGGATTTTATTACCCGTAAATACCCGATTCATTTTGACGCAATAAAAATTCCCTCAGTGATTTACGGAAATCCCGAAATTGCGTGGGTCGGGAAGACCGAAAAAATGCTTGAGGGCGAGGATTACAGGGTTTCGTGCTTTCCGGTTGCAGCGCTCGGAAAAGCGCAGGCTGATGATGAAATCGACGGCTTTATAAAGGTGATTTCCGTAAAAAACCGGATTGTTGGGGCTCATATTGTTGCGCCGGAAGCGTCTTCGCTGGTTCAGCAGTTCGCGTTGATGATAGATAATGAAATTCCGACCGAAAAAATTCTTGAAACGACATTTGCGCACCCGACCTACTCAGAGGGCGTTTTTGAGGCGGTTTTGGGGCTGGAGAATTTGTCGTTGAGCTTGCCGAAGGTGAAATTATGAAAAGATTACCCGATTATTTAAAACGCGGAATCGTGGATACGGAAAAAACAAAGCTTGTGCGCTCGATTTTAAAGACGCAATGCCTGAACACCGTTTGCGAAGCCGCAAGATGCCCGAACAAAGCTGAATGCTACGCAAAAAACACCGCCACATTTTTAATAATGGGCAATATCTGCACGAGAAACTGCCGTTTCTGCAACATTTCAGGCGGAAAACCCGAACCGCTTGACCCGAAAGAGCCTGAAAGGGTTGCAAAAGCAGTAAAAGAGCTTGGTTTGAAATATGCGGTAATCACTTCCGTAACCCGTGATGACCTGCCAGACGGGGGTGCAGGGCACTTTGCAGAAACGATTTATGCAATCAGAAAAATAGCGCCGGAGGTTAAAATTGAGGTTTTAACGCCGGATTTTCAGGGGATTTCAGGGCAAATCGACATCGTTATCAATGCAAAGCCCGATGTTTTTAACCACAACGTCGAAACAGTCGAACGCCTCTACAAAAAAGCCCGCCCGATGGCGATATATCAACGTTCTTTGGAGTTTTTGGGTTATATTAAAGCAAAAAGCCCCGAAACTATTACGAAATCAGGGATTATGGTCGGTTTGGGAGAAACTTTTGAGGAATTAAAGAAAACTTTTGAAGATTTGAGCGCAAAAAACTGTGATATCGTGACTGTGGGGCAGTACATGCAGCCCTCAAAGCACCATCTTGAGGTGGAAAAGTATTACACGCCGGACGAGTACGAAAAAATCAAAAAACTTGCAAAAGAAGCCGGAATAAAGGAAATCATTGCGTCAGGGCTTGTTCGCAGCTCTTACAATGCGGCGGAAGCCTATCGGGCAATGGATTAGGAGCTCAAGGGGGCCCAAAAAGTTCCACATTTTGTAAAACGTTAAAATAAGTTAAAATAACTGGCTCACGCGCATGCGGTTGTGGTTTAATATTGTTAAGGGGATGGGAAATGCAGTACGTACCACTACACTTACACACAGAATACAGCCTTTTGGACGGCGCAATCAGGATTAAAGACCTTTGCAAATTCGCCAAAGAAAACGACATGCCCGCAGTTGCACTGACTGACCACGGAAACATGTATGGCGCAATCCAAATGTATGAAGAAGCCAAATCAGCAGGCATAAAACCGCTTATTGGCTGCGAATTTTACGTTTATGACGGCGATATTCATGAAAAAAATCCCCAGAAAACCCACCCTTTCCACCTTGTTTTGATTGCAAAAGACCAAACAGGCTACAAAAACCTTGTAAAACTCGTAAGTATCGCAAAATGTGAGGGGATGTATTACAAACCGCGCATTAACCACGAACTTATTGAACAGCACCATGAGGGTTTGATTTGCCTATCTGCCTGCGTTCAGGGCGAGCTGGCATATTACATCATTACCGGCGAAAAAGAAAAGGCAATTGAAACAGCAAAGTTCTATAAAGGGCTTTTTGGCGAAGATTATTACATAGAGCTGCAAGATCACGGGCTGGAAAAGCAAAAAATGTCCAATCCCACGCTGATGGAGATTGCAAAACAGCTCGATATTAAAATGGTTATCACAAACGACAGCCATTACCTGAAAAAAGAAGACGCTGACTGGCATGACACGCTTTTGTGTATCCAGACGAACGCGCTCAAAGAAAGCACGAACCGTTTTTCTTTCCCGAACAACGAATTTTATGTAAAAACCCCCGAGCAGCTTCGTGATTCGTTCAGATGGATGGAAGCGGAGGAATTTGAAAAATGTATTGCAAACACCGTCGAAATCGCTGAAAAATGCCATCTGATAATCGAAATGGGCAAATATCACATCCCGTATTTTGAACTTCCGCCCAATTTTACATCAGAAACCTACCTTGATTACAAAACAATGGAGGGTATCAAAAAAAGATACGGAAAAATCACCCCCGAGCTCAAAGAACGTATGGATTACGAGCTTGGCGTAATCAACAAGATGGGTTTTGCGGAATACTTTTTGATTGTTGCGGATTTCATCCATTTTGCAAAGACGCATGACATCCCCGTAGGCCCCGGGCGCGGCTCTGCGGCGGGAAGTCTGGTTTCTTATGCGCTGGAAATCACTGATTTAGACCCAATCCGGCACAATCTGTTGTTTGAAAGGTTCCTGAACCCCGAACGTGTCAGCATGCCCGATGTGGACATCGACTTTTGTGTTGAAAAACGCGGTCAGGTTATCGACTACGTAACGAAAAAGTACGGCGCGGACAAGGTTTGCCAGATTATCACCTTCGGTACGCTCGCCGCCAGAAACGCAATGAAATCCGTTGCGCGTGTTTATGATATTCCGTTTGCGCAAAGCAATCAGTGGGCGCAATTAATCCCCGCAGAGCCGAAAATCAAAATCGACGACGCGCTGAAAGACGGAATGGAGCTGAAAAAACTATACGACACCGACCCGACCGTCAAAAAGCTTGTCGATATGGCAAAATGCGTTGAGGGGCTGAAAAACAACACAGGCATGCACGCCGCAGGCGTAATTATCTCCAAAATGCCGCTTTCCGAGGTCGTTCCGGTTGAGCCCTCAAAGGAAGGTATCATCGTCACCGAATACACAATGACCGAGGATGAGCATATCGGGCTGCTAAAGATGGACTTTTTGGGACTGAGGAACCTTACCATCATCCACAACGCCATCAAAATGATTAAAAAGCGCCATAATATTGATTTGGACATAAACAATATCCCGCTTGATGACAAAGAAACCTATGATTTGCTTGTTTCAGGCGATACGGATGGCGTTTTCCAGCTTGAATCTTCAGGCATGAAGAAACTTGTTAAGGATTTGAAGCCGAACGTGTTTGAAGATATGGGCGCTCTTGTTGCATTGTTCAGGCCGGGGCCGCTGGAATCGGGCATGGTTCAGGATTTCGTCGAAAGAAAACACGGACGCCAGAAAATTGAATACGCGCACCCTGATTTGGTGCCGATTTTGAAAGATACATACGGCACAATCGTTTATCAGGAACAAATCATGCAGATTTTCCAGACGCTGGCTGATTATACGCTCGGCGAGGCGGATATGGTTCGCCGTATGATGGGTAAGAAAAAACTCGACGAAATGGCGAAGCAAAAAGACAAATTCATCGAGCGCGCCGCAAATCACGGAATGAGCTCAAAAGATGCCGCAACGCTTTTTGAACAAATCGAAAAATTCGCCGCATATTGCTTTAACCGGAGCCATTCTGCCGCATACGCTTTCGTAGCTTACCAGACAGCCTACCTGAAAGCGCATTATCCTGTAGAATATATGTCCGCGCTGCTTTCCAGCGTATCAAGTGACCAGGAAAAAACCCAGCTTTACATCGCAGAATGCCAGAAAATGGGCATAAAAGTTCTCGCGCCCGATATCAACAAATCCAGCGCGCATTTCACCCCTGACGGCGGCGATATTCGTTTCGGGCTGGCCTCAATTAAAAATGTCGGGCAGGCTGTTATTGATTTGATTGAAAAAGAGCGCGAGGAAAAGGATTTTGAATCGCTTTACGATTTTTGCACGCGGCTCGACCCGAAATGTTTGAACAAAAGGACGCTAGAAAGCTTAATCAAGTCCGGAGCCTTTGCAAACATCGAAAAAAGCAGAAAACAGCTTATGGAGAACCTTGATTCGCTTGTTTCTTCGGCGTACAGGGAAGCAGAAGCAAAAAGCCTCGGTCAGGTCAGCCTTTTTGCGGGCATGACGACTTCAACAGGCGAACAAATGGGCGGATTTTCGCTGCAGGGGAGCGATGAGGAGTTTGAAGACAAGCAAATTCAGGCTTTTGAAAAAGAATACCTCGGATTTTACGTTACCAGCCACCCGTTGTCGAGCATTGTGGATAAACTGCCGTTTTTGACCACGCACAACATTGCAGAGCTTTCCGAAATGCCAAACGACAAACCGGTCACGATTTGCGGGCTTTTGAGTCAGGTGAGGCAGATTCCGACAAGAAAAGACCCGACAAAATTCCTAAAAGCAGGCATGATTGAAGATTTGACCGGAAATGTCGAGTTTGTGGCTTTTCACAAGACGCTTATGGAATACAATTCTTTTCTTGAGGCCGAAAAAAAGGTAATTATTTCAGGAAAAGTCTCAAAACGCGACGAGGATTCGTTCAGTGTGGTCGTTGATTCGGTAAAACCCGTTGAAAACAGCAACATTGTAACCGTTTCGCTCAAGGAGGACATGCATTTCGAAGATTTGGTCAGCCTGAAAGACATGCTCACCCGTTTCAAGGGTTCAGACCCTCTGGTTTTGAAGCTGGATTCGCCGGAAGCAGGCGGAGTTCGGGTGCTTTGCGGCTCAGGTTTCTGGGTTAATTCCTCAAATGACCTCACTTATGCTTTGCGCACAAATTACGGTCAAAAAATCGAAGTTTCAGTAAAATCGCTTGATGAATAATTTTAATCTGTTAAAAAAGGCGGAATTTAAACCCGCCTTTTTTTTGTTATTTAATTTTTCTCTAGTCACCGCTTCCGGCATAATGATTTCCATAAGGGGAACTACTGCTGCTGCCGGAATCTGGAACCCAAACCGGGTCATAACCCGCTCCGCTCCATGGGCCCTCCCAATCATCAGGATAAGCATTTTCCCATGCTCTGGTTTCATAATGTCCGGCTCCCGAACCGTAACCGGGCTGACCGGGCCGGATTTCTTTCTTCTCGCCGTAGCCTTTGAAAGCCGGTGACGAATTTACTTTGTTCTGAAACCTGTTAGATGCTTTTTGAGTGCTTAAATTTGAAAAAAATCTGATTGCTGATATAGACATATAAACTTTCCTTTCTACAAAGATAGTAGAACCAAAAATTTTTCACTTCAATATCCCAATAAAAATATTTACATTTCATCATATTTGTTGATTAATATGAAATATGATAAAAAAAGTTCGGGATTGGAAAGATTATTATAAAAAAACATACCTGAAAAATTACCTGATTTTTTCTGATGATTTTCGCCTGTTAATAAGCAAGTACAGTGATTTTTCTCAACAGCAAAAAGCAGATTTTTTCAAAAAGTACTACGACTTTACCCGAAAAACGCTCAAAACTTTCGCCTACCTGTTTTTTAATAACGGTCTTTTCACAAAGTCAGAAAAAACCGTCATTTTGTACATACTCAATTTAGAAATCAGCAGCAGGGGAAAAGATTTTTTCAAACTTGTAAAAGCGCTGAAAAAACTAAAAAACAACGATTTTCTAAACACCACAGAGCATGAAAAATTTCTGGATTTGAAATATCTTTCCATTTTCGACCGGTTTAACGACTTTTTCAAAAGCAGGATGAAAAAAGAGGAAGAATATGGGTTTTGATATGCAATATATTGAAGAATCAATGCGTCATCCTGCCTGGAAAACCCGATTTGTCGAGGCTTTTTCGCCTTTGTACCTTGATTTTGTGAAATATTGTCCGAAAAACAACGATTCCCTAAGTTTCGGCTTGAAAAATCTTTTCAACAGGATGATTAAAATTCTTCAAAAAAGGCTAAAAGAAGAAAACGGAATAAAAACAACTTTTCCGACAGATGTTGTTGCGGAGGGGCAAAAACACGGTTATATTGAGGACAAAGAGCTGTGTTTTGAAATTATAAAATATTTAAACAGCTTCCTTAGCGGCAAAAGCAGTTCTTCCGGCTTTAAAAATGAATATCTCAAGGTTTTAGACAGATTTTATCGCAAATTCTCAAAGGATGTGGAATTTGCCGGCAATATTTCAGAAAAAGTCAAGAAAAAACCGCTTGTGGATAAATTTTTCGGGTTGGAAGAGGAATATTATGAAATTCTTCTCAATGAACTGAAAAAAACTAAGGCAATTAAATTTGTTAGAATTTTCGGCTCAAGGGCAAACGGCACGCATAGAGAATTTTCCGACATTGATTTGATTTTTGAGGGCAATTACACGGAGAAAGGTTTTGCAAGAATCATAAAGAAACTTTCAAGCCTTGAAATTCCTTATTTTATAGATATTTACGATGTTCATTACAGGCTAAAACCCTTTATTTTCCGCAATACAATGAGAAGCGCTTTATTTTACAGACGCTCAGACTATTTCAAGGACGATTTTGTTTCGTTTTTGGATATGTAATGATTTTTTGTAAAAAAGACCCCGCAATCTCTTGCAGGGTCTTTAAATTTATATGCTAAAATCAGCTTTGCCGCTTGTTATTTGCAGCCGCATAATTCTTTGCATTTTTTTTCTTCGATAACCGCCTGAGCAGCCGCGAGTCTAGCCTGCGGAACTCTGAACGGTGAGCAGGAAACGTAGTTCAAGCCGATTCTGTGGCAGAATTTAACAGATTCGGGGTCGCCGCCGTGTTCGCCGCAGATACCGCGTTTGAGGTTCGGTCTTACGGGGATTGCTTTAGCGAGCGCAATCTGCATTAACTGTCCTACACCTTCCTGATCAAGAGTTGCAAACGGGTTTGCAGGCAGGATTTTGTTATCAACATATCTGTTGAGGAATTTGCCTTCCGCGTCATCTCTTGAGTAGCCGAATGTCATCTGTGTAAGGTCGTTTGTACCGAATGAGAAGAATTCAGCGTATTCAGCGATTTGGTCAGCTGTGAGGGCTGCACGCGGAATTTCAATCATTGTGCCAATCATATATTCAACACAAACGCCTTTTTCGTCCATTACTTCTTTGGCTACTTTTTCTACAACAGCTTTTGCTTCTTTAAGCTCGTTGACGTGGCCTACAAGCGGAATCATAACTTCAGGTTTTACGTTAAGACCTTCTTTTTTCAGGTCGCAAGCTGCCGAGAAGATTGCTCTGGCCTGCATTTCGTTGATTTCAGGCCATGTCAGACCAAGACGGCATCCGCGAAGACCCATCATCGGGTTCAATTCTGACATTGATTCAACGAGGTGAAGCATTTCTTCGTCTTTTTTGCATTCTTCGTTGAGCGCTTTCTTTCTTGCAACTGTCGCAATGAGTTCTTCCTTAGAAGGCAGGAATTCGTGAAGCGGCGGGTCAAGAAGACGGATTGTCATCGGTTTTTCGCCCATTGCTTTGAACATATCATAGAAATCCTGATACTGCATAGGAAGCAGGTGACTCAAGGCTTCTTTTCTCTGTTCAAGGTTTTCAGCGATAATCATTTTTTGTACCCACGGAAGTCTTTCCGGAGCCATAAACATGTGTTCTGTTCTGCAAAGACCTACGCCCTCAGCACCGAGTTCAAGTGCTTTTGCAACGTCAGCCGGAGTATCTGCGTTAGCACGAACGCCGAGCTGTTTAACTTCATTGACCCATGTGAAGAGTTTTTTGAAGTTGTCGTCCATTACAGGAGGAACGAGGTGTACAGCGCCTTCAAAAACTTCGCCTGTACCGCCGTCAAGCGAGATTACATCGTTTTTGTGGTAAACTTTTCCGCTTGCGTCAGTCAAAGTTTCGTTTTTCAGGTCGATTTTCAGGTCTTCGCAGCCTGCAACGCAAGGTTTGCCCATGCCTTTTGCAACTACTGCTGCGTGAGAAGTCATTCCGCCTCTGAGTGTCAAAACACCTTGAGAAGCAATCATACCGTGGATATCGTCAGGGCAGGTTTCCAAACGAACGAGAACAACTTTTTCGCCTGCGTTGCCGCGTTCAGCAGCTTCTTCCGTATCAAACACAACTTTACCAACAGCAGCACCCGGAGAAGCAGCAAGACCTTGAGCGATTTTGTGAGCTTCTTTTTTAGCTGCGGGGTCAAAGTCAGGAAGCAATACCTGATAAAGCTGGTTAGGATCAACAAGCTCGATTGCTCTTTCTTTTGAGATAATGCCTTCTTCAGCCATTTCAACAGCGATTCTTACAGAAGCTTTTGCAGTTCTTTTGCCGTTTCTTGTTTGAAGAATGTATAATTTACCTCTTTCGATGGTGAATTCCATATCCTGAACGTCTTTGTAGCCTTCTTCGAGTTTTTTGGCAATGTCAACGTACTGTTTGTACTGTTCGGGCATTTCTTTTTCGAGGTCGGCAATCGGGTGAGGAGTTCTGATACCTGCAACAACATCTTCACCTTGAGCGTTTGTCAGATATTCACCGTAGAATTTGTTTTCGCCTGTAGACGGGTTTCTTGTGAAAGATACGCCTGTTGCGCAGTCATCGCCCATGTTTCCGAATACCATTGTTTGAACGTTTACGGCTGTACCGTAGTTGTGGTCAATTTTGTAGTGGTTTCTGTAAGCAACGGCTCTGGGGATGTTCCAGGAGCGGAATACTGCTTCAATAGCTTCTTCGAGCTGTACATAAGGATCCTGCGGGAATTCTTTGCCTGTTTCAGCTTTGATTAAAGCTTTGTAAGGTTCGATTAAAGATTTCCAGTCGTCAGCTGTAAGCTCGATATCAAGTTTGTAGCCTTTTTCAGCTTTGATTTTGTCGATATATTCTTCAAATTTCATTCTTTCAATGTCCCAAGCAACAGAGCCGAACATTGTTAAGAATCTTCTGTATGAATCGTAGCAGAATCTCGGGTTGTTAGTTAATTTAATCATGCCTTCGACGGTCTGGTCGTTCATACCGAGGTTGAGGATGGTTTCCATCATGCCGGGCATTGAAAGTCTTGCGCCGGAACGAACTGAAACGAGAAGCGGGTTTTCAGAATCGCCGAATTTTTTGCCGGCCTGTTCTTCAACTTTTTTCAAAGCCTCTTTTACTTCGTCCATAACGCCTTCAGGCATTTTGTTTCCATGATTGATATAATCCATGCAGGTTTCTGTAGTGATTGTCAATCCGGGGGGAACGGGAAGTCCCAAATTAGTCATTTCAGCAAGGTTTGCACCCTTACCGCCGAGAAGATTACGCATATCAGCGTTCCCCTCTTTAAATAACCATACTCGTTTTTCTGTCATGTTTGTTTTCTCCTTTACAATAAACTGAGTAAGTGATTAAAACCATTAATTACACACTGAAACCCTACCACAAAAATTCGTTTCTTACAAATATTTTTATCTAATCTAGTGTCGCCTTAGCCGATTCGCCTACGCGAACCGTCCAAGGCTCACCTTTTCCAGTAGTCACTCAAAAAGTTCGTTCACGTCTTCCTCTCACAAAATGATACTCAATCATTTTGTTCGGCAGAGTGTTCCTTATCACGAACTTTTCTCGGACAATTTTAATATCGGGCAAAGGATATTGGCGGTTTTGTCACGATTGTAGTGAATTCAGCTAATTTTGGTGGGAACCGCTGCGCTTTTCCCACCCTACAATTATGAGAACGGTTAATTGCATGTTTTCCGGATTTTCTTCCATCCCCTATATAATTTATTGATTTTTCAAGAATTTTTATGTAATATTTTAAATAGTGAGATTTTTCACTAATGGTCTAAAAATTGTGACAAACAACATTGCAGACTGAAATGGTAACTTATGGTAAAAAAGGAGAAATAATGAGTTCAACGGCTCAAGCGGGATTTGACTACGAAAAAGTCGACGCCATTATGGAAACATACGGCTACAAAAAGTCAAACCTCATCGCTATCTTACAAAAAGTGCAGGAAGTCTTCCGATACCTGCCTCAGGATGTTATGACTTACATCGGAACAAAAATGGAAGGGCTTTCACCGGCAACAGTCTATGGCGTGGCTACTTTTTACGCCCAGTTCAGCCTTGAGCCAAAAGGCAAGTACGAAATCAAAGTCTGCGACGGCACAGCATGCCACGTTAGAGGCTCAATGCCCGTTTTAGACGCAATCAAAGCCTCTTTGAAACTTCAAGACGGCTCATCGACCACTGTTGACGGGCTTTTCTCGCTCGAAACGGTCAGCTGCCTGGGCGCATGCGGATTGGCACCGGTTGTAGTGATAAACGAAAAAGTTTACCCTCAAATGACCTCTGACGCAATAAAAATCGTTATTGACACGATTATCCACGAAGACAAAAAAGAGAGCGAGGGTGCATAATGACAAAAACATTAATAAATATAGAAAAAGAACGTGAAAAAGCGCTCGAACATATAAAAGCACAGGGTTTGCGCGTTCTGGTATGCTCGGGAACCGGCTGCGTTGCAAACGGCTCTCTCGAGGTAATTGAACGATTCAAAAAACTCGGCGTAAACGTCGGAACCCTCCCGCACCACGAAAAAATGACAACAGTCCCCACAGGCTGCCACGGTTTTTGTGAAAAGGGCGTTCTGGTGGTTATTCCCGACCTGAATATCAGCTACGTTAAAGTAAAACCCGACGATGTTGAAGAAATCGTCGAATCTCACATAAAAAACGGAAAACCGGTCGAAAGACTGCTCTACGTTGACCCGAAAACACAGGAACACGTTCACAAAAACGAAGATATCGGTTTTTATGCAAAACAAACAAGAACTTCTCTCGCAAACTGCGGAAATATCGACGCAGAATCGCTTGAAGAATCAATTGCAGTAGGCGGATACGCTGCTTTGCACAAGGTTCTTGAACAAAACGACCCGGACGCTGTTATAAAAGAAATTGAAGCCTCCGGACTTAGAGGACGCGGCGGCGGCGGGTTCCCGACCGGTACAAAATGGAAATTTACCGCAGCAAACCGCGGCGGAAAATCATACGTTGTATGCAACGGCGACGAAGGCGACCCGGGCGCTTTCATGGACAGAAGCGTCATGGAAGGCGACCCGCACAAGCTCCTCGAGGGCATGGCAATTGCAGGTTTTGCAATCGGAGCTGATGAAGCTTACATTTATGTCCGCGCAGAATACCCGCTGGCTATTAAACGATTGAGAAAAGCCATTTCTGACGCAGAAGCAGCAGGATATCTCGGAAAAAATATTATGGGTTCGGATTTTAATTTTGAAATCCATATAAAAGAGGGTGCAGGCGCGTTTGTTTGCGGTGAAGAAACCGCGCTCATCGCTTCAATCGAGGGCGAAAGAGGCATGCCACGCCCGAAACCGCCGTTCCCTGCGAACAAAGGCCTTTTCGGACGCCCGACGCTTATCAACAACGTTGAAACCCTTGCAAATGTTCCGCCTATCATCCTGAAAGGCGCTCAATGGTTCAGCTCAATGGGCACAGAACGTTCAAAAGGGACAAAAACCTTTGCTCTTACCGGAGAAGTAAACAATACGGGGCTTATTGAAGTTCCGATGGGCACAACTCTTCGCGAAATCGTTTTTGATATCGGCGGCGGAATCAGAAACGGCAAAAAATTCAAAGCCGTTCAAATCGGCGGCCCCTCCGGCGGCTGTTTAACCGAAGAACACCTTGATTTGCCCATGGATTATGACAATCTTATCGCTGCAGGCGCAATGGTCGGCTCGGGCGGGCTGGTTGTTATGAATGAAGATACCTGTATCGTTGAAGTTGCAAGGTTTTTCATGAATTTCACCCAGCACGAATCCTGCGGAAAATGCGTTCCCTGCCGCGAGGGTACAAAAAATATGCTGAAAATCCTTGAAAAAATCGTCAAAGGAAAAGGCGAAATGAAGGATTTGGACACGCTGGAAGAACTTGCAATGGCCGTAAAAGACGGTTCTCTCTGCGGGCTCGGAAAAACAGCCCCGAATCCGGTACTTTCGACCTTGAAATACTTCAGAGATGAATATATTGCTCACATTAAAGACAAAAAATGCCCCGCAGGCGTATGTTCGGCAATGAAAACTATCACAATCGACCCCGAGCTGTGCAAAGGCTGTTCAAAATGCGCGAGAAACTGCCCTGTCGGTGCAATTGAGGGCGAAGTCCGCTCACCGTTCAAGATTAATCAGGAAAAATGTATCAAAT
Organism: uncultured bacterium; assembly: GCA_900547155.1. GTDB lineage: Bacteria > Cyanobacteriota > Vampirovibrionia > Gastranaerophilales > Gastranaerophilaceae > Spyradomonas > Spyradomonas excrementavium. The sequence goes on along the minus strand of URFH01000013.1, from coordinate 4,999 downwards.
GCGGTGCCTGCCTGAAATCTTGTCCGTTTAAGGCAATAAAACAATCATAAAACAGCACAGTTGTCACCCTGAACCCGTTTCAGGGTCTAACCGATTGAATTACCGGCAAAAAACCGTTATTCACACCGGCAAGATACTGAAAAAAGCTCAGTATGACAAAATAATAACTGACTATGAGGCTAAAAAAGCCTGATATCTACAAAAAAATAAGGATTAAACCAATGAGCGATACAAAAACACTTACAGTAAACGGAAAAACGGTTGAGTTCACCGATGAGCCCAATCTTTTAGAAGTTATCAAAAAAGCGGGATTTTCAGTGCCGACATTTTGCTACAGGCCTGATTTAACCCAGTTTGGAGCTTGCAGAATGTGCGTTGTGGAGGTCGAATACCCCAACGGAAGAACTTTGATTAATTCTTCCTGCACAATGCCCCCCGAAGCAGGCATAAAAGTAAAAACAAACACCGAAAGAACCCGCAGAATCAGAAAAACCGTGCTTGAACTGCTTCTTGCGAACCACGACAGAGAATGTACCACCTGCGAAAAATCAGGCGACTGCGAACTGCAAAAATACGCAGAAGAATACGGAATCAAGGATGTTTCAAGATTCGTGCAGAAGAAAAAAGAAGATTTTCTGCCAATCGACGATTCAAATCCCTCACTCGTACGCGATCCGAACAAATGTATCCTTTGCGGAGCCTGCGTAAGGGCTTGTGCGGAGTTTCAGGGTCATTCGGTGCTCGGATTTGCAAACAGAGGCTCAAATACCGTTGTACAGCCGATGGCAGGAATGCCGCTTTCAAAAGTTGACTGCGTATTCTGCGGTCAATGTCAGGCTGTGTGCCCCACAGGCGCTCTGACCATCAAATCCGAGGTAAACAACGTCTGGTCAATGGTTACAAACCCCGAAAAGAAAGTCGTTGCACAAATTGCACCGTCAGTAAGGGTCGCTCTGGGCGAAATGTTCGGGCTTGAACCCGGTGAAAACACAATCGGGCTAATTGATTCGGCTCTGAGAGAAATCGGCTTTGATTTGGTCTTCGACACGAACTTTTCAGCTGATTTGACGATTATGGAAGAGGCTTATGAGTTCGTACAAAGGCTTAAATCAGGCGAAAATCTGCCGCTTTTCACATCCTGCTGCCCTGCCTGGGTCAGATACATGGAAACCCAGCACCCTGACATGCTCAACCATTTATCCAGCTGCAAATCGCCTCAGGGAATGCTTTCGCCGGTTTTAAAAGAGCTTGTGCCAAAGTATTTTGACGGATTTACAAAAGAAAATATGGTTGTTGTTTCAATAATGCCATGCACGGCGAAAAAGGTAGAAGCCAAGAGATATCAGCTTTTCGGCGAAACAGATATTGTAATGACGACAAAAGAACTCGGAAAAATGATAAAATCCGCCGGAATCGACTTCAAATCGCTTGAACCCTCAAAACCCGACTCACCGTTCGGCGAATATTCAGGTGCAGGAACGATTTTCGGTGCGTCAGGCGGGGTTGCGGAAGCAGCTGTCAGAACAGCTTACGAATTTGTAACCGGTGAAGAGCTACAAGACGTTGATATCAAGCCAATGCGCGGTGTTGACAAAAATTCGCGCACAAAAGATGTCGAGCTTGATGTAAAAGGCACGAAAGTCAAAGTCCGCGTCGTTTCCACCCTCAAAGAAGCTGAAAAATCAATTCAGGCAATCAAAAACGGCACAGCTGATTTTCAAATGCTTGAAGTTATGGCTTGTCCGGGTGGATGTATTAACGGCGGAGGCCAGCCGAGAAGCTGTGATGACGCAAAAATCAAAGAATACCGCGCAGAAGGGCTTTACAAAGAGGACAGAGAGCTTCCCGTGCGCCGTTCGCACCAGAACAGCGAAATTAAAAAGCTCTACGCAGAATTCTTGCAGGCTCCGGGTTCACACAAGGCTCATGAGCTTTTGCACACGACTTATGCGGATTTATTCGCAAATTCTTACAGAGATTTGGTCAAAAAATAGTCTGCAATCCATAATAAATAAAAAGAGGCGCCCCAAAAGCGCCTCTTTCGCTATTCACGCTTGTTGACGCAGGCGGGAGGGGGTAGTTTTTTCAATATGAGCCACGCGAATATTTGAAAACGGGTCGGTCAACTATTAAAAACGACAAAAAAACGCTCCCCACCCTGACCCTCCCCCAGTCGGGGAGGGAGAATTAAGCTAATTCCCTCTCCTAACGGGAGAGGGGAATTTTTCAATGTGAGCATTGCGAACATTTGAAAAATTGGTGAGGGACGATTAAAAATAATGGTCAAATCTAGCAGTTTGACCGCCGTAAGCTTTATTAATATTGGTTTTATCGCTCCCCACCCCAACCCTCCCCGAGTCGGGGAGGGAGAATATAGCTAAATCCCGTCAGCGCGATAGTTTATGCGTCAGGCGTGTAGGGGAAAATGTCATTGGGCGTGCATTCCAGCGCCCAGCATAATTTGTCTAAGGTTTTAAAATCAATCCCTTTGGTTTTGTCGTTGTAGATTTTTGAAATGGTATCATTTGTTAATCCTGTAATCCTGGCAATTTCTGCTATTCTTACTCGTTTTGAACCCATTAATGTTGACAAATTATTTGTAATCATAATGGTAATTGTAACAAATTGATTAAAAACTATTGATACCACATTGTATAACTTGTATAATACAAATTATCAAATGCATTATACGCAATATTTTTTAAAATTGGACAATAAAATAGTTACACCTGAAAGCAATACCATAAATTAAAATAAAAAAAATAACAAAGATAATAACTATTTTTTCCAATTCAGGCGGATTGCAATCCCGCCTTTTTTATTCAACAATAACAGCGCCCGTTTCTTCAACCGGAAGCGTCAAAATATCTGATTTTACATTCAAACCGTCCCAGACATCAGAAACGGTCTTTCTAATTTTATCCAGATTGTTTCCGTAAGAAATAATAAGCACGGACGGGCCGGCACCGCTTAAAACGACGCCCAGCACGTTCTCCTCGTGTTTTAAAGCCTCTTTTATCTCTTTCAATCCGGGAATTAGCTTTTCCCTGTAAGGCTGGTGGATTTTATCCTGCAAAGCGTATTTCATAAGCTCTTTGTCAGCAGTATTTACCGCTTGAATGAGCATTGCAGAGCGTTTCAGGTTAAAAAGTGCGTCGCGAATCGGGATTTCGTCAGGGATTACCGAGCGCGCAATGTTCGTGGCAAGCTCATAATCAGGAATACAAACCGTAATATTCCAATCTTTCGGGAAATTCAGCTTTCTATAAACCACGCTGCCGTCTTCTTCAAGCGAAGAAAGCACAAATCCGCCCAGAATCGCAGGAGTCGAGTTGTCAGGATGCCCCTCAATTTCTGCAGCGATAGAAAGAAGTGCAGCTTCATCCGCAGGACGTCCGAGGAGCTCATTTGCAGCAAGCAATCCGCCGACAATAACAGAAGCCGAGCTTCCCAGCCCTCTTGCCACCGGAATTTGCGTATTTATGGTAATTTTCAGCTCACTGGGGGTTTGTCCGATTGAGTTGTAGAGCATTTCTATTGCTTTATAAACGATATTGTTTTCATCCGTCGGAATTGAGAGGACATCCATTTCGTTTGTTTCGTCTATGATGTTGATTTCAATCCCTGTACCCGGCATAACGGTTTCTTCGACGGTAATTGTGTTATAAATAGGCAACGCAAGCCCCAGACAATCAAATCCCGGCCCTAAATTCGCAGTTGTTGCGGGTACTTTAATACTGAATTTCATAATTCACCAAATCTCTTTCACTAATATTCCAAAACTAAAAAAACAGCCGAAAAGTTCCAATCCGGCTGTTTTTTAAAATCTATCTAATCTGGATAGGCATTATCAGGCACAGATAGTCATCTTCGCTATCCGGTCTGAATAGAGTAGCAGAAAGGCTTCCGCCCAATCCGATTTTAATTTTTTCCGAGTCCATAATTTTCAATGAATCGAGAACATATCTGTAATTAAACGCGATTGTAAGCTCTTCGTCGCTGTATTCGGCATTGATTGAGTCTTCGCCGAGCCCTGCGTCGGGGGTATCGGCTTTCAAAAACAGTGTATTTTCGCCGAAAATGAATTTTACAATGTTAGTACGCTCATTGACCATTACAGAAACCCTTTCGAGGGCTTCAATCATTTCTTCGCGGTTTATGACTGCATTTTTCTCGCAGGTTTGCGGGATGAGCTGCTTGTAAGGGGGATATTCGCCCTCTAAAAGGCGCGAAGTCATTATCATACCGGAAGTTTTAAAGATAATTTTTGTTTTTTCGATAATCAAACCGACGCTTTCATCGTCGAGGAGCGCTGCTATTCTCAAAAATTCCTGAAGTGTTTTTGAGGGGATTACGCAGCTGATTTCTGATTCCGAGCCGTTTTGAATTTTTTCAATAATCCTTGTCAACCTGTTTCCGTCAGTTGCAGCCATTTCGAGGTTGTCTTTTGAAATCTGGCAGAAAACACCGCTGATTATGTTGCGGTTTTCGTAGTTTGCAGCTGAAAAAGCTGTGTGTTTTATTGATTTCAGGAGCGGATTAAGCTCGATTTCAGTGCATTCTTTGTCTTTTATTTCTTCTTCGGTGGTGATTGCGGGGAATTCGTCCGCACTGATTCCGATTAGTTCAAATTTTGCGTTTCCACAGGAGATATTTACAACGTTTGTAGCCGCATCAAGCACAAAAGTAACGGGTTTGTTGCTGATTTTTGATGCGATTTCGGAAAGTTTTTTTGCGGGAAGTGTAATTTTTCCTGATTCTTTAACCGAAGCAACAGTTTTTGAAACGATGTTTATGTCCAAATCCGTTGCGCTGAATTTTATAAAGTTATCTTCGGACGCTTCGATTAAAATATTCGAAAGCACCGGTTGAATGCCTCTTGCGACTGTTGTTTTTTCAACGATTTTTAAATTTGTTGAAAGCAGTTCTTTTTCGATTGTGAATTCCATTTTTGCTCCTGAATGCTTTTTCTTTTTTCCTTTTTTAATATTATAAATTA
>URFH01000012.1 GCA_900547155.1 uncultured bacterium | reverse complement strand
ATTCGCAAACTTTATCGGCTCTGGTTAGCTTTGACTGGTCTATTTTTGTGTAATTTATCATATGTAAATTCCTGATATTTGCATGATATATAAAATGGAATCTTTTGTAAAATATTTTAACCAGTTCAATCTCTTGAAATCTTTTTAAGCAATAAGTTTCAAAACATTATCAATAAAGACCTGACAATCATTGCTTTTGCTGATTTCGTGTAATAGTCTGATGGGTTCTAGGAGTGAACCATTGCCGGCCCCATTACAAGAAAAGACCCATTAGGGCCTTTTTTATTGTTATCATTGCGTTATTTTGCTTGCAAGAAGAGGATTAAATATGGATAACATAACCCAAATAATAGCAATTTTTATTTTTTCTAGTTTATTTGTGTCAATTTACGCTTTGCATAGATTATTTTTTAATAATTCATATTTTGGATTTAGTGAGCTTATATATGGATATAAACAATCAATAACAATGAAAGCAGTGATTTATAAATTAATAATCCCCATATTTTATTCAATTATATTATATAATATCTGTAAATCAGAGTATATTGTGCTTTCATCGGTTTTTTGGGGAAGTATTTTGATTGTTACGCCACCATTTTTAAACAGAGACAATATAGATTATAGATTTGTAAACAAACAGATTGTCCTTTATTTAATATATATATTATTTGTGGCAACTAATTTTTTAATTACTCTTTGGATGTTAAGCTTAGTAAAACCCATATCGTTTTTATTAAATGGCTATTTATCTCAATTTAAAAACCCACAAATGTTTTTTAATCATATTATGGACACTTTGATACTGCCAATTATTATTGGTGTGATTATAGCTCTTTTTCATCCATTAATTAATTCATTGAACAAGGAAATTAAGATAAATAGTGAACACACAAACGAATAGATGTAAGTATTACGAAAACTTGTTTTTAAATAATTGGAAAAAAATCTGTCAATATGATGAAACAATAATTCAACTTTCTAACCGCTACAAAATTAATAAATATATATTAAAGTCAGTAGTTGTAATTGAACAACTGAATAGAGGTAGTTTGTTGATTTCATGTGTTGAAAAACTCATTACAATTTTTTTTCCAAAATTTGTAATGAGTAAAAATTTTAGCATTGGAATATGTCAAATTAAACCAAATACAGCATTGAAGGTGGGATTAAAGATAAAAGATAAAAATAAACTGATACAAATGCTTATGCTGCCAAAACTCAATATACATGTTTGTGCAAAAATATTAGCTGCTGTAAAAAATGAATCAATACAAAACCAAATTTTGTTTTACACAACTGGAACAAAAGAATTATTGTATTTCTTTTGTCCCGAAGTTATTTTATACTATCATCTATGTAGTATTTCAACCAAAAATAAAAATTTTGATTTTTGATAATTAAATCTAGTCAAATCGTCCAATTTTTTGCAAAGTAACGCCCATTCTTTACTTTTTAAAACTTCAATAAGTTTTTCAAAGCGTTTGAGCTTTGTCCCATCACCCGCCCCATTTACAAATAGAGCTTCTGTATGAGACTCTTTTTTAATTATTAAGCAACTTTTCCATAATAAAATTAACCAGAATCTCCCCGCCTCGCTCTACTTTCTGCTCTTGACGGACTGTATAACCTCTTTTTTCAAAAAAAGACCTGGCTGTTATTGATGATTCTGTGGTAATCCTCCGAAAACCTTTTTTTAATACATATTTTTCTATTCTCTCCGCAATCAATGTAGCTGTGCCCTGCCCCTGGTAATCTTTATGAACAAATAAAAGGTCAAAATATCCAAAACCATCAACAGAACCAAAACCGGTTATAATACTCCCCTTTTCAGCTACAATTGTGTAATTTTTCGACAGACGCTCCCTCCAAGCGTCTAAATCATATTCTTCGGGCGCCCAGGCGTTTAATTGTGCTTTATTATAATCTTTTGCATTGACAGAATGGACTGTGTTGTAAAACAGTTCAACAATTTTTAGGCAATCTGCGTCATTGTATTTTCTTATTTTCATATTTTCAGAAATACCCATAATTTTATCCCCAAATATTCGTTGCATGTGCAAAGGATATTTTGATAATAGCAATTTATAATACAATTAACAATATAAGGAGAAAATTATGAATAAAATGTTTTGTTTCCAATGTGAACAAACCGCAAAATGCACAGGCTGCACCCAAATCGGCGTTTGCGGCAAAACAGCGGATGTGGCAAATTTGCAGGATGAATTAACAAGTTCTTTGATAAAATTGGCAAACACACAACCCGAAACAGAAGAAAATACAGAAATATTGATAAAAGGGCTTTTTACAACAATTACAAATGTAAATTTTGACGCAAAAACCATTCAGGAAGATATCAATAACGTAATAAATCAAGCCGGCGTAAAGGATTTTGATATTCAAAGCGTATGGAACTGCGAAGAGGACATTAGAAGCCTCAAATCTTTAATATTATTTGGCCTCAAAGGCGTTGCTGCTTATGCTCATCACGCGAGAGTGCTCGGTTATAAAAATGCTGAGGTTGACAGCTTCTTTTATGAGGCTTTGCAGGCTATTTCAAAAGAGCTAACAGCAGAGGAGTTGCTTGCTCTGGTGCTGAAAACAGGTGAAATCAACTTAAAATGTATGGAGCTGCTCGACAGGGCAAATACTGAAACTTATGGAAATCCTGTACCTACAAAAGTGACAACTAATATTGAAAAAGGGCCTTTTATTGTCGTAACCGGGCACGATTTAAGGGATTTAGCGTTACTTCTTGAGCAAACCAAAGATAAAGGCATAAATATCTATACCCATGGCGAAATGCTTCCCTGCCACGCGTATCCGGAACTCAAAAAATATCCGCATTTAAAAGGAAATTTCGGGACTGCATGGCAAAATCAGCAAAAAGAGTTCGATAACCTGCCAGGTGCCATACTTTTTACAACAAACTGTATAATGCCTGTAAAAGATAGCTATAAAGACCGCGTTTTTACGAGTTCTGTTGTTGAATACCCGCAATGTGCTCACATTGGCGACGATAAGGACTTTACTCCTGTTATTGAAAAGGCTCTGGAGCTTGGCGGCTATCAAGAGGAACAAAAAATGACCGGTATAAATGGCGGTGATGTGCTGACAGTCGGATTCGGGCATAATACGGTGCTTTCTGTGGCCGATAGGGTAATAGAAGCCGTTAAAAGCGGTGCCTTGAAGCATATTTTCCTTGTTGGCGGCTGTGATGGTGCAAAGCCGGGCAGGAATTATTATACAGATTTTGTGAAAATGACGCCTGCGGACACTCTGGTATTGACGCTTGCTTGTGGAAAGTTCCGTTTTAATGACCTTGATTTGGGAGATATTGGCGGAATTCCAAGGATTCTTGATATGGGGCAGTGTAACGACGCATATTCTGCAATCAAAGTCGCTGTTGAGCTTTCAAAGGCTTTTGGCTGCTCGGTGAACGAGCTTCCTTTGTCGCTGGTTCTTTCCTGGTATGAACAAAAGGCTGTTTGCATACTTTTGACGCTTTTGTACCTCGGAATTGAGAATATAAGGCTCGGGCCGACGCTTCCCGCCTTTGTTTCGCCAAATATTTTAAAAATTCTTGTTGATAAATTCAAAATCAAACCAATAACTACACCTGAAGAGGACATAAAAGCGATTCTCGGCTAAAACAAGGAAACTCCGGCATTAAAGGCCGGAGTTTCTTTTTAAACCTGTTTTCTGTCGGCTCTGTCAGCCAAAAATGTCGCAATAATCGGGATTATTATGTAATAAATCCCTCCGAGAATCAAAACCGGCTTTGCAATTTTTATCCCCTCAATTTGTTTTTCAAGTTTGGGGTCGTTTTTGTTGATTTTTCTAAATTTTTCAATAAATTTTTCAGCCGGCTTATTCAAAGCGCTGTTTGCTGCATAACCGCCCGTCAAACAGAGCGCAGTTGAAATTATGGAGTTGTAAATCAGCGGTTTTTTACGGGATTCTTCTATTTCTTTGCTTTTTGCCGTCTGCTGAACGAAAGAAGCGGTCAAAAGTATATCCGTCATTGAAATAATATGCTGCGCAAAGTTCGTATCCGCAAATTTTTTCGCTGCTTTTTGCACAGGATTTGTGTCAATTAATTTTCCTATCCCTTTTGCAATATTTTCGGTCATTGTGCCGTAAGCACCCTTAAAAGAAAGCGGGGTGTTTGCGACTCTTATTTTTGTTTTGTTTTCATCTTTTTTCTTTTGAAATTTATCCATAATCGGCGGAATAAGCGCGCAGGTCAGGGCGGATTTTGGCACCGCAATAAGAAATCCGAGCCCCAGTTTGAAAATCTGGGTCGCAAACTGGTATTTTTTCGACTTGCCGAGCGTTTCAGCGCCTTCTTTCAGGGTTTTAATTGTGTTTTTGTTCAAATATTTTTTCGGATTCTCATCAATTTTCCTTATTGCCTTTGCAACTGGCGAAGAAGCGGCGAGCATTATCAAATATCCGGCTGCACTGGAAGATAGCGACTTTGCGCAGGCGTATTTTTTGTTTTCTTTGTCGGTTTTCGGGGTTGACCAGATGGCAAGCGGGCGTGCGACTGTTGAAAGCGCTAAAGATGCGGTCGCCCCGAACAGAGAACCGTTTTCAGCTGCAAATTCCAGCCCTTTTTTCAAAAGTCTGGAATCATATACGCCCTTGAATGCGATATTATTATTTGTGTTTGAACTTATTTTCATCTATTTTAATTAGATAACACAAATAAAAAAAAGTAAAACGGAAGAATGGACATAAAAGAGTTTGTAAAATATGAATTAAGCGGCTGGAAAAAAGGCGAAATCGCAGGGCTTTCAATTGTTTTTTTGATAATTTTTATAAACGCTTTTATTGTAAAAGACAGCATTATCGCCGTAATTTCAGCTGTTTGCGGAATTTTATACACAACAATTGCAGGAAAAGGCAAGGTTTCATGCTATATTTTCGGGCTTTGCGGAACTTCTTGCTACAGCTGGCTTTCTTTTGAAAATGCCTTGTGGGGGAACCTCGTTTTGTATATGGGATATTATTTCCCTATGCAGGTTTGGGGGCTTTTTGAGTGGAGCAGGCATTTAAAGCGCTCAACAAGAGAGATTAAAAAAACTCGCCTCACGCTAAAAGAACGTTTGAAGCTCGCTTTGCTGGCTATTGTTGCAATTTCCGGTGCAGTAGCCGTTTTGCAGTATTTTAATGACTCAAATCCCCTGTTTGACGGCATAACAACGGTTCTTTCCGTCTTCGGGATGTATTTGACGGTCAAAAGGTGCATTGAACAGTGGGTAATCTGGATGGTCGTGAACGGATTGTCCGCGCTGATGTGGCTGAACCTCGTTTTGCACGGCGCAAAAACATACTCAACTTTTATTATGTGGTGCGTTTATTTTGTGCTGGCGTTTTATTTTTATTTTTGCTGGAAAAAGGAGATGAAATCTTAGTCTGACGTGGTTTTAGGCGGATTTAGCCCCATTGATAATCAAAATGCCATCTTTCCGGCGTTTTTTTGAAGTCTCCGCCCCAGCGCATGCCGATTGACTTCGCGTAATCTCCGAGTTTTCTGTAATCTTCATCAGTTCCGCCGATTATGTTCAAATCCACTGCTTTTCCCTCGCAATGTGCTGAACGTTTTGCGGCAAGGTGCGGTGTGGTTTTAATCAGGTACTCCTGCTGAGCTTTTGAGCGGTATCCGCTGGTGATTTTTACATCTTTGCCCAGTACATTTTTTGCATAATCAAGCAAATCCATTGTTTTTTCCTGCATTTCAGGATTTAATTCCGAAATCTTTTTGGAATTGTCCGGAGCGTAGCTGTTGTTTGTCCTGTTGTAATCCAGCGGGCGGAAATTCTCCGTAATTTCCGCTTTCGGAATATTGTATTCCATCATCCTGATGGAGTTAAAAAACATATTTTGAAATTCGTCAAAAGAGCTGTCAAAAGTGCCGAATGAAGGCAAAAAGTTCATTGGCGGCATAAAAAAGTTGAAAATCGGCGCAAAACCTGTATTTTGCATTGTTTGCGGCGCTGTTATCTGCGGTGTTTGGTTTAAAAAGTTAATTTTTATTCCTGACATAATATTCCCTTAAATATCCCTTATATTTATAAACAAAATTTTTATGTAGATATTGCCTTTTAAATGTGATATATTAAGATATGTTACAATTGAAATCCCCTCCCTTTGAGAGCACAATATTTATATGAAAAAATTTTGGACAATAGTTTTTTTCGCTTCGCTGCTGATTTTTAACACAAATTCGGCGGTCTTTTCTGATGAAACCGGCTCACAACCCCCGCAGGAGCAGGCTCAGGAGGAAGAAGAGCTTATGTTTGCGCCGATTGATTTGGATTTGAGCCAGGAGCGCGAGGAGGCGGTTAAAAAGTTCAAAATCAGGGTGGAATCGGACAGCAAGCCCAAACAGGTCAAAAATTACCGCAAAAACTGGTATGATTCTAAATTTTACCGCTATCAGTATTATGCGGACTCAAAAAATCTACAACCTTTGATTGCGCCTGCTTCTTACGGTGCATATCTGGAAACGGATTTGGATGATAATACAACAATTCAGGTTGGGCAGTATAATCTTTCCTGGTACGACGGCGGCCCGATTAATTTTATTGGCAAAGCCGAATCAGATTTTGACGTCGGAGCTACAATGACAGGGCATGGACGCAATTTTGACTATGCTGTCGGCATGTACACTGCTACTGATACGTTGAACAACTCCTATGGCGGGATTGTATCGACAAAACCAAAAAAAATCTGGCATTCAAAAGGCGATTTTAGCTTTGGAACCGGACTTTATTCAAATGATTACGGTTCTTATACGAAAAACACCGCAGGTTTCTTCACAAAGTACAGGCGCGGCAAATTCACCGTAAGCGGCCAGCTCGCGCAGAACACTTATTCAAACAATTCAACAAATCCCCAGAGTTTTCATGTTACCCATCAGTATCAAATTAACGACCACCTGATGATTAGGGGCAAAATGGTTAAGGAATTGAACTCTGATTACAGTCAGGATGAGTTGTCGCTTAGATTCAGCCCCTCATTTAAAAATGATGCGTTTTTTGTGGAACTTTCTTCTTCGCAAATAAACACGCTGAATAACAATGTACAGCAGCGTTTCAAAATTATGACAAATATCAATTTTTAAAACCACCGGAAAAGTTTGAGCTAATGAACTCTGCTGCCCGCCGCACTGATGGTGGAAAATGGTTAAAAAAGGTGAACCTTTGGGCTGGTTCGCACAGGCGAATCGGCTAAGGCGCCCCTGAATAGATGCTCCGGATGAAAAATCCGTATATTTTCGCCTAATTAACCGTATTTTCAAAATATTTGATAATATTTTCGTTATACCGGTTGTCTTTGGTTGAAAATGGAAGAACCTCAACGCCCAGCTGCTTTTTCATGCTGCTTATGACCGACATTATTTTGGATTTTGGGGTGAGGTCGATTTTTGTTGCGATTACAACCGAATTCAGCCCGTGAAATTTAATCCATTCGTGCATTTGGAGGTCATTTTTCTGGATTTCATGGCGCGAATCTATGAATTGCACAAGCAGTTTCAACGGTTCGCGTTTCAGCAGGTATTCTTCAAGGTTTTTCTGCCATTTTGCCTGCATTTCTTTTGAAACCGCAGCATAACCATACCCCGGAAGGTCTGCAACCATATATTTTTCGTCAAATTCAAAGAGATTTATGAGGCGTGTTTTGCCGGGCTTGTTGCTTGTTTTTGCGAGCTTTCCCTGATTTGTAATTCCGTTTATAAACGAAGATTTTCCCACGTTAGAGCGCCCCAGAAGCGCGATTTCGGGCATGTTAAAATTAGGGCACTGGGAAAGTTTTTCAGCGCTGATTATAAACTTTGCTTTTTTTACTATCATTGATACATTTCTTTTTGTACAGAACGCTCGTCAAAAGGTTGTAAACCTGAGGCGAATTATAAACGTTAATTTGTGCGGCTTCAGGCGAAAGATTAAACTGAATCCTGCTTTTTAAGTCTTTTTCCGGTGATTCAACATGGCAAATCTGTATTATCCGGTCTCGAATAATACTTAGGGGTTGTGATAAAAACAGTTCAAAAGTTTTAAACACGTTCATTATGTCTGCAATGATAACAGACTAAATTTTTAATTTCAATTGTACGGGTTAATTTTAAATGGTATTTTTTACAATTCAAAAAGAATTATGCGTTGAAGTTCAACGTATGAGCAGATTTAACGTTAGTCTGCAAGAGTTTCTGAATGCTTTCCAATTCAGCTGCAGCTGCCTGCTGTTGAGTTTCAAGGTTTTTCTGTTGAAGTTCAAGCTGCTGATCCATCAATTGCAATCTTTTAACTGCAGGATCAGATTCCCAATCAGCACCGATTAATGAGCTTGTTTGATAAGCTATGTTCTGTCTTTTGTTGCTGATGTTCATGATTGAATACTCTAAATTGCTCTTGTACTGAGTGATAGTGAGTAATCTCGTGTTGATAGCGCAATAAGTTGCTCCCATTTTTTTGCTCTCCTTTGAATTTAGTCTAGTGGTACGGGTTTGTGGTTAAAAGTTAGGTATTTTTGTTTGTCTTTTGAATTTTTTCTCTCTGTATATATATAAAGTAATTTGATGTTATAAAATTGCTATATTTGTTATATATTGATTAACAATTCTTAACATAACAAGAAAACGCCCGTAAAATGAGCGTTTTCTCCTAATGATATTTTGGTTCTATATATACGGTTTTTTGTTTTGATATATACTTTATCTATATTATTTGTTTAATGCTGCATCAAGCGCCGCTTCTAGAGAGGCAATTTTTGCTTCAAGAACCTCGATTTTTGCGCTATCAGCCTCACTTTTAACTGAAATGTTCTCGTTTTTCTTCTGGTAGGCTTTGCAAAGGTCAGTGACGTTGCTTTTTAGCACAATTGCGTATAAAAAGCCCGCCATGTTGGCAAAAAGCCCCAGCGCAAGTGAAAACACGCCCAGTGATATAGTGTAATTTTCATGATTGAACATGCAGGTGTACGTTACGCTATTTTGGAAATTTGTCCATGCAAAAAGCACAATAAGTGCGTTAAAAACTATAAATAATATCAAAAAAAGGTTTTTCATTTTGTGCTCCTTAAATAATTCAATACTTTAATTATATCATCATCAAAATCAGTGGAAATTGTCCTTTCCTGCCCGTCAGCCGGAGAAACAAATGTCAGAGAATACGCCTGAAGCGCCTGTTCTGTGGTTTTTACGGGGATTTTTGCGCCTCCGTAAAAGCTGTCATTCACAATAGGGTGCCCGATATGCGCCATGTGAACCCGAATCTGGTGAGTTCGGCCGGTTTCGAGCTTTATGTCGAGCAGAGTGTATCCTTTGAACCGTTCGGCGACGCTGTAATGCGTTATTGCAGGCTTCCCGTCGGCGCAGACCGCCATTTTTTCGGGTTTTGAGGGGTGCCTGCCGAGGTTTGTGCTGATTGTGCCTTCTTCATTTTCAAAATTCCCGCTTACAACCGCATAATAGCGTTTTTCAATGGTTCTATTCTGCATTTGCAGCTTGAGATTTTCGTATGAATCGTTTGTTTTTGCGATAAGCAGCAGCCCTGAAGTGTTTCTGTCCAATCTATGAACGATTCCGGGTCTAAATTCCCCGTTGCAGTCCGAAAGCGTTTTAAAATGGTACAAAAGCGCGTTTACAAGCGTGCCCGATGTTTCTTTTGCTGTCGGGTGAGTTAGCATGTTTTTGGGTTTTAGGATTACAGCGCATTTTTCGTCTTCGTAGAGAATTTTAAGCGGGAGATTTTCGGGCAAAATTTCAATTTTAGCCGGCTCTTCGATTGATATATCAATTTCGTCCTCAATTTTTAGTATTTTTGAGGGCTTTGCTACAGCTTTGTTTACAAGAATGCAGCCGTTTTTGATTTCTTTCTGGATTCTGCTTCTTGAAAGGCCGGGATAAAGCGTACAAAGCAAAGAATCCAGCCTTTCGCCCGCTTCTTCCGGTGTTATGATGATTTTATTCCGATTTTTTGTGCTCATTATTGAATAGTATATTACAAATTACGAGAAATGCCCCGATATTGATAAAAACATCGGAAAGATTGAAAATAGGGAATGTTACAAAGTTCAGCCGTATATAATCTGTCACAAACCCGTCAATAATCCGCTCAAAAAGGTTGCAAAATACGCCTGCAAGCATGAAAGCGTACAGGATTAAATCAGGGTACTTAATTTTGTTGATTATCCCGAGGATAAAGCTCAAAAACGCAACAAGAATAACAACCGAAATCACAATCAGAAAAGTTGTATGCTGTTGAAAAAGGCTGAAAGCTGCGCCTGTGTTTTTAACGTATTCTATTGAAATCAGCCCGAAATTAGCGCCGTCAAACCCTAAAATCAAAAAATCCCTCACTGCATAAGAAACAGCCCCGAGAATCAGTATTAATATTAAAAATATAAATATTTTTACATACGGTCGGTTCATTTAGCCGGTTTCTCCGGTATGGAGGGAAGCGAGAGGTTTACGCGGCTTGTTAAAAAGGCGATTCCTACGATATTCACTTCCACATTTTTATTTGTAATGTTTGTTTTGGCGATTCCGATTGAGGCAACTGCATTTTCGTTGTTTTTGTTGGAATTTGCTTTCAAAATCCGCTCCTGAATGCCGTCGCTTTTCACTGTTCTGAATACTTCTTCCGCTTTTTGCGCGGGAAAGGTGATTTCTTCGTTGTTTATGGACACAAGAGCGATGTATTCTTTTGGAACATCAATACGTACGATTGAGCTGTATTCCTGCGCAGCATTGGCAAGCGGAGGAGCGTCAATTTTCATTGTAATTTCTTTTGCAACGCCGTATTTTAACGCTGTTTTTTCGTCAATAATATAATCCGAAACGATTTTCCAGCCTGTATAGAACTTTTTCAGGTAATAAACGGTCAACGCATTTGATTCTATGTAGCCGTTTCCGCTAAGGTAGTCAACTTTTGAGCTGGATTCGCCCTCGATGGTTTCTTTTACTAGAACGGTTGCATTTTGATAGTCACTGTTTAAGGAAAGTACTTTCATATCGTATTTTGCATTGGGATATGCTTTCCAGGAGTCGGATGCAAGCTCTTTGAGCTTTGCTTTGTCGAATTTATCCGCGCTCAAATAGCTGTCATCGTACATTTCCATAAGTTTGTCGAGGTTTTTTGAGTTGTTGAGCTTTCCATAATTCTCAAAAAACTCTTTCAACTCGTTTGTTGTGGAATAATTTGCGTTTTCAGCTGTTATAACACCTTTGAGCTTTGCTGCAAAAGCTGGATTCGGGCTGAATACCGGCATAATTAACGCCAGAAGCGTGATTGTAAATATAAATTTATTAATTCTTTTCAAGATTCTCTTCCGTTTATCTGTTTTCATCTCTATTCAATGGTTATTATATAATAAATTTAATAAAAATTCTTTTTTGTTATAATTTTGTTGTAATTAACTGCAAAACCGCGGTGAATAATCTGAATTTAGAGGTTTTTATGCTATTAACAATCGATATAGGGAATACATCAACGACAATAGGCCTGTTTGACGGCGAAAAGCTCGCCGAAACCTGGTCAATAGCCACGGACGCAAGGCGTTCGGAGGATGAAATCGGGATTTTGCTGATTAATCTTTTGCGGCTGCACAATTATGAGGGTAAAATTACCGATATTTCGATTTGCAGCGTTGTTGTGCCTTTGACAGAGCGTTTTAAGAACGCACTTGTTAAATATCTGGGCATAAAACCTTATGTTGTGTCGAACAAAACCGCTAAACTTTTGAAATTTAATGTTGATTTTCCAGAAGAAGTCGGCCCCGACCGGATTGTGAACGCTTTTGCCGCATACAGCCTTTTCAAAAAGACCTGTATAGTGGTTGATTTTGGTACGGCAACATCTTTTGATATTGTGAATGGCAACGGGGAATTTTTGGGCGGTGTAATTTGTGCGGGAATGAAAATTCAGGCAGAAAGCCTGAAAAGTTTCACCTCAAAGTTGCCTTTAATAAAAATTGAGTCTTCAAAAAGCGCAATCGGCAAAAATACCATCGATGCAATGCTTTCAGGAATAGTCAGGGGGCAGGCGAAGATGGTTGAGGGGCTTTTGGCTGATTGTGAAAAGGAATTGGGTGAAAAACCTGTTATTATTGCGACAGGCGGGTATGCTGAGATTGTTTCAACGTACATGGAAAAGAAATTTGACCTTATCAGCCCGTATTTGACGCTTGACGGGTTGAAGCTGATTTATGACAGCCATGTGTCTGTGGGTGCTTAGCGGGAGGGGGTAGATAGTCAGGAATTTCTCTTTTGCGTTCCGATTCCTCCGGGCATTAGCCGTAATATGCTTTTATTGGGGGATTTTTGTGCCCTCCTCCATAGTCACTCCAAAGAGAAATCCCTGACTATCCGCATTGCCGCCTCTTCCGGAGTAAAAAGTAATGAATAATCATTTTTCTAGCTCGATTCACTTCGTTCATAGGCGTCGAAAAATGATTATTCATTACTTTTTACGCTCCATCACCAATCTTAAAAACTTCAAAACGTCAAAAAGCTCAAAAAAAAGAGCCTTACGGCTCAGAATGTTGTGTTTTTTCCTCGTTAATGTGTGGTAGGTTTCTCAATCTCTAATTTTTAGTCCTCGTATATATATAAACAATATATATACGAAATAATTGCCTATTTTGAGGAAAATTGTTAAGAAATGTTAATTATTCTTCGTCTTCGTCAGAATCATCGAGCGATTCTATAAATTCAACGACCTTGTTGAACTCTTCATCATTTTCAATGATTTCAAAGATATATTCTTCACCGTCTTTTGTAAGGCGCATGAGAACAACTTCTTTTTCCTCGTCCTGTTTTTCTTCATGAGGGAGCAGGAGGCCGTATTCTTTGCCTTCAAACTCAACAATGTCGATTAATTCAAATTTTACGACATTGCCGTCTTCGTCGATTGTTTCAATCAGCTGATCTTCCATATCTTCGGGTTTTGCCATTTGTTTCTCGCTTTCTATGCTTTGTCTAAATATTGCTGTAGTATTATGCACGCACTTTTCAGGTCAACAAGACCTTTGTTTTTCGTGTATTTTTTGCCTTGAAGCGCAAGAATGCCCTCTGCCTGGCGGCTGGTCAGCCTTTCGTCTTCAAAAATTATCTCGTAATCGTCTTTTAACAGGTTCGCAAAGTTCATGCAATCCTCTGCCTGCGGGCCGAGTGTGCCGTTCATGTTTTTGGGCAGCCCGATGACGATTTTTTGGACATTATTTTGGGTACAAATCTCTTTTATCTTTGAAATCGCAGCTTTTTCGGGCTGCCTGTCGATAGTTTCGAGAGGCTGGGCGCTGAAAAGCACGCTCAGGGCTATTCCGATTCTTTTTGTGCCGACATCCAGTCCCATTATTCTATTCATGCTCAACCCAGTTTTCTTCTATCTTTTTGAGAATTGATTCTACAAAATTTATGTCTATTTTTTTTCTTTCTTCCTCACGCTTTCTGGTGAAAATCGACGCAGCAGCGCTCCGGGAATAAAATTGCTCTTTTTTGTTTAAAAAATGTTCATAAATGCTCTTTTTAATGATGTTTTCATAGAATTTTGTTAAATATTCGCTATTTTGCGAAAGCGAAAACAGCATATCCGCCTCAATGTCATGCCCCTCGGCCCTCAAAAGGTAAGACATCAGCTTTAAACGGTGGTCAATCGTCTTTTTTAGCTCCGGAGTGAAAATTTCATCAGCGGGGAGCGGATTTTTGAAATATTCTTCGGGATTTTCGTTGAATTTCTCAAGAAATGCGCTGAAAAGCTCGTTTTTATCAAAAAACCACTTCTCAAAATACCCTTTTTCGTAAAGCTGCCTCAACAGAAAGTCATTCAGCCTGATTTTTCGTGCATTTTGCGTTAAATCAAATTCTTTGTACGGAATATCAAAAGTTATCGTTCTCCAGGCCGCATATTCGTAAGGCATTTCATCAAACATCAGGCGGGAGGTTTTTTCTGCATTTATTAGCAAAAATTTACAAAATTCCGGCGAAATTTCAATAATTTCATCATTAGCAAAGAATTTTGAGGTAATTCTGCCAAATTCCGAATCGGAAATTTCATTGAACCCGAAACAATCCACAATCCCGTCAATATCGTTGATTACAACAGAAAACATCTGGATTAGTTCTTCATCGTTTTTTCTTGAGAAAATAACGCCGATATTTCCATGCCCGTCGGGAAGATTTGTAAAACACTTGTAAACAGGCGATTTTGCGAGGATTTTTGCGTAAAATTCGTCTGTGTTGTCTTCTTTTATTCCGGAAAGTTTTAGCATGTTTATGCTTTTTTGCGCATGTGCCTTGACTTTCAGGTCATTTACGTTTTCAAGAACGTAATTCAGCGTGCGCAGGGCAAGTTCTGATTTTGATTCGCCAATATTCTTTATTGCGTCAAAAGCCAGCTCCGAACAGGGTTTTGCAATGATTAACGGGGCAAGAATATTTGCAAGATTGTCGCCGTCATAGTCGTTATTTAGCGAATCAAGCAGCATTTTTCCCTCTCTGAGCGGCAGCGCGTTTATAAAATCCAGAAAATCAATTTGCGCCTCAGGATTCAATATTGCGCTGGCAAGGAGCCTTGTTGTGTCCGCATCAATGATTTCCTCGGGGTTTTGCAGGTACTGCAGGTAATCATCGTAATTCAAATGGTTGCCAAAAGCCCTTAAAACGTTAATTATTTGTGATTTTATTTTGTCGCTCAGCGCAGGATTTGCCAGTTCAGCCAGCAGGGCGGTTTCTGTCTGGTTTTTGTCGGCAAGTTCATGCAAAAGGCAAAAAATAATCTGGCAGCGTTCTTCGGGATTCTCTTTTTTGAGCTCTTTTGCCAGAATTTCGAGAATTGCCTCCCTGTCTTCAATATCACGCAGCGAATCAATAACCTCCATTGCCGACTGCGCAGAACGGTTAGCCGGATTCATAAGCTCCGTAATAGAGGAAAGAAGTCTTGCGCGAATTTGAAGTTTTGATACTGCCATTATTTAAACTTTACTCCAAAAAGCATCGAGGATTTTTTGTGCCTCGCCCGAGGGCATTTTGTTTTCCAAAATAAGGTACTGAACGGCAATCATCGTGCATTCCGAGCAAATGCTTACGCCCGGGCCTTTTACCATTTTCACAACCTGCGTATTCGGTCGTCCGCAAAAGCTGCAATAAACCAAATCCTGCGGCTGTTCCTCCTCATGCTCGTGTTCTTCATGCTTTTTGCTGCGGCTGTTTAAGGATACAACCTTTTCTTCGTTATCTGACATTGGTTTACCTTTTCTTTTTAAGACTACATCAAATATTGTATCTTATTTTAATCAGGTTGCCAAATTTTTTTATTTTGTATATTATGTTGTAAACTTTTAAACTTATAATCTTCCGGATTTATTTCGGAGCCTCCTGCCAGGCAGGTTGAGAGTGAAGATATTGGAGAGATTTTTCCTTATGAAAAAAGTTATATTATTGATTACGGTTTTGTTTGTATCAGTCATAAGCACAGCTTGTATAAATAATCTGGCTGTTCAGGAGCTCAACAATAAGGCAAAAGCCTACCTTGAGGCCGGTGAAACGGATAAAGCCATCTGCCGCCTGCGCTCAAGCATTGATTTGGACACAAATATCTTTGAAACTCATTATAATTTAGGTGTTGCGCTCATCCAGAACAAGGAATATGAAGAAGCGCAGAAATCTCTCGAAAATGCAATCAATTTAAAACCGGATTTTCCTGATACTTATTATTCTCTGGCGCTTTCTTTGCAAGAACAAGCCTATGCGCTTGCAAATCCCGCTTCAGAGGAGGAAGAAACTGCTGATTTAGCTGAAGAAACAGAAAATACTGATATTTCATCAGAAGAAGCTCCGGCTAAAGAACTTACCGAAGCGCAAAAACAGGAAATCGTAGAAAAATTCAATCTCGCTATTGAAAATTACAATAAATATCTTTCCAAAAAGCCTGACGCAAAAGACAAAGAAAGTGTTGCTTCCCAGGTTGCAACTTTGACGGAAGAAATCAAAAAATACAATTCACAACCGGAAACCGAAGCTGAATAATGCAGTCGCCACCGTCTTCAATAATCTTTTCTATAGGCGGATTTCATCTTCATTATTATGGTTTGATAATGTTTTTCGCAATTCTCTGTGCTATTTTGACCATGCGATTTGTTGCGAAAAAATTCTATAAAGATGTTGATACCTCGGTTTTGCTGGATATTCTGCCGCCTATTCTCCTTTGCGCAATACTCGGCGCCCGAATTTATTATGTTGCGCTGGATTTTTCTTATTATTCAAGGCATGCGGGCGAAATTTTTGCGGTTTGGAACGGCGGAATCTCAATCCATGGCGCGCTGATAGGCGGAATCCTCTGCGGGGTGTGGCTGGCGCGTAAAAATAAGTTTTCTTTTCTGAAATATGCGGATATTTTTGCTTACGGGCTTTTGATAGGGCAGGCTGTCGGCCGGTTGGGCAACTATTTTAACTGCGAAGCTTTCGGAAAGCCCACGCTGCTTCCCTGGGGGCTTTATATTCCGGAATCGCACAGGCCGTTTGAATATTATCAGTATTCTTACTTTCATCCGACTTTCTTATACGAAATTATCTGGAACCTGCTTGTTTTCACCATGCTGATTCTTCTTACAAAAAAAAGAACATATCCGGCGGGCACGGTGTTTTTCGGCTATCTCGTTTTGTATTCCATCGGGCGTTTTTTCATTGAATTTTTGCGTATTGACAGTGTTTTGAACGTAGGGATTGTGCCTGTTGCGCAAATTGTTTGCGTTATTGCTGCTGTTGCCGGCGTTTTTGGGGTAATCCGGGTCAACCGAAAAAAATAATTGCAACCGATTCTTTTCTTTGTATAATTATTAGGCTAAACGTTTTTACATGCTCTGTTTAGATTTTTGTAACATTAATGACAGGTCTAAAACATAGTAAAATCAATGGTTTTTAAATTTTTTGTTAATTTTTCGTAACATTTGTTGACGAATTTAGCAATTATTTTTATTCACGAGATTTATGTAATCACGTCCCCACATATTAACAAGCAAGGAGTAGGAAAGTCGATGAACATTAAATTAAACAATGTAAACATTCTTGAAAAACAAGAAAGTTTTGGTAGGAAAAACAAAAAAGCTGAAGAAAAGCATTCTTATACAACCCAGCCAAAAACAAGCACATCTCACAAAGTAAGAAACAGTCTTGTTGGCGCTGGTCTTGCTCTTGCTTCTTTAGTCGGTATGAGCAGCTGCTCTGAAACAAATCAGATTGTTGACATTAATCTGGATAAACTTTTTGAATATATTGATTCAATCAATGATAGATTGGACAAAATTATTGAAAAAATGGACAACAATTATGTTGGATTGTTAGAAAAACTCCAGGATATTCTCGAACAACAAAAATTAAACGAAGCTAACCAGGACAAATTCAGAAAACAGTTGATTAGCTTGTTAGAACAATATCATCTGGAAAATTCACAGTACAATCAAGCAATACTTGACATTTTGAACAACAATTCGCTTACTGCTGAACAAAGATATCAAAAGATTATGGAAATGATGCAGCAGATTGTTGACCAGCTCGGCAAACTCGACGGAATTCAAGAATCTATCGATAACCTTGAACAAACAATTACTGTAAATGGTGAGAAAGTTTCTAACCTCATCAAAGAAGCAATTCTTGAATTCAAAGAAGGTAAAATTGAGCTCAAAGAATTGAACCAGAAAATTGCAGAGCTTATTGCAAATTCTGATCTTCAAAACAAAGAAGTTATCGAAAAAATGAACGAAATCCTCAAAGCTATCGAAAACGGTCAAATTACTGATCAAGCTGCACTGGACAAAATCGCAGCTCTGCTTCAAACAATTTCTGATGACGTAAAAGATATTGCCGCTCAACTGAAAGCACTCGCTCAGCTGGTTGAATCAGGTGACAAACAGCTTTCTCAGGATATTCAAAACCTCACAAATAAATATGAACAGGGTAATGCAGATTTGAATTCTACATTGGTTGCAATCCTTGAAAAAGCTGAACAGCAGTGCACAAACGGCAGCACAATTATCTCTCAAATTGAACAGCTCAAAGAATTGATTGCCAATGGACAAATGGGCAGCACTGAAGCGCTTGAATCAATCAAAGACATCTTAAACACTATCAACACAAACATTGAAACTGCTAACAAGAAAATTGATGACGTAATTGCAGCTCTCGGTAAACTTGATTCTAACCTTAGCGCAAAACTCGACGCACTCATCAACAAATATGACCAAGGTCAGATTTCAATGGAAGAATTGGTTCAACAAATTCTTGCTGAATCAGTAAAATCTAACCAAATCTCTCAGGAAACTTTGACTGAAATCCAAAACCTTAAAGCTCAATTAGCAGCAGGTCAAATCAGCATGGCAGAAGCTTTAGACAAATTGACCCAGCTTGTTCAAGATATCAAAGATATTTCACAGGAAATTTTAAACAGCTTGAAAGAATTCGCTGCTCAGTTCCAAGAATACAAAACCGAAAACGATGCTAACTTGAAAAACCTCGGCAACCAGATGAGTCAGGTTGTAAGCGGTGTAGGCGATATCAACGAGCAGCTCAAAAACCTTAACAAAACTGCTGACGCAATCTACGGTTCTGTTACAAAACTCGGCACAACTGTTGATAACATCTACGCTGAATTAGGCGATATCAAAAATGAAATGGGCTCAGGTCTTACTGCTGAACAGTTAGAAGATATTCTTGCTAAGAAAGAACCCGAACTCTACAAACAGTTCCAGAATATCGTTGACGTTGTGGCTCAAGGCAATACAAAATTAGACAATATCATCGACATTATGAACGCATTCAAATCTTTCGGTGACAAACTCGATGGAATGGGTGATAAAGTAAACGAACTGGTTGCATTGATGCAAACTTCTAACGAAACTCAGCTCTCAAATGCACAGGCCATCATAAACGAAATCAAAGCTCTTGCAGCAGGTGGAACCGCAAACACAGCTGAAATCAATGCTAAGTTAGATGAAGCAATCGGCCTCCTCGGCGACATCAAACAACTTCTTGAGGAAATCTCCGGCAAAATGAATACCGTAATTTCCAACCAGGAAAAAGCTCAGGAAAAAGCTGACGCTTATATGACAAATTCAATGAATACTTTGCAGCAGATTCTTGACAAAATGGTTTCCGGCGAAGACTTTGCTTCACTCGTTACGAAATTTGAAAGCTATGTAGAAAATGCTCAGGCTCAATATCAGGTTATCCAGCAGGATAATGCACAATTTAAAGCTTTGCTCGAAGAATTGATTGCTAAACAGGGCAACGGCGGAATGACCAAAGAAGAAATGATTGAAGCTATTCAAGAAGGTCTTAAAGGCTTGAACATTCCTAACTACAGTGAAGTACTTGATGAAATCAGCTCAAAACTTGATGATATCATCGGAAGCACCGGTTCTGATATTACACTCGAAGCTCTTGAACAGCTCTTCCAAAAATATCAGTCAAATGCTGACCTCTCTCTGACAAACGAATTGCTCGACCAAATCCTTTCTGTAACCGGTGCAATTTTGAACCAGTCAGGAATGGGCGGCTCAGGCAGTGTTGATACTTCTGAAATCAAAAGCCTTATTTCACAGGTTCTTGAAGCAATCAAAACAGGCAACACTGATAGCATAGATTCAATCAAGGCTTTACAGAAAACTCTTGCGGAAATCAAAGCTCAACTTGATAATATAGCAAACCAGGGCGGCGGCGAAACTGCTTTTGCAAGAACAGCAATGAAAAATCTTGAAAGAGCAATCGCAAGAATGGACAACTACAACGCTTACGCTAACCTCGTAAGAAGCGAATACAAAGCTAATGACGGTCAGACAGTAAGAACTGCATCAGCCGGCACTTACAGACCCGATACTTTCTACTGGAGAGCGTAATCGGTTCTAAATACCGAAAATAATAAAAAGAGGTTTAAGTTATAACTTAAACCTCTTTTTTGTTAGCGGAATTATTTATTAGTTTTTGGGTTTGTGAGCTTCAAAGAATGCGTGTGAAACTTTTTTGTCGTTTTCGATACAAGGATCTTTTTCCGCTTTGATAATAGCTGCCATTGATTTTTCGTAGTCTTTGATTGCTTCAGCTGCTGTTTTGTTGTTTTTAGCTGCTTCAATATTTGCTGTTGACGGAAGATTGATTGTTTCACCGACTTTGAAACCTTTGAATTTCTTTTCACCGCAGTCATCAGTGAAGTCTTTTACGGGGTTAAGAGCTTTCAATTCATCAACTGATACTCCGTATTTCTTAGCAAGTGAGTTGAGAGATTCACCATTTTGAACTACTACTTTGTAAGGTCTGCTTGCGATTTCTACAGGTTCAATAGTAATAGGTTCATCTTCAATTTCTGCAAGATCGAGAAGATTTGCCGGTTGAGGTACAACTATTTGCGGTTTTTCTTCTTCTTTAGTTGCCAGCTTGTAAATCAAAGCTTGTGCCTCGTCAATGTTCAGAACGCTGTCTTTGCCTGCTGCTTCTCGCATTGCTTTGTTCATTGAATCTTTGTCAAGAGCGCCTTTTTCATCTGTAAAGTATGTTGCGAGTTCTTTCATAACTCTTTTGCCATCTTTTGAAGCTTTGGATTCATCAACGTATTTGTTGTAAGCTTCAGCATTATCGTGAGTTATTTCAACCGAAACTGCTTTTTCATTTCTAAATGCCTGACCGAGCATATCAGCTGCGAATGTTACGCCTGCTGCTGCAACTGCAACCGGAATTGCTGCTGTTTTTGTTACATTTTGTGCTACGTTTACAATGTCGCCTGCTGTGACTGCTTGATTTACTTTTGTTGTGATTAATGCGCCTGCTCCTGCTCCGATACCGCCGACGCCGATTGTTCTTCTTGCGCCCTGTGCCGGATTATACCATTTTTCTTTGTCACCGAGAAGTTCTATGATTTCTTTTGTATCTTTTTTAGAAAATTCTACGCCGTATTCTCTTCCGATTTCGTTCAAATCAGCTCGCAACTGTCTGAATTCTGAGTTTTCGTGGCTGTAATTGATGTAGTTGTCTTCACCGGCTCTATCATTGTACAGTTTTGCTAATCTTTCAACATCCAGATTCCCTTCTGCATCTTTCAAGAAGCCTGCATTCACCAATTTTCTGTAAGTTTTGTTTCTTACATCACCTTCGCCTGCTCCGTTTTCAAGAACTTCAGCCTGTTTGTTTTCAAGAGCTTTTGTTCTGTACAGGTTGTTGTCTTTTTTGCCGAGAATATTTCTTTGGAACCAGTTAGGACGTTTGTCCTCTTTGTCCATTTTAAGGTCATTTTCCTTATAATATTTTTTAACTTCTTTGTAAACTTTTCTTGTTTTTGTGCTTTCTGCATTTTTCAATACATCATAAATCGAAACAGGTGTTTCCTGTGTTTTTTGTGCAAGACCTTTTTTAATGTCTTTTTTGTCTGCTGCGTTGCTGTTTACTGCTGAAACTTCAAATCCCATGTTAATATCCCTTTCTTTATCCCCTGTAATAATATAGATTTCTATGTAAAATCCTCTGTGTTTATATAAACAATTTTTCTTTTCATAAATTGCCTGAAAAAAGAAAAGTTTTTATGAAAAATTTTCAAAAATTCCTGTAAAATAAGGGATTAGGGGTGTTAATATTTCTTAACATTATAAACAACCTCAAAATAACGGGCAAATGAAAAGGCGACTGAAACAGCCGCCGGATGTTGGAATATAGTTCGGAGTTTAAACTTATATACGGCTTCCTGCTGCTTTGTAGAGCCCGATGGAATCTACAAGGCATTCAGCCTTTTGCTGTGCAACCAGCTTATCAATTGTGAGCAGGTTTTCTTTAAACTGGATTAAATCCAGCATTGAAATGGTTCCCTGACTGTATTTGCGCTCATTGTAGCTGTAATCTGCTTTTTCCAGAGCGGCTTGTTTTAGCGTTTGGTTCATTTTTTCTTTGTCCAGCTTTACAGAAGCGAGCGTGTCGTTGACCTCTTGAATTGCTGTCAGATTTGTCTGGTAATAATTGTGCAAAATCCTTTCGTATTGCGCTTTTTTAAGCCTCAAATTAGCAATTCTTTTACCTCCGGTGAAAATAGGCAGCATTGCGCCTCCGCCGATTGCCCATAGCATATTTTTTGTTGTAAAAAGGCTTCCAAAGTCAGATGCGTTAAAGAAAGCAAGCCCTGAAAGCGTAATTGTGGGCAAAAATTCCTTTTTAGCTACACGAACATCAATTCCGGCTTTTTCAACCATCTTTTCTGCTTTTAGGTAGTCCGGACGCTGTGTTATGATTTCGGATGAGATTTCTGCCGGCAAGTTTTTATGCAGGGCAAGCTCATCAAGCGAGCTTCTTTCCAGATTTTCTGAATTTGCGGGGCTTTCGCCAATCAAAACCGCAAATTGGTTAAGTGTTTTGGTTCTTTGTTTTTTCAGCTCAATCAAATCCGTTTGCGCACTGACAAGAGCCTTGTTTGCTTTGACCGTATCTGCTGTTGAGGTCAAACCTTCTCGATTTCTTTTGAGCATTAAGTCATAAATTTGAGTTCTTATGCTTACGATTTCCTCCTGCAGCGAAATCATTTTGTCCAACTTGATAATATTGAAATAAGTCGTTCCAACAGCCGCAGCAACCGCTATGTACGCCGCTCTTTCGTCAAACTGCGAGGCTTCATATAATTTTTTTACGGATTTTGTCTTGTCGCGGTTTTTCAGGAAAATATCTGCCTCATAACTAATCATTGCCGGCGCAGCAAAGCCCCAATCCGAATGCGGAGTGTAGGGCATTTTGGCGTATCCCGGGCCAAATCCCGCTGTAGCCTGCGGCAGTTGGTCTGCAAACTGCGCTTTTACATTTTGATAATATTCTTCGACATTTATCGTTGCTGCTTTTAAATCATGGTTGTTTTGAACCGCTTTTTCAATATATCCGCTCAAAATCGGGTCATTGTAGCTTTCCCACCATTCAATATTAATATAATCAAATTTATAATTTGCGTCTTTCTTTTGCTTTTTCTCCTTTGAAGCATAGCTGCGAAAAACTTTCGGGGTTGCATCGCTTTTTGCCAGTACAGGGAGTAATGTATTTGTTGAAATCAGGCTCAATGCCAGTGCTGTAGCCAATATCTTCTTCATATTTAAAACCTTTGCTTGCAATTTTTATAGTCGTATGTTAGCATATTTGTGTTGTAAATGCAACATGTTTTTTTTACAACATAGCAGTGTATAATATAGTCAAAATAACAGGATATAAAATTGGAAGAAACAAAATTGGTCGAGCACTATACCGACAGCATATATTATGAGCTCGAAAAAACAGCCAGATATTGCCGATTTTTGGGGGTTCAGGTTTTTGATAAGCTTGGCGTAGATATTAACCCCTCAGAATATGCGACTCTCGACACGATTTCTTGCAATCCGGGGCTCTGTCAGCGCGATTTGGCAAAACTTATCCTGAAAGACAGGGCAAATACAGGAAGAATCCTCGATTCTCTGGAAAAAAAAGGCTATATCATCCGTTTTAGCGATGAAAAGAACAACAGGCTTATTCGCAGAATAGAAATTACCAAAGCAGGGCTGGCTGAGCTCAAATCAATAACCGAGAAAATCCGCCCTATGCTTATTAATGCAATAGATGCTATTCCCCGTTCTGAAAGCGAGGCTTTGAGGGCATCTATCAGAAAATTCAGAGAAACTTTAAGCAATATTGTAGAAACCCAGATATAAGGAAAATAAAATGGAAGAAGAAAAAATACAACAGGAAGAAAAAGTGGCTAAAAAGCCTTTTAAACGCTATATTTTCGGTGCAATCGGAATTATTGTTGCGTTGATTGGCATTTATCTTGTAATTGACGCTTATCATTTTCAGTCAACGGACGACGCGTATGTAGAAACCACGACTGTTCAGGTTGCGCCCAAAATCACCGGTCAGGTTGTTGAAGTTTATGTTACTGACAACCAGAGGGTCAAAGAGGGCGATTTGGTTGCTAAAATCGACGATGCAGACTACAAAGTCAGGCTTGCGCAGGCCGAAGCCAGGTACGAAAGGGCTCTTTTGAACCAAAAAAATGCAAAAGCAAACCTTTCTGCCTCAAAATCCAATATAGATGTTGCAAAAAAAGATTTGGAACGCTATAAAAACCTCTACGCTGACGGTGCTGTTTCAAAACAAACCCTTGATTCTGCGCAGGCTAAATATGACGCGGCTCTGGCGAATTTGACTTCCTCCGAGCAGGCGGTCATGTCAGGCGGCGGAAGCAAAGTTGCCGACGCAGAAATAAAAGAACTCAAGGCGCTTAAGGATATGGCTGCTTTGAATCTTTCTTATACAAATGTTTATGCCCCCCAGAACGGCACAGTCGCCAGCAGGCGGGTCGAAAAAGGCATGTATGTGCAAACCGGCGCGCCTTTGTTTGTTATAGTTCCTGATAATGTATGGGTAGTTGCAAACTACAAAGAAAATCAGCTCCAGCATATGAAAGTCGGGCAGCCTGTTGATATAAAAATCGATACTTATCCCGGAAAAACCTTCAAAGGGAAAGTTGACAGTATACAAAGAAGCTCGGGAGCCAAATCCAGCCTTTTCCCGCCTGAAAATGCTGTTGGTTCGTTCGTAAAAATTGTACAGCGAATTCCTGTGAAAATTGTGTTTACGGAAAAAATCAATCCGGAAGAATTTAACATTGTTCCGGGGATGTCGGTTGTTCCAAAAGTCAGGGTAAGATAGCATGTCAACGGCTCAAACACAGGAAGAATGGAAACCAACCCAAAATCCGTGGTTGATTACGGGCGCATTAATGCTTGCCGTGTTTATTTTCGCAATAGACGGCACAATCGCAAACGTTGCGCTTCCTCATATGGCCGGAAGCTTTTCTGCGAGCCATGACGAGTCAACATGGGTTTTGACGAGCTATTTGATTGCCAGCGGGATTGTTATTCCGATGGTTGACTGGTTTAGCAGGGTTTTTGGGCGTAAAAACTTTCTGCTTTTGAGCATTTTGATTTTTACAATAGCCTCAATGCTCTGCGGAATGGCTCATTCTCTCATTGAAATGGTGCTTTTCAGGATTTTGCAGGGCGTTGGCGGGGGCGGAATCGTTCCGATTGCGCAGGCAATACTGCTTGAAAGCTTCCCAAAAGAAAAACGTCCGGCAGCAATGGCTGTTTTCTCTCTTGGCGTGCTGCTTGCCCCGATTATCGGCCCTGTTGTGGGCGGATGGATTACCGATAACTGGTCATGGCCATGGATTTTTTATATAAACGTGCCTTTTGGCGCTGCGGCGATTTTAATGTGCAATGAAATTCTTGAGGACCCGCCGTACGCTGCAAAACAGGCGAATGTAAAGACTGACGGCGTCGGTTTTTTCTTCCTTGCAACATGGCTTATTACTTTGCAAATAGTTCTTGATAAAGGCAACAACGCGGACTGGTTTAACTCGACATGGGTGCGCTGGACATTTGCTGTTTCTGTTTTGTCGTGTATTTTGTTCTTTATTTCCCAGTTTAAGAACAAAGAATCGTTGATTGATTTGAGCGTTTTTCGAGACAGGAACTTTTTGAACGGAACAGCAATTCTTGTGACCATAAATCTTATTTTATATGCAGCTCTGGCTATTTTGCCGCAATTTTTGCAGACAATGCTCGGTTATACCGCGTTTTTAAGCGGATTTTCAATGATGCCCAGAGGGCTGGGGTGCCTTGTTTCAGTGCTTGTGTGTGCTGCAATTGCGGATTATGTGGATAACCGGAAATTAGTCGCGGTCGGACTGGTTTTCATAGGGCTGGGCGGCTTTGTTTTCGGTAATTTAAACCTGCAAATCTCAACTATAAATATCCTCATGCCGAACTTTTTATACGGGCTGGGAATGGGGTTTGCAATGATTCCGCTGATTACGCTTTCAAATAACACACTGCAAAACTGCCAGATGACCAATGCCAGCGGCGTGCAGAACATGTTAAAAAATATCGGGGGCGCTGTGGGTACATCGTTCGTCGCAACTGCGATTACAAGGTTTTCGCAGGTTCATCAGCACTATCTCGTTGACCATCTTAACGATTTAAATCCGGTTTTCAGCTCGAAAGTGAGCGCGCTAACGGGTGCATTGTCTTCTTATGCGCATCCGTCGATTGCCTCTTACATGGCGGAAAATACGTTGTATAATCAGATGATTCAACAGGCTCATCTTCTGGCTTATATGGATACGTTCAGAATCTTTGGAATACTGGCTATAATCGTTATCCCACTGCTGTTTTTCATAGATAGTAATGTTCCTGTAAAATCCCGTAAAAAATAGGTTAAGTTTTGTAAAAATATTCCCGTTTTTACTCACTTTTGTAGCATAATAATTAATGCTTTACTATTAATCTATATGTAACTTTTACTGCATATTTTAGTTTGGAAGAAAAAATGAGAAAACAAACCATTAACGAAATTAAAAAGTATTTGGCTGTCACTATTGCTCTTTTTTCAACATTTACGGGTCTTACTTCAAATGAAGCAAAAGCTCAAAACGGGGACTGGAACAACATAGCAACCAATGCTGAAAATGTCAATTTATCTAACGATGTAACTCTCTCCGGAGAAACTCATTACAGAGAAAATACCGCAAACACAGTAATAAACGGCGGCGGCCATACAATCTCCGGTACAAGAACAGATTCCGGTGCGTCATGGGGGCAAACAAATCCTCAGCTTATCACCAATTCAAGCGGCGCAGGCTTGATTATTAACAATACAACAATGACCAAAGGCGGCGGAACCAGCGGTGGTGCTATTCTGAATAACGGCGGCTCTGTTCAGGTTAATAATTCAAACTTCACGGAAAACACAACTGATTTTATTACATCTCCGGGGCCTGAGGTCGGAAATGGCGGTGTTATTAGCAATACCGGCGCTCAAGGCGGTGTCGTTGAGGTCAATAATTCGACTTTCTCGGGCAATGGCGTCTATAGAGATGATGCCGGAAATTTGCTCTATATCACCAATGATGGCAATATCAGTACGACTGCTTCTGATTCGAACAGTCTTATGACCTCCATGCGAGGCGGCGCCATCTACAACGGAACAAATTCTGTGACTGAAACAGTCGGCGAAAATGTTTTGAAAGTTAATGAATCAACTTTCACAAATAACTATGCACAAAACGGCGGAGCAATATATAATGCCGGTACAGCAACAATCGAAAATTCTACATTTACCGGAAACAAAGCTGTTTCCCCGCTTATCGGCTCTTCACAGAACGATGGAAACAACGGACGCGGCGGTGCAATTGCAAACAGCGGCGGTCAACTTACAGTTACTAATTCGACATTCACAGAAAACTCTGCAACAAAACACTCCGGCGCACTCTACAACTCCGGCGGCACCGTAAATATTGATTCAAATGTAAAATTTGAGGCTAACACTGCACAAAACGGCGGCGGCGCAATCGGTAACTTTAGAGGCGGTACTTTAAATATTGAAGATACAAGCTTTGTTGACAACAAAACAACCGGAATGGCGGGATTTGGCGGTGCGATTTACAATACAAACGTTGAGCCCGGTTCTTCCGAAGCAGGTTCTTCTGCAATATTGAATATCAATCAAAACACAACCTTTTCTAACAACGCAGCTGCCAGCGGCGGCGGTGCAATTTACAACAAGAGTATTGCGCATGTTGACGGTGCAACTTTCGTAAATAACGGTGTTACTTCTGATGAAAGCCTCGTAACTTCCAGCGGCGGCGCAATTTGGAACGACGGACGTAACACTGAATCAGGTGTCACCGGAAATATGGAGATTAAAAATACAACTTTTGAATCCAACTATGCAAACAGCATGGGTGGCGCAATCTTCAATCAGGGTGAGCTTGCTATTCAAAGCAACACGTTATTCCTGAATAACGGTTACAGAAAAGACAGCGATGGAAATACTCTAATTAATTCCGCTAACAGCAACCCCTATATCACGACCAGAGGCGGCGCTATTTACAACACTAAACCAAATGCCGGTGATTCTACTGCAATGACGGTTGATGGCGCTACTTTCCAGGGCAATGCCTCTACTTTCGGCGGCGGTGCTGTTTACAATGATGAAATTGTGACTATTTCAAACTCTGACTTTATCAATAACGGTATTACTGCTGACGGTTTATACAAAACAACTAACGGCGGTGCAATTTACAACAACGACAGAGCCACCATTATTGACTCTAACTTCCAGAACAACCAGGCAACAAACGGCGGCGCAATTTTTGGCGGCGCAGGCTCAACTACTAACCTGAAATCTGTTAATAAGGATGTTTATGTTGGTACAGGCGATAATACCAGCGGTCTTTATGACTCTATTTATCTTGCCAGCAACGGAAATGATGTAGCTAACAGAGCTGTGCTCAATATTTCGGCAAACGAAAACAGAGTTGTAAACATCAACTCAACCGTTACCGGTTCAGATACAAAAGGTGATGTAAATATCAACCCTGATGGCGAAACAGGTAAAGTCGTTTTCAATGGTACAGTTTCAAACACTAATTTAACTTTAAATAACGGTACTGCTCATTTCACAAATGACTATCACTTAAAATCCAGCGACGTTATCAATCTCAACGGCGGTACTTTCAGTATCATGAACGGAGCTGTTACTCCTTTTCAGGCCGGTGAGCTGAATATTAACAATACAACAAATATTCAGGTTGACGTTGACCTTGCTAACAAGCAAATGGATAATTTGCTCTCTGACGGCCCGACTTCTGTTAATCATAATGGCGGTTCATTGAATGTGAACGCAATGCAGGCTGTAACTGACACCCGGGCACAAAGCGTTGCCGTTTTGTTCACTGATTTGCCTCAAATTAGCGGAAATGGCGCGGTTACTTCTGACGGACTTGGAATGATTCAGGGGCCGATTTACAAATATGCAGTATCTCAATACTATGATGACGGCTCTACTGGCAATCAGGCCGGCGAATATTTCATCTTCAACAATATGGGCAATTCAGATTCCTCATTGATTGGTTCTGTTGCTTCACAAATGGGCTTCCTTTTGATGGATAACCTTTACAGACAGTCATTTGCCAATATGGATATGACCATGTTGATGACCAGAGAACAGCGTATGGCTATGAAAATGCGTAATAAATACGCTTCTACCGACGATGTTATCCCCGGACTTTATCAACCGTCTTCAATTGGTGAAGAACGCGACGGACTTTATATAAGACCGTTCTCAAACTTTGAAAATGTGCCTTTGAGCGGCGGCCCGAAAGTATCTAACGTAAGCTACGGTACTTTAATCGGCGGCGAAAGCGATATCATCGAGCTCAAACACGGATGGGACGCTAATTATTCAATATTCGGCGCTTACCACGGCTCGCATCAGGCCTACAACGGCGTGAGCATGTGGCAAAACGGCGGAACACTGGGCGCTGTCGGCACATTATATAAAGGAAACTTCTTCACTGGTTTGACTGCAAACGTTGGTGCAAGCGGTGTTGCTGCCACTTCACTTGCAGGCAGAGAAGAATTCCCGATGTTGATGACCGGTGTTGCTTCCAAAACAGGTTATAACTTTGAATTTAAAAACGGTAAATATATCGTACAACCCAGCTTTATGGCGTCATATACTTTCGTCAATGTGTTTGATTACAGAAACGCATCCGGCTTGCAGGTTGACAGCGATCCGCTTCATGTTATTGAGTTGATACCGGGAATTAAATTCATAATGAACACCAAAAACGGCTGGCAGCCCTACCTCGGCGTAAACATGACCTGGAATATTCTGGATAAATCCAAATTCAGAGTTGCTGATGTGGCTGTTTCAAGACTTTCTGTTGATCCGTTCGTTGAATACGGCGTCGGCGTGCAGAAAAGAGTAGGCGACAGATTCACCGGTTTTGGACAGGCAATGCTCAGAAACGGCGGTCGTAACGGTATCGCGTTGACCTTCGGATTCAGATGGGCGCTCGGCGACTAGGATTTAATACTTGATACGAAAAAAGAAAGCTTTCGGGCTTTCTTTTTTTGCGTGAAATCGCTTATTTCTTGCGTTTATCATAAAAAACTGTATAATAAATACATTATACTTGAATGAAATGAGGTATTGATGGAACTCTGGCAACTATGGTGTCTAATTGGAATTGTTTTTTGCATTATTGAAATATTTACTCCGACCATGTTCTTTTTGAATCTGGGGCTGGCATGTTTTGTTGCCGGTCTTGTTGGCTTTCTGGGGGTAAATTTTACCGTTCAGGTGCTTGTATTTGCTGTTTTTGCCGCTCTGTTTTTGATATTTCTTCGTCCGGTGCTGCTCGGGAAGTCTAAAAACGCTGATTCTGATTATGAGGACAAATACAAGGATAAAACCGCAGTCGTAACCGAAAAAATAGGTGCTGACGGCGGAAGAATCGCAATATACGGTGAAACCTGGCAGGCGAAGTCTTTGAACGGCGAAGAAATTGAAAAAGACGCACGCGTTAAAATTGTTAAACTCGACAGCATTACAATGTACGTAGAAAAAATATAGAAAAGAGGAAAAATGCTTATTTTACTTGCACTTATCATTCTGGTGATTGTCTTTTTTGTGAAAGGCATTCAGATTGTCCAGCAGAGAGAAGAAATGATTATTGAGCGTCTGGGAAAATTCGATAGGGTGCTTGATTCGGGATTTCATTATATAATTCCGTTTTTTGAGGCTCCCAGAACAATTTCCTGGAAAGAAACAACAAAAGGCCCCGACGGAAGAAGCTATTCTTATTACACGCAAAAAAATCGCATAGATATGCGTGAATCCGTGTACGATTTCCCCCGCCAGAACGTAATTACAAAGGATAACGTTTCTATCGGCATTAATGCGCTGATTTATTTCCAGATTATGGACGCAAAGAGCGCTGTTTATGAAATCCAGAATCTCCCCGAGGCTATTGAAAAACTTACTCAGACAACTTTGAGAAATATTATCGGTGAACTGGATTTGGACGAAACTCTTGTTTCCCGTGACACAATAAACACAAAATTGCGCACAATTCTTGACGAAGCGTCTAATAAATGGGGCGTTAAAGTGAACCGTGTTGAACTTCAGGACATTATTCCCCCTGCTGATATCCAAAATTCTATGGAAAAGCAGATGAAAGCGGAACGTGACCGCCGTGCTGCGATTCTTGAGGCTGAGGGGCTTAAAAAAGCTGCAATTCTCAAGGCAGAGGGTGAAAAAGAATCGCAAATCAACAAAGCTGAAGGTCAAAAACAGGCTGCAATCCTTGTTGCAGAGGGGCTTGCCAATGCCAGAATTAAACAGGCTGAAGCCGAAGCAACTGCAATCCAGAAAACAATCGAAGCTATTCAGGGCAACGGTCAGCCGGATAAATACCTTATCGCTGTTCGTTACCTCGACACTTTGAAACAGATGGTTGAGGGCAAAGACAACAAAGTCGTTTATATGCCTTATGAAGCAACCGGAATATTGAGCTCGGTTGACGGCATAAAACAAATGCTCGACGCAAATAAGTAACAAAATTCCCAATTAAAAAAGCCTCCTGTTTCGGGAGGCTTTTTATTATGCTTTTTGGTCGAGTTTTTGCGGTTCTTCCGTGGATTTTGCGTCAGGTTTTTTCTCCATTCCCAGCGCTTTCATAAGCGGGTGAAGAACAAGGTGGCTCAGCTCCGGAGCGAGGATTGTCAGGCCGATAACAGAACCGATTAAAGAACTAAACTCGATTGCGCCCTTTGCCATTATATATTTGGGTACTTCCGGCTTTTTTAGCTCCGCTTGTAGGGTTTCGGGCAGTTTGTTTATTTCATCTTCGCGCATTTTTTTGCCGTTTTTTTGCAGCTCTGCAGCTTTTGCCCTGAGTTCTTGCGCTTTTTGGGCGTCTTTGACTTTATCTGCTTTTGCGATGAGTTTTTCTGCTTTGTCCAGATTTCTTGAGCCTTTGTCCGCAAAAGTTGCAAGTTTATGATAATCAAGGTATTCGGATGCGTTTTTGAACATCTGAAAATCTTTTTCGTTTTTGAAAATCTTTTTGAAAATCCCGAAAGTTCCTTTTTTGAAAACCGGAATGATTAATGCGAGGTAAATACCTAGGCATAAAGACTGATAAAGCAGCTCTTTTGCGGCAGAATATCTTCTTGTTTTTTCATCAACATTCTTGTCCATCATTGTGAACGCCGGTCTGCCCGCTGCTTTTAAGCCTGTTTCAATTGTTACCGCAGCTTTTGTGTTTTGTGCTGTGGCAATCATTGCGGGGCTGTTTAGAAAATTAAAAATTCCGTTTATCATATCAGCCTCCTACCTTCATGCCGCTTGCAGGCGTTACTGCGGGTTTTTGTATGCTTGCTAAAAGATTTTTTGCGTTATCGCTTAGCACAGGAGAAATTGCCTGTTTCGGGATTGTTTCATCTACGCTGTTTTCTTTTATATCGAGCTGTTTTGGTGCGTTTTCAGGTGTTTGTTTGCCTTTTTGGAGCTTCTGGGCTGCTTCCATAATGGGTTTGAGCGTGAGGTTGCAAACTCCCGGAATTATTGCGACTGCAGCAAGACAGACCGCTATAAAAGAGAGCGATTTTTCTGTTTTATGGATTGCTGAATCCGTTGTTTTTCCAACGGCCTTGCATATGGGTTTTGCAAGCTTTTTAGCCGCAAAAGAGGTGCCCAGATAGCTGCAAAACGCTATTGCCTCTGTCAAACCTTCCCGAAATGCAGCATATTTTTTTCTTTCGGGCTTTTCTTCCTTATCCATCATGGTGAATAAAGGTCTGAAAACGCCTTTAAATACAGCAATACCCAGAACCGCAATTACAGGGTCATTGTTTCGACCCAGCGAGATACATATTCTTTTTAGTCCATCTTTTAGCATATTTATCTTTTCTTTTCCACACATATTAAGTGTAAACATAAAAAAAATTGCGGGTATAGCCTTTTTTTCGTAACATTTCGTCACAAATAACCGCCCCTGTTTTAAAATCCTCCGGTGTGTCTTATAATCCGGTTATGAAGATTAAAGCTTTTAAGGTCGAAGAGTGGATGAACGCGTATGAAAAAGAGGCAATTTACGATATTGCCGGCACATGCGTTAAGAATTTTTCTCTGGCTGAACTTTTTTCGCTTTGCGGTGTGGATGAGAAGAAATTTTTTGAGGATTTTTCTCAAAAAACGCTCACTTATTTGAATATTCAAGGTTCAGATGCCTACAGAAACGGAATTTCTGCCCTGTATAAAACAATTGAGCCCGAAAATGTCCTCTCTACAACAGGCGCTGCCGGGGCGAATTATCTGGTTTTTTATTCGCTGATTGAACCCGGCGATGAGGTTGTCAGCGTAATTCCCGCCTATCAGCAGCTGTATTCAATACCGGAGTCGCTCGGGGCTGATGTTAAATTGTTGAAATTAACGCCCGAAAACAATTTTCTTCCGGATTTAAGCGAACTAGAATCGCTGGTGACCCGAAAAACAAAGCTAATCTGCCTTAACAACCCGAATAACCCAACAGGCGCGCTTATAAATGACGATTTGCTTGAAAAAATCGCCTCAATAGCAGAAAAAAACGGTGCTTATGTGCTTTGTGACGAGGTTTATCGGGGGCTGGAGCAGGAAAAAACTCCATCTTCTATTGTTGATATTTACGACAAGGGCATAAGCACCGGCAGCATGTCAAAAGCTTTTTCCTTAGCCGGAATCCGCATGGGATGGGTCGCAGCGCGGGACAAAAAGCTTTTTGATACGCTTATGTCGCACAGGGAGTATAATTTGATTTGCTGTTCGGTCTTTGATGAGGCGGTTTCCGCACTGGCTTTGAAAAATTCGGGGAAAATTCTCGCCCGCAACCGTAAAATATTGAGCGAAAACCGTGAAATTTTGCATAACTGGATTTTGTCGCAAAAAAACTATTCCTATGTAAAACCCGCGGCCGGTACCACTGCGCTTATATATTATGACGCAAATACGGGTTCAAAAGAGTTCTGCGACAAGCTTTCAAAGCAAAATGGCGTATTTACAACCCCCGGTTTTTGTTTTGAGCTGGAAAATTGCTTCAGAATCGGATATGGAATGGAAAAAAATGTACTTTTGGACGGATTAGAGCAATTGAGCCTGTTTTTGTCTTAATATTTCTTAATATCCAGCGTTTTCAGCTAAAGTTTTTAGAAAATTCTGCCGATAATACCATCATAGTGAAGATAAGGTATTTTTAAATGTACGGAATGAATTTTGAAGCTCTCGCTGCGGTCGGGCAAAAAAACAACAAAACTGCGGCCTCTGAAAACGGCTACAAAGTGAAAAAAGGCGACACGCTCTATTCGCTTGCTAAAAAATTCAATATGTCCGTTGACGAATTCAAAAAATATACCGGTTTGTCCGGCGGCCCTAAGGCCGGAGAAATTTTGAAAGTGCCGCAGTATAAAATCAGCGCCTCTTTTTCTTCTGTTGCAAAGAAATATAATATTACTTCTGCCGAACTTCTGGAACTTAACCCCCAGCTTAAAAACAATCCTGCAAATGCAAAGAAAAACTCGTTTATTAATGTTCCGAAAGCGCCGTTTGAGAAAACTAAAGTTGAAAAAACGCCCCAAGCCGCTCCCGCTCCGGCGGACGGGGTAAAAAGCGAACCGGTTTCCTCAAATCCTGATGATAGAACAGTTGTTTTGAAAAATGGCAAAAAGACCACCGTTGGCGCGCTTCATAAGGAGATGCTGGCAAAGGCTCCCGACGGTGCTTCCCGCCCGAAGCCCGTAATAAATGAAAAGGGCGAAATTACAGCCGAAGTAAAGGTTATTGAGCCCCATTCTCAGGGTTATTTGAGCG
The DNA here is from genome assembly GCA_900547155.1 of uncultured bacterium. Classification (GTDB taxonomy): domain Bacteria; phylum Cyanobacteriota; class Vampirovibrionia; order Gastranaerophilales; family Gastranaerophilaceae; genus Spyradomonas; species Spyradomonas excrementavium. Next base: position 27,598 of record URFH01000012.1, on the reverse strand, counting down.
GCAAAACCATTATTGTGAACGCCGGTCATGGCGGTTACAACCCTAAAAACGGCGCATTTGATGCCGGAACCAGTGCTGAAAATACTTCCGGCAATACCGTAGAAGAATGGGCGCAAAATCGTGAATTTGCGCTGGAATTGATTCCCAAACTTACTCTAAAGGGCGCAAAAGTTATTTTTATTTCAGGAAGTGCTGCAACGGTCGCAGATGCGAAGAAAAAATATAAATCTGCGGACATGTTTATCAGTCTTCACTGCGATAGCAGCCCCAAAACAGAAATCAGGGGGCAGACTGTGCTGTATACCCCCGGTGATGGCAATAACAAACAACTTGCTGACAGCATGCAGGAGAATATCGCAAAACACCCCGCAACTGAGCCGGATTCTTGCCGAGTTCGTCCTGATAACAGGGGGCTTGCGGTGCTTAAAGCTTCTCCTTTGATGCCGTCTGTGCTGTTGGAAACCGGTTTTCAGTCAAATCCCGAGGATTTGAAAAATATTGAGTCCCGTGAGTACAGGAATAAGTTCGCAGAGCTTGTTTCAAAGAGCGTTGTTGATTATTTTGCGCAAAAAGATATTAAAAAGTACAAACTGCTTACGCATGCTGACGTTTTTAAGTTTTCTTCACAAAAAAGCAAAGCCGGCTCAACAAGCAAGGCGGATAAAGCTGAAAAAGCACAGAAATCTGCAACTATCAGGGAAGAATTAAACAAATTCTATTCAAAATTCAAACCGGCTCCAAAACCAAAAGCTGAATTCGGCAAAAGAACCGTGCACGAAGTCGAATCCGGAGAAACTTTGTCCCGTATTGAAGAAGATTATGGCCTGCTTCCGGGCGAACTTGCGGATTATAACAAGCTTTCTTCTGCAAACCTTGCAATAGGCCAGAAACTCAAAATTCCCGAGCATGTCAGGGTTGAAAATATAAAAACGAAGCAGGATGCCGCACGCGCAACCGGTTTGAGCGCAGAGTTTTTGTCAGAGCTTGAGCGGGTTGAGAGCAAAAATTACTCAATGGAGAACGGCAAGCCTACAATTGGCGTGGGGCACTACCCTTTTACTGATTTTGAAAAAAAATATTACCGGAACAAAAATCTGAGTGAGTCGCAGGTCTATATGCTTTTAACAAAGGATATTACAAAGGCTCAGGCAAAAATAAAAGCGGAAATAGGCGAAGAAGCCTATGAAAATCTCACTCAAAAACAAAAAGAAGCGCTTGTTGATTTTGTTTTCAACCGCGGCGAAACAGTTTTTCGCTCAAAATATTGCGCACCGCTTCGTGAAGCGCTTGTTAAGGGCGATTATGACACTGCAGCAATAAATTTAAAACATAATCTGGATTACAAAACAAAACAGGTCAAATGCGGCCTGTGCAGGCGCCGTTTGCAGGAAATGGCGCGATTCTGCGACGGCGATTTTTCACCTAAAGTCATCAAAGGCGCTCAAAAACTTTATGAAGAAGGCTTAAAAGCTGCCCGCCAGGAGGGTTTGCCCAAGCATGTTATTGACGACTATACGCGTGAGGTGCGCGGGTTGTTTGATAATCGTGTTGGAGGTTGATTATGCGGGGTTAAAAGCAGGGAAGTCTTCTTTTCCGTTCCGATTCCCCCGGGCAATTAACGTTGGAAATTATATTTTTTGATTCTTGAGCACTCCTCCATAGTCACCCCAAAGAAGACTTCCCTGCTTTTAATCAGGTATTTATATGCTGTTTTCTTTTTGCAATCATTAAGCTGTCCAAATCCAATCCTCTGCTGCAAAAATGAACCCTCATGCCCGCAAATGAAATTTTTGGTAATATATAAAGCATGAGTTCATTTGCAAAATTATTTAAACAAAGCGCAACTTACAATCTTGGCCGCCTGCTTGCCAAACAGCTTGAGGAGTTTTTTGAAACTCTGGGCGAGATTGGGATTCGTTTCTGGCATGTTTTGAAACTTATTGCCATGGGGCGGCTTAATTGGAAACATATCATTGACCAGTGCTCAAGATTTGCGGTGGATTCTTTGCCAATTACGCTTTCAATTGTGGGAATGACCTGTATTATCATCGCAATGCAGGTTGCGCCGGAAATGGTCAAGCAGGGCGGCGAAAAATACGTGGGCGCGTTGATGGCAATTACAATTACGCGTGAACTCGGGGCGATAATGTCGGGGTTTGCAATTATTTCGATGATTGGCTCCGCATATGCGTCAGAAGTCGCAACAATGCGCGTCACAGAGCAGATTGACGCGTTGAAAGTGCTAAAAGTTGACCCTGTTGAGTATCTTTTTGTTCCCAGAGTGGTTGCGGGCTTTATCATGATGCCGGTTGTGGTTGTTATTTCTTCTTTTGCGGGGTTAATTTGCGGCGGGGTGGCTGCTTACCTTTCTGCCGGCGTAAGTAAGTTAAATTACATAAGTTCCGTCTGGCAGGGGCTTTTTGTCAAAGATATAAATGTAACCCTTTTTAAATCCTCGCTTTTTGGCGCAACAATCGCTTTAATAAGCTGCGTTTGTGGGTATCTTGCTTTTGGCGGGGCAAAAGGGGTCGGATTGGCGACCACAAAAGCGGTTGTATGGTCGTTTGTGGCGATTGCAATTATAGATTATATTATCGCAGCGATATTTTTCTTTTAAAATAAATACAGAGGCAGATTTTTCATGAGCATAGAAGTTAAAAATTTAACAAAATCTTTCAAAGATAAGAAAGTTCTTGACGATGTTTCGTTTAAGGTCGAAGATGGCGAGATACTTGCTGTTGTAGGGCTTAGTGGCGCAGGGAAAAGTACTGTTTTAAAGCTCATTTGCGGCCTGACAAAGCCCGATAGCGGCGAAATCATAGTTTCCGAGGGCGATATAGCAATGGTTTTTCAGTATTCTGCGCTGTTTGATTCATTGAATGTTTATGAAAACATCGCTTTTGCCCTAAAAGAGAGAAAAGAGTTCAAGAAAAAATATACAGAAGACGAAATAAAGGAAATTGTTGCAAAAAACCTCAAAACTGTGGGGCTTGAGGGGATTGAAAACAAAATGCCGCACGAGCTTTCCGGCGGCATGCAAAAACGTGTGAGTTTTGCGCGCGCAATCGTTACAAACCCGGCAACAATCCTTTATGACGAACCGACTGCGGGGTTGGACCCTGTTTCTTCAACGATTATTGAGGATTATATCGTGCGGCTCCGCGATGAACTCAACGCAACATCAATAATCGTCACGCACCAACTCTCCACCATAAAGAGGTGTGCCGATAAGGTTATTATGCTGTATAATGAAAAAATCGTTTACTGCGGAACTCCGCAGGATATGATAGAGGGCGGTAACGAATATACAAAACAGTTCGTTAACGCAAGTATAGAAGGGCCGATGAAAGCGGCGTCTTCTGACTAGCAACCACTAAGTAATAAGGATAGTTTATTATAATGCGTTTTTCATCTTCATTTAAAGTAGGATTATTAACACTAATTTCATTGCTGATATTGATTTTTGGCATTTTATGGATTAAAGGCAGGGCGCTTTCTGCCGGAGAAAGGCTTTCTGTTGATTTTAAAGACGTAAACGGCATGCGTCCGGGGTCAGGTGTTCAGCTGATGGGGTTCAGAGTAGGTCAGGTTGAGGAAATTACCCCTGTTATCAACGCTGACAACTCCTATGTGAAGGTAAAATTCGTCATAACCGAGCCGGATGTTACTATTCCGCCGGCTTCCACGATTTCTATTCAGCAATCCGGCATTATCGGCGAGCAGTTCCTTGAAATTACTCCTCCGAAAGTGCGTACAATATTTTTACCCATAACGAAAAAATCAAAACTCCTCCATGCAAACGACAATGTGCAAATGAAGCTCAGCGACAGAATGTATGACGTTGGCAAGGTCAAAAAGATTGAAATTGTCGAAACCAAAACGCTTCCCATGCCGCTTCAGGAGGAAATTAAGACAGAATTTGCCTATAAAATCGGTTATGTGATTACGCTTCCGGGGTTAATTCCTCCCGACAGGCTGCTCGGCGAGATAAAACCCGTTGAGGGCAAAGAAAAACTCGTAATCCGTCCGGCAAACAATGTCGCTTTAACCTATCCGAAAACAAATTCAAAATACACGGTAATAGAACCGCTCAGATTGTCTGATTTTATGGAGCTCCAGTACCGTGCAGCTGCTTCAATGACCGAAGCAACGGAAAAAATGAGCGCGTTTATGTCTGACGATATAATTGCGGATATGAAAAACATCGTCGGAAACATTGATTTGCTTACGGTAAAGGCAAATCAGACGCTTGACAAAACACAGCTGCTCATTGATTCATCAAGAGAGGATTTGAACTCCTTAATGCTCACAACTAACAATGTTTCGGTTAAAGTTATGGATTTGACTGACAATCTTAACAAAATCGTCGGAGATAAGGATTTTAAAGATACTCTAATTGATACAACAAAATCTGTGAACAGGCTTTCTAACAATATAAACAACATTCTTGAAGATAAAAATACAAAACAAACCCTCGAAAATCTTCAGGTTGCAAGCAAAAACATTTCTGAAATTTCAATCTTCGTAAACCAGATGACACAGGACGAAAATCTGAAAAATCAGGTTAATAATACCGTAACCAAGTTCAATGCGGCTCTTGACGACCTGTCGATGACGCTTGAGACGGTAAATTCGCTCACAACCGACCAGAAATGCACAATTACGCAGGCAATTAAAGACGCCGGAGAAACCTCCAAAAACCTGCGCAAATTCTCGGAAAAACTTAACAAAAGATTCTTGCTGTTTAGATTATTATTTTAAAAGGTGAACACAAATGAAATTATTTTTAACAAATTTCCACTACAAACAACACTACAACATTGCAGATTACCCGCTTCTGGCGCTGCTTTTTCCGCTTTCGCTTGTTTACGGGGCAGCTGCTTCAATAAGGAATTTTCTTTATAAAAAAGAAATTCTCAAAACCTACAAATCGCCCTTATATACAATTGCCGTAGGCAATTTGACCACAGGCGGAACGGGAAAAACCCCGGTTGCGGCGGCGATTGCAAAATATCTTGATTCAAAAGGAGAAAAAGTTGCGATTTTGTCGCGCGGCTACAAAGGCTCGCTGGATAATAAAAACGTGAATGTTATTTCGGAAGACGGCATTATAAACCATAATGTTGCGGAAGCCGGCGATGAGCCTTTCTGGCTTGCCAAAAACTGCCCTGATTGCATGGTTGTAACCTGCGCGAGCCGTTCAAAATCCGCTAAATTCGTTGAATCAAAAGGGAATTACACAAAACTCGTCCTTGATGACGGATATCAGCACCAGCGCTTGAAACGCGACATGAATCTTCTTGTTGTTGATGCGGATAAAAAGTTTTCAAACGGCTTTGTTTTGCCGCTAGGAGCTTTAAGAGAGCCAATCCACGAGGCAAAAAGGGCTGATAAAATTATTGTTGTAAACAAAAATTTTGAATCCGAAAAAGCTAAAAAATACTGTGAAGAACTGCGCGAGCGCTTCAAAAGACCGGTATTTTTATGCAATATGGTTCCGCAGTATGTCTATAACATAAAAACAGGCGTATGGCTTGATAAACCCAACGATGTTTTTGCTTTCAGTGCGGTCGGACAGCCCCGGCAGTTCTATGATTTCTTGCAGAATTATAATCTGTGCGGAACAAAAGACTACCCCGACCATCATATCTACACGGAAAAGGATATTGAAGAGCTCAAAAAGCTCGCTGACGGCAAAAAACTTGTTACAACAGAAAAAGACGCTGTTAAACTCCGTGAAATCATGGGCGATGATGTTGAAATTTATGCTTTAAAACTTAAACCTGATTTGGATGTCAAAGGGCTGTTGAACGCATGCTAAAAACACCTGAAAAAATTCTCGTAATCCGTTATCGTTTTATCGGCGATACGCTTCTTACGGTTCCTTTTTTGAGAAATTTGAGAAAGGCAAACCCAAAGGCGCAAATTGACATGCTCGTTGCGCCTGTTTCGGGCGAAATCATTGACAAATGCCCTTATGTGGACAATTTTTTGTATTTTGACACAACAAGAAAGCACCGTTACGAAAACTCAAATCAGGAGAAGAAAAATTTCCGGTATTACGTAAAACTCCTTCGCGAAAAGAAATATGACAAAGCATATGTGCTAAAACGTTCATTTTCAAGCGCTTTTCTCGCGTTTTGCGCCGGAATCCCCGAACGAATCGGGTTTGATACCGAATGCAGGGGCTTTCTTTTGACAAAACGCGTTAAATACGACAACTCAAAGCATGAAATTGACTGCTTTCTTGATGTTCTGAAAGCTGACGGCGTGAAAGAATGCGATGATTACCTTGAAAATTGGATTGAACCAGAGGAAGAGGCTAAAGTCCGCGATTATTTAAAGGCAAAACTGCCGGATTTTGAAAAAAAACGGGTTCTGGTGCATGCAACAAGCGGAAATCACAATAAAGAATGGCCAAAAGACCGGTTTGCCCGAATTGTGGAGTATCTGGCAAACGAAAAGGGTGCCCAGGTTATCTACGCAGGGACAAAAAACGATTCTGCAGCTTATGAATCAATCCACAGCTTCATAAATCAAGAGCTGAAAACGCAGCCATTGAACCTTTGCGGCGAATTTAGCCTGAGAGAAAGCCTTGCACTCACAAAAATGTGCGATTTGATTGTCGGGTGCGACAGCGGGAATCTGCATATTGCGTCCTCTGTGAAAACGCCGGTAATTGGCATTTACGGGCCGATGGATGAGAAAAAATGGGGCGCATGGGGCGAAAATAACAAGCTTTTGACTGCAGACTGCTCCTGCCGCCCGTGCGCGCTGAAGAAAAAATGCAAAAATGAGCATGCCTGCCTTTCAGGAATTGACGTAGAAGCTGTGAAAAGCGCTATTGATAAAATGCTTTGATATAGGGTAAAATAATTTTGTTATCTAATTTGGGGTTAGCGGAAATGAAAAAGACTTTATTATCATTAATTGTTGGTGCGGCTGTTATATTGCCGGTTTTTGCGTTTGAATGGGAAAAACTTGAACCCGTGCCCGGTGTGACAGTTTTTGCTGATTTTGATTCAGTTAAAAAGGAAGAACACGGCACAATTTTTAATATTATGGTAAAAGACCCTGCTCTTGCGGCATACAGGCAGCTTCAGGTGTTGACTGACTGCTCAAATTCAGCACCAAATTTAAAACTCATTGCAAGCGATAAAAATCTTGTGTTTGAGCCCGAAACAATCGCTGCTTTGCACAATTTTGCGTGCAAAACTTCGCAGGAAAGGAAATCTTCCTCAAGTTTTGAGAGCTCCTATCAGGCTGTTTCTGTGAATATCTCCTCGGACGCTCCGAATACAGCGGCTTTCCAGCAATTTATCAGCCTTATGAGCGAAAAAATAAGAGAAAAATGGTTCTATGAAAAAAATATAAACAATGCCTCCGCTACAGTGAAATTTTCTGTAGATAACAAAGGGCAGGCTTCAAATATTGCAATTACAAAAACCTCGTCAAATCTCCAGTTTGACCAATCGCTTGTCAGGGCGGTTGCGCAGGCCTCGCCTTTCGGAAATATCCCCACAAATTTCACAGGACGGCCTATTAATGTGACTTATACGCTGAATGCGTCGCAATCAGCGAACCTTACCTCTTACATCACGTCGCTCCAGAAAAAAGTCAACAATAACTGGGCTCCTGAAAAAATGACAGAAGCGCAATCCGTTGAATTGGATTTTCTGGTCAACGCGGATGGCAGCGTTTCTGATTTAAAAATTGTAAAATCCACTGAAAATAAGGAATTCAACAAATTTGCGCTGGATGCGGTGAATAATTCGGCGCCGTTTGATATTTTTCCTGCCTCATTTAATCAGGAACCTTTGAAAATGAAATTTGTATTTGAATACAACCCGATGACAGGATATTCTGTAGTTTCCAGCTACGGAGCGCGTTCCGACGTTCAGTAAGCTGCGCTGATTTATTGCTGTTGCGGCCCCTTTCCCTGTTTTTGGAAATGGGGAGTGTTAAGTTGTATATAAGCCGCGTTTTTTTATTTGTACAGCACCCGTGTTTGAGATATACTTTTTTTGAACACAAGTAGAAGTGAATAGAAAAAGGAAAGAAGAAAAACATGGTAGATGTTAAAAAAATCGAAATTCCTGTAGGTGACAAAACCGTCACTATTGAAACAGGTAAGTATGCCAAATCAGCGAGTGGTTCGGTAGTAGTAAGATGCGAAGATACTATGCTCCTTGTTCATGCGGTTGTAAGCCCTGAACCGAGAGTGGGTATCGACTTTTTCCCGCTGTTAATTGATTATGAAGAAAGAATGTCCGCTATCGGCAGAATTCCCGGCGGATACAACAGAAGCGAGGGTAAAGCTTCTGATAAAGCCATCTTGATTTCAAGATTAATCGACAGACCAATCAGACCTTTGTTCCCCAAAGGCTACAGAAATGATGTACAAATCGTATCACAGCTCGTCAGCCTTGATGAAAACTGCCAGCCTGATACGCTTGCAATGCTCGGCTCTTCTGCAGCATTAATGCTTACAGGCGCGCCTTTTGAAGGCCCTGTCGGCGCTGTCAGGGTTTCCAGACTTGACGGTCAGTTCATTGCGAACCCGTCTTATGCTCAGGCTGAAAAATCCGACATGGATATCGTTGTTGCAGGAACAAAAGATTCCGTAATCATGGTTGAAGCCGGCTTGAAATTCGTTTCAGAAGACGATATTATGGCTGCTGTTGAATTTGCGCAGGGATTTATTAAAACCCAGTGCGAATTGCAGGAACAATTTGCAAAAGAATGCGGCGTTGAAAGACCCGAGTTCATTAATCCTTACGATACTTCTGAAATTGCCAAAATCATCAACGATATCGCTTATGATACTGTTTTTGACGCTTATCACGATTTTGACAGAGAATCAAGAAAAGCCAAGCTCGACAAGGCTAAAGAAATGGTTAAAGCAGAGTTTGATTCTTACGGCGATGACCATGCCGCAAAAATCATGATGGCTGAAACCGGAATTGACTTTATTGCAGAGGAATTCAAGGCTCTTGAAAAGAAAATCATGAGAGCAATGATTCGTGATGAGCATGTCAGAGCTGACGGCAGAGGTTATGAGGATGTTCGCCCCATCTGGTGCGAAGTCGGCGTTATCCCCAGAGCTCACGGCTCGGCTGTATTCACAAGAGGTCAGACACAAATCCTTTCTGTTGCGACCCTTGCAGGCCCGGGCATGGCACAGGAGCTTGATACGGTTGATCCGCAAACAAAGAAAACTTTCATGCATAAATATATATTCCCCGGCTTTTCTGTAGGCGAAGTTAAACCGCTCAGAGGCCCCGGAAGAAGAGAAGTCGGACACGGACACCTCGCTGAAAGAGCGAATATCCCCGCACTTCCCTCACAGGACGAATTCGGATACACAATCCGCGTTACATCTGACGTTCTTGAATCAAACGGTTCAACTTCAATGGGTTCTACCTGCGGAACCTCAATGGCGCTTATGAATGCCGGTGTTCCGGTAAAATGTATGATTGGCGGCGTTGCAATGGGGCTGATTAAAGGTGAAAACGGCGATGATATCGTTTTGACTGACATTCAGGGCATTGAAGACTTCCTCGGGGACATGGATTTTAAAGTTACCGGCAATGATGAAGCTGTAACCGCTCTGCAAATGGACATGAAAGTCAAAGGTATCTCAAATGCAACCTTGAGAAGAGCGCTTGAACAGGCAAAAAGAGGCAGATTGCACATTCTTTCAAAAATGAGAGAGGTAATCACAGAACCTGCTTCTGAAATGTCACCTTACGCACCGCGAATCTTCACAATGCACATCCCGACTGAAGATATCGGCGCAGTAATCGGACCCGGCGGTAAAAATATCAGAAATATCATCGACTGCTCCGGCGCTGAAATCGATATTCAGGATGACGGCAAGGTTACTATCACAAGCAACGACAAAGAAGGCACTGATATCGCAATCAGAATGATTGAAGAAATCACTTTCAAGCCTCAGCCCGGCATGATTAGAAAAGGAAAAGTCGTAAGAATCATTCCTATCGGCGCATTCGTTGAGCTTGCTCCGGGAAAAGACGGCATGGTTCATATTTCTCAGGTTTGCAACGAAAGAATCGAAACTATCGAAGGTCATTTGAGCGTTGGTGATGAAGTAATCGTTAAGGTTATGAAAACTGACGACAAAGGCCGTGTAAACCTTACTATCAAAGGCGTTTCAGAAGAAGAAAAAGCTTCTGTTCAATAAAAACCTTAAAAAACGGAAAAGGGCTCCTTTTCGGAGCTCTTTTTTGTTACAAGTTTACTTTTATTCGGAATTATTTTAAACTTATAAGTATATACTAGATTTGGATAATTATTTATGGAGAATAAGTACAGAATAATAATAATTTGCATGGTCTTTGTTGTCATGGGCGGAATGCTCTTTGATTTGAGCCACCGTGCAAGCAAGTTTGAGCAACAGAAATTACAAAACGAACAAACAGCAACAAATTCTTTTGTTTCTAAAATTAAAAAAACGGATTCCACTGAAACCAAAACCGATACCAGTGAAATGGAATTCATGGCAATGGCGCAGAACGCCAAAATGAAAGTTACTCCGGTCAGACGTTCTGAAAAAATGGAAACGATTGTAACAAGAGAAGAGCTGGAGAATGTGCCTGAATTCACTCCGGAAACGGCGAATTCCGCAGGACAATCCGCTGTGAAAAAATTTGATTTTCCGCAATACGGGATTTCTGTTCTTCCATCGATGATTCCTGCAAAATACAGAGCCCATGACCTTAACGGGAACAATTATTACTTTCTGCCGGCAGCTAAAGGCACAGATATTCTGGGTTTGCTTGTAAAAACGGATTCATCTGACGCAATTTTATGGACAAAAGCAATAAAATACGAAAGAATTGCAAAACCAAATGTCCGGTTGATTACTTTTGTTTCAAAAAACCTCAAAGTTTATTTCAGCCAGAGAAACGGCATGGGTGCTTATCCAGTAAACCTGAATGCGGCAGGAAGCGTATTGAAAAATCCGTATGCACCTGTTTATTATACAAACCTAGCTCCGGGCAGCTATAGATTTAGTGTTTTGAAAGATTTCACTTATAAAAATAATGTGTATTCAATTGTTTCATTTTTGGACTTGAAAGCTGCACCGAAATCTAATCCGGTATCTGAAGAATTCTATATTTACAAAAATAATGACGGAAACCTTGTAAAACATTATCTGTTGTTTGACAGAAAATTGCCTGTTAATGGTGAAACGGCTCCGGAACCGGAGTTTGATGTTGTAACGGATGAACAGTATCTTTCAATAGTCGCAAAATCACCGGCTTCCTCCGAATTTCCAGCGTTTAACAGGGCTGTTAGATTCGGTGTGGATATTTTGACTGCAAATCTAAAGCCGCCTCAGACATCAGCTCCGAGTGCTGTCGGGCCCGGTGTTTCAATAATTGATATAGAAAAATAGCTGCTTTTAGCATAGTTAAGGAAAAATATGAGTGGTAATTTAAAGTACAAAAGAGTTTTATTAAAAATCAGCGGCGAGGCTTTGCTTGGCGACCAGCAATTCGGGATTGACCAAAAGCCTGTTGAGATGATTGCGAACGAAATAAAAATTGCGCATGACATGGGGGCTGAAATTGCAGTTGTTGTGGGCGGGGGAAACATTTTCCGCGGGATGAAAAACAGCGCAAAGCTCGGAATGGATCAGGCGAGCGGCGATTATGTCGGAATGCTCGCTACTGTTATGAATGCAATTGCGCTCCAGAGTGCGTTAAGGAAATTGAATGTTTCCTGCAGGGTTCAATCGGCGATAGATATGGATAAAATTGCCGAACCTTACATAAGATTCAAGGCAATTCGCCATCTTGAGAAAAATCGTGTGGTTATTTTTGCCGCTGGAACGGGAAATCCTTTCTTTACAACAGATACAGCAGCCGCATTGAGAGCTTCTGAGATTGACGCTCAGGTTATGCTGATGGCTAAGAACGGGGTGGACGGTGTTTACTCTGATGATCCGCGTGTTAATAAAAATGCGAAAAAATATGACAAAATAACTTATGATGATATAATAGTTAAAGGCTTAAAAGTTATGGATACTGCATCATGTGCTCTTTGTAAACAAAATCATATACCGATTATCGTATTTGATTTTGCGGCAAAAGGAAGTATTGCAAGGCTTTTGAGCGGTGAAACGTTAGGTACTTTTGTAGGAGAATAAAAATGGCAATTGACGAATTACTCATATTGGGTGAAGAAAAAATGGAAAAAGCGGTCGGCGCTTTGAAAAAAGAGTTTGCTTCTATCCGCACAGGCAGAGCAAATCCGCTTATTCTGGACAAGGTTGTTGTGGAATATTACGGTGTTCCCACACCTTTAAGACAAATTTCACAGGTTTCTGTTCAGGATGGTCAAACGCTCGTTATTACTCCTTTTGACAAGTCGATTATCAAGGAAATCGAAAAAGCCATGATTAAAGCTGAACTCGGAATTACTCCTAACAGCGATGGCATGGTTATTCGCCTGACTTTTCCGCCTTTGACTGAAGAAAGAAGAAAAGAAATCTCAAAAGATGTTAAGAAAATTGCAGAAGAAGCAAAAGTTGCAATCAGAAACATCAGAAGAGATATGACTGATGAGCTTAAAAAGCTGGAAAAATCAGAAAACCTTCCTGAAGACACAGTAAAAGATTCGCAGGATGAAATCCAAAAATTAACTGACAAATACGTAAAAATTATCGACAGCGTTGCTTCTGAAAAAGAAAAAGAGGTTTTGACCGTATAGTGAGCTTTCTGGAATCAATCAATAAAAATAAGCTAAGGCTGATTACCGGCTTAATAATCGGTTTTACCGTTCTGGGTGCGGTTTTTGCGGGCGGATTTCTTTTAATGCTTGTCGTAATGTACATTGTTTACGCGGGCTCAAAAGAATACGTCGCAATCCTTAGAAATAAAGGTTTTCGCCCGTTCTTAAGGCTTATTATCGCTGTTGATATAGCTTTTGTAATTCTTACAACGCTCCAGCGCTTTGATTTGGTTCCAATGGTGCTGACTTTTGGCACAATCGGGGCATTTATGGCTGTTTTGTTCAAAGGCCGCCAGCCTTATATTGCAAACGTTGCCACTACAGTGCTCGGATTTATCTACGGCGGGTTTTTGCCTTGCTTTTTGATTCTTTTAAGGCAGCTGGAGATGAATTCTCTCGGGCTCATTACGATTAAACTGAACCCGGGGCTTGGATTTATCTTTTTGCTGTTCTTTACGATATTGTTTACCGATGTCGGGGCTTATTTTTTCGGGTCAAAATTCGGCAAAACCCCTCTGGCCCAGGTTATCAGCCCTAAAAAAACCGTAGAGGGTGCGGTTGGCGGAACTCTTTGCGGGATTGCTGTTTCAATGGGAATCGGGTATTTTCTGCATATTTTCTGGTATCAGTCATTGATTGCGGGGCTGTTGATTACATTTTTTGCACAAATCGGCGATTTGGCTGAATCTTTGATTAAACGTGACGCGGGCGTAAAAGATTCTGGAAATTCTTTGCCAGGGCACGGCGGTTTTTTGGACAGAGCGGACAGCTACCTTTTCAGCACGCCGGTTGCGTATTTTTATTTCAAATATTTTGTAATTAACAACCAGCTGGCTCTGGATGTTCTTGATTTGGCAAGAAAGGCGGTTCATGCAGTCGGACTGTTCTAATTTGAGGGATTTTTTGAATTCTGTTGTCGGGTTAGAGCAAAAAGAGGCCCAAAAGCTTCTTGAAATTGCTTTTTCGCACCCCTCTTTGTGCTCGGACGGGGCTGTTCCTTATACAAATTGCTACGAACGGCTTGAATTTCTCGGCGACGCAGTGTTGAAGCTGGTTGCGAGCGACTATCTTTATGCAAAATTCCCTGAATCCCGCGAGGGCGAGCTCTCAAAAATACGCTCTTATATTGTCAGCGATGAAGTTCTGGCAAAAATTGCGCTGAAACTCGGAATGGAGCAAGAAATTCGCATTTCTGAAACGGATAAATCGCTGCATTGCAATGAATCTATTCTGGCATGCGCTTTTGAGGCAATGCTCGGCGCTCTTTATCTTTGCGGCAAAACCGCTGAAATAAAAAGTTTTTTTAAGGCAAATTTTTCGGAATTGATTGACGATATAGCGCAAAACAAGCTGGTAATAAACCCTAAGGCGATTTTGCAGGAGTATACGCAGTCCAAATCCAAAAATCTTCCGGTTTACAAGCTTGTAAAAGAGACAGGCGCGGCTCATGCAAAGGAATTTTTCGTAAATGTGTGCTACGAGGGGCAGATTCTTGCGCAGGGCTGCGGAAAATCGAAAAAGGCCGCACAGCAGGAGGCTGCACTGAAAGCGTGCGAGAATTTGAACCTCTTGCCAGCAAAGGAGCAATCTTAATGGAAAAAGTTATAGTTTCACCATCAATTTTGTCGGCAGATTTTGCAAATCTTGCCAGAGATGTTCAAATCGTTCAGGATGCGGGCGCTGACTGGATTCATGTGGATGTTATGGACGGACATTTTGTGCCGAACATCACAATCGGCGCTCCTGTTGTAAAATCAATAAAACCTTATTCAAAAGTGCCTCTGGATGTGCATTTGATGATTGATAATCCGCAGAATTACGTCGAGGATTTTGTAAAAGCGGGTGCTGATATTTTGACTTTCCACTATGAGGCTGCTCAGGAGATGACAGAGGACGTAATTTCTCATATAAAATCGCACGATATCCTTGTCGGGCTTTCCATAAAGCCCAAAACCCCGCCGCAGGAGATTTTGAGATATCTTTTGATGGTTGATATGGTTTTGATAATGACTGTTGAACCGGGCTTTGGCGGGCAGAGTTTTATGCAGGATTGTGCGGAAAAAATCCCTGTAATCCGGCAAAATGCTCCTGAAAATCTTATAATTCAGGTCGATGGCGGGATAAATGCGCAAACCGGAAAAATCTGTCGTGATTTGGGCGCGAATTCCCTCGTTGCCGGCTCATACATCTACAAATCCGAGGATTTTGAAGAAGCTATCGAGTCGCTGCGTGAATAACTATCGAAATGGCTTTTATTTTGCCCGCAATTGCCAGTTCAATTTTGCGCAGGGTGCAAAACCGGCATGCTAAACGTTTTTGACAATATTTCTTGTTTGCCAGAGGTAAATATCTCCGCCTAAAAACCCTCCTTCAATATCCTGAGGTTTTCCGAATTCTTTTTCTATTACAAGGGCGTTATCGACAAGTTTTTGCACCTGTTTAAGCAAGTTTTTGTCACTTGATAAATCATTTTCAACAGGGGGTATGTTTACAACATTTAAGTTTTCATCGTAAGTGACAAAAGGGTTGACTAATTGAATAGAATCATAAGTTAGTTCTTTTGTTTTTTTATTATAGTTAAATACGTGCGGTTGAATGTAATTTTCTAAACTATGAAATTTGCCTGAATACATATCAATTCTAAGATTATCTTTACCGTATTCCGTATAAACGGTAAATTTGTAGTCCGGCCGAATCGCATTTTGAATTACTATTGAGGGTTTAATTTTATCATCAGGAATTCCATGCCGCATCCTTGATTCAATGGCTTTTCTTGTATTTTTTGAATTTGCTGCGGATGTAACTGCCGCATATACTTCAAAAAAGTCTTCAGAACGTGCAATATATGTCTGATATAAACCTGCAGCAGAGTAATTCGGTAAATCTTCCCCGTTAAAAGCTGAACGAACCATAATATTTTTAGTATCAATCCCTTTTTCTTCAAGTTTTTTGAGGAAATCAATCATTCGTGCATCATTTTCTTCTTCATTTTTAAAATAATATGTATGAGGTGGAAAATTCTTTTCGATAAAACCGTATGGGAGTGCAACTGATTTAGGAATTATTACATCAATTTTCCCATTATTCACTAATTCTTCTAATTTTCTTAAATTTACTGCCTTTGCGCCGACAAGCTCGGGTGAATATTTATCAGAAGTCAGAATTTCTTCACAGTATTCCATATCTGGCACCTCTATTTTTGGGAATTTTTTGGGTGATGGCACTTTATCTGTTTCACTAATCTCCAAAACATTATCAGCGACCGTTATTTCTACATTTTTACCATTAAAACTTTTTAATTTTTTAATAGAATCGGAATCTAAAACCGCTGCACTAAGTTCAGTTTCGTGTCTTAAATTTGCCGCGCTATGCCCGAGCGTTCCGCTGTCATATTCTGTCATAATAAAACCCAGGATGTTTTTATTGTTTAAAGAAGGAATGATTGCGCTTTTTGTTACAATGATAGCCGGCTCGGAAATCTTTTCAAAATCTCTGTAATCAAAATACTCCTTATATAAAAGTTTTCCGACAGCAGAACCTTCATTAAAAGCATGTATTAATGGCTGTTTATATTGATTTCTGAGTATTTTGGTTGCATTTTGCTTTAACGATTCTACAGGCAGAGAATAATCTTTGCCGTCTTTTTTATCAATGGCATTTGTATCTTTGTATTTTATATGGTAATTAAAATTAGGGGTAAAAATATAAGCGTTGGCAGAATATAATCCATTTTCTTTTTTCATTTTAACTTCATTTTTACCTGAATCTCCATATACTAAATAAGGTTCTTCCCCTAGATAAGGGTTGTTGTCCGTATGTACAACAATTTCACTGGATTTGGGTTCAATATCATAAGTGTGGGCTTTAAAACCCGGCATAAATGTTGTTTTAACGGGCATTATTTTCATGGCAGCTTAAAATCCCGTGAATTGTACTCAAGTTTCTCCAAATCGCTTTGTTTAAATGTGCCTTTTTCCATTTTTTCAAAAATACCGCAGCGTTCAAACATGTTTTCCCGCGCATTATCTACGATAGCGGCAATATCTGCGCCTGTTGCCGAGTTTTTAAACAATTCCCGTGCAAAAATCTCACGATTAAACTCAGGGCTGACTTTTTTCGTTTTCAGGTAGTGCTTGAGGATTTCAAGGCAGCCTTTTTCATCGGGAACGGGCACTTCGATAAGATTTCCGAACCGTCCGTTTCTCTTTATTGCGGGGTCAATGTTTTCAGGGCGGTTTGTGGCGCCTATAATCCAGACTTTGTCATTGTTCTTTTCAAGATTTTCCGTCAGCGTCAAAAATTGCGAAACAACGCCGTTGTTGTGTACAAAATTTTCACCGTCTTCTCTTTTACCGAGCACATTGTCGATTTCATCAATAAAAATTAATGATGGCTGATGTTCTTTTGCTTCTTTAAAGATTTTACGCCATTTTTCTTCGGTTTTACCAACAAGGCTATGCGTCAATGAACTGCCATCCACCTGAATACAGTGGATGTTTTTATCCTGTCTTTTTTTGACTTCTCCGATTACAGCGAGCGCAAGCAGAGTTTTGCCTGTTCCGGGTGGACCGTATAGGATTGTTCCTCTGTTTTTGCTGTCAGGAAACGCCTCCGGATAAAGCATAGGGTAGAGAATTTTACGTTTTACCACTTCAATTGTTTTGCTTAAACCGGCAACATCGCTGAAAGTTCTAAAGGGAATTTCGGGGCGATTTGTTGTTCCGGTTGATTTTTTTATTTTTTGCGGCCGGATTTCGGCAGTTTCATTTATAATTAATCCCCCATCAACCTCAATTCCTTTGGTCAAAAAGCTTTCAACAGGATATTTTTCGTCGTATAAGATATTGTTGGATTCTTTGGGCGTTTTTATTAGTTTAATGCGGGTTTTATTTTCTTTTTCTATTATATCGCTCCATTCTGCGGGTTCATGTTTGTATGGATAATAGTCATTTTTTTCTTTTTTGAGATTTAGAGCCTTGCCGTAGATTAAAAATTTATCATCTACCCCCTTGCCAATCAGCAGCGGGTCAATGCCGGAATCATTTATTACATAAATTTTTTCAATTTTCTTGGGATTTGGCAAAAAAGAGTCTTCTTTTGTCAGCTGACCTTGTATGACAGTTTTGAACATTGCCGAATTACTATCTCCAATGGCAATAAGGCTTTTTTCATCCAGTTGGTGAAGCGTGTCAGCAAGTTTGAGCGAAAGTATCATGTCATTTGCATTTAACTCGGTTTCCTGTGTTGATTTTTCTGCCGGTCTGGATTTTTTTCCCCAGAGTGAATGAAAACTTATATTGTAAACCGGTTTTGTCTGTTGAAAATTCGGCTGTATCTGTGTTGCGTTCTCGTTTTTGGAGTTTTGGCCCGCGATAGGCTGAATGCGGCTGTTTATATTGCAAATTCTCATCAAAATTCCTCAAATAATCATAGTAAATATACAAAACCCCTGAAAATAACTTTTGCTACCTTCACAAAAAAATTTTACATGAGCCTTAAAAAAGCAAATTCGGCTTCGGTTTTGTATTTTATTGCTGTTATCCGGTAAAAATTAAAAATTTTCAAGATATTTATCAATATCTTCGTCAGTAATCAATTCCGTTGTGCTGACAAGAATTTTTCTTTCATCAAGCGCAATTCCGCCCAGAATTCCGCTATTTTTGAGCTTTTTGAGCAAGGATTTTGCGTCATCAACTTCAAATACAAACTCATTGAAGTAATTTTTATTCAAAACCCTGATTCCTCTGTCAGAAAGCTTTTGTGCGAGCTTGTGAGCATTTTTTGCCGAAAGAAAAGCCGCTTCTTTTAGCCCGTTTTTGCCCAGAAGCGTCAAATATACAGTGGCTTGCAGGGCAACAAGCGCCTGATTTGAACAAATGTTGCTGGTGGCTTTTTCGCGCCTGATATGCTGTTCTCTGGTCTGGAGCGTCAGCGTAAATGCCTGATTTCCGTCTGCATCAACTGTTTTTCCGACAATTCTTCCGGGAAGCTGGCGTTTGTATTTGTCAGCGCAGGCCATAAACCCGCCATAAGCCCCGCCAAAAGAGAGCGAATTGCCCAAACTCTGTATATCTCCGACCATAATATCGCAAACCGGCGGTTCAAGAAGTGCCAGAGAGATGATATCCGCGCAGCAGATTTTCAATGTTTTTGCGTCTTTGGTGATTATGTTTTGAGCGTCTTCAATTTCGCCGTAAAAGTTCGGAAACTGGTATAAAACGCACGCATAATCTTCTGCAGCCTCAATTTGCGGTGTTTTTACGCCGTCTAACTCTGCATAATCGATTTTTATGTCCGCAGCTTCGCAATAAGTCTTCAAAACGTCTAAATATTGCGGGTTTAAGCCTTTTGAAACAAGGCATTTGTTTCTGTTGTTGATTCTTGATGCCATCAAAACCGCTTCTGCACAAGCTGTTGCAGCATCGTAAACAGAGGCGTTTGAAATCTCCATTTTTGTGAGATTGCAAATCATTGACTGGTATTCGTAGATAATTTGCAAGGTTCCTTGCGAAATTTCCGGCTGATAGGGCGTGTAAGCTGTGTTGAACTCAAATCTTGAAGAAATTGCCGCTACAGCAGCAGGAATGTACCTTTTGTAAGCCCCTGCACCGAGAAATGACGCATATTCGCATTTATTTTTTGCCGCAAGAGCTTTAATCTCTTTTTGGAGCGCCATTTCAGACAGCGGTTCGGGTAAATTAAGCCCGTTTAGCCTGATATTTTGCGGAATATGTGAATAGATGTCCTCAATTTTTTGCGCGCCGAGCTCTTTGAGCATTGCGTTTCTTATTTCGTCAGTGTGCGCTTCAAAATTTTTCATCTATTCTCCTTTTTAGCGCTTTTGTGCGCATTTTTTGAATTTTTACAGTTCTTCTTTATAATCATCGTATTCAAGCAGGTCGCCGGAATCAGCATGAGCTGTTTCGCTTTCGATTTTTACCAGCCAGCCGTTTTCATAAGGGCTTTCGTTAAGAATTTCCGGATTTTCTACGACTTTTTCGTTGATTTCGATGATTTTTCCGCCTACCGGCATGTAGATTTCCGAGGCGGCTTTAACTGATTCAACTGTTGCAAAAACTTCGCCTTTTGCAAATTCTGTTCCTGCTTCGGGGAGTTCAATAAAGACAATATCACCGAGCTGTTCAACTGCATAGTCCGTAAGACCGATTGTGAAGACATTTCCGTCTTCGAGCAGGTATTCGTGGGTTTTACTGCATAAGATACCTTCTGGCACCATCATAATGTTCTCTCCTTATTAAAATATTAACTTTTTATTTTACTTTTTTTCTCCACAAAAGGTGTTTTGACGACTTTTGCGTTGTAGAGCTTGTTTCTTACCATAACCTGAATATCAGAGCCGACAGGCAGCTCTTTTTCAATATACCCCAGACCTATGTTTTCGTTCAAGGTGGGGGCAAAGCCGCCGCTGGTAACGATTCCGGCTTTTTTGCCGTGAATATAAAGCTCGTATTCATGCCTCGGGATTGCTCTGTCGGTCATTTTAAAGCCGATTAAATGCTTTGTAACGCCGTTTTTGAGCTGTTCTAAGATTTTTGCTTTTCCGTTGTAGTCAGCTTCTTTGTCTTTCGGGATAAACCAGCTCAAACCTGATTCAACCGGGGTTGTTTCTTCGTTCAAATCGTTCCCATATAAAGGAAGCGCAGCCTCAAGCCTCAATGTGTCGCGCGCGCCCAGCCCGATGGGCTTTATGCCGAATTCTGCGCCGTTTTTGAGTATTGAATTCCAGAGTTTTGCTGCGTATTCGTTCTTCATCAACACTTCAAACCCGTCTTCTCCCGTGTAGCCGGTTCTTGCAAGAAAAATTTCCACACCGTCAAGATTTGCCCTTTTTATGTGGAAAAATTTTGGCTGGTCTTGCTCTTTTATGCCCATTTTTTCAATAATTTTCTTTGCATCGGGCCCTTGCAGTGCAAGAAGTGAATATTCCTCGGATTTGTTCTCCAATTCGACGTCGAGCCCGTTTGCATTGCTTTTAAACCATTCAAAATCTTTCTCAATCCCTGACGCGTTAACAATTACGAGGTATTTTTCGTTTTCGAGCTTGTAGATTATTAAATCGTCAATCAGCCCGCCGTTTTTGTTCGGAAGCTGGCAATAAACTGCCTTGAAATCCGTTAGTTTTGAAATATCCTGCGGAACAAGCTTTTGCAGAAGCGTTAAGGCGTCATTACCCGATACAAAAAACTCACCCATATGCGAAACATCAAAAAGCCCCGCGTGATTTCGTACAGTGTTGTGTTCGTCAATGATTCCCGAATACTGCACAGGCATTTCCCAGCCTGCAAATTCAACAATTTTTGCACCTAATTTCAGATGTTCATCATAGAGATGTGTTTTTTTGCTCATTTGTAATGTCCTTTGGAGCCGTTTTTCTTGTTATATTTGGCTCACATATACATTTTTAGACCAATTTTCGCAGCATGTCAACAATATTAAAAGTTTTAACCTATAAAAAATCTCCACCTATAAAAAAATCACCCACGCCCCTTCCTCTTCCCCCCTCCAAAGCAAAAAGAGTAGAATTTTTATTTTTCGACGCCTATGAGCGCAGCGAATCGAGCTAGAAAAATGAAAATTCAACTCTTTTTGCGCAACAACACCAGGCTTCCGCAAAAAAACAATCTTTTCTTCACAAACCCAGCAAACTCAGCAAACCCCGCTAATCCCTGCTAAATTCTTTTTTCAAAAGACCAAATTTCCTTAAAATTATCGCAGAAAGAATCGCACTCATAAACAGGAACGAAACCGCAAGCCCAATCCAGAACCCCATCAACGACATGTGATAGTGATATGCGAGCACAAACCCGAACGGCAGCCCGAAAAGCCAGTATCCGGAGATAACTGCAACCGAGGCGGTTTTGGTCATCTTTAGTCCCTTCAAAATTCCGCTTAAACAAACCTGAAAACCATCGAACATCAAGTAAAGTGATGCAATATGCAAAATAGGAACCCCTATTTTTACCATTTGCGGATTTTTTGTGAAAATATCGAAAATTTGTTCCGGCCAGAATGACAAAAGCATCGCGCAAAATCCCATAAATGCCACTGAAATGAGCGTTCCGGCTACAGAGTATCTTTTTATCTCGCTCAAAATCCTTGCCCCGTTGAAAAAACCGACTTTTATCGCGATTGCGCTGGATATTGACAGCGGAACCATATATGCGCTCGAGGTTATTGTTACTATGATGTTGTGGGTTGCGGCGAGCAGGCCGGATTCTCTGCCGACCATGATTGTTATTATGTTAAAACCTAAAAATTCCAACAGCATTGCAATCCCGATGGGTGAACCAATCTTAAGAAGCTGCTTTATGAACGGCGTATCGAACAGATTTTTGAATCGAACCATCCTTATGCAATATAAAAGCAGCACAAGCCCCATCAATGACCTTACAATAAGCGCTGCAAGCGCCAATCCCACTACGCCGAGCGCCGGAATAAACCAGAATCCGAAAACCAGCGAATATGCAAGTACAAAATTCAAAACAAGCGCCGCAACAAGGATTAAATTCGGGAAATTAACAATTTCATGTGCGAGTAAAAACTCTTTCAAGGCGCTGTACAGATACATCCCGAACAGAGAAAACGAGCAGATAAAAATATACTCTTTTATCATTGGAATAAGCGCTGCCTCAAAGCCCATTTTGTCAATAAACGGCAGCGTTCCGAGGCAAATCAGGCAAAATATCACCGCAAGCAGCATTGAATAGTTCAAAATCGAGATAAGAAAGCGTTTTGTGGGCTTTCTGTTGCCGCGATAGTTTGAAAGTACAATCGAAATTGCCGACATTAACCCCAGCCCCACAACCAGAATGCAAAATATGATGGAATTTGCAATACTAATCGCAGCCAGCGTGTTTGTGGCGTGTTTTGCTGCTATGAAAACATCCGTAGCACCGATTAATATCTGCCCGAGGTTCCCCACGATTAACGGCGCGGAAAGCGACAGCAAATCGGTGAAATATTTCTTGTATGAGCCAATCTTTTTTAATGTTAATTCCATCAGCATTCCATCTTTTGCTTTGCTTTTTCAATTGCTGTATCTACATCAAAAAAGATGTTGTCTTTTGTTATAAATTTTATCAACCCCATACGCAGGAGGTTGACCGCGAGTTTTCTGTTGTTGAAAACCACAGAAACTTTAATCTCGTCGTCTTTTAACCGTAAAATCATCTCCTCGAGCGCAAAAACCGCCGAAATATCAAACGATTTTATGCTCTGGCAGTCGATTATGACGTGCCTTGTGTCAAAAAGATGTTCCACCCTCGCAAGCACCTGTGAAGCCGAGCCAAAGAAGAAAACGCCCTTTATGTGCATTACCATAATGTGATTTACAATGTCTTCTTCGATGGAACTTTCGTTGTCTTCCGTTTTTTCTTCGGGCTCAATGCCTTTAATGTTTACATTCATCTGATTTGAAATGTTATGCGCAAAAAGAACCGAAGAAAGCACGATTCCGACGCCCACAGCAAGGATTAAATCATCAAGAACCGTAATCATAAACACGAAAAACATAACCGCAAGGTCGCTTTTCGGGGCTGCGCGAAGAATTTTGAGAAATTTGTAATCAATTATGCTCACACCGACTTTTATCAAAATTCCGGCAAGAACCGCCATCGGAATCTTTGACGCAACCGGCGCAAAGCAAAGTACAACAAAAATCAGGAAAATCGCATGAATTATCCCGCTCAATCTTGAATTTCCGCCGGATTTTATGTTTATAACCGTTCTCATTGTCGCCCCTGAGCCGGCAAGCCCCCCGAACAGCGAAACAATGATGTTGCCTACCCCCTGTCCGATGAGTTCTTTGTTGGAATTGTGCTTTGTTTTTGTTAAAGAATCCGCAACAAGCGAGGTCAAAAGCGTATCAATCGCACCCAGCACCGCAAGTGTTAATGCAAGCGGAATAACGATTTTTAACTGTGAAAAACCGATTAAAGGAAAGGAAAAATCCGGAAACGACGCCGGAATTTCGCCGATTGTCCTTACATCCATATCCAAAATGACAGAAAGCAGCGTTCCCATCACCAGCGCAATCAACGGCGCCGGAATTTTTGAATCAATCTTTTTGGGTGTGAAAAAAACGATTCCAAGAGTTATTATCCCGAGCAAAAAGCTCTGAAAATCAATAGAATTAAGCGAAGTGAAAAAATGAAGAAGATTTTGCGCCGGCGAACCGTCAAAATCTATCCCTACAAGCGGATTTAATTGCAAAAGAATAATAATTGCGCCGATTCCGCTCATAAACCCTGAAATAACAGGATATGGCACGAAATTTACAAATTTCCCGATTTTTAACAGCCCGAATATTATCTGAAAAATACCCGAAAGCAGAATCGCCATAAAAACGAGCTTCGGATTATGCGTATGAGCCATAACCATTGCAGCGACAACAACCGTTATCGGGCCAGTAGGGCCGGAAATCTGCGTGGGCGTGCCGCCGAATATTGAAGCAAAAAGACAAAGAAGTATTGACCCCCAGAGCCCCGCAGCAGCGCCCAGCCCGCTCGCAACACCGAACGCAAGCGCCAGCGGCAGTGCAATTATGCCTGAAGTTATACCCCCGTAAATATTCCCTTTTAAGTCTTTAAAATTTATCATTTTCCCTCAAATCTTTAATTTATATAGTTATTTATATCAATTTTGAATAATCAGGTACGACAAACGGCGCGTTGTTTGCGTCTTTGTCGGTGAATTTTGCGTACGCTTTGAGCGAATCCTCTTTTGCGCTTTCATAAAATGCGTTATCGACATATTTTTTGTAGGTTTCGTTCAAATCGCCGGAATAATTGCCCATAATCCTTGCAAAATCTTTGATATTTCCTTTGTCAGCGCCTGCGCCGTAAGCTTTTGTTTTTGCGTCGGTGCCTGACGGGCGGATTTCAATGAATTTGTCCTCAAATTCCAGATAAGTTCCGTCACCGACGAATTTTACGTCCATAAGGTTTGAAAAATCAAGCTCCGGAAAGGTTGAGGCGAGAATTTCTTTTATCTGCTCAACAGAAAGCTTGTTTTCTGCCTTTGCAACGGCTAACGCAAGGTAAAACAGGTCGTTTTTCGTGCGTTTTGCTTCACCGGCTTTTTTGTCGGCTTTGAGCTTTTCAATATCGGGTTCGCTTTCGTTGTAGTAAGAAATATCCTCTCTGATATCGTATTTTGAGATAATTTCGTTGTTTTCAAACACTTTTTCAAGGTGTTCGCTCATCGAAATTCCTGCTTTTTCGAGGTATGAGGTGAGTGCGGAGGCAACAATGATGGCTTCTGTTGCACTTTTTTCCCGCATTGCGATGGCTTTTCTGCCGGAAAGCGATTCAATGATTGATTCCGAGCCGATAATCATTCCGCCTGATTCTTCTCCGCCGAAAACGAGTTTCGGGTTTGTGCCGAGATTTATGTCATTGTTGAAAATATCGGTTATTATAACTTCTTTTTGCGGGTCATCGGTGATTTGTTTTTCAACTTTTTTCATAATATTTGCGATTTCTTTGAACCCGACGGGCACATTTACGACTTTGATTCCGTTTTTCTTTGCCCATTCGTCCCAGGAACGCGCGGAAGCGGTTGTTTTGATAATGAATCTCGGGTGTTTGTCGAAAAGCCCTTCTTTTTTGAGCTGGTTTGCCCAGAAATCCATAATCATAAGGAAGGATTGGTTCGCTGTAAACACCGTCAAAACCCTGTTTTCGCCGAGTTTTACGTAATCAACTCCGAGTTTTTCCAGCGCTTCAATTCTGTCAGAACTTTCAATCTGCGTGACCGTAAGCCTGTCATGGTCGGGGTCGGTGATGAGAACAACCGTAGAAAGCGGGTAATTTTTGAGTTTTTCGGCGTAATTCATTGATTTTATTACGGGGAAATAGGGATTTCCGGCTTTGTCCTTTGAAATAACCGTTGCATCGACCGAATAATCGTAAAAAGTCCTGTTTCCTTTCGGGTCGTGGTCGTATTTGCCGATTGAGTGGAAAAACGGGTCTTCTTCAATGTTCAGCCAGTCAAAATGCCTGTCAATTCCGAGGACTTTTAAAATCCTGCTCAAAGTTCTGTATGCGGAACCGCCGACATTTTCGATTACGATTTTTTCCTTTAGTTCGTTGATTAATTTAAGGTTTGCATCCTTTGCAACGCCGTCTTTCAGGTACTGTTCATAAAGCGTGACGCCGTCGTTGAGCTTTTTCATGACGGATTCATCAATGAGCGGGTTGTCGTTTGCGGCGATTTTTATTTCGTATTTGCCGTTTTTTCTGACTTCATCGAAAATCCAGCGGATTTTGTTTACAAATTGCATTGATTCTTCGGGAAGATACTGGCTCCCTTGAGAATTGAGGTCTTTTGTTGCGTTTTTGACGGAAATTCCGTGGCTGGAGGTTATGTATTCACCGCCTAGCAAATCGAGCTTGAAAGCCAAAAATGACGCCATCCAGATGGGAATTGTTGCTCTGTTTTCGGGAACAAGCGTTTTTATGCCGTGCGCAGCCTGAATTCTGGCGATAAGCTCCAAAAATTTATCCGAATTGTATCTGACTTCGCTTCCGGCGAGCTTCATTAATTTAGAATCAGGGTAAATCTCCTGCGCAGCAAGCGCTTTTGCTTCTGTTGCGAGCATAATCCCAATCATGTTGATTGGAAAACGCGTGTCATGCGGATAGAGAATATTTTGCGGACCTCTGATTCCGGCTGTTGAAACTTCTGCTTCTTTAGCGTACGATTCAAGCCATTCTGCCAGATTTAGCCCTTCAGGGTTTGTTTCTGCATTGTATGGCTCAAGATGTTCTTTTTTTAGCGTAAAAACGAACTCATTTTTGTTATTTAGGTCGATTAACTTATCATTTTTAATATAATCCGGTGTTTTTGAATCCACAGCTTCAAAAAGCTCTTTCTCAAGCTCGCATGATGGTTTTTTATCGTACGTCATAATTTCGGCTCCTAATACTAACTTATGAACCTATTTTATTATAATCGTGCGAGGAGTGCAATTGTGCTTTAAGTGCCCCGACTTTCGCAGAATTCAGCAACCGGGCATTTTTCGCACATTGGCTTTGTCGGGCGGCAGAGATTTTGGCCGAAAGTTACGAGAATTGTGTTAATATCCAGCCAGTATTTTTCAGGAAGCAGTTTTCTGAGTGCCATTTCTGTTTCTTCGGGCGTTTTTGTTTTTACCCAGCCCAAACGGTTTGAAATCCTGTGAACATGAACATCAACGCAGATTGCCGGAATGTCAAAACCCTTTGCCATGACGAGATTTGCTGTTTTTCGCCCTACTCCTTTGAATTTTACGAGCTCATCAATAGACGCCGGCACTTTGCTGCCGTAGTTTTCGACCAAATCTCTTGAAATATCAAGAATTTGCTGCGCTTTGTTCTTGTAAAACCCGACCGGATAGATGGCTTTTGCTAAAGTTTCAACGTCAACATTGAGAAAATCCTCCGGTTTTGTGCCGATTTCGAGCATTCTCAATGAGCATGGATATGTGGTCAAATCATTTGTTCTCAGGCTCAAAATACAGCAAATCAGCACCTTAAAAGGGTCATGGAAAGTTTCCATCATTTTGACGAAATCCCTCTGGGGCAGATTTGCGTCTTTTAGCGCCTGTATGATTTTGTCGATATTTTTTTGACTTTTGTTCATAATTATATTTAGACAAAAAAACACCCCCGAATCAATCGGAGGTGTTTTTTATGGTTTATTGATTATTCTTCAACTTCAATAACGCCTACAGGGCAGGATTCTGCTGCTTCTTTAACGCAATCTTCGTTTCCTGCTACAGCTGCTTCGTTTACAACTGCTGTGTCTTCGATAGAAAATACTGCATCGCATACAGATT
>URFH01000011.1 GCA_900547155.1 uncultured bacterium | reverse complement strand
AAGGTAACAGACTTGATAGAGGGCCCGACCTGCATAATTTCTGACAGAATTTCAGGAAGAGGAACAAGGCTGATAACTTTTCCGGCCGTTTTCGGGGGAATAACCCCGCCTTTTCTGTCAGAAAGCTCGTAAACCCTGTTAGCGACGCCAATTGTAAGCGGTTTTCCGCAAACAGGGCAAATTCCGTTGAGTTTTTTCGTTTCGGCGGGCGTAAGGCAGACATTGCATTTTCTGTGCCCGTCGTCGTGGTATTTTCCCTCCTCGGGGAAGAATTCAACGGTTCCGACATAGCCTTCGCCGGTTTTGAGCGCTTTCATCATGCTGAAATAGTCGGGATTTGTATCAAAAACTGTTGCTTCTCTGGCAAGTTTTGCCGGAGAGTGCGCATCAGAGTTTGAAACGAGCCTGTATTTATCAAGGCTTGAAACATGCCAGTTCATTTCAGGATCTGAAGAAAGCCCGGTTTCGACCGCAAAAATATGTTCCGCCAAATCCCCGTAACAATCTTCAATCGAATCAAAACCGGATTTTGACCCCAAAACCGAAAACCACGGCGTCCAGATATGCGCGGGGATAATAAAAGAGCCCTCGCCGGCTTCAAGAGCGGTTTCGAGGAGATTTCTGGAATCCAGACCCAGAATCGGGCGCCCGTCGGAGTTTATATTGCCGATAGCACCGAGTTTTTCCCTGAAATTCTGCGCTGCTTCAAGGTCAGGAACAAAAACAACGTGATGAACCTTTCTGGTTCTGTCCCATTTTTTGTAAATTGTTGAAATTTCCACAGAAAGTACAAAATATACGGGAATTCCGGGTTTCAGAATTTGTTTTTCAATCTCCGGACGCAGCCTGAACACGCCGTTGCCCGCCGGAACGAGTTTTTCTTTGATTTCAGCAAACCATGCCGGATGCGTAAAATCACCCGTCGAAATTACGCTCAATCCCTTTTTCTGCGCCCAGATTGCGAGTTCCTCGAGGTTGCAGCTTTTGCTGGTAGCCCTTGAGTACTTTGAATGGATGTGCAAATCAGCGTAGAAGAACATTTTTTTAACTCCCGTTAGTGAATAAATAAATTTTAATCCAATTTACGCTTAAATGTCCAGCTTGCGAGCGACAGCGTGAAAAATGCAATTATTATAAGCGGAATTAAGTTCATCAAAATGTCGCCTAATCCCATCCCTTTTAAGAAAATCCCTCGGGTCAGCACCATAAAAAATCTTATGGGGTTTATGTAGGTAAAATACTGCAAAAATACGGGCATATCTTCAACCGGTGAAATAAATCCCGACAGAAGAATCGCCGGCATCTGGAACGTGATAACTCCGAGAATTGCCTGCTGCTGGGTTTTGCAAATTGAAGAAATACAAAGCCCGACACCCACGATTGAGAGCAGAGAAATAAATATTGAAACCAGAAACAACAAAATCGAGCCTGCAAACGGAACTTTGAAGCAGGTAATGACAATGAGCGTCATCACACAGGTTAAAACCATTGCTATAGTAAGAGGAGGCACTGTTTTCCCGAGTAATATTTCAAACGAAGACAAGGGGCTTACAATGAGCTGGTCAAATGTGCCCATTTCTCTTTCACGCGCAATTGAAAGCGCAGTCAAAAGAAGTGTCAGGACAAGTGCGAGCATTGCAATCAAAACAGTTAAAATATACCACCTGTATTCAAGATTGGGATTGTACCAGTTTCTGATAACAGGGGTGATTTGAGCGCCTTTTCGGGCTGTTATTTCATCGTTATATCCGCTTATAATCTGTGAGGCATAACCTCCGGCAATAGAAGCGGAATTTGTTTGTCTTCCGTCCGTTGCAATGAGTATACTCACCGGTTTTTGCGCCTTAATATTGCTTGAAAAATTGTTATCTATATAAAGCCCTATTTGAACCTTCTGGGTATCAATTTTTCTTTTGAATTCGCTTTCGTTTTGTACATAATAAAACTTCCTGAATCTCGGGGAGTTTTCAAAACGTGAAAGAAGCTCTCTTGATTCTACTGAATTGTCGCGGTCTATTACTGCAACATCAATATTTTTCACTTCCATTGTGATTGCATTAGCAAATACCAGAAGCTGCAATATCGGCATTGCAATAATTATACCGCGGCTTTTAGGGTCTTTCCAAATGGTGATAAATTCTTTTTTTATCAGTGCAAAAACACGTCTTAAAAAATCTCTAATCATTTTAAAAGCCTCATATCAGTTTTTTGGTAAACCAGTGCAAATAAAAGCAGCCCTAAAATTGTCAGAAAAATCGAATTTATTATAACAATTTCCCATATGGTTCCTGCCATAAACTCACTTTCGATAAAAGTTATGTAATATCTTGGCGGCAGGATTCTTGTCAAATGTTGAAAAAACGCCGGCATTGAATTTATAGGAAACATCAAACCCGACAGCAAAAGTGCCGGCAAAAAGCCCATTCCGAGTGAAAGCTGGCTCGCAAGGAACTGATTCTTCGTAACGGAGGATATTGTTAATCCGATTCCAAGGCAGGTGAACAAAAACAGACCGCTAACACCGAATAAAACAAAGAAATTCCCTCTGAACGGAATCTGAAACACAGCTACGCTCATAAATACGCTGAATCCCATAGACAACATCCCCAAAACAAAGTAAGGAATGTATTTCCCGAGCACAATATCTATTCTTCTCACATTTGTGCTCAAAAGCGCCTCCATTGTGCCCCTTTCCCATTCTCTTGCAATGACAAGCGCTGTAAGCAAAATGCCAATCAATGTCATTGTAATGGCAACCGAACCCGGAAGTATAAAATAGTGGCTGTTGATGTCCTGATTGTACCAGGTTCTTATTTCGGGTGATATTACCGGTTTAGGAGCCAGATAGCTGTATTTGCCGGTCATAAGCCATTGGTTTAAAATCGACATTGAATAGCTCTGTACGTAATTTGCTGTGTTTACTTCAGTTCCATCTGTCACGACAAGAACTTCTGCATTTTTGCCGCGGGAAAGGTTTGTTGAAAAGTCATTCGGGATAATAACCGCACCTTTTAGCTTTGATCGTACAATATCCTCTGTAAGCTGCTGTTCATTATCATAAATAAAAGAATTTACATATTTGCTGTGCCCGAAAGACTTCACAAGTGTTGCCACTTCGGGATTGGCGTCATCATTTTTTATCCCGATTTTGACCTTCACCGTATCCATGTTTATTCCGTACATGTAGATTAAAATCGAAATCAAAGGAAGAATAAAGGCAATTATAATACTGCTCGGATCCCTGAGTATTTGCAAAGTTTCTTTTTTTATTAAGGCTGCCAGAATTCTCATTGTTTTTCAGACTCCTTAATCAGTGTGATAAAAGTATCTTCCATATTATCAGCATTA
Organism: uncultured bacterium; assembly: GCA_900547155.1. GTDB lineage: Bacteria > Cyanobacteriota > Vampirovibrionia > Gastranaerophilales > Gastranaerophilaceae > Spyradomonas > Spyradomonas excrementavium. The sequence goes on along the minus strand of URFH01000011.1, from coordinate 60,900 downwards.
GCTTGATTTTTCAGCTCCTGCGGGGTGCCGACGGCGATTGTTTCACCGTGATAGAACAGGCTTATTCTGTCACAGTACTCTGCTTCGTCCATAAAGTGCGTTGTGACGAGGATTGTAACCCCTTTTTCAGCAAGGGAGGTGATATGGTTCCAGAAATCACGGCGCGTCACTACATCAACACCCGATGTCGGCTCATCAAGGAAGAGTATCGGCGGGTTGTGAATCAATGCACAGGCAAGAGAAAGCCGTTGTTTAAACCCTAAAGGCAAATCCTCTGATTTTTGGTTCTCAATTTTTTCAAAACCAAAAACTTTAATAATTTCATCAATGCGTTTTTTTCTGTCGAAAAGTCCTATTCCATATGCAGCTGCAAAAAATTCGAGATTTTGTTTGACAGTTAAACTTCCGTACAAAGAGAATTTTTGGGCCATATATCCGAGATTTGCACGGGCTTTTTCCGGATTTTTTATGATATCTATACCCATGAGCCTTGCTGTGCCGCTTGTAGGTTTTGTTAATCCGCACATCATCTTAAACGAAGTCGATTTTCCTGCACCATTTGGCCCCAGAAGCCCGAAAATTTCGCCTTTTTTTATGCAGAAAGAATTGTTTTTTACTGCATAAAAATTTCCGTATTTTTTTTCAAGATTTTCCGCTACAACCGTACAATCCAAGTCCGTCTTGAGAGGCGTATAGTTTTCTGCAATCAAGGATTTTTCTTTTTTATACCCGCCCATTAGATTGATAACTTTTTCTTCAAATTCTTTTGCTGTCGGCGCAAGGTCGTAGGGTTTTCCGTTGTAAATTACCCTGCCGTTGTCCAAAACCACTGCCGTGTCAAAACTATGAGCTTCATCAAGATAAGCAGTTGACCATAGCACAGTAGTTTCAGGCGTAATCATATCTTTGACCATTTTCATAAGCTCACGTCGGGAAATCGGGTCAACACCTACTGACGGCTCATCCAGAACCAAAAATTCAGGAGAGCCAAGCAGCGTGCATGCAAGACCGAGTTTTTGCTTCATACCGCCTGACAAAGCTCCGGCGAGCCTGTCCTGAAAAGGTTTCAGGCTTGTAAACTCAAGAAGTTTATCAAAGTCATAAGGAACATTTTTTAAATCTGCATACAGCCTGAGGTTTTCTATAACAGTCAAATCTTCATAAAGTCCGAATTTTTGAGGCATATAACCGATTTTAAGATTGAGTTCTGCTTTTTGCGTGGAGGGGTTCAAGCCGAGCGTGCATATTTCACCGCTGTCAGGCAGCATCAATCCTATAATCAGCCTTATCAGCGTAGTTTTTCCTGCACCGTCAGCGCCTATAAGCCCTGTGATTTTGCCTTTTTCTATATTAAGGCTCAAGTCATTAATTGCAGTTGAAGAATCAAAAGTTTTTATTAAATTCTTAATTTCTACTGTTTGCATTTGGCTTGCTCTCAAGAAGGTTAATTTTTATTGTTGTGGGCATGCCCTGTCTGAGGTATTCGTCAATGTCGTCAACATAAACACGAATTCGGTAAACAAGGCTTGTTCTTAAATCCGTAGATTGTACAGTTTTCGGCGTAAACTCCGCAACAGGCGAAATATAACCCACATAGCCATCGTATTCTCTTTGTTTTCCGGTCTGCGGATTAATGCTGTCTGTTAAAACCTTCGCTTTCATTCCGTATTTTATATTGCCCAAATCGGTTTCATTTACGTATGCACGTATCCAGACAGGTTTTGTTTTGGAAATTGTATAAACGGCCTGGCTTTTGTTTACAGTTGCACCCGGTTCCTGCACCCTTACCGTAACTGTGCCTTCTTCAGGTGCATATATTTTTGTGTAATCCAGTTGATTTTTTGCATAAGTTTTTTGCGCAACTGCCGCTTCGTAATCTGCTTTTGCTTTATCTTTTGTATTTAAAAGAGTATCGCATTCCTGTTTTGATACAGTGTTGTCAGCGCATAGCGGAGCCTGTCTTTCATATTTTGAAGCTGCATCTTTACTAAGCGCTAATGTGCGCGAAACTTCCGCAGAAGCCTTCTGGAGATTTGATTTGTAATCTTTATCATCGAGAACAGCTACCAGTTCGCCTTTTTTAACGCTGTCGCCCTCTTCTTTAAGCATTTTAGCTATTTGTCCGGAAACCTGAAAACTCAAATCTACCTGACGTATTTCAATATTTCCGTAAAGCGTCAATTCGTCAGGGTTGGGCTTTTGGCGGGTTAAAAAATAAACACCTGCCCCGATTATTGCAAGAATAAGTAAAAGTATTGCTATTTTTTTCTTCATAATTTTCCTCCAACAGCTTTATAAAGCGTGAAATAATCAACTATTCGCTGTGTTTTTGCCTGTGCGCTTTCCTGCTTTGAGGACAGGAGTTTATTGTATTCGTTCAGATAATCAGGCGTGGAAATCACTCCGCGGTTGTATTTACGTTCTGCATTCTCAAAAATCTTTTTCTGAGATTGAACGATTGAAAGAGTATTTTTATCCACAGCCGTATCCTGCTTAACAATACAAAGCGCTGTGTTAACTTCTTTTACTGCATTCAAATCAACCTGCCTGTATTCGTTGAAAAGCTCTTCATATTTTGCTTTTTGCATGCGTAAATTTGCAACTTTCATACCGCCTTTGAAAATATCCTGCGTTGCACCTGCTAAAATAGACGCAAGTGAAGATTCCCAGGAGAAAAAGCTGCCCGGTGCGATTGTGTTGAAAATCCAAACACCTGTTATGTTAAAAGACGGCAAAAATTCTTTCCTTGCTATCCGCACATCAATTTTCGCTTTCTCAAGGTTCTTTTCTGCTTTCATAACGTCGGGTCTTGAATAAATAACGTCGGAAACGACCCCGGATGGTATTTCTCCCGAATATTCAAACGCTGCAAGAGTGCCCCTTTGCAAATTATTAATGCAGTCAGGAGAAAGCCCGCACAGAACAGCAAGCTGCATAAGCAGTGTATCACGCTCTTTCTCAAGTTTTTTCAGCTGTGAGTCTGCATTTTCCAGATTCTGTTTTGAAAGATGCAATTCTGTGCTGTTAATCACGCCGCGCGCATACTTTCCGGAGTCGGCAAGATACACGCCCTGCAAAGCTTTAACACTTTCATTTTGCAGCTCTATGAGATAATCGTATTGCAAAATATTTGTATAAACTGCCGCAACATCGCCCAGTAACGAAATATAAACAGATTTTTCTTCATAAATTGCCGCTTCGTAAGCTTTTTTTGCGCTGCGGGTTTTGTCGCGGTTCTTTAAAAGAAAATCAGGCTCATAATTCGCTATAAACGGCAAAATAAATGCATTTTGCCCGAGCTGGAAGTTATCAAGCCTTGGAACATGCACACCCAGATAGTTTGCGCTTACACTCAACGAGGGAAGTTCCTTGCCCAGCGAATACTTTGCCTGTTGCCTGTACTGCTCGACAACATTTCCTGCCTTTTTCAGGTCATAATTATTTTTTAGGGCAGTTTCGATGTAATAATTCAGGCAATCATCGTTAAATCGCGTAAAAAATCCGGTATTCAACTCTTCTACATTCACCGCAAAAGCGCTCTGGGAAAGAAACAGGAGTACAAAAGCCGCCACAATCTTTTTAATCAATTCGGGCCTCCTTTATTAGTGCATTGATGTAAAATTTTACATTTTCTTTTATGATTTTAATGTCTTCTTGGTTAAATTCCTCCCGACCGAGCAGCCTGAGCGAAAAACCGGCTAAAATTCGCGGAGAATTTATCTGGGCAATAATGAACAGGGTTTTGAAAATAATTTCTCTGTCATCAGGCTTTTTGTTTAAAAGGCTCGCAACAAGTTCCCTTAAATAGCTAAAAGCAGGCGAGGTCGCAAAAAATCTGGGCTTTTGCTGCTCTTTTAAAAGAAGTATTATCAGGTCGCTGGAAATATTTGAATAAAAATAGTCGATAAATTTATCAGTTATCAAAAACAAAAGCTCGATTTTCTCTTTTGTGCTCATCTGAGAGGGGGATTGGTCATAATTTAAAAATGTTTTTGTATATGCAATCTGACGCTCGAGCAAATCCTCAATAATGCCCTGATAAAGCTCTTTTTTCCCGCCCCAGTAATACGAAATCATGCAGATATTAACTTCAGCTTCTTTACAGATTTCACGAATACTTACGCCGTCAAAGCCTTTTTGGGCAAAGAGTTTGGTTGCCGCAGCGAGGATTTTTTCTTTTGAATTTTCTGATTTAGACTTTTGCACATTTTGATTATAAAACAAACGTTTGATTTAGTCAAATTTCATAAGAATTACTTTACAATATCCGGTTAAAATTGCTATATTAGTAAGAGCCACAAACAACGGAGTTTAAAATGCTTACAATCGACAAGGTCAAAAAAGCCGAACATTTATTAAAAGATGTAATTCGTAAAACAGATTTGATTTTTGCGCCGGATTTAGCAAAAAACAGCGAGATTTACTTAAAATCCGAAAACCTCCAGAAAACAGGTTCTTTCAAGGTGCGGGGCGCTTACGCGAAAATCGCCCGGCTTTCAGATGAACAGAAAAAAAAGGGCATTATCGCCTGCTCAGCGGGGAACCATGCGCAGGGAGTGGCGCTTGCAGCGCAAAAAAACGGGATTCAATCCAAAATTTTCATCCCCAGCACCGCACCGATTTCAAAAATTGAAGCAACAAAAAGCTACGGCGCCCAAATTTGCCTTGTTGACGGAGTTTATGACGATGCTTACAATGAAGCTGTTCAATGCCAGCAGGAAACAGGCGCAGAATTTATCCATCCGTTCGACGATATTGAGGTAATCGCCGGTCAGGGCACGATTGCGCTTGAAGTTTTGGAACAATTGCCCGAAGTTGAGGCGGTTATTGTGCCAATTGGCGGCGGCGGGTTGATTTCAGGCATTGCTTACACAATAAAAATGCTAAAACCGGAATGTAAAGTTTACGGCGTGCAGGCAGCCGGCGCAGGAAGCATGTATTATTCAATTGAACATCATAAAAGGACGGAATTGCCCGCAGTGCACACTTTTGCCGACGGAACTGCCGTAAAAATGCCCGGCGAGAACACTTTTGCCCTTTGCGAAAAATATGTGGATAAAATCGTGACTGTTACAGATGATGAAATTGCCACGGCGGTTTTGACCCTGATGGAGCACCAGAAACTCGTCGCAGAAGGCGCCGGAGCCCTGAGCGTTGCGGCTGCAATGTTCAAAAAGCTGCCGATTGAGGGCAAAAAGACGGTTTGTATAGTTTCGGGCGGAAATATCGACGTAAATATTCTTTCGCGCGTAATAAACCGCGGGCTTTTGAAATCGGGCAGAATTGCGGATTTGACAATCGAAATGCTCGACAAACCCGGCCAGTTAAAAGAGGTTTCGCGCATAATTGCCGATTTGGGCGCAAATGTAATCCGCGTAAGGCACAATCAGGGCGGCGAAAACACGGATATTAACGATTGTTACCTGAAAATCTCAATGGAAACAAGGAATCTGCGCCATCTGTGCGAAATCAAAAAAGCGCTGTGCGACGCAGGGTACAAACTCACCGGAGAAAAATAGTTAAATCGCCTTAAAACGAGCCAGCAGCAACCGATTAGACGAAAGAGGAAATTATGAAGAAAATTATACTGACAGAAGCAGCACCGGCGCCCATAGGCCCGTATTCACAGGCAATTTTGGCCGGAAACACGCTTTATTGCTCGGGGCAAATCGCGCTCGACGCAAAAACCGGCGAATTTTTGAACGGAACAATCGAAGAACAGACAAAAAAATGCTGCGAAAACATTAAAGAGGTGCTTTCTCAGGCAGGATACGGGCTTGAGGATGTTGTAAAAACCACCTGTTTTCTGGCAAATATGAGTGATTTTGCTACTTTCAACGGGGTTTATGCGCAATATTTCACCTCAAAACCCGCCCGCTCGTGCGTTGCCGTGAAAGAATTGCCCAAAAACGGGCTTGTGGAGATTGAAATAATCGCCGTAAAATAGGTTTTTCCATGGAAATTTACTTCATAAACTCGGATAAATTTCTTGAAAACGCAGACAGCACCTTTCTTGACGACTATATGGAGGGGCGCAGTTTTAAATGCGAAAAAAGGCGAATTGAATTTGCTCTGGGGCGTTTTTTGCTCAAATATGTCCTCAAAACCCGCTTCAAAATAGAAAATCCGCAGATTGTGCTCAAAAACAAAAAACCGTCACTTGAAAACGACGAAGTTTTTTTCAGTCTTTCGCACACAAAAAATATTGTTATGGCTGTTTTTGACAAAAAGCCTGCGGGGATTGACATTGAGGTGATGAAAGAGCGTAATTTCGAGATGATTTACAGATTCTGGAAAAAAACGCCCGAAAAAATCGAAAAAAAAGAATTCTACCGCCAGTGGACAGAATATGAAGCGACTGTAAAGCTCCAGCAGAAGCCGGTTTCAAAGTTTAATGCGGAAATTTTTGAGGATTTTATGCTGGGAATTTGTTCGTCTGATTCGGCCGAAATTCTTTCAGGGCTTGAAATATTTGAAATTTTACCGCCGGAAAATGCCACGGGAGCGCCTAGCGTGAATAAATGTCCTCTTTCGTTATTGAAAAATCCCCGGGTTTGTAATTTTTCAGGTAATTAACCGCTTCTTCAGGCGTTTTTGCGACAAAATAAAGGTTCGCAGCCTTTTTATTTGCAAATTTTTCTTCAATAATCACCTCAAAAAACTCGAGAAGTTTGTCATAAAACCCGTTCGTGTTAAGGATTACAATGGCTTTATTGTTGTAACCGAGCTGTTTTTGGACAATCATTTCAGAAAGCTCCTCCAGAGTGCCAAACCCGCCCGCAAGCGCAATTAAAGCGTCAGAAAGCTTGTCCATCCGGTCTTTTCGGGTTCGCATACAGGGAGTTACAATGAATTCATCGCAATAATCGGTGGAAACGTCCATATCTTTAAGTTTTTGGGGCATTACGCCTGTGATTTTGCCGCCGTTTTCCTTCATTTGCGAGGCGCAGGCCCACATCAGCCCCAGACAACTTCCCCCGTAAACAAGGTCAAACCCGTTTTCAGCAAGCAGTTTCCCGAGTTTTTCAGCTTCTTTATAATAACTGTCTTCAAGAAAATTACACGAAGACGCAAAAATACATACATTTTTTATCATAATAAAAGTATATTAAAAAACTACGAAATGTAAACGAATATGGTACAATGAATCAGGAAGAAAATAGTATTGTCACCCTGAACTTGTTTCAGGGCCGCAGGGGCGATGTTTGGCGACTTCAACCTTGCGATTCCAGGTCAAGCCCGGAATGACAGCCCGTTTTAGGGTTGCAAGGGGCGGCAAAAATCAAAATTATTATAATAAATAACCAATTCTAAAAGAAAAAAGGAATTTTTATATGACAAAAATCAATTTCACCAAAATGCAAGGGCTCGGAAACGACTTCATACTTATTGAAAAAAGCGAATTCGACAAAGTAAGCGAAAAATTCCCCGAAGCGGCAATAAAACTCTGCGACAGGAATTTCGGAATCGGCGCAGACGGGATTTTTGTTCCTGTCGAATCCGAAAAAGCCGATTTGGGCTGGCTTTTTTACCAGTCTGACGGCTCAACCGCCCAGATGTGCGGAAACGGGATGAGATGTTTTGCAAAATTCGTTTATGACAAAAAAATCATCAATAAAAAAGAATTCAGCGTCGAAACCCTTGCAGGAATAATAGTTCCGGAGGTCTTAGACGACGGAAAAGTCAAAGTAAACATGTCAAAACCCGTTCTAACGCCTGAAAAAATCCCGTTTAAAGGCGAATGCAGCCAGAATTGCAAACTTGAAGCCTGCGGAAAAGATTTTCTTGTAAACGCAGTGAGCATGGGCAACCCGCATTGCGTAATTTTCACTGACGGTGACGCAAAAGCGCTGGCAAAGGAATTCGGCGGTGCGCTGGAGCACCATCCGCTTTTCCCTGAAAAAACCAACGTGGAATTTGTAAAAATCCTTTCAAATTCCGAAATCAGCGTCGATGTTTGGGAGCGTGGCTGCGGAATAACGCTTGCATGCGGCACGGGCGCCTGCGCAAGTGCAGTTGCGGCAATTTTAAACGGCCATTGCAACAACAAAGTCAAAGTAAACCTGCCCGGCGGCGTTTTAACAATTGAATGGGCGGGCAATTTACAAAATCCTGACTTTGACGTATTCATGACAGGTGATGCACAATACGTTTTTGAAGGAACTATTGACGTTTAATGGCTCTCCTTGCAGTAAAAAATCTGAATATCGGGTTCAATTTCCTCGACGGATATGCGCAGGCCGTGCATAATGTCGGTTTTGAGCTTAAAAAAGGCGAAACGTTAGCCATAGTAGGCGAATCCGGAAGCGGAAAAACGCTTTCTTCAATGGCTGTGTTGAACCTTTTGCCCGAAAATGCAATAATCACAGGCGGAGAGGTTATTTTTGAGGGCGAAAACCTTTTAAAATTGCCCCAAAAAGCCATGCAAAAAATCCGCGGAAAGAAAATTGCGCTCATTCCGCAGGATCCGATGACCTCGCTTGACCCTTTATACACAATAGGCGACCAGCTTTTGGAGGTTATTGAAATCCATCAGGGCAAAAAGGGCAAAGAAGCGAAAGAAATTGCCATTGCGGCGCTGGAGCGGGTAAAAATCCCCGACGCACGCGAAAAACTCAGCGCATATCCGCACGAATTTTCAGGCGGGATGAAGCAGCGCGTAATTATCGCAATGGCGCTTGCGTGCAACGCGCAAATAATCATTGCCGACGAGCCCACAACAGCGCTGGATGTAACTGTTCAGGCGCAGATTATGGAGATTTTACGAGAAATTAAGGCAAAATCTGATATTTCAATAATTTTAATTACACACGACATGGGGATTGTTGCCCAGAATGCAGATAAAATCGCGGTTATGTACGCAGGGCGGATTGTGGAGTTTGCGTCAAAAGACGAACTCTTTAAAAACCCAAAACATCCTTACACAAAGGCACTTTTAAAGGTTATCCTGGACATAAATTCAGACAAAATCGAAACAATTGAAGGCCAGCCCCCCTCTATCACAGACAAAATCGAAGGCTGCCCGTTTGCACCGCGCTGTGAGCGTTGTATGGAGATTTGCACAAAAACTTACCCCGAAACTCGTTGTTTTGCTGACGGGTCAAAGGTTCAATGCCATTTATACGATTTAGAGCCTAATACGTAAAATATCTGTCAAAATCCACGTCGTCAAAACTGCAAAGAAGCCGGTAAACCTCGTCATCCTCGTCCATTCTTTGAAAATTAAATTCATCGAATTTCCATAATTTCGGATTTATCCCGCGCACGCGAATTATACCCTTATCAAACAGGATTTTTAGCTTTCTTTTTACTGTTTCAACCGGCATATCAAGAAGTTTTGAAAGTTCAACCGCCGAAATCCCGTCCTCATGCGAGTATTTTTCAGGTGTAAGAAACATCAGCTCGAGCCCGACCTGCTTTAATTCTTTATCTTCCTGTTCGACGTCATATATCTCCATTCTCCCATAATACGGCAGACAAAAACAAATGGGTAGGTACTTTTGATGGATTTTTAACGCGGTGCTTAACAAAAATCGGGGGATTTTAATGCATTGGCGCCCGAATAGCCGCATTTTCATTTTTCCAGCTCGATTCGTTGGGGGTTGTTGATGTCAAAAAATAAAAAATGGAGAATTTAATGCATTGGCGCCCAAATAGCCGAATTTTCATTTTTCTAGCTCGATTCGTTGGGGGTTGTTGATGTCAAAAAATAAAAAATGGAGAATTTAATGCATTGGCGCCCAAATAGCCGAATTTTCATTTTTCTAGCTCGATTCGCTTCACTCATAGGCGTCGAAAAATAAAAATTCGGCTATTTGGGCTTTGGGAGATGGGGGGGGGGATTAAATTATCAAAACAATCATCGAACAAAGCAAAAGTGTAGGGATTTTTATTTGTAGCGACTATGGGGGAGGCTTCAAAAGGTGAGAAAAACGCAATATAACGTTGAATGCCGGAGGAATCGGAACGGAAAATAAAAATCCCTGCACTTTTGCGCCAACTCCCAACTCCACAAACTCCCCTATAGAAAATCCCCCTCCTTTGTGATAATTTATAATCATAAATTAGAGAAAGAGGCTTTTTTCAAATGAAAACAATAAATTATGCGGACTTGCCAACGACTTATGACGCAAACTCCACGGAAGAAGAAATTTATAAATTTTGGGAAGACAATGAATGCTTTAAAGCGGACGCAAACTCTAAAAAACCGCCCTATTCCATCGTTATCCCGCCCCCGAACGTAACGGGAATCCTGCACATGGGCCACGCAATCGACGAAACCTTGCAGGATTTGCTCATCCGCTACCACAGAATGTCCGGATACGAGGCATTATGGGTTCCGGGAACAGACCATGCCGGAATCGCAACACAAAATGTCGTCGAGAAAAAACTCCGTGAAAAAGGTCAAAATCGCCACCAACTCGGACGCGAAAAATTTCTGGAATTGACCTGGAAATGGGCAAATGACCACAAAGGAGCGATTCTTGACCAGTGCAAACGCCTCGGAGCCTCTTTTGACAGAAGCAGAGAAAGATTCACGCTCGACAAAGGCTGTTCTGACGCGGTAAAAGAAGTTTTTGTAAAATTATACGAAAAAGGCCTGATTTACAAAGGCGCCTACATCGTAAACTGGTGCCCGCGCTGCCAGTCAGCCATCTCCGACGTCGAAACCGAATACGAAACCGAAGCAGGACATCTGTGGGAAATTTCTTATTCACTAAAAGACGAACCCGGCGCAATCGTAATCGCTACAACCCGCCCTGAAACAATGTTTGGCGATGTTGCAATCGCGGTGAACCCGACAGATTACAAATACAAAGATTTGATAGGAAAAACAGTCGTTATTCCGCTCACCGGACGCGAAATCCCCATAATTGCAGACGATTATGTAGATAAAAAGTTCGGAACAGGCGCTTTGAAAATCACTCCGGCGCATGACCCCAACGACTACGAAGTCGGAAAACGCCATAATTTAAAACCCATCTGGGTAATCGACGGCGAGGGCAAAATGAAAGCCTGCGCAGAAGTTCCGCAGGAGCTCCACGGGCTCGACCGCTACGAAGCACGCGAAAAAACAGTCGCAATGCTCCGTTATCACAACGATTTGGTAAAAATTACCGACCATGAACACAATGTCGGCAAATGCCAGCGCTGCCATACGACAATTGAGCCGCTGCTTTCGGAACAATGGTTCGTTAAGATGGAACCGCTCGCAAAACGCGCAATCGAAGCCATCGACAAAGGCGAAATAAAATTTGTACCCGAAAGATGGACAAAAAACTACCTCGGCTGGATGGAAAACATCCGTGACTGGTGCATTTCCAGACAATTGTGGTGGGGACATCAGATTCCGGCTTATTACAACAACGAAACCGGCGAAATGGTCGTTGCAAAAGAAAATCCCGACCCGTCCAAATTCACACAGGAAACTGACGTGCTTGATACGTGGTTTTCTTCGGGATTGTGGCCGTTTTCGACCATGGGATGGCCGGATAAAGACGCTGAGGACTTCAAAAAATTCTATCCGACCTCGGTTCTGGTTACGGGATTCGATATTATCTTTTTCTGGGTAGCAAGAATGATTACGATGGGCTACGAGTTCACAGGAAAAGCTCCGTTCCCGACAGTTTACATTCACGGGCTGATTCGCGATGAATTCGGACAAAAAATGTCAAAATCCAAAGGAAACACAATCGACCCCGTCGGAATCATTGAAAAATACGGCTGCGATGCCTTGAGATTCACAATGACCTCGCTTTGTACATACGGCGGACAGGATATTAAGGTTAGCGACGAAAAATTTGAATACGGAAGAAACTTCGCGAACAAAGTATGGAACGCTTCGCGTTTCGTGCTCATGAACCTTGAGGGAGTTGACAATAAGGCAATCGACAAATCAGAATTAACCATTGCTGACAAATGGATTTTGCACAAACTCAACGCAACAGCCAAAGAAGTCAACGAAAACATCAAAAATTACAGAATCGGGGAAACTTCGCACCTGTTGTATGACTTCTTCTGGAACGATTATTGCGATTGGTACGTTGAAATCGCAAAAATCCAGCTTCGTGACGAAAAAATCAAGCTCAACACGCAAAGAGTTCTTCGTTATGTCCTTGATATGACGCTCAGAATGCTTCATCCGATTATGCCGTTCATCACAGAGTCAATCTGGCAGATGATTCCGGGCGAAAAGGAAGAAATTGCAATCATGAAGAGCGAATTCCCGACATTCAGCGAGGATTTAAATTATCCTGCTGAAAACGAGGAAATGGAGCTGGTTTTTGAAACAATTAAATCGCTCCGTAACGTACGACAGAGCCTGAATATTCCGATTTCCACACAGATGGATATTGAGGTAAGGGCAACAGCCAAAGAAAAACCCGTTTTTGAGGCGGTTATTCCTTATTTGCAAAGGCTGGCAAAGGTTCAGGATGTGACTTTCGAGGCTGAAAGTGCTCCGGTTCCGAAAAAATCGGCTTCTGCGGTTGTCGGCAACTCAAAAATCATCATTCCGCTTGCCGGATTGATTGATATTGACGAAGAAATTGCACGCCAGAACAAAAAGCTCGAAAAGCTTATGAAAGAAAAAGGCAGCCTTGAGGGCCGAATTAAAAACGAAAAATTCGTTGCAAACGCGCCAAAAGAGGTTGTTGATGAAACGAAAGCTAAAATTGCAGAGCTGCAGGTGCAGGTTGACGCGATTGAGGGCTTAATTTCGTCATTAAAAGACTAACACCCCAGCATGCAAAGTAAAACGGTATTTATATTTATTTTTCGACGCCTATGAGCTTAGCGAATCGAGCTAGAAAAATAAATATAAATGCCGTTTTACGCATATGCACAGGCAATTCTACCCGATACGATTAAACCACCATCCGAGCCCGCCGTAGCAGCCACAGTTATGACCGCCGCCGCCAAAAATGCCTTTTATCATTCCGTAAATGCTCAGCCCCTGCCCGAAAATGTTGCCGATATTCCACCATTTTGAAAATCCGGTATTTGCCTGAGCAGGAGCAGTTCTTACCATCCCAAAAGTATTGCCGTAACCTAATACATTTCCAAATCCCATTCCGAGGTCAACTACGCTCGAAACACCGTAGTTGCCTGCATTTGCTGTATTGCCCAAAAAGTTGATTGTGTTGTTGCTTTTTCTTCGTCCTTCAATATTAACTGTTGTGCTGTCCGCATAAACTCCTGTTCCAACAGTATTTCCGCCTAAAAATGAGCCCGAAAAGGCCTGAGATTGACGGGTAACATCTTCAAATACAGCAGTTACAGCAGAATCGCCCTCAATATATACATTTTTGTCCTTTGCCTCGCCTAAATCTGTTTCAAAATAGTCTTTTGAGCGTTTTGACATTGCTGCTCTGATGGCTTTTGAACCATCATTCAGCACTTTTTGTTCTTCTGCCGACAGGGCATTTCCTGCAAGATATTTTTCGGTAACAGCCTTGAGGTTTTCATCATTAACGTTTGTGCCCATTATTTGAGAATTTATAGACGATTCGCCTTTTTCAGTTATCATGCCGTCCTGCGTATAATTCACCTGATCATCTTCTGTATCAGCTTCTTTTAGAAAATATGTAAATTCATCAACGGAAACCTCGCCATCACCGTTTACATCGAGGTTTTCAGCCAGAAGATTACCGCAGCGCTTATTAATAAGCTGGTTGTCAGCAGATTTTGCGTTTGCGTCCTCAATTTCTTTCTTCGCAAACTCCTCAACGGTAATTTTTTTGTCAGAATTGGAATCGTACGTGTTCAAAAGCCCTTCGGCGTACTTTTTATAGGCATAATCCTTTTCTGCGGAATCCATATTGTCAATAAATATCGAAACAGAGAAATCTCCCGGGCCTTTGATAGAGGAATCTTTTTTTACCTCTTCACTGCGGGCGATTCTGGCTTTTACGGCTGCTTGCACTTTGGCATCTATGAGTTTTTGTCTGTCAGCGTTTATTGGCGCCATTTTTCTCTCCGTTTTGCTAAAAATAATATCTCTCGTATATATAAAAACGAAATAATTGAAAAAATTGCCTGAACCAATTATGCAATGTAAAGCTTTGTTACAAAATTAGAAAAATCTTCAAAAAACATTAAAGATTTGAACAGAACGTGCCGACAAACATCATACAAGGAAAAAAGGTGCAAGGAATATGAAATCGAATCTTTTCTCAAACAATGACTCAAACTTACCCCAGATAAATATGAAATTACCCCATATCCGACAAAACATGCCGAGAATAAAAATGACAGAAGACATGGATTTGCTTTTTGATATTGATGGCAAAGAAATTACGATGACTGAAGTTGCTGATAAGGTTTCAAACCTGTTTTTACAAGGATAATTTACATTTCTAAATATAAACTGCGCGAAAAGAAACTTTCTTTTCGCGTTTTCGTCTTTACCATTATTAAAGAAAAGTACAAAAATTAGTAACGCAGAGAATTCATCGGCGTTTTTTATGGTATTATGTTGGACAGAGGAAAAAGAGGTAGAGTTTTGAAAAATTTCATTAAAAAATACAGCTTACTGATTATATCAGCGATTAGTATCCTTACGATTACATTAATGGCAAATTCCGTATTTGCTTATACCCCGCAGCAGCTATACGAACAGGTATGGCGGCTCGTAAACACTAAATATGTTGACCAGACAAACAATGAACAAAACTGGCAGCGTTGGCACCATAAATATGACAAATGTATAAAAACCGATGAGGACGCTTATGTCGCAATCCAGACAATGCTTGCCAGCCTCAATGACCCTTATACAAAATTCCTTGACCCTAAAGAATTTGAGGAAGAAACCAGCTCTATCAAAGGTTCGCTCAAAGGAATCGGCGTTCAGATAGGAGTTCGCGACGGAAAACTCCTTATTATCGCCCCTATTGAGGACACTCCGGGTGAAAGAGCCGGTTTGCAGGCAGAAGATGAAATTCTTGAAATCGACGGAAAATCAACAAAAGGGATTACCGTTGATAAAGCAGCTGACCAGATTAGAGGCGAAGAAGGAACCTATGTTACGCTCTTAATCAAGAGAAAAAATCAGGAAAATCAGGTTTACAAAATCCAAAGAGCAGAAATTGAGCTCAAATCAGTATCAACAAAGCTTCCGACAGAAAGCGTTAAACTCGCTGACAGCGTGGGTTATATCAGATTAAGCTCTTTTATAAGCAAAAACGCCTCTGTTGAGTTTGAAAAAGCGCTCAACGGCTACAAAGACAAAAAAGGCTACATTATCGACCTTCGCTCGAATCCCGGCGGACTTTTGAGCAACGCAATAATAATCTCCGATATGTTTTTGAACGGCGGCGTAATAGTCAGCACAGTTGACCGTGACGGCTACAAAGAAACAATGAGAGCTGCAAGAAGCAACGTGACCAATAAGCCGATTGTCATCCTCATCAACAAAGGAAGCGCTTCTGCAAGCGAAATCTTCTCAGGAGCGATGAAAGACAACAAAAGAGCCGTACTTGTGGGCGAAAATTCTTTCGGAAAAGGGCTTGTTCAGGAAGTTAACAAGCTTATGGGCGGCAGCGGCGCAAATATTACCATCCAAAAATACCTTACTCCTAACGGCACAGATATTAACAAAAAAGGGATTACACCCGATGTTGTTGTTGAGCTGACGGAGCAGGATATAAAAGACAAATACGACAGGCAGCTCCAAAAAGCCAATGACGTGCTGCTTGAGCTGATTAACAAACAACTGATGGTTCTAAAATAACAAATTTTCAAAAGAGAGGTCAAAAGCCTCTCTTTTTTTGACTTTAAATCTGCTAATTTAGCGATATTTTACAGCAACAGAATCAGTTTTTTCCTCTCTGACATTATTTACATACTGCGGTTGTTTTTTCTTGAGAATTGACTGCTGGATTTTTTCTTTTATAGGAATAGAGTATTGCGCAAATTCCGCAGCGCCAAAAAGAACAAGCCCGGCAAGAATTGCCGCTTTTATAAACCTTTGCCTGCGCCAGCTCGTGCCCTCATGATGAAAATCGGCTATAATTTGCTTTGAAAAATCAACATCCAGCCCGCCTTTAACTTTTTCAAAAGAGTTATGCAGGTGTTTTTGCATAAGATAGGTGTTTTTCAGCTCTTTTTGCGCAATTCGGGATTTCATAAGATATTTGCGAAACTCATATCCCTCCTCGCCATCCAGCTCGTTGTCAATGTAGGGCGAAAGGTTCATTTTGAATTTTTCATATTCGCGTATGCTGAAAGCCGTCCTTTTCTGGCGAGTAAGTGCCATTTCCATAACTTTTTTGTAAGAATCTTTCAAACTGTTTATCAAATTTCTTAAATAAATAAATTTTTTATAACAATCCGGACACATTGCTATATGCTCCTCTATAAAAGCGCGCTCCTGCGGCGTTACCTTGTTGTCGATATACTGGGAGAGCAGTGCTGATACTTTTTTGCAGGTTATATCCTCTGTCATTTTTACTCCTCAGGCAATGTAGCCCTTTAAATACTCTTGAAGCTTATTTCTTGCACGCGCAATGCGGGATTTTACCGTTCCCACGCTTGTATTTGTAATAGACGCAATCTCCTCATAAGAAAGCCCCTGAAACTCCCGCAAAACAATCGCCAATCTGAACGAATCAGGCAATTTTCTCACTGATTCTTCTATTACGTCGTTCAATTCGCCGCTCAGAGTTTTTTCCTCCGGATTATTGCACCTCGCAGGAAGCTCGATTACGTTGGCATTTTCCTGTTCATCGGTTTTATTATCAATCGAAACGGTCTGGCAGCTCCTGTTTTTGCGCCGCAGGTAATCGTAAAAAAGATTGGTCACGATTTGGTTCAGCCAGCTTTTAAATTTTTTGGGTTCGCGCAGGTTTTTGATATTTTTTGACATTTTTACAAGCGCTTCCTGCGTTAAATCCAGAATATCCGAACAATCCTTGCTCAAATAATAAAACGAAGCATAAACAGTGTTCTGATAACGCTTAATCAGCTCTTCAACAGCGCAAACGTCATCAGACTGAGCCTTTTCAATAAGCTCTTCGGTTGTGAAATTTTTATATTTCTTTCTGTTGAGCGAAATCAACAACAATCTCCCCTTTTAGTTCTTGTATATAAATTAAATGAATTCAAAAAAATTAAGAATGACCTTTTTAACATAAACATTCAGGGGATATATAAATTACGAAAAAACAATACTTTTTGACGCCCAATATAGCCTCATCGGGCAATATATTTTCATTTGTAAAGATATTATAAGTGTAGTAGTTACACTTTGTGTAGTAGTTTATAAGGATTTTTAAACAATGAACATTTTTTCTGCAATCAACAACGAATCGGGTCTTATAATCAGCGACGCAAAATCAGTTGAATCAGCATTAAAAGTTGCGTTGAAGAGATATTTGGACACAGTCGATGAAATCAAAAAACTACCGTCAGAACTCGACTATTCCGCTGTAAACTATGCGTATTCCTATGTAAAATACGAATAGAAAACAAAAAGAGCCGTTTTTCCGGCTCTTTGATTTGGTTTAGTCCCAAATCTCCTCCCAAAGTCATTAATCTCTAATTCGTTTAATATTTTTGTTAAGTCTATTAAACCATTATAGAGCTGATTTGTGAAGAGTTTTGCCCGATTTTATTTGTAAACAAAAGTTTACGTTCATGTCAAATCCAGTCGTATTCATGGTTTCGCATGTATCGGAAGTTGTAATATTTCGTAATATTAGGGTTGTTTTTCGTTTATAAAATACGTAACAATCGCAGCTATGAGCAGAACTACCGCTCCAACCACAAAAGTATATTCCCAGTGATAATTTATTCCTGCAGGTGTATCAAATACACATTTTGAAATAAACCATGCGAGCAAAGTACATACAAGTATTTGAGGGCCGGCGATAAAGATGTTAAAAATGCCCATTACCGCTCCTTCAGAGCCTTTTTGGATGTACTCGGACAGCATTGCAAAAGGCAGAGAAAGAATGCTTGCCCAGCCTATGCCCGCAAAAGCCATAAGCGCCATAATCGCACGCGAATCAGTGGTAAACGCCATCAAAATATAAGCCAGAGCCATTGAAGCAACCGCAATCATGTGGACTTTTTTGTTTCCGTATTTTGTGGACAGGATTCCAATCGGGATTGAAACCAAAAAGCAAATCAAATTGAATACAGCAAAGCAAATCGACGCAAAATTCGTCGCCTGTGCGTTTAAGTCAGCATATTTAGCGACTACAGAATCCGCAGCCGCCGACAAATCAGGAATTCCGAACACTGTGTGAACAGAAAACTGCGTAAAGAAGATGAACATACTCATCACGCCAATCCAGGTGAAAAACTGCACAAAACAGATTTTGAACACCTCAGGCGAGGATTTAAAAAAGGTTTTTAAGTCTTCGATAAAGGAAGATTTAGCCTTTTTGGGGTTTTCTTCGGCTTTAGCCGCGCTATTTTCCCTAAAAGTCATGCAAGTCCATATCATAGCGAGCGAAAAAGCGAGTGCAGCCATTATAAACTGCGCTGTGACAGACATCTGGTAATCAAAAACCTTTTTCAAAATCGGAGCAGTCCCCGCAGCGATTACAGAGCCCAGCCCGATAGCAAAACTCAGGTACGCATTTGCAATTGAGTGCTGTTCAGGAACAATATTATCAGGGATAAGCGCTCTATATGGCCCTTGAGCAGCATTAACGCAAGCGTCAATAATCCAAATCATAACAGCAGCAACAAGCAGCCCGCCCACAGCCGGCAGCGCAAAATGGAGTTTGTTTGCAATAAATTGCGCTATGGTTTCGGAGTTAGGGAACGCCCACAGAGCCAAACTTGCGAGAATCGCACCCAGCAGGAGATAAGGACGTCTTCTTCCGAACGGTGTTTGCGTATTATCGCTCAAAGCGCCGATAATTGGCTGCACAACCATGCCCGTAACCGGCCCCGCAAGCCAAATCAGCCCGAAAATCAAAGGCGAAGCCCCGAGCCCTTCCGTAACCGGCCCTGAGAGAATAATTCTCATCTGCCAGGCAAACTGTAAACCAAAAAAGCCCAGACAAAAATTCAATAATTGAAAAGTATTGAGCTTGCGAAGACACCCGTCGTTCATTTCCCCTCCACATAAAATATTTAACATGTTAATTATAATGGAAAAGGGTATTTTCCACAAATTAATATTACTTTTTGATGGGGGATTGGGGCGTTTGTGGGTGGGGGCGTTTATAAAGAGGATTTAGATTTTAGAACCGGAACGGGCTGCGCCGCTTTTACGGTTCTAAAATCTAATTCCTCTTTATAAACTTTTCGGGATTGGTGCCCCCTCCGAAAAGTTCCAAAAGCCGGCGCTTACCTGCCTGTAAATTTATAAATAGCAAACCCCTCGCCGTAAGCAATGGACGGCGGGGAAAGATAAATCATTTTCCAGTCATCTTTATTGAAAATCTCAAGCCCGCGCCCGAAATCATACGACGGAGTTACCACATAAATCGGCTGATGTTTCATTTCCTCGGAAAAACGTCTTCTGACAATCAAAGACCAATCCTTTTGCATTCTGCCAATAAGCAGGCTTTTGTCCCAGACAACATAATTTATATATTTTCGCTGCATAATCGACCACATGCGGTTTTTGGGCAGATAATAGTACAAACCGAGCGAGAACGGGTCCTGAGTTGTGATTAATAAGGCGTTTTCAGGGATATTTTTCTGGATAAATTGCGCAGTTACCTTTGCAGATGAATAATTTCCGGTCAAATCACCGATTGTATATCTCACGCCGTTCATGATTGTGACGAGAAACATCAACGCAAGAATTATATTCAAGGATTTTTTTGTGACTATTCGGTATTTTTCTTTGAAATTAGCGTCAGAAAGCACCATCCAGAACGCAAAAATCATGATTAAATAAGCAGTGCCGATTCTGTTAGGATAAATAAATGCGGAATAAGCAAAAATATAAACAAACAGCTGAAATCCAATCCCCGCAGCAACCGTCAAAAACGCCCTTACATTCACAAGCGCAAAAATCACAACGGACAGGAACGTAAGCGCCAAAAGCACGAGTGAAGCCGCCACAACTGCCCAGCTTGCCTGATAAGTTTTCATCATTGCCGCAGAACTGACAACAGGAGCCATGTTTATCGCAGTGTTATCAATGACATTTGTGAAAAACTCGAGCATTGTGTGATATACATTCATCCCGATGTAGTCAAAATTCAAACCAATACAGGAATTGCTTGAACTTGTACCCTTCAGCTGCAAAACAACAGCAAGCAAACCGGCAAAAACAACCCCGAATGCCGCTCCAAACTTGATTTTTTCGTTTTTTGTCAGGGTTTTAAACGGTTTTATAAAATTATCGTATAAAAATATGCACCCCAGAATCCCCGAAAAACCAAACATAATAACATGCGTATTAGCAATCAACGCAAGAACAATCGCATACAGATACGGGCGCTCCTTGCTTTTCGGGTATAAATACGCCGCTGCCGTCACAAGAAACGGCAAAATCGAATAGCTGCGGGCAATAACAGGGAAAAAATACAAAAAACACCCGCCGGTCAGTATAGAAAACTTTGCAAATTTTGAAAAAGGCGAGAACTGCAATATCAAAAACGCACCAAAAACCGTTCCCAACCAGCATATTATCTGCATTGCCATTATTGAAAAATTCATTTTGGCAAAAGGCATTACCAGAAAGTAGAAAAACGACGGATGCCCTTCGTTCACAAGATGTTTTAAAAGCCCCACAGGTGATAAATATTTCACCAGAAGCCACACCTGCGCCTCATCAGCCCAGATTTCATGTCTTAGCACGGTATTGAGCGTGAAAAGAGCAAAAAGTACGGTCAGCAAAATATTTATTTTTAACGATTTTTTATTTTCCATCGATTTTCTCCGTTAATCCTTATTTTTTGTTTCCAACCAGCCTGCAAATAACGAAATCCTCGTTTTCATGTATTACTTTGACAGGATTGCTATATACCGGAACGCATTTTATATTGTGCGGTAAAACAGGAATACCTATTCGCGTCGTAACAAGGTACGTATTGCCCTCCAAAAATTCAGACGGAAGCGCCAGCTGATTTTTCTCCTTTTTTCCCTGAACCCAGTTCTCTGTTGTATAAAACTTTCCGGCAGAAAGCGACCAGAATCGCAATCCGGGAGAATATGCGAAAATTCCAGCCTTTGTTTCTGAATCATCGGTAACAATAAGCGTATTCGCACCGAGCTGCTGTTTTATATAAGCAGCAGTGTTTTTGCTGCCCGAAAAATCATAAAGCAAATCCTGCGTAACGTATTTTGTGCCAATCAAAAACGAAGACAAAAATATAAACGCAAGTACAATCTGCAAATAATTTATCATTTTTGTTCTTTTTTCAAAAATCACCCACAAGCAAAACAAAACCACAAGAAAAAGCGAAAATGCTCTCTGCGGCAATATTCCCCAGATGAATTTATAAATTAAAAACTGATAAACAAAAGACGCCCAAAAGACAAAAAGCAGCTTTTTGTTCTCTTTGTAAAGCACATAAGAAAACCACAAAAGAAAAATCACAAGAATATATGCAAAAGCAGAAATACCGTTGATTCCGCCGGACAGTTTTTCAAACACTGTCCAGAATCCTGGGCGAACATAATCATTAATACAAATATTGTGCGATTTGCCTATTAAAATGAACAACCCCATCAACAAAAAATCAACAGAAACAACGCAGGCCGTTATAATTTGCGGAATTTTGCTTTTTGCTTGTGCGCTGTTTTTTATTACGTTATCCCACACAAAAACACCCAGCAGGGCCGCACAAAAACCAAACAGTATCACATGCGTATTGGCAGCCAGCGCCAATACGCACCCGTACAAGTACGGGTGGTCTTTGCTTTTAGGGTATAAATACGCAAGCAAAAATACAAGCAACGGAAAAAGCGAATAGCTTCTTGCAATCACTGCATGCCAGTATAGCAGCCCCGAGCTGAATAAAAAGGTAAATTTTAAGAAATTATTAAAAGGCGACTTAAAAACAAAAAACGCAGCCCCTAAAACAGCAAAAAACCAAGCGAGAATCTGCATTGAAAACACGCTCAGCCCCGATTTTGCCAGCGGCAGAACAAGAATATACCACAATGGAGGATGACCCTCGACAGCTACATTTTTCCACAGCTCAAAAAAGCCGCAATCACGGCAAAGCACCCATACATAAGCCTCATCCCGCCATATTTCATGATGAAAAACAACAAAAACCGAGATTAACGCAAACGCAATCAGCATTAGCAGATTAAATCTTTGTTCTTTGTCATTAAAAAAATTAGTTATTTTGTTCATAATATGGCAATTCCTCGGACGGGTCGAGCACTCTGGCGTCGTTTTTAAAGATTTTAGATTTGTAAATACCCGCTTTTGCGAGGAAATATTTGAAACTGACCCCCAGTACGCCAAAACCATACTTGCAGCTTCTTAAAAAGTTGATTGAAGAGGCATCGGGGAAGTATTTTGTCGGGCAGCTTATTTGCCCGATAGTGAACCCTTTATAAAAAATTAACGCAAGCATTTCATTGTCAAAAACAAAATCGTCATTGCAGTCTTTGAGCGGGCATTTTTCAAGCACCTCTCTTGTAAACGCCCTAAAACCGGTGTGATATTCTGTCAGGCGCTCATTCATGAGCACATTCTGGCAAAAAGTAAGGATTTTATTCGCAACAAACTTGTAAAAGGGCATTCCGCCTTTCAGCGCGCTTTTCCCTATGAATCTGGAGGCGATACAGGCGTCATATTCATCAAAAGCAAGCATTGCAGCCATTGCAGGCACGAGTTTCGGGGTATATTGATAATCAGGATGTACCATTATCACGATATCCGCATCGGTTTTCAGCGCAGCAGTGTAGCAGGTTTTCTGGTTTCCGCCGTAGCCTTTGTTTTTATCATGGACAATCGTTGTTATATTCAGGCGCTTTGCGACTTCTTTTGTTTTGTCGGAAGAATTGTCATCCACGAGGATAATCTCATCGACAATATCCTTGTAAAGCTCGTTATAAGTGATTTCCAGCGTTTTTTCCGCATTGTACGCGGGCATAATTACCGCAATTTTCTTGTTATTTAACATATTAACTCCATCTCCCACTTAATTCTGCGCCGCAGCCCGCCGTAAACTCTTCTTTTCCGCAATGCTGCCCGCCTTTTCAAAATTCCGCTTCAAAATTTTGTTCAAGCTGTTTTTTCCATTTCACAAAATTTTTCAGGGCTTTCTTATTCATAGTATAATCAAAATCAGTTTTACAAACAAGAATAAACGGTGATTTATGGACAAATTTAAAGAGTTTGCGCAAAAATACAGCCTGAAAGAGCTTTCGGGATTGATTTTGATAACTATTTTGCTTTTTATAATTACATATGCAAAAAGCGATTCTTTTATTATTGATGTCGGCAGAGAAGCCGTCCTGCCCTGGCAAATGCTTGAAGGAAAGGTGCTTTTCAGGGATTTGTTCAATGTTTACGGGGCTGTTTCTTACCAGATTAATGCGCTTGCCTTTATGATTTTTGGCACAAAGCTGTCAACGCTCTACTTTCTGGGGCTTTTTTCGTCGATTTTAATAGTTTCGGCAATGTTTTACATAACAAAATACTTCACAAACAACATAACAGCCTTTTTTTTGGCGCTTTTAGCGCTGCCGTCATGCGTATTCGGCAAAGTGCTGCACAATTTTTCATTCCCGTACGCTTATGCTGCGGTTTATGCGCTTATCGGCTATTTTTTGTCAGCGGGAGCTTTTCTTGCGTTTATTAAAGAACGAAAAAGCCTGTTTTTGTGTCTGGCGTTTTTGTTTGCAGGCTTTTCATTCGGAAACAAGATAGAACATGCGCCTTATTTTGCGCTGCTTTTTGTGATTTTGCCATTTTTAAGGATAAATTTAAAATCAAAACTTGCTGCAGCCTCTTCTTTCTTCGTAATCCCTGCTGTTTCGACATTTGTTCTTATATTGCAGGGAGCGGGCATAAATAATCTTCTGGAGGCGGGAAAATACGCTCACAACCTTTCACAAACCCCGTCTTTTCAGAATCTTTATGTAAGATACGGGCTTTATTACAACAACTTTTTTGTAAAATTTTCAATTATTGATTTTTTAAAGCTTTTTGCCGTTCTTCTGCCGCTTTCCGGCGTTTTATACGGTTTAAACTGCTTAAAAGCGAAAATTACCCGAAAAATGCTTTTTTATTCGCTTTACACGGGTTTTGTCCTGATTTTTTGCGTTGTTATTTTTAACATGTTCAAGGCTCAGCAGCCTGTAATTTTCGACTGGCTCGGAATCGCTTGTATTGTGATTTTTGCGGGATTTTGCGTCTTTTTGGGAAGAAAAATTTACAAAAAAGAGGAAATCAGCACAGAAGATATTATGTACATTTTCCTGCTGGCTTCGACAATAACGGTTTCGGTTAAGGGTATTGCGAGCATTCAGCTGGAATGTTACGGAACTTTCCCCGCAGCAGCTTTGAGCGTGCCGTTTGTCATTTTTTGTTCAAAATATCTTTGCAAAGTCAGCAAAAAAATCGATAAAAATCATTGGAATGCCGTATTAGCAACGATTTTAGCGATTTTTTCAATTTTGTATTTCACAGACCTTTTTATAAAGCAGACGATTTTTCATCGTTATCCGGTGACGACGCAAAGGGGCACGATTTATGTGAAAAAAGAGCTGCGTTATATGCAGGAGCTTGTGAATTACATTGAAAAAAACACTCCGCAGGGCGCAAAAATCCTTTCTGTTCCGGAATCTTCAATAATCAACTTCCTGACAGAGCGCCCGACGCATGAAAAATATTACTACCTGATTACGCCCAATGTAGAGCTTTTCGGCGAAGAAAACATCCTCAGCGACCTTAAAAAAGACCCTCCGGATTATTTTCTTTTGAACACAATGCCTTATGTGTGCTTTGATGTGGAGGATTTTTGCAGTTATGCGGGAAAAATCTGCAATTTTATCAATGAAGAATACACGCCCGTCTTTTATTTAGATGGAAAGGTGAAATATTTCCTGTTCAAAAAAAGAAAGCATTGAAAATCAGGCGAGTAGGAGAAGATTTGACTTTTCCGTTCCGATTCCCCCGGGCACGCCGCGTTAAATGTGTTGTGACGGGATTTTTGAGCCCTCCTCCATAGTCACTCCAAAGTCAAATCCTCTCCTACTCGCTTTTAACGCAAAAAATATAATCCACTACCCCCCAAAAGAGCTCTTTTTTCAAATCAAAATCTAAAAATAAGCCGATTTTATCCGACGAGTCTGCTTTCGTCAGCCTCAGAAGCCTTAACCATTATTGCATGCTCAATCGGATTTTCTTTTTTAATGCTGTTATCAAAATTGAACTCCTCATATCCGAGTTCGTCTTTAGGTTTTTTCATCTGATATTCGTCAACAAGCTTTTTAGCAAGTTCAGCGATTTCATATACGAGCTGGTAACGATTTTCAGAGTTTTCGTTCAATTCCCATGCTACTTTTATTATTTGCGTCATCTTTTTCTCCAAAATTAACTTATGATACCAATATAATATAATCCAAACGGATAATCAAGATGAAAATTTAGCAGGTTGGGGTTTATACCCGGGAACATGGATTCTCTTCAGCCGTTGGCGAGCGGCACGAGCCTTACGGATGAGAATACTCGTACGGGTAGAACTAAGTGAGCATTTCCGACGGAAATGCGAATCGTGAGAATCCGCAAAATCTTCAATCCTCGCACAAAAAAAGACGCCCATAGCGTCTTTTTTTTATAATCTCCGGGACATGGATTCGAACCACGATTAGATGATCCAGAGTCACCTGTCCTGCCGTTAGACGATCCCGGAATGTGACCACATAATTATTTTATCACTATAAAGATTGTGGTCAATATATTCCGCGAAATGTAGATTAGTAGGATGGGTTGAACAATCTCATTCAACCCATCTCAACAATTGTCGCGTGAAATCGAACTTGTTTTACGCAACATGCCAGCTATCCGGAAATGCAAATCGTGAGAACCCGCCGAATCTTCAGGCGTATTTGCGTCTATCCTATTTTTTTTGTTCAGCAAGGTTTTTATTGTATTTAATAGAGCGATAAACGCCGTATAAAAGGCCACAAAATAATATACCGGTTGCAATTATTGTAAAAATCGTTTGGCTATCCATTTTTTGACTCCATTTCAGTTAATCTTTTCAAAAGTTTATCACATGCTTTTTTCTTGTCCCAGTAATTTAAGGTAAAGCAGCCTAGGACAAAAAACAAAAAAGAGTTTCCATAAATCTTGGAAACTCTTTTTATAAATGGCTCCTCGGGTGGGACTCGAACCTACAACCCTTCGGTTAACAGCCGAATGCTCTGCCATTGAGCTACCGAGGAATAGCTTGTAAAAATATTATAGCAATAAAAAATTTCTTGGCAACAGTTTTTTCATTATTTTTTTTAAAAATCAGCCAAATTATTGAATTTTTGGGACAAATTTAAGTTTTGTAAACCAGAATCCAGCCTGAAAACGCAATTTTTCACTACAGATATACTTTATATATACAAGGAGAGAAAAATATGGCAGAACTCATTAAATACATAAACGAAAAGAAAAAATTCACAGTAAAAGACTTAAAATAAGCGAATTTTTAGTTAATATCAATAATGGTAACCCCGTCACCCCCCTCGGAATTCTCGCCGGGTCTGTATTTTGCGACGTAGGGTGAATCATCGAGATAATCGCGTATCGCATGGCGCAGCTGCCCGCTGCCATGACCGTGAATAATCTGCACGGGCGTGAGATTTGCGAGGCTGGCCCTGTCGAGATAAGCCTCCAGCTCAATCAAAGCGTCCTCAACCCGCTCGCCGCGCAAATCCAGTTTTGGCGAGAGGTTCCATTTTGAATATTCAAAGCTCGATGCGGAAAGTTTGTACTTTTTGCGCGTAATTGTCTTTTTTTCACGCAAAGATTTTGCCAGCTTTTTGATATTTATAGTGGTTTTCAGCTGCCCGATGAGGATTTGCAGGTTTCCGCGCTTGTCCGGCAAAGAAAGTATCTCAACATCCTGATCAAGCTCCTTAATCACGGCTTTTTCGCCCACAGCAACCGTTTCCAGCTCAATATATTTTGTGCTGATTTCTTTTGAATCCTCAAAAACCTGCCCGCTGAAATCTTTTCCTGCCTGCGAAATCTTTTTGTAAGATTTTAGCGCATTTTCGCGCGTTTTGTTCTTGTTCAGGCTTTCAAGCACGGATTTTATTTCTGATTTTGCGTCTGCAAGCGTGTTTTCGTAGCGTTTTTTGAAGTCCGAAAGCGATTTTCGCTTCTGTGCGTTCGTTTTTTCGAGCAGTTCGTTATATTTATCAAATTTCTCCTGCGCTTCCGCCATTAGCCGGCTTGCCTCTTCTGATTTGCGATTCAGCTCGGTATATTTTTCCTGCAAAGAAGCGAGGATTTTTGATTCGTCCGAAATCTGCGCAGAATACTCGATTGAAGCCTTTTCGATGATTTTTTCATCAATTCCGAGGTTCTTTGCGATTGCAAAAGCGTTAGATGCGCCCGGCATGCCGATTCTGAGCTTGTAAGTCGGCCGCAGAGTTTCCACATCAAAATCAACCGACGCATTTTGAAACGCAGGGTTGTTAAAAGGCAGGGATTTTAGCTCGTTAAAGTGCGTTGTAATAACGCTGAACGCGTTTTTTTCAATAAAACGTTCCATGACTGCTTTTGCAAGCGAAGCGCCCTCTTTCGGGTCGGTTCCGGCGGCGATTTCGTCAATCAGGATAAAAGTTTCGTCATCAACGTTATCAAGAATGTTTTTTATGTTCTTCACATGGGACGAAAACGTCGAAAGGCTCTGGATAATGTTCTGTTCGTCGCCGATTTCGGCAAAAAGCTTTTTAAACGGATAAATTTTCGCGCTAAAACACGGAATATGCATGCCAGCAGCCGTCATGGCGATTGAAAGCGCAACAGTTTTCAGCACAACCGTTTTCCCGCCCGCATTTGAGCCGGTTATTATTATTGATTTATACGGCATGCCGATTTCAAAATCATTTTCGACAACATTTTCACAAACCGACATGAGCACGGGATTTTTCATGCTTTTTAGCACAACAGCCTTTTCCTGCGTCACTTCCGGCTCACAGGCGTCGATTGCGGTCGAATATTTTGCCTTTGCAAAGATAAAATCAAGCTCCACAAGCGTTTCGCGTGAAGAAAAAATCTCCTGAGCGTATTCGCCGAGCTTTTGGGAGAGGCGTTTTATAATTCGGGCGATTTCCGCCTCAATAGCGGATTCTGTTTCCCTTATGCGGTTGTTTAACTCGACAATCTGGCGCGGTTCAATGAAAAAAGTCTGGCCGGACGCAGAAACGTCATGCACAATGCCGTTCACTTTGTTTTTCGCCTCGGCTTTTACCGCAAAAACGATTCGCCCCTCGCGCGAGGTGTAGATATGCTCTTGCAGATTAATTGAAAACGATGGATTGTTCAAAAGGTCGGAGGCAGTGTTTTTCAGGTTTTCAGAAAGGCTTCTTTTTGACTGAAAAAGCGATTTTAATTCCGGCGAGGCTGTTTCTTTTACCTCAAATTTTGAATCGAAAACCTCTTCCACAGCGGATTCCAGCTCCGGCGAGGAGAAAAGTGCCTCAACAAAGCCCGCCAGCAAGGATTCTTCGGGCGCAAAGCGGTTCAAAAACGCTTTTGTGAGCCTGCCCGTGGTGAGAATTGCAAAAACATCACGAATTTCATCGACTCCGAGCGTAAGTTTGTTTTTTAATTTGCCGCCAGCCTCTGACAAATCAGGAATTTCGCCGATAGGCAGGGAGTTTCCGGACATTGAATAGGCTTTTTGGGCTTCGGTCGTGATTTTCAGGTTTTTCTTGATTTGGTCGAGGTCTTCTTGGGGTTTCAGCGCAAGGCAGCGCGCTTTTCCCGCAGCGCTCGCCGCATAGGCGCTCATCAGCGTCAAGACTTTATCAAATTCAATAGTTTTTAATGCTTTTTCCTGTATCACAGGCTAATTATGCCACAAACCAACAAATCGTGCCAAGATTACAACAAATTTCAACAAAAAAAGCGGCTATCAAAGATAACCGCTTTTTTAACTCTTTTTTCAAGTTCTTACTTGTTGTAAAGGATGTCGCTGTTGACTTTACCGTCAGCAACCGCTCTTTGAGGATAGATTGCAACTGTAAACATATCATAAACACCTTTTGTATCTGTTGACCATTTGTTAGGTCCTTTTACACCGTTTACGTCAACTTTAACCTGTGCACACATAGCTTTTGATTTGTCACCGTCGGTTGTGCAGTCGCCGTAAGTTGTGCCTGAAGGAATAGCGTTAGCTGTAGTAGCGCCGGGAACCGCAAAGTAAGCAGATTGAGCTTCGAACCACATACCGTCAGCTGTGTAAACGTATTTTGCACTGTCATCTTTAGACATTACGTTTAATCTCTTTGTAAGCAGGTCATAGAATGAATCTTTTGTAAAGCTTGTAGCATCTTCACCATCCAATGCGTAGTTCAAGCTTACTGCCTGGTTCAACATTGATACTGCTTTCTTATACGCTGCTTTAAATTCCTGTTGTTGCGTATTCTGCATTAATGACGGGATTGTCATTGCTGCGATTACACCAATAATCATCAACGTTACAAGTACTTCTGCCAACGTAAATCCTGATTTTCTGTTCATTTTGTCCTCTTTCTTTTGTTTATAGCTTTTTTTTGAACTTTTTCTGCTTTTTTACATTATCACGGGCGGGATGGGGTGCTGCGGGTGTTTTCCGTAAGTATTCTGTCCATCCGGCGGAGCTTGCGGGCTTTTTTAGCTTGCTGCTCTCTGTTGCCCTCTGCCCCCCCTGATTTTTTATCAGGTTAAATTCATAATAAATCATTTTTTTCTAAAATGCAACAAAAATGCTATAAAAATAATATAATTATTCTATTTTTTTTTAAAACCCTATTGTTAGTAATGTAAAAAAATGTAAAAAGGCTGTTACATGAAGTAAATTTTGTTGAGAAAAAATTTTTAATTATTATATGGAACCGAAGGAAAAGGAATAATTATTTTGGCAGTTCACAAAGTCGAGCCGAAAATTGTTTCACAGGAAAGCTACAAAGCAGAAGCAAATACAACGGCAGTAAACTACAAAAGCATAAATCCGTTTTCAAAAGAAACACAGCAGCCTGCGCCGAAAAAGGTTGTAAGCAGTGCTTTGTTTGCCAACGTAGACGACGCTTATGTAAAAAATACACCAAAAACAAAAACTCCGGCTCCGGCTCTGGGGGGATTGTTTAACGGAGGGAAATCGCTTACCCAGCCTACAGTTGAGGTCGGGAAAGTTGCCCCGCTGCCCTCGGATGTTTATGAAAATCCGTTGAAGAAAAAAGAGCGGCTGAATTTCGGAAAGCTTTTGACAAGCATGATTCCGCGAAAAACGCCAATCGGCCAGATACCCAACGAAGCGGATTTGACAACGGCAATAGAAGCAGCCTATCAGAATCCAAAATTCAGAGAGATAGTAGATATGATTGAAGCACAGGGGATAAGATGATAATTAACTACAAAAACTTGGAAACAATTAAAAAAGGACATATTTCAGATACAGTAATCTTCGCAACAGCGCTGGCAAATGAGCTCGGATGTTCAGAGGCAGAAAAAAAGGATTTGGAAACCGCAGCAGCGTTCCATGACATAGGAAAAGTCCTTATTCCATCTACATATTTGAACAAAAACGGCGCATTGACGCCCGAAGAAAGAAAAATTGTGAATCACCACGCATATCTCGGCTACGAAATCATGAAAGCGCTCGGATACAGTGCTTCTGTTGCTGTAGCGGTCAGAGATCACCACAATCCTTATTCAACAAGCAAAATAGCACAAATTTTAAGAATGGCGGACATTTATTCTGCAATGACAGAGCAAAGGCCCTACAAAACAGCAAAAAGTCATGAAGAAGCAATGAAAGTTTTGAGAAATTGCCATTTTTCACAGGAAATGATTGCTGCAGGCGAAAAAATCCTCAAATTTAAAAGAGCGGAAATTACGGCAAGAGCGAAGAAAAGTTTCTTTGCAGCATAATTGGAATGCTTTTCGTCACCTGGCATTAAATAATCTTAAAACCGTTCCCCACACCCACCCCTCCCCGAGTTGGGGAGGGAGCAGTCGTTGCAATACCCCAGTATTGCGTACGAATGCGGGAGGGGAGCGATTCCAAACCACTTTGAAACCCCAAATTTCCCATTTTTGCGCAATATTGCGGTGGGAACCGTTGCACTTTTCCCACCCTACAGTTTTTTGTCACCCTGAACTTGGCTCAGGGTGACAAGGACGCGAAAATCACGCTTCCGGCGGCAGGATTTGGGCTTATTTACTTCAATCTGGCGATTCCGAAACAAGTTCGGAATGACGGTGCGCCTTTTTCGTCACCCTGAACTTGATTCAGGGTCGCAAAATTAGCGCATATCGACTTTCTGCCTGCAATTCCGCGCTCCGTAAAGTCATTGGAAGAATGGAAATGAACTAATTCAACTTATCAAGCTCTTTTTGCACAAACTTAACATCAAAAGGCAGATTATCCGGATTTTTAACCGCTTCTTGCAGGTGCAGCGCGTACAGCTCAATATTTCCCGCCTCTTTATAAACCCGCGCCAATACGTAGTGCAAATTCCCGTCATAAGGGTTATTTTTCAGCGCATTTTCAAGAAGTCTTGCAGCCTCCTGGGGTTTGTTATTTTGTGCAAGCATTTTTGCGAAAACAAGCGCTGCATCATTGTCTTTGGGGTTAAATTCGAGCGTCTTTTTTAAATATTCAAAAGCCTGCTCCGTTTGCCCCTGCTTAAAGTAGATTGCAGCCAGATTAAAGTACGCCCAGCTGTAATCAGGGCGCATTTGCAGAACTTTTTCGTAAAGTTTAACAGCTTTTTCATCGTCACCGAGCTGAGAAGCTTCATACGCGAGGTAAAAGCAGGCGAGATGGTCTTCTTTATTGAGCAGCAGGGCTCTTTCCATACATTTATAGGCCAGTTCATGCTCCTGCTTTTTAGAAAATATATAGCCCATGTTAAAATAGCTGTTTGCGTCTTCCGGCTCAATTTCAAGCACTTTTTTAAAATAAGGCAGCGCCGTATCCAGCTCACCGGTCTGCAAATAGGCATAACCGAGGTTATAAATAAAATCCGGCTCCTCCGGCTGGAGTTTCAGGGCATTTTTATAGGAAATTATGGCTTTATCGTATTTTTTCAGGTTCTCGAGCACTATTGCCGCATTGTAATGGAGTCTTGAATCCTCAGGAAACGTTTTAAGCAGGATATAAAGATGTTTAAGGGCCTCCTCGTTGAACCCTTTTTGCATAAGTTCAACAACAAGCTCTCTGCGCGCCTGAAAGTTCGTTGAATCTTTCAAAACAAGTTCGCTGAGCTCTTCTATTTTGTCATTTTTCGCCATAGGATTATCCAATCTTACTAGACTAAAGGCTCTCAAACGAGAGCCTTTAAAAGTTTGCCCTGAGCCAGACTTGAACTGGCACCAGGGGTGAGCCTGAACGGATTTTAAGTCCGTCGCGTCTACCGATTCCGCCACCAGGGCAAATAGATGTATTTAATTTTCAATTGTGGTGGCGATCGGTACCCTCCCCCTAAAAATTTTGATACTCAAATCAAAATTTTCAGGGAACCTGCCACCAGGGCAAAAAATAATTCAATTTTCAAGCAATTCGCCATCATGGCAAATATTAAAATGCCATAATTAATTTATATAATAAAATGCGTCCGCTGTCCAGTAGGCAATCTCTGTTCTCTGCCGAACAAAACCCGTCTTAAGAGCCATCCCGCCGCAATAATGAGCATTTATGGCAATCCTCCGGTAAAACTTTCAACAGACCGTTTTCTAGGGAAATTATTTCCCCTGTGCTTTTTTCTTTTCAATCCTTGCACTCATACTGTTTGCAATCGGAGTTGCAACAACAGGAGAAATAAATCTGTAAATCAAACCGAATACCATAATCGATTTTGCCACTTTCAATCCTGTCATCAGCTGTGAAAGCTTCTTTTCGCCGTTGGTTACGAGCTTCAGAGAATTATTAAACGCATGTTTTGAGAAAATCTTTTGCATGAATTCGCTTTTGCCCATGTTTTTTATGAAGATTTCATTGGCTTTGAACTGTTTTTCTGCGTCTTTTTTGGGGATTTTGTTGATTTCTTCCAGAACATTCTTTATAACACTATCTTCGGGCGACTTTTTAAGCTCTGCCTGAAGCTGCTTTTTGATTCCGGAATTGAATTCAAACGATTCAACAATATCTTTTTGCCAGCTGTATTTCTTATTTTCCTCAACATTGCTGATTTTTGCGAAAAGTTTTTCAATATCGGATTTTTGAAGCTTATCTTTTTTCGCATGCATATCAATCATTATGTTTTGGACTGATTTATCTTCAATATTAGCAATGTTGAAAGTTTCTGTGAATTTTGAGAGTTTTTTGGTCAAATAGTTGTCCAGAGTGTAGCCGCCAACCGTAGAAGCCGCTGCAACAATCCCCTGATTCATAATAAGAGGCATTTTCTGGTCTTTTTCAATGGTTTTTGAACGCGCCGTGTCTGCCATATAAAAACCTGAAAGCACCATGCCCACAGTCGCAACAATATGCTGCTGATAATTTTTATCTTTGAGAAAATCTATCAGTTTTTGAACTGGTTTTGTTGAAGCGAGCCAGCCTTCGCCATGCGCAATCCCGTCAGTCATACGGCCGTAGGCCCTTGAAATAACATTCGGGTTCGGAGCACCTTTAAAAGACTGTTTTTCTTTTTTGAAAAGGTTCGGAGCGTTGTATGAAGCTGTATTCATTGTTATCATCATTATTTCATCACTCCTGTAAAATTCTGGAAAGTTTTTTTGGGGTTGCTGGTAAAATTAAGGTAATAATAGCTGTACATCGGGTCTTTCAGCGTTGAATCCTGTTTTTTGGCGGGTTTTGTACCCAGAATCGGGTTCAAAAGGTATTTATCAATGTAAGGAATCATACCGATAGTCACAGCAGAGCGCACCGCAGCCGTGAAAAGCTGAGGCCCGTAGGTACAAAGCATTGTAAAGGTCGCGAATCTCTTAGAAGCTTCCATTGAAACCTTTTTGTTTCCGACTTTCCGGAAGAAGTCCTGTGCTCTTTTGGCATATTTTTCAGGATTTTCCTTAATTTTCTTCAAGCCTTTTGCAACCGGCGTGAATAAAGCAACAGCAAAGCCATAGCCGATGATTCCGGAAGCTATGGAGTGAGAAGCCGCTTTTTTATTCTTTTCTCTGTTTTTGTCGTTGTTTTGAGCAAGTATCGCCGCAGGACGGAGCGCGCAGGTGATAACAAGAGCGTTCAAAGCCTCAAAAACAGCCTGATTTGTTGCAGCTTTGTTGACGAACCATTTTACAGCACTGTTTTGTGAAAATTTCCATGCTCTTGTTTCGGTAAGAGCCTTTGCAGCGCCCGCTGCAGAATTAGAAAGACCGCGGAAATTAATCTTCGCGGTCTTCTGGTTGCTATTATTCAACTTTTTGTTAGATTCATGGTACATGTATGCAGTTGTACCAGTGCTCTGAGATTTAGAATACAAATCATCATTAATATTATACTGATTCTGAGGCATATACGATAAGCCGTCTTTGCTTTTCTGCGCCTCCCTGATTGAATTTGCCTCAATACGGATGCCCTGTTTAACTACCTGCGGCCCCTTTGTTGAGTCTATATTCATCCGGTTATCTGCCTTACGCAGTTTCCCCGTGAATGAGTGATTTTGTATTTTATTTATTGTCATTTTCTTTTCTTTTAAGCTTGGGTGATTTATTCACACTTGGTTAAAGTCGAAAGATATTTTATATTGCTAGTTTAGCATGTAAAGTTTACATTACAATACAATTAAAAAGTGGATTTTTTACAAAAATGGCGTTTTTATCAGTAAAAACAAGAAAATTAAGGAGTTAACAAAACTTTAATTGCCTTACCCGCCTCATGAAGCTCAATTGCCTCTTTTGCTTTTTCCAGGGGCATTTTGGCCGTAATAAGTTTTGTAACATCAACATCACCGTTAGCAATATACTCAAGCGCCTGCCTGAAATACTTCGGTGTATGGTGAAATACGCTCATAACCCTTATTTCGTCATAATGCAGCCTGCGCGTATCAATATTTACGGTAGTTCCGCTCTTACAGCCGCCAAAAAGGTGCACTGTTCCGCCTTTTCTGACCAGTTTGAACATTTCTTCCCAGATTTCCGGCAAACCAACGCATTCGACCGCAACATCCAGCCCTTTTCCCTCGTCAGTAAAGGAACGGAAGATTTTTTCAGGGTACCGGTATTTTTTCAAGTCAATAACCTCATCGGCATGCCCGAATTCTCTTGCAAGTTCAAGTTTTAGGGGATTTCTGCCCGCTGCAATAACTCTGGCGCCTTTTAATTTTGCCAGCCTTACGAACATAAGCCCGATTGGCCCGATTCCAAAAACGCCAACAGTTTGACCGGGTTTTATTCCGGTTCTCTCAACGCCATGAACTACGTTTGCGAGGGGCTCTGTAAAAGCAGCTTTTTCAAAACTCAGTCCTGTCGGGATTTTTAGGAGGTTTTTTTCGACGATTCTTTGCGGAATCGTGATGTATTCCGCATAAGCGCCGTTCAAAAGGTCGAGATTTTCACAAAGATTGTACTCCTGACGCCGGCAGAAGAAGCATTTTCCACATGGAGCCGAATTCGCTGCAACTACGCGGTCACCCGGCTCAAAACCAATGACCTTTTTGCCCACTTTTTCAACAATTCCGGCAAGCTCATGCCCGAAACCCGACGGAACTTTCTTAATAAGCACAGGATGACCGCGCCTGTAGGTTTTTATATCGGTTCCGCAGGTTAATGCGGCTTTGATTTTTACCAGCACCTCGTTATCATCGGGTTCTTTGACCTCAACATCCTCGTAGCGGATGTCCTGAGGCGCATAGTATCTTATTGCTTTCATTTTCATATTTTTATATAAGCCTTTAATGTTTTGTTTGCGATTGTGTCCTCAATTGCGCCGGCAATATCGTCCAGCGGGTATTGAGTGGAAAGATATTTTACGCAGACTTTTTTCTTTCTCAAAAGTTCGTAAGCTTCTTTTAAATCCTGCGGTGAGGGCGAATAGCTGCCCATGATTTTCAGTTCTCTGTAGTAAATATCGTTGTTTTTGTAGCCGTCTTCGGTCGGAATTGAAGAAAATACAAGGATTGTGCCGCCGTCACGAACCGCATTCAGGGCAAATTCAAGTGTTTTGTCCGAACCTGACGTCATAAACACAATATCCGCGCCGTAATCCTCTGTCATTTCCTTAATTTTTGCTGCGGTGGCTTCATTGCTTTCAAATTTCAGCGAGCAGTCAAAATTCAGGTTTTCTGCAATCGAAACCCTTTCGTCAATCAAATCACAGCCGATAACATCGCCTTTAAAAGCCTTTATCGCCTGTCCCATAAGCATTCCAATCGAACCGAGCCCGATAACAAGAGAAGTTGTACCCTCTTTCACTCCGGCTCTTTTAACAGCCCTAACGCAGCAGCCGAGCGGCTCCATAAAGGAAATTTCCATATCGTCGAGGTTTTTGGGAACTTTAAAAACGGTATTTTTCAGGTGTTTGTCCGAAACAAAGATATATTCCGCAAATCCGCCGGGGTGAATATTTGTTTCCTTGAATTGATGGCACATTGAGTAGTTTTCGTTTTTGCAAAAACGGCATTTCATGCAGGGAATATGGTGCCCGAGCACAACTTTGTCGCCCTTTTTGAATTTTGGGAAAAGCCCGTTTTTAATCTGCACAATTTCCCCGACAACTTCATGCCCGAGGACTCTGGGTTCGGGATGGTTTTTAAATTTAACAATATCAGAGCCGCAAAGCCCGCATCCAAACACTTTAATGATTGCGCCTTTGCCCTCCATAACGGGGATTTCCACTTCTTTGACGGTTATTTGCTGATTTTCCGCTACTGCTGCTTTCAAAATCTTTGCCTTTCTTTAAATTTGTTGTCCTCGCTGACATTGCGATTCTGAAACAAGTTCAGGATGACCGATATTTTTCCTTTTTTCAACTTGCATTTATTCTATCACTAAATTTATATTGTGAATATAATGTTAGATATGAAAAAACTGTCGGATTATGAAGAAGAGATTTACAAATGCTCCAGATGCGGGCTGTGTCAGTCTGTTTGCCCTGTTTACAGGGCTGCGCTGAACGAATGCTGCGTTTCTAAAGCAAAATTCACCATGCTAAACGGCGTAATAAAGGGCGATTTGAAGCTAAATAAGCGGATAAAAGACTACATGGATTTGTGCACGGGCTGCAACGCTTGCAAGGATTTTTGCCCGAGCAATATTGACGCAAGAGAAATTTTCACCGCGGTAAAAGCCCAGTATTACGCAGAAAACGGGGAAAATTTTGCTGAAAAAATCCTTGATTCGTATTTTTTGTTCAAAACAATGCTGGTTTGCGCAAAAATCGCGTTCAGCTTATACCGTTTTTTCAGCCTTTCAAAAATTGCTTCGTTTTTTGCCGGAATTTTGCCCAAAAGGCTTGTTTTGCTTGATTCTTTAATAAGCGAAAAGGAGATAAAAGCACAAAAAACCCCGCAAAAAAGCCAAAAAGCCGTTTATTTTGCCGGATGTTTTAACAATTACCTGAATCCGTCAACAAAAAACGCTTTGAAAAACATATTTGCAAAAACCGGCGTTGAGATTATTGAAAAAGGCTTTGAATGCTGCGGGATAAGCTATTTGAGCGCCGGGAAATTCAAACAATATGAAAAACTGGCAAAAAAGAACCTTGAAAAATTGCCTGAGGACTATGATTTTGTACTGACCGACTGCGCGTCCTGCAATTTTGCGCTCAAGGAGTATGCAAAATATTTTCCCTGCGAAAAGTCCGAAAAACTCGCGCAAAAAACCGTAAATGTCCTTGAATTTTTAAAGGATAAAAAAATAGTTTCAAAAAAACCTTTAAAAATAACCGCACACAAGCCCTGCCATGAGGATTTTGACTTTATTTCAATCATAAAAAGCATTGAAAACGCCGAATACGAAGAAGCAGAGGATTTTGACAAATGCTGCGGGTTTTCAGGGAAATTTGCATTAAAAAACCTTGAAATTTCTAGAAAAATAGCAAAATCCAAAGCAGAAAAATTCATAAACACAAACGCAGACCTAATCATCACAACCTGCCCCGCATGCGAGCTCGGAATAAGGCAGGGGCTGATTGAAATCGACAAAAAAACCCGGATTCCGGTGATGAATCTTGTCGAATTCATTTCAGAATTCTGTGATATTTACTAGAGGTATTTCTGGAGCAGTAATTTTTTCAATGCGCGTGCATGGATAGCTTCCGGCTCGATTTTCAGGAGCTTTTCGAGGTAGTCGAGCGCGGTTTCGTAATTTCCGAGCTTTTTGTGCGCCGCGGCTATTGCGTAAAGGGCATCAATGAACTTTTCATCCTGCTCAATGGCTTTTTCCAAATCCTCAACCGCTTTTTTCACGTCAGGGTCGGGGATATCTTTTCTTGTCAGCAAAATTCTCGCCCTGTTGTAATAGGCGTCCGTCATTTTTTCGTTCAATTGGAGGGCTTTTGTATAATCAAGCATTGCGTCATCAAAATTCTCAAGCGCCTGATGGGCGACAGCTCTGTAGAAATAGGGGATTTCCCAGTCGTTTTTGAGTTCTATGGATTTATTGATTTTTTCAATCCCCGCCTCAAAATTTCCGTCCCTAATATCGTGGATTCCGTTGTCCAGATAGTATTTATAATCGTTTTCTTCCATTTTGTTGTCCTTTTTTTCAAATTCTGACACAAAAATGAGGGATTTGTCATCTTTTAGGTAGATAATTGGTTAGATTATAAGTTTTGGGCGGGTTAGGGGATTACATTTTTCCGTTCCGAAAAACCCGCCCTTGCGGGTAGGGTTTTAAGTCACTACAAAATGTAATCCCCTAACCCTTTGTTGTTTCAACGACTGCTCCCTCCCCGAGTTGGACTCTGCCGAGCAAACGATTAAGTATCGTTTGCGAGAGGGGCTGGGGTGGGGAGCGGTTTTAAGGTTGTTGAATCGTAGGGTGGGAAAAGTGAAACGGTTCCCACCGCAAGATTGTGCAAAAATGGGGATTTTGAGGTTTTCAAGATGATTTGGAACCGTTCCCCATCCGCATTCGTACGCAATACTTACGTATTTCTACGACTGCTCCTTCCCCGAGCCGGGGAAGGGGGGGGGGAAACCCTGT
Organism: uncultured bacterium; assembly: GCA_900547155.1. GTDB lineage: Bacteria > Cyanobacteriota > Vampirovibrionia > Gastranaerophilales > Gastranaerophilaceae > Spyradomonas > Spyradomonas excrementavium. The sequence goes on along the minus strand of URFH01000011.1, from coordinate 21,707 downwards.
TTTTTACGCCGGATTATTTCCATGCTAAAATCAAAATATGAGATTAGACAAATTCCTGAAAGTTTCCAGACTCATAAAACGCCGCACGGTTGCAAACGATGTTTCCGACCAGGGGCGCGTATATGTGAACGGACAAATCGCAAAACCCTCAAAACAGCTCAAAATCGGCGATATTATTAAAATAGAGCATTACAATAAAACCGTAGAAGTAAAAGTTCTTGAAATTCCGGAACGAAATATCGCCGCACAGGAAGCCCAAAACCTTTACGAACCCCTAAAAAACTAAAAAATAAAAAGTCCCGCGATTCCGGCAATGAAAATTGCTAAAATCATGTTTAAATTGTACTTTTGCACGCAAAACAGCAAAACCGCAAACACAAAAACCGAAAGCAGGTTGAGATTAGCCAAAGACGGGGTTAAATCTCTGAAAAACGCCATTATAACGACCATTACGCATGCCGAAGCAATCAATCCGCAGGTCGCAGAGCGCAGCCCTTTCAAAATTTCCGCGGCAATCCGGGATTCTTTGAATTTATTGAAACATTTGTAAATCAGAAGCGAAATCACTATCCCCGAAAGCACTCCGCCGGTAGTTGCAGCGATTGAACCGCCGATTCCGCCGATTTTTTTGCCGACAAAGGTCGCAAGGTTTATTGCCAGAGGCCCGGGCGTCATCTGGGAGATGGTTATCATATTAGTAAATTCGCCGAGGGTCAGCCAGCCGTGATTTTCGATGATTATCTGCCTGATTAGCGGGATTGTCGCATAACCGCCGCCAATACTGAACAATCCCACCTGCAAAAAGCTTAAAAACAGAGAAAAAACCGTACTAATCATCTTTTTTCTCCTTATTTTTTGTCCATAAAAGCCTTATCGGGGCGATTAGCGCCGAAATTACCAGCACCAGCGCAACATTAACTCTGAAAACCTCGGCAGCAAGAAAAGAAAAAACAATCAAAGACGCCAGAAGCGCGCATTTTTCTTTTAAAACTATTTTTATCAAATCAAACATAAAACTAATCATCACAGCCGCAACCCCCACAGCCATGCCCGCAAGGATTTTGTTTACAATTACGCTGTGCAAAACAGCCGTGTAAAAATAAGCAACTATTGAAATTGCAATAAAAGGAGGCAGAATTGTGCCCAGACAGCACAGCAAAGCGCCCGTTTTTCCGCCGAGTTTATAGCCAATCAATGCGGAAGAATTCACAGCAATCGCGCCGGGTGCGGATTGTGCCATTGCATAGATGTCCAGAAGCTCGCATTCGCTTAAGAAACGGCGTTTTTCAACGAGTTCTTTTCTAATCAACGGAATAATCACATATCCGCCGCCAAAGCAGAATGCGCTTATGAGAAAAAACGTTTTGAACAGGAAAAGTTTCGGTACTTTCAAAGTTTCCCCCGCGGTTGTGTGGTTGTTTATTTATTATATACAAAAAATTTTGGGGGATATTGATATTTGGCAAAAAGTGCTGCGGCTCAGATTTTCAAGGTGGTTTAGAATCGTTCCCCATCCGCATTCGTGCGCAATACCGGCGTATTACAACGACTACTCCCTCCCCAACTCGGGGAGGGTTGGGGTGGGGAGCGGTTTTTGGGGTTGTTTAATTAGTAGGGTGGGAAAAGTGAAACGGTTCCCACCGCAAGATTGTGCAAAAAATGGGAATTTGAGGGTTTCAAGGTGGTTTGGGGCCGTTCCCCATCCGCATTCGTGCGCAATACCGGCGTATTGCTGCGACTGCTCCCTCCCCGAGTTGGGGAGAGGGGAGGGATTTTAAGGTTGTTTGATTAATAACAACAAAAATCGTTACGTAAACTTTTGTTGAGCGAAAAGCCCCGCCCCTAGCAACTTATTTTTTTACAGGCTTTAATATAATGCGGAGGATTTCTCCAAAAAGAGCCGGCCGCGCCTTAAAAACTCGGAAAATGCTGTGATAAAAGGGATTGAGTACAAAAATTTCAATAAAAATTATCATGCCGGATACCACTCGCCGGCATGGAACAGCACAAACAAAATATCTACACCAAAACCCTTGCAGGAAAACCGCGAAAAGCGCATCTCTTTCAAGGGTTTTAACGTTAATACGGCACAAAACTCCCTAAAATCGGTAATAAAAGCAATCCCTCAAGACCTGAACAGAAAAGTTTTCAAATCACTCAAAGCAATAAGCACAAAACAATACGAAGAATACCGCCGAATAGCCGCAGATTATGTCGAGCTCGTAAAAACCAGCCCCGAATTTAGAAAAAAATACTCAATTCCCGACGAAATCGCTGAAAAAATCAGCATTGACAACCTTTATTACCGCCCTAAAAAGGGAATAATGAAAAGATTCTCAGAAAATCTTATCTCGCCGTTCACAGCCGCCGCAAAAGGAATAAAAAAGATTTTCACAAAATCAAATCCCTCCGGCAGTGGAAAAGATTTCGATAAAGTAATGAAAGAATTTACCAGCCTCGAAGGTTTGATAAATTCCCACGAAATCTGGGAAAACGGCTACAGAGAAATGAGCGGATATCAAAAATGGAGCGCAGGTTCGGAGTTTTTAATCCCCGATGATGTGCTAAAAAGCAAAATCCAGCGCCGCCGCAACAAAGTCGTTGACCCTGACAAAGGAAAATACTCCACAACCTCGCTTATGCTCGGAAACAGGTTCATTTCCGGCACGGTTTACGCATTTTTCCTCGGAAATGACGCCTACAACACGACAATGAGATACAGCAGCAGCAAATCCGAAGCAAAAACCCAGCAAAAATCGCGTGTTGCACAGGAATTTTCAAGAATCGGGCTGAACATGTACATCCAGAACCTTTTGTTCGGAACATTTGAAACAGCAGTCAACAAAAGCCTCCCGACAGCGCTCTTTGTTTCCGGCTCAACCGTAGCTTTTTCGGAAATTCTCGGCAGAAAACTCGTCGGAAAACCCATTGTACCATCCGACAAGGAAACTCTCGACAGGCTTGAGAAAGAAATGGCGGAGAAAAATGGCGTTTTGCCCGCAATCGGCAGACTTTTGACCAATGCAAAGAAACCCGAAAAACAAAAGGCTAAAATCACCCCCGCAAAAGCAAATACAAAAGCATTTTCAATATTCAGCAGCAATTCTCCCCAGAATCCGTCTTTCAAAGGCTATTACAGCGTTGAAAAAATGTTCGACAAGCAAAAGTTGAAACAACTCATGTCAATGGTTCAACAGGCCGACGAAATGCGGTTTGAACAGATAAAAGAAACGATTGTAAAATCCGTAAAAACCTCTGAAGCGCTGCGAAAGCTCACAATCACCTCAAATGACGAAAAACTTGCGTTTATAAAAAATGTTGACACAAAATCCAAAGAAAATGTGAACAGGGCGTTTGAATATTTGCTGGAATCAGCGGATTTGAAAGAGATTCCGATTGGTACAAAGAAAACTTTCTGGGGGCAGCTTACAAAAAGCGTCATTGTGCCGTTCACGTTTGTTAAAAAGCTCGGAAAATCAGCTGCAAAGGGAATTTCCGACCTTACGGCAAAGCTTCAGGGAAAACAAACAGCGCTGCGTATCAAAAGGATGACAAAAACCCTTGAAAATCCGGGATTTAAGGAAGCCGAGAACTTCAAAAACTATTATGAAGAAAGAATTGCGCTCAAAGTCTGGAAAGAATCCCCGCTCAGTTCCACAGAGAAAAAAGTGCGGATTTTTGAAGAATATATGCAAAATCTTGAAAAAAACACGGAAGAAATTGAGGGGTTGAAAAACATTCTGCTCTGGCTCGACAAGCAGATTACGTCCGCAGGGATTCAGGTAAACAAATACGGCATGCTGGATGTGCAGGATTTGAAAAAGGTCGAAAATCTGCTGCAATCTTCGGTTTTGAAAGCCGACGGCGCAAAACACGTCGAATATGACGGAAACAAGCTCGCACAGACGAACATAAACCTCGCCAGAGCAATCACAACGATTTTCCTTGTTACAGACGCATACAATTTGACCATGCAATACAGCGGTGACAACAGAAAAGAAGCCGGCAAAAGCGCCAAAAACCGTGCTGCGCAAGAAATTTCAAGAATAAGTTTCTCAGCATACATTCTTGCCTTCGTTCACAACCTGCTTTCAAAAATGTGCAACGCCAGCCTCGCCGGAGCGTTCAGTTTGACGGCAATGACCTCGATTATTAACGATTCTATCTCAAGAAAAGTCGTGGGCGTGCCGCTCACAACAAAAACCAAGGCGCAGCTTGACGAAATCGACGAAAAAAATGCAAAATCCAAAAGCCCGATAAGAAAAGCGCTTGCATATTCGCTCGGAAAACGCGGCGCAATGCCGGCAAACAACGCACAGGCCGCAAAAACTTCCGTTGTTCTGGAGGATTTTTTCATTACGCCGTCAATTAATTAACAACAGCCCTAAAAAGAACAAAAAACGCCGCCCTGCAGCCGTTTCAGCGCCGCAAATACTTGGCACATCGACCTCAATCCGGCGATTCCGAAACAAGTTCGGAATGACGGAGCGCCCATTTCGTCACCCTGAACTTGTTTGACTGCTTTTTCCAAAATCTTTGATTTTGTGAAAAATGTCTGGTTTTCCACAGGGTCGCAAGGACTTGAAAATCACGCTTCCGGCGGCAAGATTTGGGCTTATTTGCTTCAATCCGGCGATTCCCAAACAAGTTCGGAATGACGGCACGATTTTCGTCACCCTGAACTTGATTCAGGGTCGCAAAGACTCGAAAATCACGCTTCCGACGGCAAAATCTTAGCTTATTTACCCAAATCCGGCGATTCCGAACTACCCTGAAGGGCCCCCTCCCTTGTATTGCTCCTTCCTCGCAAACAAGAGAAGCCGCAAGTTCGGAATGACGTTTTTTTGCTTTGCCATGCCGAACTTGCTTTCTGCTTTTTCCAAAAATAAAATTATATCCTAAACGGAAGCCCTGCTTTTTCAATAGCAGCCCTCGCCTCCGCAACGGAACCGCCATGGTTCATGTAACTATCACCAACGAGCTGATGTCCTTTTTGGTCAAACAATTCAACGCTGCCATCTTTGATTTTTCCGTCTTTTTCAACAAAAGCCCGTAATTTTGCCTCTGTTTTCGGTAGTTTCAAGGTCAAATGCTCGCCATCATAGGGTTTTCCGTCAAAGTTGTATGTTTTTTCTTTTATTGTAACAACACCCGTTCCCGGATTGTATTCACTGCGTTGTGTGGCAGTGATTTTGCCGTCATGATAGTAATTAGTAACCTTTTTTCCGTCAACAATCACATGCTCTTTATGACGGACGCTCGTATCCGCAAAGCGGTTGGGTCTTGAGCTCGTCATTGAAATGGTTTTGCCGGTTTTTTGGTCAACAACTTTGTGATAATTGAAAACTTCACCGTTTTTATAGGCCGGATGCGAAATCGTGCCCCAGGATTCTTTTGTTTTGAGTACCGAACCATCGGGTTTTATATAAGTAGCAAATTCACGGCGTTTTTCTGTTCTAGAGCCTTTTGAAATCATCAAAGAATCGTTAGGAACAAACGTTCTTGCCACTTTTGTGCCGTCATTTCGGGTATAAAAATCTTTTATCTGATTGCCTTTGCGGATTCTGTTAATATGTCCGTCATTATAGGCTTTTAACGTGCCATCGGAGAGCTCAGCTCTGGTCAATACGCCGTCTTTATAGGTTATTACGGAATTTTTGGTATTTATCACGCCGGAATAGGGCTTTCCGTCGATTAAGGCCTTTCCTTTGTCGAAACTGCCCACCTTTTTAAAATCAGCAATATCAAGGTTTTTGAGCCTTTTTAAAGTTTCCAGCTCGCCAGCTTTAATTCCCTCATTTTTTGCGGCAAGAAGCTTTGCGGCCGCGCCTTTTCTCAATGCTGAACCAATAATCAGCGCAGAGCCTACTGCCGCGAGCGACGCAAGGCTGTATTCAAGAATTTGGCTGTTATTTTGCGGTTTTGGCGCAAGATTTTGCCTTTCAAATGCGGCTTTTTGCCCGAAAGACTGGCGCGGCAAGGCCATATTTACACTGTGAAAACCTACTTTTTCCATTTTTCTTCCTTTTCTTACTTTTAAAGTGCTGTATTTTCATGAAAACAAAGAAAAATCTGTTTTTGACATAAGGTTTCCATTCCATTCTATTCTATTAGAAAGGCTATCATAGCAAGGGTTTTGGGGCAAAAAATTCATATTTACAAAACTTAACAAATATCTTTTCATAAATAAAAATAATGCTATTTGGTGTTTTCCCTACGGGGCAATCCCCACCCCAACCCTCCCCAACTCGGGGAGGGTGCAACTATTCATCCTCTCACAAACGATACTCAATCATTCCCCTCCCGCCAATAGCAAGAAGAGCGACACAATCTGAGCCGTAGTAGAAGATTTTTGCCTAAAAACGGCTATTTAGTGCACATCAATATGCTGTGAAGTGTTTTTCTTATAAACGTAAGCAAGAATCTCCGCAACAGCAACATAAAGGTCGGCAGGGATGACGCTATCAACCTTTACAAGCTTGTAAAGCGCTCTGGCAAGCGGTTTGTTCACAACAATCGGAACATCATTGGCTCTGGCGATTTCACGGATTTTAAAAGCCATAAAATCAACGCCTTTTGCCACAACCATCGGCGCCGGCGCCCTGGATTTGTCATATTTTATAGCAACAGAATAGTGCGTCGGGTTCGCAACAACAACATCCGCCGTGGGAACCGCGCTCATCATTTTCTGGCGCATAATTTGCATTTGGGCGGAGCGAATTTTCGCCTTAATCATCGGATCCCCTTCGGTGTTTTTGAATTCGTCCTTGACCTCCTGTTTTGTCATTTTAATTGATTTTTCATACTCGTAAGTCTGGTATTTTTTATCAATAAACCCGATAATCAACATCGCAAGGCACATGCTTATGACCATGTGAACAAGAATGCTGCCCAGAACCGCAAAAGCCGTGTTCAAATCAGCCCCGACAAGCCCGAAAAGCTCGTCTTTTCTGGAATTAAGAACATTATAGCCGACATAACCGACTATCCCCATTTTAAGCAGCGATTTTGTCATTTCAACAAGGTTTTTCACCTCAAACGGGTTGAAAATCTTGCGCAGCCCCTGCATAATCTGCGCACCGGAGAATTTGTCGAGTTTGGGCTTGATTTTTTCTATTGCAAACAGCGGGCCGACCTGCATTCTTATAATTGCAGCCGTAACCAGCGCCAGAGCAACAAGAAAAGGAATCAAAATTTCACCCGAGATTTTTGCATAAGGCGCAAGTATCGCCAAAATGTTGTCAGTTTCAATCTGGTCGGGTTTTATATGGGTAAAAGTGTATCTGGCAAGGTTTTTCATCTTTTCGAGCATAATCGGCATAAGCCCGATTAACAAACCAACGCCCGAAGTCAGCACAAGTGACGAAGTCATATCCTGACTTCGCGCAATATTGCCTTTTTTTCGCTCGTCCTCCCGTCGCTTGGGGGTTGCGTCTTCTGTTCTTTCCGCTGCCTGGCTCACTTTTCCCTCACCGTTGCTACATCATTTCGACAATGCCCTGAAAATATGACTGAATCGTATTTGACAGGTACGTCGCCGTCGGAGAAATAAACATTAGTATCAAAATTACCCCGATATAGATTTTAAAAGGTATGGCGACCATAAATATGTTCATCTGGGGCATCATTTTCGACATAAAGCCCATCAGAACCTCTGATACAAACATAACACAGAAAACCGGCAAAATCATGCTGATTGCGATAAAAAACATCTGCCCGCTCAAATGCAGAATGTTTTCCACAACCCCGCCCGTAAAAACAAAGTCCAAACCGGGCGGAAAAGCCGTATAACTTTTATAAATCGCAGCAAAAAGCCACTGATGGGCGTTCAGCGCGAGAAAAACGAACGAAGCAAGAATTATAAACATTTGCGAAAGAATCGGCGAGCTTGCGCCGGTCACAGGGTCAAGAATCTGGCTCATTGAAATGCCGATTTGAATACTTATAAACTCGCCGGCAATCTGCACAGCCGCAAAAATGAGGTTCATAATAAAACCAATCATAAATCCGACCGCAAATTCCCTCAAAAGGTAGATAAAAAGCCCCGGAAAGTCCGTAGGCATAACAATATGAATAGTCGAAGAAATCATTGGAAACAAAATAAAAGCAACCAGCGCGCTAAGCCAGATTTTCACCTGTTCTGGCATAGGATAATGCGAAAACAAAGGCGCCGAAGCAATCATCCCGCCTATTCTTGTGAAAATAATCACAAAAATAACGATATTTTTAGGAGATAACAGTGTTAACAAATCAGGCTGCATTCATTGCACCTCAATGTATAATCGTTTGTATATAATTGAACAGCTCGTTTGTTTTTTCAACAAAAACGTTCAACATCCACGGCATTAGCACGATTAGGGTGATTATTCCGGCAATAATTTTCGGAACAAAAGTCAGCGTGGACTCCTGAATTTGCGTAACAGCCTGAAAAACGCTTATCACAAGCCCGACAATCATGCTTATGACAAGAACAGGCGTTGCAAGCAGCAAAATCATTATGAAAACGTTCTGTATAATTGTTAAAAATTGAGTATCTTCCATTGTTTTTCCTTAACTAAGTAATAAAGCCCTCAAGGAGCGTTTTTGTAATCAAATACCAGCCATCAATCATAACAAAAAGTATGAGTTTAAACGGAGTGGCAACAGTTGCCGGAGGCAAAAACAGCATACCCATTGAAACAAGGATACTTGCCACAACAATATCGATTACGAGAAAGGGCATAAATATAATAAAACCGATTTTAAAAGCTGTTTTCAGCTCGCTGATTACAAAAGCAGGAATCAGCGTATAAGTCGGCACATCTTTCCAGTTTTTTGGCTTTTCGATTTTCGCCATACTCAAAAACAGCCCCAGCTCCTTTTCTTCCGTGTGTTTTATCATAAATTCGCGCATGGGCTCAATCCCCCGCTCCAGCGCAGCCTGCTGGGTTATCTGATTTTTCATATAGGGCTGGATTGCGGTTTCATTCATTTTATTAAAGGTCGGAGCCATTACAAAAAACGTCAAAATCAGCGCCAAACCGGCAAGAACCTGATTCGGCGGGAGCGAAGCAAGCCCGATTGCCTGCCTTGTGAGCGCCAGAACGATGATTATCCTGATAAACGCCGTTGTCATAATAAAAATACTCGGCGCGAGCGTCAGAATCGTCAAAAGGACGAGGATTTGGACGCCCTGTGTGAATTCCTGCGGGGTATTTGTGTTCCCCATTCCGACGGTTATTGTCGGAAACGCAACCGCCGCGTGCACTGCCGCCTTTTGAAAAAACAGCACGGCAAACACGCTCAACAGATTTATAAAACTTTTAAAAATACGCATTTTTGCCTCATATCATAGATGTATGGTGATACTCATTAAATATTTTAGCCGACAACGCAAAATCAAGCCAATTCTTAAACAAACTTCACCTTTATGCTAAAATTTATTTATGGAAGAAATGAATTTAAAAGGATGTGCGCACCTTGGAGATGCAGTTTATGAGCTTTATATAAGGGAAAAGGTTATTTACAAAACCCCGAACCTCGCAAAGCTCCACAAACTCAACACAAACCTTGTAAACGCACAATATCAGTGCGATTTGCTGGAATTTCTCGAGCCTTATCTAACAGAAGAAGAAAAAGAAATCGTCCGGCGCGGCAGAAACATCCCCTCATCTTCAGCAAGACGCATAAATCAATCGCTTCACCGCATTGCAACGGGGTTTGAGGCGCTTGTGGGGCATTTGTATTTGTACAAAAAAGAACGCTTGGACGAAATTTTCAGGATTGCGGACGAAAAAGTCAACGCTGACATGTTGTAATTTAAGTTTTTAAGGCTATAATAATTGTACTCACACCATCCTCAATGCAGATTAAAATGCATTATGAAAGGAAAAAACAATGGCAAACATTAAGTCAGCTAAAAAAAGAGTACTCGTTGCAGAAAGAAACAGATTGAAAAACGTTGCTGTAAAATCTGAAATCAAAACTGCAATCAGAAAAACCCTTGAATTAGCTCAAGCCAAAGAGGCAGATTCTGTAAAAACAGCTCTTAATCACGCTTACAAACTGTGCGACAAGGCTGTTTCCAAAGGTGTTTTGCACAAAAACACAGCTGCCAGAAAAAAATCAAGATTAACACTTGCAGTAAACAAACTACTAGCTAAGTAATTGATTTTTTGCAAATATTAAAGCCCTTTTCCGGACGGAAAAGGGCTTTTTTAGAGGATTTGTTTTTAATATGCCGCAACAGGCGCTGCGTGAGGGCGCAAATATTCTCCCTCGCCCACCGGAGAGGGGGCAAAAATTGAAATTTCGGGGGATTTTGTGAGTTTTTTGCAACCGGAGGGAAAAAAGCGTATAATTATTCTCATACAGATTAAAAGAAAGAGGTTTTTATGAATGTTACGGTAGCAAAAGGCCTGTTGGAAGAAACAAAAGCCAATGTTCTTGTTGTGAACCTGTTTGAGGGCGTAAAAGTCCCTGCGGGCGCAACCGGAGCTATTGATATAGCTCTCGGCGGGCTGATTTCCGATTATGTAATCGCAAAAGAAGGCTTCGACGGGAAATTCGGCTCAATGTACGTGCTCCCTACATTCGGAAAACTGCCTGCGGAAAAAATCATCATCGCAGGAATGGGAAAAAGCAAAGATTTTACCCTAAACAAGCTCAGAGAACTCTCAGCAAGAATCATTAAAAAATGCGCCAAACTCCCGAACGCAAAAAAAGTGGTTTCTATCCTCCATGGCGCGGGAATCGGCGGATATGACCCGCAGATTTGCGCACAAATGATTACCGAGGGCGTTTTAATAGGCGGATACAAGTTCGACAAATACAAATCCGACAAAAAACAAAAGAAAATCGACGAGGTTGTAATCGTTGATATGGTTGAAGAACACTGCAAAAAGGCAAAAGCCGGTGTTAAAAAAGGTAAAATCATTGCTTCTGCGGTGAATTTCGCCAGAAATCTCGCAAATGAACCGGCTCAATACGCTACTCCGGCAAAACTTGCAGAAATTGCCCAATCTTTAAAAGATATTGATGTGCGCGTCTACGAAAAAGACGAAATTGAAAAAATGGGAATGGGCGCGTTCCTTGCGGTGTCAAAAGGCAGCAGCCAGCCTCCGAAATTCATCCACATGCAATACAAATCGCCGAATGCGCACAAAAAAATCGCAATTATCGGCAAGGGCATTACTTTTGACAGCGGTGGGCTCGATATCAAGCCTCCGTCATCAATGCTCACAATGAAAGACGACATGTCCGCAGCAGCAGCGGTTTTGGGCGTGATGAATGCGATAAAAGACCTGAAACCGGACGTTGAGCTCCACGGTATAATCGCCGCCTGCGAAAATATGCCCGGATGCAGCGCTTACAAGCCGGGCGATGTGCTTACAGCCAGAAACGGAAAGACAATCGAGGTCGATAACACCGACGCAGAGGGCAGATTGACCCTTGCTGACGCACTTTGTTACGCAAGCGAGCTCGGTGTTGATGTAATTATTGATGTTGCGACCCTCACAGGCGCATGCGTTGTCGCTCTGGGCAGCGCAGCAAGCGGAATTATGGGCAACAACCAATCTTTAATCGACAAACTCATAAAATGCGGAAATATTGGCGGAGAGCGCCTCTGGCAGCTTCCGATGTTTGAAGAATACAAGGATTCTTTAAAAAGCGATGTTGCAGACATGAGAAATACCGGCTCTCGTCAGGGCGGAACGCAGACTGCGGCGCTGTTTTTGCAGAATTTCGTTAAAAAAGCGCACTGGGCGCATATTGATATTGCGGGTACTGCGTTTATTGACAAACCGATTAACGAAATTATGTCAAAAGGCGCGACCGGCGCAGGTGTACGCACGCTTTTGAATTTTATACTGAATTAAGTAAAAATCAAGGGCAATGATTACGCACTTCGACCTTGCGATTCCGAAACAAGTTCGGAATGACAGCTTCTTTCTGTCACCCTGGACTTGTTTCAGGGTCTCTCCAATGTGAAAAGTTGGTATTTAACGCTGGCAAGATTCCGAAATACCCTGAAGGGCACCCTCCCTTGTATTGCTCGTTCCTCGCAAACAAGAGGAGCTGCAAGTTCGGAATGACAGCGCACTTTTCGTCACCCTGAACTTGGTTCAGGGTCGCCAGAACGTGAAATTCACGCTTACGGCGGCAAGATTTTGGCTTATTTACCCAAATCTTGCGATTCCGAAACGAGTTCGGAATGACATTTCTTGCTGTTACGCAGGACTTGAGCAGCTGTTTTTTTCAAAATCTTTGCTCTTGATGCTTTTTGCGCTTTTATTTTTCAACATTCGCAGCAAGAACGAGGTTTTTCTGCCAGTTTTCGGTTTTTTCAACAAAGAAATCCGCACCTTTTTCAAGACACATATTTTTATGCTCTTCTTTTGAAGATGCCGTCATAACGCCGATTCTAACCCCCTGCGGCTGAAGCTCTTTTAGCTTAACAAGCTCTTCAAGAAGGATAAATCCGTCTTTCTCCGTGGGCAAAAACAGGTCAAGAATAACAAGATTAAAATGATTTTTCTTGAATTTATCTACTGCGTCGTAAATATCCTTTGCAACAGTGACATTGTACCCCAGCCCTTTAAAAAGAACGCCGAGCTGATAGGTTATTATGCACAAATCGTCAATAATGAGCACATTTTCCTGTTTATGCTTATTTTCAGAGCCTGCAGAGCACTTTACTTCTTTAAATTTTTCAGCAGAATGCGACGCACTGAGCCTGAGTTTTGAGATGAGCGTGTTTATATCCTCGAGCGTATCTTTGAGCGTTTCCAGCGTAATTTCACTATATTCGGGCGGATTTTTTTCGGCAGCCATGTAGAGCTTATTTATAAAATCCGAGTCAACTTTAATTCCTTTTTCTTCCATCAGAGTGCCCCTATTATATAAACTATAACAATTGTAGTACTTTTTAAAAAATTTGCCACCATTTTTTTGTAGTATCTTTTTTTCTGAAAGAAGCAGCTGAATCATTGAGAATTTTTATAATCTGGCTGTCTGTAAGGCTGAAATGGCGCTGCAAATCCTCGATGTAGCGCAAAATATGCTTTTGAGCAATTTTAGGACTATCATTTTTTCTGTCCAGCACATTTTCGTTCATAAAAACTCCTTACATATTTATAATAACCCGATATTGAGAAAACACATTATCACAACGGGCAATTTTAGGGATAAAACGATTACAAATTGCGCAGAACCTTGCATGGGTTGCCCACAGCGACGACATTTGACGGAATATCCTTTGTAACAACGCTTCCGGCGCCGATTACCGTGTTGGAACCGATTGTAACCCCCGCAAGAACGGTAACATTCCCGCCAAACCACACATTATCGCCTACTTTGATTGGTTTTGCGTCCTCGATGAAAGTTATTCTTTCTTTGTAATCAAGAGGGTGGCGGGCACTGTAAAAACCGCAGTTAGGGCCGATGAAAACGTTGTCGCCGAACGTAACTTTTGCCGGATCAAGGATTACGAGGTTGTGATTTGAATAAAAATTCTCGCCGATTTCAATATTGTAGCCGTAATCGCAATAAAAATTCTGCTCGATAAGGAAAGATTTTGCGGTTTTCCCGAGAAGTTTTCTGAGCAGCTTTTCACGTTCTTCCAGGTTTTCGGGGGAAATATTATTGTACTCAAAGCACATTTTTTTGCAATTTTGGCGCTCTTTTACAAGCTGTTCATCAAAAGGAGCATAAGGCTGCGCGTTAATCATTTTTTCTTTTTCAGACATCTTATTTTTCCTCTCAAACATTGTTATATTCCGTAAAAATTAGCCCTCATACACAAGCTATGCTAAAATATTACCATGTCTAAAGTTTTGTTGGTATCAGATAATGAAAAGCAAAATGAGCTAATCACTGAAACACTGCTGCGTTGCGGGGTTACGACTCTTGTCTCCGTGGAGGAGGAAAATATTTTTTCCTGCGTGGAAAACGGGCTTGTTGACCTTGTTATTGTTGATGCGGGGACAAAATCCATTGATTCGGCGATTTTGTGCAAAAAATTAAAGGCTTTTTTGCACACGGAAAATCTTTTGCTGCTTTTGCTTGCAGATGCCGAAAATACCGGCTACGACATCATGAAACTGGCAAATGCGCAGATTTTGAAACCCGTAAATGAGAAAATTTTGAGCGCAACGGTGCTTTCAAACCTGAAAATGAAAAAATCGCTCGATATTCTCTCAAAAAACAACAGCGAACTCGCCAAAAGCCTTTACCAGCTTGATGTTTTGTACAATACCAGCACGCAGCTTGCCGGCTCTTTGGACAAACAAAAGCTTGTCAACATAATGATTGACGGGCTGGAAAAAAGCTTGAGTTTTTCGCTTTCTTCGACCTTGATTTTCAATGATGAAAAGAATATCGACCTGATAATTAATTCACTTTACGGAATTTCCCCGAGACTGGAACATTCTTTGAAATTGCGCGCAATTCTCAGCTACAGAGCGCTTTTTGACAAAAAAGAAATCCCTTACGAGATAAATGTTGACGATATCAGGGTCATAAAAAACATAAAGCACCCGCTTGAAGAATACGATTTGAATATTCTCAAATTTGACAACCTTTTTGCCCCGATAAACGTGGGAGAAAAGTTTTTCGGGCTGATTGAAGTTTTCAGGGAAAACGAATTTACACAGGAAGACACAACCTGCTTTCAAACGCTGTCAAGACAGGTTTCTTTGCCATTGGAAAATGCTTCTTTGTACGAGGAAATCAAAGCAACGAACACAAAACTCGAAAAACTTGAGCGATTGAAGTCAGAATTCACCTCAATCGTGTCACATGAGCTCCGAACTCCGCTCACAGCAATAAAAAATTCGCTGGACATCCTTTTGAGCGGAAAAACCGGCGAAATAACGGCTGCGATGGACAATTTTTTGAACCTCGCAAAAAGAAATGTAACGCGCCTTTCGGGGATTATCAACGATTTGCTTGATTTGACCAAAGTTGAGGCAGGAAAGATGGATTTCCGGTTTGAAAAAGGCGATATAAATTCACCTGTCGAATTTGTGAAAAATACCTTTGAAAATCTCGCAAAAGAAAAGAAAATCGAGCTGAAACTCGAGGCGCAAACGGAAATTGCGCAGACTTATTTTGATTCGCAAAGGATTGAGCAGGTTGTGACGAACCTCGTTTCAAACGCCGTAAAATTCACAAACGAAAACGGGAAAATTATCATAAAAACAGAAACAATCCCGCTCGAAAAGGTCGATAAATCGAAAATTTTCGACCTCCAGAATCCGGTTTTTTACGAAAATTACA
This sequence comes from uncultured bacterium, assembly GCA_900547155.1. Classification (GTDB taxonomy): domain Bacteria; phylum Cyanobacteriota; class Vampirovibrionia; order Gastranaerophilales; family Gastranaerophilaceae; genus Spyradomonas; species Spyradomonas excrementavium. The sequence continues at coordinate 6,449 of URFH01000011.1, read as the reverse complement.
TAAAAGTTTCCGTGGCGGACAGCGGGATTGGGATTGCGCCCGAGGATATTGTTAAAGTTTTTGACAAATTCCAGCAGATTGAAAATTCGCTTAACCGGAAAAACGGCGGCACAGGGCTCGGACTTCCTATTGCAAAACAGCTCATAGAAGCGCACAGAGGCTTTATCTGGGTCGAAAGCGAGCCGAATATCGGCACGACTTTTTCGTTTATCCTCCCGATTTTGAGCGAAAAAGAGTTTTTTACAATTGAGCTCGAAAAAAATCTTCAAACTGCCCTAAATGCTTCAAAACCGCTGCTTCTGGTCAACATTGAAGAAGACCAAAACGCAAAAAATTCCTTTATAAACGAAATAAAATCAGGACAGGTTTCAATAATACGAAAAACCACGAACACAAAAGAAGTTTTTTACGCAGAAAACGGCAAAAACGGGCTTCTGATTTCGATTCCCGAGGGCGACAAGTTTGCAAGGAATTTTATTGAAAAGAAAATAGAAACCCATCTTGGACAAAACGCGACCGGAGCTGAAAAATATGATATAGTATATTCAACGGCGCTTGCTCCGGAGGAGGGCAAAAATGCGGACGAATTGCTTAAAGCGGTGCGCAAAAATCAAAAATTTCATGAAAAAACGTTGGAAACTAACGGGACAGGGGTATAATAATGGCTAAAAAAATTCTAATCGTCGATGATGAACAGGATATCGTTGAAACTTTGAAATTTATGCTCGAAGCGCAAGGCTATGAGTGCCACTGCGCATACGACGGCGAAACCGGGCTTTCTATGGCCAAGGAATTGATTCCGGATTTGATGATTCTGGACGTAATGATGCCCAAAATGAACGGATACAAAATCAGCCGCCTGCTAAAATACGACGCAAAATACAAAGATATCCCGATTCTTATGGTCACAGCCCGTTCTCAGGACGAAGACAAGCTAATCGGGCAGGAAACCGGCGTAAACGAATATATTACAAAACCTTTTGAGCTCGATGACGTAATTAACAAAGTCGGGGAATATCTGGGATAAAAAAATGGCTGAAATGGAGTTTGTCAGAAACAAAACGCTTGAAAAGCTGAAATACGACCTCGTCAGGGACGGGCTTATCAAATATGAAGATTTAGAGCTTGCCGAACAGGTCGCTGCAGCGCAGCATGTGAATATCGGGCAGGTTCTCATCAGCACAAACATCATTTCAGAAGAAAAACTGCTGAAATTTCTTGAATCCAAGCTCCACATCCCCTACGTAAACCTTGATGACTATTCTCTCGACAAAAAATGCCTTTCTTATATAAATTTCAATGACGCGCTGAAATACAAAGTGATTCCGCTGTTTGAAATTGAGGGGATTTTGACGGTTGCAATGTCCGATCCACTGGATTTGTTTGCAATTGAGAAAATCGTAGAAGACGCCCAATGCGAAATTGAGCCCGTAATCTCGTCGGAATCATCTGTTTTGAAAAAAATTGAAGAATATTACCACAGCGGAAGCTCGGTTGGCGAAATTTTCACGGAAGCGGACACAAAAAAATACGACTGGCGCGAAGAACTCCACGAAGAAGACCTTTCGGACGAACACATCCAAAAACTCATCCGCTCAATCCTCAAACAGGCGATTACAGAGAACATCCATGAGCTGTTTTTTGAACATGTGCCGAACGGCCTGAGCGTGAACTTCAAAAAAGACGCCCAAATCTACTCTACGGGCGAAATTCCGTCGATTCTTATTTCTTCTTTTATTGCAAGGGTCAAAACGCTTGCAAACCTTGACCCTGCGGTTTCAGAACTGCCGCAGCTGGGGAAATTGAGCTTTAAAGTGGACGACATGTCGCTTATCGCAAGCATTTCGGCGTTCCCGACAATCCATGGCGAAAGAATTTCACTAAAAATCTACAAACCTCCGAGAAAACTTGCTGAATTGGGGCTTGAGCCGAAGAAAATTGCAATTATAAAAAATGCGCTCGAAAATCCGGGGATTATTCTTGTCTGCGGAGCAGGTTTAATCGGAAAAACGCACATGATTTACTCAATTTTGTCTGATATTCCGGCTGCGGACAAAAATGTCATGACTATCGAGTCCATAACAAAATACAACCTCGAAAACGTCAACCAGTGCGAGTTGAACGAGCATATCGGGTTCAATCTCGACAAAGCAATGAGGTTTATTGAGTTTCAGGCGCCGGATATTCTTTATTTTGAGGGGATTAGCACAAAAGAGGGGCTGGATTACTTTACTTCGCTGGTTTTGAAGAACAAAACGCTCATAACCGAGTTTCTGGCGGAAAATATGGCAGATTTAATGAAAAAATTCTCTTTAAGCGAGTTTTCAATGTTTAAATCGCTGCTTTCATGCCTGATTTTTATCCATGGCAAAGAAAGTATCGAGGTTTTTGATAAACCTGCGCTGGAGAAGTATTTTTCGTAGTTTTTAACGGCGTTGAAAGCGTATTCGGGCGTGTTTTCCTGTTTTCGTTCCGATTCCGCAGGAAATTCCATGCCGGAAGTTCAACGCATTGCTTCTTGAGCCCGCACCCATTGCCACCCGCCACATTTAGCCCGAATATCAGCCGCTCCCCATCCCGGCCTTCCCCGAGTCGGGGAAGGAGCCGTCGTGACAGTTCATTTTGGGGACATAGGGTTTAAATTCCTCATGCTATGCGCCGCCATATCCCCCCAATAGCCCGAAATGGGGAATTTACCTTTGTAGTGACTATGGGGGAGGCTGCTTAACACTTCAAAAATACACTTTCTTCACCAATCAGCCGGAGGAATCGGAACGGAAAAGGTGAATTCTCCATTTTGGGCGCCCTTGCACCCCCTCCAAACAAATTCATCACAAAAATCCCCCAAGAATTGTAACAAAATGTAAAGAAATCACATCATGCACGTTTAGAAATTCAAAAAAGTGGGAATTATATTAGTAGAGGACAAAAACAAAGTTTAATTTCTCTCTCTCTAATTCCTCTCTAATATGTGGTAAAGTTTAACCGGCGCAAGTCGGTTTTTTTTTTGCAAAAATAAAGAACAGGAACTGGCCACGCCTCTTTACTGTTCTTTATTCTTGTTTTCTTATTGTCCGGCAAAAACTGTACCGTCAAAAGCTAAATCCCGAGCGTCAGCTGCGGAACATCAGGAACGCCCGATTTAACCTTGCGTTTGTTGGCAGAAAGGTCTTTTGCGTAATCAACCTGCATTTTCGTCATCAAATCGCCGGCTTTATCAATCACAGATTGCGGCAAACCGGCCATTTTTGCAACCTGAATACCGTAACTCTTGCTCGCAGAGCCCTCCACAACCTTTCTCAAAAAGACAATTTCGCCCTCATTTTCAGAAATCGTTACCCTGTAGTTCTTAATTTGCGGGAAAATCGAACTCATAACGTTGAGCTCGTGATAATGCGTCGCAAATATTGTTCTTGCCTTGATTTTTGTCGCAATATACTCGCCCACGCTCCATGCAATCGCCACGCCGTCGTAAGTGCTTGTGCCCCTGCCGATTTCGTCGAGAAGAATGAGGCTTTTTTCAGTCGCCGAGTTGAGAATAAACGCGGTTTCGTTCATTTCGACCATAAACGTTGACTGCCCCAAAGAAAGGTCGTCAACAGCGCCCACACGGGTGAAAATCTTGTCAACAATCCCGATTTTCGCAGAATCCGCAGGCACATAACTCCCTATTTGCGCAAGAATGACAATCAACCCGTTCTGGCGCATGTAAGTAGATTTTCCGGCCATGTTCGGGCCGGTAAGAATCATAAACTGCGTGTCCTCCTCGTGCTGTTTGTTCGCAGTAAGGCTCAAATCATTCGCAACATACTGCCCCATCGGCAAAATCTTCTCCAGAACCGGATGACGGCCGTTTTTGATACAAAGCTCGTTAGAATCAAGAATTTCGGGCTTATTGTACTTATTTTCAATCGCGCAAACCGCAAACGAAACAAGAACATCAAGCGCAGAGATGATTTCCGCAACCTCACGAACAGGTTCCACGAATTCCTTTGAATATTCTCTCAAATCACTGAAAATCTTGTATTCCAGTCCGGTGGATTTTGATTCTGCAGAAAGAACATCGGATTCATGCTTTTTCAGCTCCTCCGTGATGAACCGTTCGCCGTTAGTCAGCGTCTGGCGGCGGATATACGAGTCAGGAACAAGCGAAAGATTTGAATTTGACACCTCGATAAAGTATCCGAATGTCTTGCTGAACCCGACTTTCAGGTATTTTATGCCGGTTTTTTTCTTCTGCTTTTCTTCGTAATCTAAAAGCCAGTTTTTTCCGCCGGAAAGCAAATCCCTGTAGTTATCCAGCTCGCTGGAAACGCCCGCCTTGATGATATTTCCCTCTTTTATGGTCACAGGAGCGTCTTCTGAGATGGTTTTGTCAACAATATCGGCAAATTCCAGCAAATTTTCATAATCATCCGCAAGAGCCGAAAGAAGTTTTGAATTAAACTGCTGCGCAATCTGCGAAAGCTCGGGAAGAAGCTTGATTGTATCTTTCAGAGCGAGAAAATCGCGCGGAGTTGCGCTGTTGTTGCTGATTTTCGTGGACAAACGCTGGATATCATAGACTTTTTCAAGGATTGTAATAAAATTTATACGCGCAGAAGTATTTTTAATCAGCTCCTCAACAGCATTCTGGCGCTCAAGAATCATATTGATGTTTTTTAACGGCTGATGAATCCATTTTTTCAAAAGTCGGGCGCCCATGTTGGTTTTTGTGCGGTCAATCGCCCACAAAAGGCTTCCGTACTTGGATTTATCCCTTGAAGTTTCCGTCAGCTCGAGGTTTCGTCTGGTATTTGAATCAATCGAAACGTACTCGGAAAGGCTGTAAGAATCAATTCGCTCAAATTTCGGGAAATTTTCTTTCTGCGTTCTGAAAAGGTAATCCACAATTGCGCCAGCGCATCTAAAGCCGGTCACAAAATTCTCATATCCGAAAGCGTCGAGCGAAGTAACTTTTAAAATCTCAAGAAGATTTTTCATGCCCTGATTTTTGTCAAAAGCTGACGGCGGAACGAGCGAGCAGTTGTAATTTTGCGCAATTTCCTCCTCAATATCGGGTTTTTCGTCGGGAACAATCTGAAACGGCAGAATTTTTTGCGGAACCTTAGGCACAACAATTTCTGACGGCTTAATTCTGGCGAGTTCGCTCAACAGCTGCTCATAAGAGGTTTGTGTAACACGAAATTCGCCTGTTGAAATATCAGTATATGCAAATCCGTAAGTTTGGCCGTCACGCAGGATTGCGGCGAGGTAGTTATTGGAATTTGATTGCAAAAGGTTTGTTTCTGTGAGGGTTCCGGCGGTGATTGTTTTGATTACGTTGCGTTTTACCAGCCCTTTTGCTGTTGCAGGGTCTTCAAGCTGCTCGCAAATAGAGATTTTGTGCCCTTTTTCAAGGAGTTTCGGCAGATAATTGTCAACAGCCTTAGCAGGAATCCCCGCCATCGGGATTCGCCCGAGAGAACCGCCCTCACGGCTTGTTAAAGTGATTTCCAAATCTCTTGCCAGCGTAACCGCATCTTCAAAAAAGGTTTCATAAAAATCGCCCATGCGATACAGCAGCAAAACGCCATGATTATTTTTCTTTATTTCAAGAAACTGCCGCATCATGGGGGTAGTTTCATTCAAATCCACGTCCACGCTGTTGATAAAATTGATTTCCGGTTTACTCATATTCCGCTTATTCCCTTTTGACCCTGAATGGGATGTCCCAAATCCTTTTTTACATACCAATATCATAGCAGAAAACAACAAAATCCACCAGCAGCGCGGTGTAAAATTAAATTTACAAAAAAATAAAAAAGATATGTTGACAGGGATTTATGTCTTAGATATATTATTCCTACGGACTTAATCCGATAGGCTCCCATCGTCTAGAGGCCTAGGACACATCCCTTTCACGGATGCGACAGGGGTTCAAATCCCCTTGGGAGTACCATTTCATTATAAGGAGCCTTTAAGGCTCCTATTTTTATGAATATATTTGCCATACCGTTGGTTCGAAAATTTTCTAAATCATATGTAATGCCTTTGGGAAAGATTAGTCTTTGTATTCGCTGTCTTAAATCTAAAGAACCTTTAAGCCACATCTCGTCTATATTGGCTATTACTGTACAGGCATAATCTACATATGCGTTAAAATCATCTTCTAAGGGCGGGGTTTGAATGAATTCCGCTTTAATCTTTCTGATATCATTTTCCAGTTGCTCTGTTTTGCGTCTGTAGTCGTTTTCTGACACTTTTTCATCCATATACATATCGAGAAGCTTATCCTTGCGCTCTTGAGCCTGTGAGAGCTTTCTGTTTAAACATTCTAAATGCGTTGAGAGTTCTTTTGTGTTTTGCTTATGAACATCTTTAAGAACAGCTTGATATAATTCAATTAAATGCTGTTCAGGTTTAATAGTTTTGAGATATTCAGGAAATATTTTATTCAATATATCTGC
>URFH01000010.1 GCA_900547155.1 uncultured bacterium | reverse complement strand
GAACCTACAACCTACGGTTTACAAAACCGTTGCTCTACCATTGAGCCACTTCGGCTTGCGTATATTAATAATATTAAGGATATGAAATTTAGTCAAGTGCTTTGTCAATTCTTTTGACAACTTCTTCCCAATCGCCCTCTTTTTCCTGCTTAAAAAGCGTAAAATTAGGGTACCAGGGCGTTTTTTCCGTATCGGAAAACCATCGCCATTCGGAAGAATAAGGCAAAAGAAGATAAGTCTTCACGCCCAGCGCCCCCGCCAGATGCGCAATCCCCGTATCAATCGTAATCAGCAAATCCAGATTCATCAATGCGCCTGCAGTGTCAGAAAAACTGTTCAATTCGGGCTCCAGATTAACAATTTTCGGAAAATCCGCAATCTGGTTCAAAGAATCGCCCTTTTCGAGCGAATAAAATTCAATATCGTCATGCCCGAACAAAGGTTCAAGTTTTTTGAGAGGAATTGCGCGGTTTTTAAAGACTTTCGGATTCCCCTGCCAGAAAAGCCCTATTTTTCTCCTGTCAGTATCAAAATACCTTTCCTTGAAGAACGAAATTCGCTCTTCAGGAGCACAAAGATAAGACTCAAAAGCCGGAATATGCTCAAAATCCATTCCCAAATTATAATGAAGCTCCATTATGTTCACAGAATAGTCATAAGGCGTAAAATCCTGCTCGGGAAGCATTACAGTCAAATCAGGAAAGTTGAATTTGAACAAATCCAAAAGCCCGGGATAAACAAGCAGCTTAATTTCCTTGAACCAGCCCTCCAAATAACGCAAATACCGGCAAAACATAAGCTGGTCGCCATGCCCGCCGTCAAAGTGAATCAAAAGCGTCTTATCCGGATGTTTTTTGCCGTCCCATGGATTTTTGTACTGCGCACGGAGCTTGGGATTCCGTTTTACATAATATTTGTACCCGTTATGAAAATCTTTTTTAGAAAGATAGCTCATTCCGAGGCTGACTTTGCTCTCAATGCTGTCAGGCTTCATCAGAAGCGCTTTTTTCAGGAGTTCTATTGAACCGTCAAAATCACGGAGCTTTCTAAACAGCACTCCGAGGTTGTGAAATGCCTCATAATTTTTTCTGACCTTCAAAGAACGCTCATAACAGCATTTTGCCTTGCAGAATTCGCCGATTCCCTCGTAGCAAAGCCCCTCATTGTTCATCGCAATATAATCATCAGGCACAAGTTGGATTGATTTTTCATAAAATTCTATGGCTTTTTCATATTCCTTATGGGTTTTGTAAAGGCTGGCGATTTTTCTGACGCAATCAATATCATCCGGCCGAAATTCGTGGATTTTTTCCAGATGAACAAGAACTTTGTCGAACATCCCCAGTTTTTCATAACATTTTTGCGCCTGTTCATGCGCATGGAGGGTTTCTTCTTTTTCAAGCGCTTTTTCGTAATTTTGTGCGGCTTTGAGGAAATCCCCTTTGCAAAACCAGCCCAGAGCGTAATTTTCAAGGTAAGGCGCGCATGGATTTAGCTCAACAGCCTGCTCAAGATGTTTCAAAGCCGAATCAGTTTCCCCTTTTTGGAGCAAAAGCACCCCCATAAGGTTCAAAACCGCGCTGTTCAAAGGCTCTTTTTCAAGTATTTCAGCATAAGCCTGTCGGGCTTTGTCGAGTTCTCCTGTTTGGTGAAGTTTTACGGCCTGCTCAAAGTTCATTGTTAAATCTTAATTTTGCCTGTACGCTCTTCGTGATAGATTCCGCCGCCACAGATTGTTTCAATGACCTTCAGGAGGAATTCTCTGGGTGCGTCCATCTGATTTATGTAAAATTCTCTGTTTCCGAGGTGATTTATCTTGATAATGCCGATTTTTGTCTTGTCAGCGGGGATAAACAGCGACGCTACTTCCTGTTCAAGGATAGCGTCAATATCATGCTCGGAATCTTCGTTAACAATTTCGTGGAAATTGCCTTTCATCGCAATAATTCTTCCGGAAATCATCGGAGCTTCCTCAACACCGCGGTTAAGCGCCTGCGGCTGGTTGTTCCATTTTGTTGTAAAGCTGATTGTGTGCCACAAAATATGCAAAACAAGCACGGTTCCGGTTGAATCCGTTTCAAAAAAGATATTTTCCGTAGAAATCCCTCTTGCGCCGAAAGACTGCTTCAAATAATCGACAACAGCCTGCATATTATCAGCAATTTTAATGAAAATCTCCTGCGTATTTATCAACGAATGCTGATATTCAAGAAACTGCTGGTACATATGCGTGGAAACAAGGTTTATGCGCTCCTGTATAACAGAAGATTTTCTTATTGATGTTTCCAAATTATCAAAGCTGTCGAAATTGCTTTCCAAAATTCTCTCTTTATCTCTTTTTAGTTCGGGAGGGCTCTCCCATACCAATATTGTATATAAAAATTTACAAAAAGGGTATAATTTAGGGAGATATTTTACAATATAATATACTTATATAATTATTTGTTCAGATAGTCAACTTTTAAGAAAACTTAATGTTTTAGAGGGGTTAATTAATGAAAATCGTTGTTGCAGGATACGGTCAAATGCTCTCAAACCTCGTTCTCGGCGCTCAGGAAGCCGGCCACAGGGTAATAGGCGTTCTTCGCTACGAAAGAACAAAATACAACCCTCTGATTCTCTTTTTCAAAGATATTTTTGCGCCCGGCACGGATTTTTCGTTCATAAAGGGGCTGAATATCTATGACATTAAGGCAAAAAGCATTAATTCGGAACAATTCAAAAAAGAGGTGCTAAAACTCAATCCTGACATACTTCTCGTGGGTTCGTGGAGTGAAAAGCTCAAAAAAGAAACAATAAATCTGCCCAAACTCGCCGCAATCAACTGCCATCCCTCGCTTTTGCCAAAATATAGAGGCCCGAATCCTTACGCACGGGTAATTATGAATGGCGAGGCGCAAAGCGGGATTACCCTGCACCTTATTGATGAAAATTACGATTCCGGCCCTATTCTTATGCAAAAAACCGTCAAAATTTCAAAGACAGAAACAGGCGGAACGCTTAAAAATAAATGCTGTCAGGCTGCACGTGAGGCAATTGGCGAGCTTTTAAACAACATGAACACAGAAATCGTCATCCCGATTCAGCAGAACGAAAAAGAAGCGACTTATTTCGGTCAAATCGGGGTGGAGGATATTCTTATAGACTTTGAAAAAACGGCTGACGAGATAGATTGCCGGATAAGAGGGCTCAGGCCGTGGCAATCCTCCTACATTCCGCACAAAAACGTGTTTTTTAAGGTTCAATCGTGTGAAATCACGCCCAACAACAGTCAATACACAAAGCCCGGCACAATTGTCGCAAAAAGCAAAAACAGTTTATCCGTGATTTGCGGCGACAATAAGGTTCTTATCTTCAAAAATGCGGTTCTTCATGGCGGAATAAGAAAGCCGCTGACGAATTTTTACATAAATACTTTTGTGAGGACAGGGGATTTGGCGTTTTAGGCGGAAGTCGGGTTTCCGCAGGGGCACAAGGTCGCAGGGGCTCAGGGGCGCTAAAATCACGCCATTTTCGTCACCCAGCAATTAAATAATCTTAAAACCGTTCCCCACCTCACCCCTCCCCGAGTTGGAGAGGGAGCAGCCGTTGCAATACGCCAGTATTGCGTACGAATGCGGGTGGGGAGCGACTCCAAACCACTTTGAAACCAAAAAATCCCCATTTTTGCGCAATCTTGCGGTGGGAACCGTTTCACTTTTCCCACCCTACAGTTTTTCGTCACTCTGAACTTGGTTGACTACTTTTTCCAAAATCTTTGATTTTGTGAAAAATGTCCGGTTTCCCGCAGGGTCGCAAGGACGTGAATTTCACACTTCCGGCGGCAAATTTTGGGCTTAGCTACTTCAATCTTGCGATGCTGAAACAAGTTCAGCATGACGGCGAGCCCATTTCGTGACCTGGCAATTAAATTATATTAAAACCATTCCCCACCCCAGCCCTCCCCGAGTTGGGGAGGGAGCAGTCGTTGCAATACGCTAGTATTGCCTACGAATGCAGGTGGGGAGCGACTCCAAACCACTTTGCCCCCCCCCCCAAAAATTCCCATTTTTGCCCAGTATTGCGGTGGGAACCGTTTCACTTTTTCCACCCCACACTTTTCGTCACCCTGAAATCGCATGCTTTTTTCAAGCATGCCAGAAGCAAAAACCAATAAAAAACCCGGCCTATGTACATGACCGGGTAAATAGCTGGATCGTGTCTGGGTAATTAATTGTTATATATTATTTATACAGCATTTAACATCCCTTGGATACTACCCAGGTGTACTATATTGTAAAAAATACCCCATCCGGAGTAAATTTATAATACCGTTCTCTGGAAAAAAGCGCCTATTTCTTTTTCACTGAAAGTTTTCAAAATCGGGCGGCCATGCGGGCATGTGTAAGGTTTTTCAGTGGTTTTCCATTTTTTAATCAATTCTTCCATCTGCCACATGTTGAGCTCTGCGCCGGCTTTTACGGCTGCTTTGCAGGACATTGTAACGAGCATTTTTTCTTCAATATTGTTAATTTCGCCCGACAAATTAGCCAAAATATCCGCCAGAATGTCCTTAACCTTAACATGCGCAATCACCTGAGGCACTTTTTTGAAGATAATTTCAGTATCAGAAAGCTTCTGAATCTCATAACCGAACTGCTCGAGTTTTTCAGCATGCTCCTCAAGCAAAGCCCCCTCTGACGGCTCAACATGCAGCACATCCGATATCAAAAGCAGCTGGGATGGGATTTTGTCCTTTAAATTTTTCGTCAACTGCTCAAAAATATACCGCTCATCCGCAATATGCTGGTCAACAATCTTCAAATCCCCGTCTTCTTCAAAAATAATGTAAGTATTTGCATACTGCCCGATAATATTGAAATTCACGGCATCAGGCGCGGCAGGAATTGTCAGCTCAATTTTCTTTTGAGCTTCGGGCTCGTTTTTTTGCGGGCTGAATTGTTCAAAATTGGCCGCAGCAAGGTTTTGGGCAGCATCATTTGATACAAAAACAACATCTTCCTCCTCATCTTTTGCCGGACGGAAGAAATTCGGGCGCTGAACCGGATTAAGTTTAGGCGGAGCAGCTTCAACAGGTGCAGAAGCAGGCTCCGACGGCATAAAAAAGCTTTCCTGAGCTATTGCCGGAGCTGAATTGTACGCTTTTAGCGCGTCATGGATGGAAGAAATTACAAAATTGAAAATCTGGTTCGGATTTTTGTATCTGACCTCTTTTTTTGTGGGGTGAACGTTCACATCCACGTCCGTGTTGGGCAAATCAAGATTCAGGCACACAAACGGATATTTTCCCGACGGCAGGAGGTTTTTGTACGCAATATCGATGGCTTTTAAAAGAACAGGGCATTTTACAACGCGATTGTTCACAAAAACGTACATTGCTTTTTTGGATGCACGGGTAAAATTGGGCGTTGAGCAGAACCCGAACGAATGCAAATGCGAAAGTGTGTCGGTTTTGTTGATTTCTTTGAGCTCCGGAGCGATGGAATTTGAATAAATTTCGGTCAAAGTGCAGAGCAAATCCCCGCTGCCTGTCGTATGGACAGAAGTTTTTGAATCATTTCTCAAAGTGACGGAAACTTCGGGATGGGCGATTGCAATGCTCTGGAGAATTTCCGCAATATAAGAAAGCTCAACTCTGGGGCTTTTCAGGAACTTCTGGCGGACAGGCGTGTTGTAAAAAAGGTTTTTGACCTCCATTGTTGTGCCCGTTGCGCAGCCGCATTCAGATTTTTTCACGTTTGATTCTTCGCATTCGACCTTTGTGCCGAGTTCGTTTGCCGGAGTTCTCGATGTGCAGGTGACTTTTGCGATTGAGATGATACTTGCGAGCGCTTCTCCCCTAAATCCGAGCGAATTTATGTTAAAAAGGTCTTCGCCGGTTTCGATTTTGCTCGTTGCGTGTTTTGAGAAAGCAAGTTCAATATCGTCCGGCTCAATCCCGCAGCCATTGTCGGAAACGCGGATATCAAGGCAATCGTTTGAAACTTCGACCTCGATTTTGTCCGCGCCGGCGTCGATAGAGTTTTCCACAAGCTCTTTTACCACGGAAGCCGGACGCTCAATGACCTCGCCCGCCGCAATCTGGTTAATCAGGTGCCTTGAGAGCTGTTTTATTCGTTTTGGTTTATTATTTTTGTCCATATCTCTTCCTGTAACAATATTTTATTACAGATTGGCGGTGAAAATTACTAATTGAGAATAAAACGTTACATTTTCGTCATTTCGGAGCGCTGGCGGCAAAACAACAAAAAACGAACCCCTTTTTGAGGTTCGTTTTCAGGATTTCAAGTTTTATTTACGCGAAATTACGCAAGAACTTCAACTTCTTCGCTTACAGCGTTTCTGTTAGCAGAAGAAACAACAGCAGAAGCAGTTGCAGTCATTTCAAGAAGCGAATTGAGCTTGTTGACGCAAGAACCTACGCCGACAGCGGAAGCGCCGGCCGCAAAAGCCAGTGCAACAGTGGTCGGAGTGAGCCCTGAAGCGGTCATAACAGGGATTTCTACGTTTCTTGCGAGTTCAATTGTGTTTGCAATAGAAACCTGAGCTGTTTCGAGGAGCCCTCTTGCACCGTTTGATTGAGCTTCGACAGTTGCTGCGCCTTCTGTCTGGATAAGGTCAATATTCATTTCTTCAAGCGCTTTTGCAAGTGCAATCTGTTCGCCGATTTCAATATGGCCGGGAACTGTTACGCAGGTGAATACTTTTGATTTGCCGATGAGCTTCAGCGTTTCTGTAAGGATGTCGAGGATTTCGATAGCGGACATTCTCATGCCTTTTTTGTAAAGTGCGTCAAAGTTTCCGATTTCGATAGCGTCAGCACCGGCTTTTACCGCCATAGCAAGGTCTTCGGGAACGATTGAAGATACAAAAACAGGCAAAGATGTGTTTTCTTTGGCGATGTTGATGATTTCTTCGCTTGCTGAAACGTCAACAGCGCTTGCGCCGGCTTTTTCAGCTGCGAGAACTACGTTTTTAACATTTTCAGCGTCGAAATTATCAATTCCTGCGATGATTTTTACCGCTCTTTTTTCTTCTAAATGTTTTTTGAATAAATCAATTCTTTTCATGTTTTACCTCTTTATTATTCCTTAGTTTCGTCTGTATTTTCGGTCAACCCGCCGAGAATGCTCTGCTGAACCGAATTATTTTCCGCCCCGGCCTCTTTTGGCAGGTCACAATCTATCTTATCATCATCAGAATCGGGGTCAACAATTTTGTTCACCGTGCAAACCATATCGCCATCGCCCAGATTTTGGATTCTGACGCCTGTTGCGGGTCTGCCCTGACGTGAAATGCAGTCGGCTTTGATTCTGGTGACTACGCCGTTTTGCGTTACAACCATGATTTCGTCTTTTTCTTCAACGATTGTCAGCGCAACAAGTCTGGATTGCGAGGATTTGAATTTAGTAGCAATCAAACCGAGTCCGCCCCTGTTTTGAGTTCTGAAATCAGAGAGTTTCGAGCGTTTTCCGAATCCGTCCGAGGTCACAACGAGCAAATCAGCGTCATAATTTCTCGGAACAATGTCACAGCCTATAATTTTGTCTGCTGAGCGCAATTTCATTGAATTTACGCCTCTTGCGCTTCTTCCGAGCGGTCTTAAATCCGCAATCGGGAATCTGATTGCCATACCGCAGCTGGTTCCGATGATTACTTCGTCGTTGTCCTGAGCCTGTTTAACCCAGCAGAGTGTATCGCCCTCTTCAAGTCCGATTGCGATAATTCCGTTTCTTCTGATGTTTTCAAAGTTGTCCAGCGCAATTCTCTTGATATAACCCTTTTGCGTAAGCATAATCAGGTTGGAAACCGATTTGAAATCGCTTACCGGCACAACAGCAGTAATCTGTTCGTCCTGTTCAAGCGGCAAAACGTTGATAATCGGCAAACCTTTTGCCTGTCTTCCGCCCTCCGGGAAGTCGTAAACGTTCAAACTGTAAACCGTTCCCTTTGAAGAGAAGAAAAGCACCTTGTCATGCATCATTGCGGTGAAGAACTGTTCAACATCGTCGTCTTCTTTGGTTTTTATGCCGCCTTTGCCGCGTGTTGCACGGTTCTGGCGCTCAAAAGTATCGAGCGAAATACGTTTCAAATAGCCCTGACGCGTAATGAACACAGCCATCGGAAGGTTAGGCGTCAAATCTTCGATAGTCATTTCATCGACTTCAGGAATGATTTGCGTACGTCTGTCATCGCCGTATTTTTCCTTGTCTTCAAGGAGTTCTTCCTTGATAATATTCAGAACTTTCTGTCTATCGGCAAGAATAGCCTCATATTCGGCAATTTTCTTTTTGAGTTCTTCGTATTCCTGCTTAATTTTGTCCTGTTCCAATCCGGTCAAGCGTCTTAACTGCATTTCAAGGATTGCATTCGCCTGATCAGCATCAAGCCCGAATCTGGACATCAGGCCGTTTCTTGCTTCGTCGGTTGTTTTGGACTTTTTGATGAGTTCAATAACCTCATCAAGGCTGCCCAGCGCAATCATCAAACCGGCCAGGATATGAGCGCGGATTTTCGCCTTTTTCAGGAAGAAAATCGTTCTTCTTGTAACAATTTCGACCCTGTGTTCAACAAATTCGTTCAAAACCTCGTAAAGATTCATCAATCTGGGCTGTTTTCCGACCAGAGCGAGCATATTCACGCCAAAAGTGGTGTGAAGCTGGGTAAATTTGAACAGATTGTTTTTAACAACTTCGGGTTTTGCGTCGCGTTTTAGCTCAATAACGATTCTCATGCCCTCTCTGTCAGATTCATCGCGAATATCGGAAATTCCCTCAATCCTTTTATCACGAACAAGCTCTGCAATCTTTTCAATAAGCTGAGCTTTGTTGACCTGATAAGGAATTTCGGTAATAACGATAGCGGTTCTGGATTGACGACCCGCCCCGCCGGCAATTTCTTCAAAAGCCGATACAGCGCGCATTTTGATTGAGCCGCGTCCGGTCATGTAAGCCTGTTTTATGTCAGAAAGCCCGACAATCGTCGCCGCAGTCGGGAAATCAGGCCCTTTTATGTGCTCCATAAGCCCTTCAACGGTAATATCAGGGTTGTCAATCAGAGCAATCGTTCCATCTACGACCTCGCAAAGGTTGTGAGGCGGAATATTCGTCGCCATACCTACCGCAATCCCTGAAACGCCGTTCAAAAGCAGCATTGGGAGCCTTACGGGCAGAACTGAGGGTTCTTCAAGCGAACCGTCGAAGTTCGGCGTAAAATCAACCGTTTCACAATCAATATCAGCGAGCATGGATTGCGTAATTTTGTGCATTCTTGCTTCTGTGTAACGCATTGCAGCCGCAGAGTCGCCGTCAACAGAACCAAAGTTACCGTGGCCGTCGATTGTCTGATATCTTGTTGAAAAATCCTGCGCCATTCTGACCAGAGATTCATAAACCGCAGTATCGCCGTGAGGGTGGTACTTACCGAGAACTTCACCGACGATTCTGGCGCTTTTTTTGAACGGTTTGTCAGGAGCCATCCCGAGTTCATTCATTGCGAAAAGAATACGTCTGTGAACCGGCTTCAAACCGTCACGAACATCCGGAAGAGCGCGCCCAACGATTACCGACATTGCATAGTCGATGTAGGAGCGCTTCATTTCTTCTCTTATATTTACCTGTACTATTTTTCCATCTTCAAAAAAGTTTTTCTGGCTCAATTCTCCACCCCTAATTCTCTTTTCTATATACAAAATTGTAACATAAACACTGAATGGTGCAAATATTTCACAATAAAAAGCCTCCCGCTAAGGAGGTTTTTTATAAACAGGGGGAACTGTTTGCTGTATGAGTAAGTGTATGAAAAATGCGGTTTTATGAAGCGAAATAATCGCTGATTTTCTTTTCTTTTTTGTTTTTGAAAATATTTATTATAGATTTTAAAATCGGTCTGTTTAATTCCTCAAGCTCCTGACGCAGAGCGGCTTTTTTGATGAGGAGTTTGTTGTATTTAACGTTCACAGCCTCTGAGACTTCAAGTTTTGGCTGGAGGGTCAGCAATTCCGTGTTTAATTTAAGAATTGACTGCCTGATTTCAATTACTCGTTTGTTACTCATAATTTTACGGGTTCCTTAGATATAATATTAGACGATTGTTTTCAACTTAAAGCCGGTTTTAGGATGTTTTTGAACCGACCTCATAATAATAATCAAATTTTTTAATATGAGAATCCACCAAAAAGCCCAAAATTTCTTATAATTTGTAAAAAAATATTAAATTTAAGTATAATTTACAACTCAAATCAAAAGTTGTATAATAAATACCCTAAGCCCGTCAGGGCGTGTGTTAATAAAATAGTTGAAAGCATTCAAAACGTTTTAATGGATATTTTTAATAAAATAAAAGACTTTGTTCGGCAGGTTAACGAAATAGAATACAGCATTTCCACCAACAAAAAGGAATTTCTGGAGGTTTATGAACGAAATCTGGCGCTTGAGCAGGAAATATTAGAAAGAACGCAGGAACTCGACCAGGCAAATAAGGCGTTTTTGACCTTAAAACATGTCTGGGAGCTCATGAATTCCTCGCAGCCGCTTGCTTCCGTTCTCGACAAGCTGGTTAACTCGCTCCACGGCGAAATGGGTTACATCAACAGCACAATTTTAAAGCTGAATGAAGATGAAAACGGCTTTTTCTTCAATATTAAAGCGTTTTCAATGAGCCCTATCCTAAAAGCTCTTCAGGCGCATGCCGGAGGCGATTTTGAAAATTACCGCCTGAGGTACGATGAAACCTCGCCCGTCGCAAGATGCCTCAAAGAGCACAAAATACTTTACACAAAAGAATATTTAGAGGCAATTAACAACCTGCTGATTGATATTGACGCTGAAAAAATACAACAGATTAACAAACTCGGCGTGAGCAAATTTCTTATCATAATACCTCTGTTTCAAAATCAAAATCCGTTCGGGGTTATGATGGTATTTTCGCCCAGAGAAGGCGTAACTGACAAAGAATTGAATTTTTTAAGCCTTTTTGCCAATCAGGTAGAAATGGCAATAACTATCGCCAACCTTTTTGAAACAATGAAAAAAGAAGCGGTCACGGATTCTTTGACAGAGCTGTACAACAGGCGCTATTTCACGGAAGAATTGAAAAAAGAAGCAGACCGTGCAAGACGTTTAAACCAGCCTTTCACTATAATAAGTCTGGATTTGGATTATTTGAAAAAAATAAATGATACTTACGGGCATATGGCCGGAGATATTGCAATCAAAGCGATTGCCGACGTTATGAAGAAGAATGCACGCTCAATTGATATTCCTGCGAGGCTCGGAGGAGAAGAATTCAGCATTTTGCTTCCGGGTATTGACTCAAACGGCGGAATGGTTGCAGCTGAGCGTATCAGAGCGGCAATCGAGAACGAAGAAGTACCCCAAATCGGCAAAATCACCGCAAGTATCGGCGTAGGCACATATCCAGAGCATTCTATGAACATTGATGAGCTGGTCGAAATGACAGATCAGGCAATGTATCGCTCAAAAATCAACGGAAGAAACCGCGTAACCATTGCAAAGCAAAACGAAGAAGAAAGCTGGCAGGAAGTTGCTTACGGCGCATTTATGGATATTTTAAACAAGCGCAGAATACCTGTTCCGGAAGAATTAACCAGAGAATTGACCTCAAAACTTGATATTGTCCATGAAAACTCAAGGCAGGCAAAAGAATCGCTTTATTCAATCGTAGATATGATTTCAAAATCGTACAATCCGTCAATTTCAAGCGGCACAACAAAATCAAAAATTTCACTGGCCATAAAACTTGCCAAAAAACTGGAAATATCAAAAGAAGACATTGACAGGCTGAAAATAGCAATGCTTTTGTACGATATCGGCAATATTATGATTCCGGAAGAGATTTTCAACAAAACCTCTCCGTTAACCCCCGATGAAAAGCAAAAAATTCACGAACATCCAATTATTGCAGCAAGGGAAATCCTCCAGCCAATAAGCTCAATAACCGATATTATCCCGATAATCGAAAATCACCACGAAAACTGGGATGGAACCGGTTATCCCAACAAGAAATCAGGCGCCCAGATTCCGATTTCCTCGCAGATTATCCTGCTTATTGACGCTTACACGGCAATGTCACAGGATCGACCTTACAGAAAAGCTATGTCAAACGAAAAAATCATTGACGTAATCACCCGGGAATCGGGCAAAAAATGGAACGAAAAAGTTGTAGAAGAATTTGTGGGGCTTTTGAATGAGCTTGTCAGATAGAATTGATAATATTATTACCAGACTCTATCAATGGTGCACAACCTACAAAGGCGAACCGCTTTTAAGGGACATGACAAAGCAGAGAAATACAAAATTCGACGCTTTTATCGACAGTCACGTGACTTCACCGTTTTCTTTTACAATGTTTGAGCTTTCTGACAAAGGCGAGCTCCAAATCGACAGCAGGCAGCGGGTTCTGGAGAGCGAAGCGGCTTTTTTCCTCTTTGTCAACCCGAAAACAGGCTGGATTTTTGCTGTAAAAAACAATCTTGAAAATCAGCGAAAACTCTTGTGCGGTGAGGCGATTCAAAATTTTAAGATAAAAATAGCCGATTAAAAACTTCCATGTTATAATTTATATCCGGATGAAAAAGACATTAATAACATTAATACTGGGATTTACGACAATAATGCCCGTTTTAGGCGAAACAGCGTTGCCGGAAAACAGGGTTTCATTGCCGACTGCAATGGAAATGGCCGTAAATGGCAACATCGGGCTTCAGGAGAAAAGAAAAAGCCTCGGAATCGCAAAATATCAGATAAAATCAGCAAACAAGCTTAAAAATCCCCAAATTCAGTCCAACATTCTTACAGGAAAAATCTCAAACGCAAATTCCAGCCAGGTGGGGGTTATTTTACCGCTGGAAATCGCCAAAAGAGGCGCAAGAAAAGACGCTGCGATTGTAAACGCTTCCGCTGTTTCGCAGAGCGTGCAGCATTATGAGTTTGAGCTTAAATTAAGGATTAGAACTGCATATTTCAATCTTTTGCAGGCAAAATCCGAGCTGCAAATTATGGAAGAGCGAAAAGAGCTGCTCGAAGAAATGCTCAGGCTTGCAAAAGAAAAGCCGCAGAGCTCGGAAAACTACAAAATCGAATTTCTTCAGGCTGATATGAGGCTGAAAAAGCAGCTAATCGCCATTAACAGGGCAAAAGCAAACGTAAAAACCGCCAGATACAATTTTAACAGGGTGCTAAACCTTGAAAATAATGACACTTTCTATGATTCGCTTGAAGATTCGCTTTTTGACAAGTCATTTTTGAACGAAATCGAGGTGCCTTCATACGATGAGGCCGAAAAAATGGCAATGGAGCACAGGCATGATTTACAGCTTGCAAAATTAAACATAGAAAAGAGCAAAAAAGAGCTGCAAGTTGCAAAAAGGAACAGAATTCCGGATGTATCGGTCGGAGGTGGCTATGCTTTTTCAATGGGCGACAAATCCGACGGAGAACATCTCACGGGTGCTTTTGTTGCTGTAGGAGCGGACATGCCCGTGCTCTACCGCTATACGCCCGAGATTGAAAGCGCAAAGCTTGCCATTGAGCAGACAGAACTTGATTACAAAGCGCGCGTAAACATTACTAAAAACACGCTAAAAACGAATTATGACAAGTTTTTGATAGCAAAAGAGAATGTTGAGCATTACAGCGACATTCTTGATGAATCAAAGGAGATTCTAAAGCTCGCAAAAGCCCGTTATCAGAAAGGGCAGGCTAATTTGATGAACCTGATTATAAACGAACACACCCATCAGGAGTATCTGAATGAATATATCAACGCAGTGGGCGTTTATTACAACACTTATATTGCAATTTTGAAAGAAATGGGCGTTGATTCGGTCAGCGCGTTATGATTCTTTACAACAAGCGTAACTCTTTCACGGCAAAGGTCTTTCCAGAAATAAAAAACATTTTTTCCTGAGAAAAAAAATATAATTAGACATTTGAATGTATTTAGTTCATAGTGTAGGGGTAGAAAATATAGGAAAAAACACATGAGTTACCAATTTGAAGACCAGCAGCTTACCTGCGCTGATTGCGGCAGAGAATTTACTTTCACGGCCGAAGATCAGGAATTTTACAGCGCAAAAGGATATTCTGCACCCAAAAGATGTCCGGAATGCAGAGCTGCCAGAAAAGCCCATTCCAGAGGCGGACACAGCCGCGGAGGGTACGGTCAAAGACAACAGTTTGAAGTTACATGCAGCAACTGCGGATGCCAGACAACGGTTCCGTTTGAGCCCAAAGGAGATAGACCGGTTTACTGCTCTGACTGCTACAAGAATATGCAGAATTAAGGCAGGCTCTGATGGCTAAAAATAACCAGAAAAAAGAAAAAGCTGAGCGTAACAAAGAAAACGCAAGAAAATACAAAAAGAGAACTAATTCACGTTTTGGTAAAAAAAGTGTATAAATAAATTCAAAATTTGTATGAAAAACTCCGGTGAAAATCGGAGTTTTTTTAATTATAAACCGCCCTGCAGACGGGATAACGGCTCTTTGCTATGCGCAGGCAGATATAACGCATTCGGATTGCCGATTCTGAACTTGAATCCGGGTACAGCAGGAAATTCTTCAGCCATGCCAATAATATTTATGTACCATTGCTTTGACTCGTTTTTAGAAATCAGTTTTATATTCCCGAGGCAGCCAGCCTCATCACTGCGGCGCTGGGCAATCTGAAGCAACCGTGTTCCAATGTCTTTAAAATACTCCAGCCCCTTTTTGGTATAAGGTGTTCCCGGCTTTGAGTAATTCCGCAAATTATCAACAAAAACATGGCTGGGATTACCCGCATTTTGGTGACACTCATAAGGATTCGGCGCAAGTTTTCTTATAGAAACATCTACTTCGCCGATAATATCACCTGCTTCGTTTTTTATCGCATAATTTTCCGTATTTCCGTCAATAAATTTTTTAAAAACATCCAGAAAACAATTCTGCCTGTCAGCAGCTTTCCGCACACGCACTTTTCCGATATAACCTTCAAGACAACTGCCTATATTTGTATATTTAAGCGTCTGTACCGGATTTCCCTTGAAAGATTGGCGAAAATTCAGCGTATTGGGCTGCAAAATCTGTGGATTGTAAGAAATTTTGTTAATCATATCAGGATTAATGCTGCTGATGAATCTAAATTGCCCAAACAAACTCAAGTATTTACACAACTTAACAAATCGAGCGTTTTATTGCGCACTGGGGGTCGAGAAGGTAAATTTTTCCGTCCTTTCCCCTGCCAAACTGTTCTTTTTTCAGGCTGCCATTCATGAGATTGACATCAATCAGCAAAAAACCTTTAGATTTAATATATTTGCATAAATCGAGGATTTCTTCCTCGGAAACATCGTCGACAGAGCATTTTTGCTCAACATAATAATGTAAAAACCTGCCTTTTCCGCTTTTTTCAACAGGTACATCAAAATCCTCCGGTTTTCTGTCTTCGGGAAAATGACTTCCCTCGCCAATTTTCAGGATTTTTCCGTCTTGCGTTTCAAAAACAAGCGCAAAACAGCCAAGGTCATATAAATTTTTAATTTTCATATTTGAAATTTCTTCGGGAAAGTACAAAAAATCCGTCATATAACCGCTCAAAGTAGCTTTGTCAAAGGCTTTGCGAAGAAAAATCTTTTCAACCGCCGGATTTTGACTTTTAACAATCATCAAAAACAGCTCCTCCAGCTGCATCGGGCGGTTCAACTCTATAAGCGGAGGTTCACGGTCATTTACGGACTTTATAAAATTCCCGCTGAAATCAAAAGAATCATACTGCGCCTTAAAAGCCGCTTTCGGCTGTTTTTCGACGGGGGAAAACGGTCTTACGACCGGTTTTAAGTTGAGCGCACCTATTTTCATAGTTATTAAAGTCCCGTGAAAAAATTTTTTGCTATTAAAAAGCCCCGCAAGAGCAGGGCTTTTATTTTATTCGTTGATTGCGTCAAGACACTCGTCACAAACGGTTTTTCCGTCCGGCATTTCCCTGTATTTCCAGCATCTTTCGCATTTTTCGCCGTGAGCTTTTGTCACGTAGATTGTGTAATCGTCTTCTGTCAGCTCATTCAGCACGTTTTCAGGTGCTTTTTCAGCCAGAACAGCCTGAGAAGTGATGAAAATATTGCCAAGTTCGGATTCATATTTTTTCAAAAGCGCTTCGTCGCCGCCTTTTACGTAAACAGCAGCCTCAAGTGAGCTTCCGATGATTTTTTCCGCCCTCAACGGCTCAATCGCTTTTGAAACGATTTCTCTCAATTTAAGAATCTTCGTGAATTCCTCCTCAAGAGCCTCATTTTTCCATTCATTTTTCACTTCGGGCCAATCAGAGAGCAAAATGCTTTCCAATCCGCCTTTTTGGGCTTCGGGCGTGTTTTGCCAGATATCTTCGGCCTGATGAGGCATAACAGGAACGAGAATTCTCGTCAAAGCCTGCGAAATCTCATAAAGCACGGTCTGGCAGGCGCGTCTTGAGAGAGATTTTTTGCCCGCCGTGTAGAGTCTGTCTTTTACAATGTCAAGATAGAACGAACTGAGGTCAACTGCCGCAAAATTTTGCAGCTGCTGGAAGTATTTGTAAAATTCGTAATCCTCAAAGGCTTCCGTTACGTTTGAAATCAGGGTATTGAGCTTGTGGAGCGCAAATTTGTCAAGCGCTTTTAAATCTTTGTATTCAACGTAATCTTTTGCAGGGTCAAAGTCAAAAAGGTTGCCCAACAGGAATCTTGAAGTGTTTCTTATTTTTTTGAAGATTTCAACGAGCTGTTTGATTGCGTTTTCGCCGATTTTTACGTCATTTCTGTAATCCACGGATGCAGCCCAGAGCCTCAAAACGTCAGCGCCATAGACTTTTGTAACTTCCTGCGGAAGCACTACGTTTCCGAGCGATTTGCTCATTTTTCTGCCCTCGCCGTCAAGCACAAATCCGTGGGTGAGAACGGTTTTGTAAGGTGCTTTTCCGCTGGTCGCAACAGCCGTCAAAAGCGAAGACTGGAACCAGCCCCTGTGCTGGTCAGAGCCTTCCAGATACATTTCAACCGGCAAATGTCCGAGTTCCTCGTGCCTTTTTTCAACAACAGCACGGTGCGTAATGCCCGAATCAAACCAAACATCCATAATATCGGTTTCTTTTTTGAAATGTTTTTTGCCGCATTTCGGGCAGACAAAATCCTCGCCCAAAATCTCTTCTGCGCTGTGTTTTACCCATCCGTCAGAGGATTCTTTGTCGAACAAATCCGCTACTTTTTTGATTGTTTCATCAGTAACGATAGCTTCGCCGCAATCCTCGCAATAAAAGACCGGAATCGGCACGCCCCACGCTCTCTGGCGGGAAATGCACCAGTCGCTTCTCAATGAAACCATATTTGAGATTCTCTGTTCGCCTGACGCTGGAATCCATTTTACTTTTTTGATTTCTTCGAGGGTTTCTTCACGGAATTTGTCAACTCTGACGAACCATTGAGGCGTTGCGCGGTAGATTACGGGGTTTTTGCAGCGCCAGCAGTGCGGATAGCTGTGGCTGATGTCAGCTTTTGACATCAAAGCGCCCGCTTTTTCAAGATTTTCGATAACAATCGCATTTCCTTTGTAATAAGGCACTCCCTCTAAATCAGGAACCTCGCTTGTCCAGCAGCCTTTTGAATCCAGAGGTGAAAGAACCTCAATTCCGTATTTCTGGCAGACTTCCCAGTCCTCAAGACCGTGTCCGGGTGCTGTATGAACGCATCCGGTACCTGCGTCGAGCGTAACATGGTCGCCGTTGAGCAGAGGGCTGAAACGGTTGTAAAGCGGGTGTTTTGTCTTATAATTTTCAAGTTCTGCGCCTGTCAGGGAGCCTAGAATTTTAATATCCTTTTCTTCAATGCCGTTATCAGCAAGAAAATTCGCCAAAAGTCCTTGCGCAATCGTATAAACTTCGTTTTTGTATTCAACGAGCGAGTATTCGAGCTTTGCATTCAAGCAGATTGCAAGGTTTGAGGGGATTGTCCAGGGAGTTGTTGTCCAGATTACTGCAAAAAGCGGTTTTTCTGTTTGAGCTCCGGCTTTTTTGTAGATTTCAGCCATATCTTCGGGCTCAAATTTGAATTTCACATAAATTGAAGTCGATGTGTGGTCTGCGTATTCGACTTCCGCTTCTGCAAGCGCGGTTTCGCAGGACGCGCACCAGTAAACGGGTTTTAGCCCTTTTTCAATATAGCCTTTTTTGTACATTTCGCCGAAAATTCTGACCTGTTCGGCCTCAACTTCAGGTGCAATTGTAATATAAGGATGTTCCCAGTCGCCCCAGACGCCAAGACGTTTGAAGTTTGCTTCCTGTCCTTTGAGGTTTTGCATTGCGAATTCTCTGCATTTTGCGCGCAATTCAGCGGGTGTAATTGCTTCTCTTCCGCCTTTGATTTTTTTCACAACGGCGTTTTCAATCGGCAGCCCGTGAGCGTCGTAGCCCGGAACATAAGGGGCATAATGGCCGCGCTGGGATTTGTATTTTATAACAATATCTTTCAAAATCTTATTCAGAGCGGTTCCGATGTGGATTTTGTCGGAGCTCAAATACGGAGGGCCGTCATGGAGGATGAATTTGTTCGTTTTATCGCGCTGTGCCAGATTTTTTTCATAAATTTTATTTTCTTCCCAGAATTTTTGTGTTTCGACTTCCTTTTGAGCCGCGTTGGCGCGCATTGCCAGTGTGGTTTGCGGC
Organism: uncultured bacterium; assembly: GCA_900547155.1. Taxonomy (GTDB): domain Bacteria; phylum Cyanobacteriota; class Vampirovibrionia; order Gastranaerophilales; family Gastranaerophilaceae; genus Spyradomonas; species Spyradomonas excrementavium. The sequence continues at coordinate 46,630 of URFH01000010.1, read as the reverse complement.
AGGTTCAATGTATCTTTATATTCCATATTTTTTTGCTCGGACATAGTACTCCCTCTTATTCTTTTCTATAGGTAAAATTTTATATAAAAAGAAAACAAACATCAAATAATTGGAAAAATGTCGGAATGACGGTGCGTTTTTTGTCACCCTGAACTCGTTTCAGGGTCGCAGGGGCGTGAAAATCACGCTTCCGGCGGCAAGATTTTGGCTTATTTACTTCAATCTGGCGATGCTGAAACAAGTTCAGCATGACGGGGCGCACTTTTTGTCACCCTGAACTTGTTTCAGGGTCGCAGGGGCGCGAAAATCACGCTTCCAGCGACAAATTTAAATTCTTCTTTTATTTTGTATTTTTTTGTGTCTTAATAAAAAATAAGAAAAATTTAAATAGGAATATAGACATGCAAGCACGCAGAGCAGCCCGGGAATTGGCATTAATTTTGTTTTCCCAGTTTGATAAAAAAATTACAAAATACAACCAGACAGAATTTGAAGATATTGTCCTCAAATCAGTAAGAACCCTGACAAACAACGCCGCAGAAGAGCTAAAAATCAGCCTCGGCGGTCTTTACAAGATGAAAGAAGACATTGAAACATACGAAGCCGACTCGGAAATCAACCTTTCACGCCCGCTGAATGTGGCAAATGTGCCTGTTCCGCTGCCGATGACATCAGATATGACCGGCCGCATTGATGAAATGATTGATATTGCAGACAAAGTCGTTCTGGCGCTCGAAATCGCCGAAATGACCGCGCTCGAGCACACAGGCGACGTAAAAAGCTACGTTTTTGAAATTGCTAACGCGTACAAAGAACACAGCGATGAAATTGACGCTCTTATTAAGAAATATGCTCACGGATGGGATATTGACCGTCTTGTAAAAATTGACAAGGATATTTTGCGCATTTCGATTGCTGAATTGATGTTTATTGAAAATGTTCCGATGAAAGTTGTTATTGATGAGGCACTGGAGCTTGCGAAAAAGTACTCCACCGACGATTCATCCTCTTTCATTAACGGCATTTTAGGCAAAGTTGTTGAAGAAATTAAAGCAGCAAAAAAAGATAAGTAATGTTTGATTTTTTTAAGAAAAAAGACCAAAACGAGCCGCAAAACAGCGAAAATAAGCCTGAAGAGAAAAAAGGCTTTTTTTCACTGACTTTTGACAACTTAAAAAAGACAATCGAAAAAACCTCCGAATCTCTTGTCGGAAATGTTGTTTCAAGGCTGCAGGACGAAGAAGAATTTGATGAATTTATCCTTGACGACATGGAGGAGCTGCTAATTAAGGCTGATTTGGGCGTGAATACGGCGTCAGCAATCGTTGACAAGCTCCGTTCCGGTCAAAAATTGAAGCCGTCACAGGTTAAAGAGTATTTAAAAAGCGAATTTTCGACCATTCTTCAAAATGCCGGCTCGAATGCGCTTTCTTACAAAGACGGAGAGTTGAATATTTACTTTATTGTCGGGGTAAACGGCGCCGGAAAAACCACGCTCATCGGCAAACTCGCCCACAGATTCAAATTGCAGGGCAAAAAAGTCCTTGTTGCGGCAGGCGACACTTTCAGAGCAGCCGCCGAAGAGCAGCTCAACATCTGGAGCGAGCGTGCAGGCGCGCAAATTGTCAGAAATGACGGTGCTGACCCCGCTTCTGTGGTTTTTGACGCAATAAAAAAGGCAAAATCCGAGAATTTTGACGTTGTGCTTGTGGATACGGCAGGGCGCTTGCAGAACAAATTTAACCTTATGCAGGAGCTGCAAAAAGTTAAGTCGGTTATTGACAAACAGGCTCCGGAGGCTCTTCGCGAAACGATTCTCGTTTTAGACGCAAACACCGGACAAAACGGGCTTTCGCAGGCTAAAGTTTTCACAGAATGCGTAAATCTGACATCCGTCGCCCTCACAAAGCTCGACGGCTCGGCAAAAGGCGGGATAATTATTGCTATTGCGCGGGAAATGAATCTTCCGGTTAAATTAATCGGGGTGGGCGAGAAGATGGAGGATTTAAAGGATTTTGATGCGGCAGATTATATTGAAGCGCTGTTTGCGTGATTTGCAGGAGTAATTCTTTGAACAATGTTTTGTTTCTAACAAAAAGCGGGCCAGATATTCTTATGAGCGTTCTTTCCCAGACCCGGATAAGGGCGTGATACGTGCAATTAATAAATTTTAAAGTTATATAAGACCGTTTATTACTTACTTGTAACTAAAAATTCATTAATTTTGTTCTTAATCTGTTCTGAAAACTGAAATATATCATTGACAGAGCTAATGGGGTTTTTAATTTCCTTTTTACCATCCAAAAACGCAATGTATTTCTGTGAACGGTTAAAATACAATCGACAAATCGTTTTTCTGATACTATCATCAAGTAAAACATTAAAATAGCTTGAATTATCCCGATAAGCCAATCTTGAAATATCAACAACACCGTTCAAAATGCTTTTGACTATTGCAAAGCCTTCAAGTTCTTCCAGAGTTGTGACTATTTCGTTTTTAGCAGTTTTTTCTTCTTTTTGCGAGGTTAAGTTAAAATCAAGTGATGTCTTCATTACCTTTGACATAAACAGATTAAAAGCCTCAACAGTAGTTTTTCTGTGTTTTTCAATCACTTTAGCTGTTTTAACTCCATCGTAAATTTCTGACTTATCAAGCAAATATCTTACAAAATCGTCTGACGGATTACGGTATTCATTCTCTAACACCTGTTCAAATTGCTTAATAAAACGCAAATTTCCGGCATTAGAAAAGGCTTTTTCTATATCAAATTTTTCTTTGCAAAATTCTTCAAGTGTTTCGATTTGAGAATCTTTGAACTCTAACAGATTGAATGTAAAAAACGGCTCTTTATCAAGCACATTGGGTTCTTCAATATCAGAAAAGAATTTGAATAATATACCATTTGTCAAAATAATAAATTTTGCTTTGCTGGCAGTAAAATACTTAAATAATTGGTTGCAATGTTTTTTTATATCAAGCTTTTCATTCTCAATCTTTTTGCACTCTAACAAAATGATAGGATTGCCATCCTTAATAATGGCATAATCAACTTTTTCATCTTTTTTTAGCCTGCTGCTGTCTGCAATAAACTCCGGCACGACCTCAAGCGGATTGAAAACATCATATCCCAGAGCCCTCAAAAATGGCATTATCAATGCATTTTTTGTTGCTTCTTCTGTTTGAAGACAATCTTTTAGATTAACAGCCTGCTCTTTGAGCTGTTGAATTCTTTCAAGAAATTCCATTCTGACCTACCTTTTTGCTGAATAATATTCAATAGATATCATAAAACTATCTTAATATAACCCATGTAATATAAAATTGCAAACAAGAGGAGCTGCAATTTCAGCATGACGGCACGCTTTTTTGTCACCCTAAACTTGTTTGACTACTTTTTCCAAAATCTTTGGTTTTGTGAGAAATATCCGGGTTCCCGCAGGGTCACAGGGGAGCGAAAATCACACTGCCGGCGGTGAGATTTAGATTTACTTACTTCAATCTTGCGATTCCGAAACAAGTTCGGAATGACAGCACGTTTTTTCGTAACCCTGAACTCGTTGCAGGGTCGCAGTGGCGTGAAAATTACGCTTCCGGCGGCAGGATTTGAGTTTATCTACTTCAATCTTGCGATTCCGAAACAAGTTCGGAATGACGGGGTGCCCTTTTCGTCACCCTGAACTTGGTTCAGGGGCGCCAGAACTCGAAAATCACGCTTCCGGCGAAAAGATTTGACATGCCGCAGGGAATTAAACCAGATTATTCTTTTCCAGCTCTTTTCTGATTTTGTTCAATCCGGACTGGATAATTCTGGAGATTCTTGAGGGTGAAATGTTAAAATCTTCGGAAAGTTCTCTTAATTTTTTGTCTTTGAAGAATTTTGCCTCAATAAGTTCGCGTTCTCTCGGGGGAAGTTTTTTAATCGCTTCTTTTAGCCCCGTACTCAATTCGTTGAACACAATTGAGTCTTCGGGGGACATTGATTCGTCCTTTATCTGGGTTGGATTTTCGGCGTCCGCCATTTCATCAATTGAAAGAATAGCTTTATAAACTGCGTCACGGATTTCGCCTTTATTTTCTTCGGTAGGCACGGGGGCCTTTTTGGTTTTTAAAGAATACCATTTGTATCTTCTGCGGACTTCGTTTCTGATTGCCCATTTGATTGCGGTTGAAATGTAGGATTTGTTGTAATTTTCGATGTTAGAACTCGTGCACAGGTGATGAATAACCTGTGTTCCGATATTTATAAGCTCTGAAAAATCAATAAGATAACCTGACGACAACTTTTTAAACTCGATTTTTGCAATCGTTTCAATCAAGTCGTTGTACTCGCGCAAACTGTTTCTTATTGAGGCTTTTGAGGCATTGTTTAACATCAACCGCTATCCGTATTCCCCTTTATATCATTATTGTAGATTAAAAAAACAATTATGTACAAAAAATTGCCCTAATATTACGATTTTTGAAGATGAGTGTGTTAATTTTGCCGGACTGAAGCAGCATAAGCGCTCATCGACTTCAATCTTGCGATGCTGAACCAAGTTCAGCATGACAGAGCCTCCTGCTACTTCACTTCACCGGCTTTTGCTTTTATTTCCTTGACGCGGCGGTTGATTTCGTCTTTTTCCTGTTCTGGCAGGTCAAATTTCAGGTAATCTTCATAGTATTCAATCGCCCCATCCCTGTCGCCGCGCGCTGCAAAGTGCATGCCGAGCTTTTTATAAGCAAGCGGGAAAGTCTGATTTGCCGCAATTGCTTTCATGTAATTAGAAATTGCCTTATCCTGCTCGTCATTTGCCTCATAAGCAAGCCCTGTCTGATAATAAATGAGCGGATTGTTTTCAACAACTTCAAGAACCTGCTCAAAATTGCCGATAGCGCTGTGCCAATCGCCCAATTCAAAATAAACCATGCCCAAATCCCAATGCGCATCAGGATTTTTGGGAGAAAGCTCAAGAACCGTATCCAGAGCCTGAATTGCCTCCTCATAACGCTTGTCTTCCATGTAAACACGCGCAAGATAATGCCTTGTTGTCACGTCTTCGGGCAGCTCATAGACCGCGTTTTGCAAAAGCTCGATTGCGTCGAGAATTCTGTGCTCTTTAAAAAGCAAATCCGCTTCATTAACGTAAGTTTGCGCCTGTTTCGGGTCAAGAGCGAGAGCTTTTCCATAATACCAGTGGGCTTTTTCATAATCGCCCAAATTTGCGTAGCAAAGACCGATATTGTTCAAAAGACGCGCGTTCTGGTCGTCTTCCTCTTCCATTTTCAGGAATTTTTCGACAGCTTCTTCATATTTGTTTGCATAAAATAAATCAAGTGCGTTTTTGAGCAGTTCAGTCATTTTTTCTCTCCTTAGGTCTTGCCGCTTAACGGATTATAAATCGGAACTTCGACTTTAACAATTATATCCGAAAAAAACAACAGGAGTATTTTCACCTGTGAAAAATGTGGTAGAATGTTTTTGTATAAATTAATTATTGAGGAGTGAGATTTATGTTCAGAAGCTCAAATCCCGTTTTTTCGGGCGACAGATTTAATAACCAGCAGATTTTGGGCGAAGCGCCAATGACTGCGGCAGGTGCGGTAAACAAAGCGTTCATTTTGTTCGCAATTCTTGCTGTTTCGGCAGCCGCAGTAGTTTATGAAGCATACATGGGCTATGCGGACAAAGTTATGATGACAACTGTGATAGGGTTGATTGCCGGATTTATACTTGCTTTGATAATTTCGTTTAAACCCAACACCGCGCCTTATCTTGCGCCTGTTTATGCGTTTGCGGAAGGGGCTTGTTTGGGCGGAATTTCGATTCTTCTTGAAGTTCAGTTCCCGGGAATCGCAATTCAGGCCATTGCCGGCACTTTCGGGGCGCTTTTTGTAATGTTGTTTTTATTCAAGACAAAAATTATCAAAGTTACGGAAAAATTCAGAAGCGTACTTATGATATCAATGGTCACGATTCTTGCGATGTATCTTATTAATTTTATTATGGGATTTTTCGGGCATTCATTGCCGTTTATAACCGGTTCATCGCCTTTGAGCATAGGAATCAGCGCCGTTATTGTTGTAATCGCTGCTTTAAGCCTGCTTTTGGATTTTGATTTTATCCAAAGAGCTGAAGAAAACCTTTTGCCCAAACATTTTGAATGGTACGGTGCTTTCGGGCTAATGGTTACGCTGGTATGGCTTTACATTGAGATTCTCAATCTTCTTGCTAAGCTCCGTGACAGATAATTATCTTTTCGTCACCCTGAACTCGTATCAGGGTCGCAGGGGCGTGTAAATCACGTTTCCGGCAGCAAGATTTAGGCTTATTTACTTCAATCTTGCGATGCTGAAACAAGTTCAGCATGACAGGGCGCCTTTTCTGTCACCCTGAACTCGTTTCAGGGCCGCCAGAGCTTAAAAATCACCCATCCGGCTGTAATCTTGCAATTTGGAAAACAGTTCAAAAGGAAAGCATTAATCAAAAGGACGATGAAAAAGAAACTTTCGACATTATTAATAATTTCGTCAACAATAGCGCTGTGCGGGTGCTCAAAATCCGTGGATTTGGAGAAAATCCTCAATCCCAACGCGGATTTTGAAAAAGGAATGAAAGCCTACGAACAAAAAGACTATGATGTGGCAATTATTAACTTCACAAATGCCCTGAACGCACATCCTGACTCTTACAGCGCAATGTGTTATCTGGGCACAAGCTATATGTATAAAGGCGATAACACATCGGCAGAAAGAGTTCTTCAAGATGCAGTTTCAAAGTTCCCATCGAGGTGGAACGCATATACTTTTCTCGGGGAGTTAAAAAGAAAGCAGCATGACTATGCTTCCTCAATTGATTTTTACGAAACAGCCCTTGCGCTGGAATCCATGCCCGATTCATCAAAAGCATATTACAAAAACCTCATTAACGAGATAAAACGGGAAGAAAGAAACTGGAACGCACAGGGCGACATCCCGATTAGAGAAAAAATTAACCCCAAAAACGCTGTTCCCTCATACAAAGTCGAGATTCCGCTGGACAAAACGGTGTGGGAAAAGGCTTATGAGGTGGCAAACGACAAAAACGGAATCACCGAATACGGAAAAAAGGGTGAAGATGTAAAGAACTATCAGTGGACCGAGCTTGTGACTGTTCAGTATTTTGCGCTTAACGATTCTTTTCAGTATTCCCCGTCAGAATACCTTGCGTCGCACATTGCACCGATTGAAAACATGGCAAAAGACACAAAAAAATCCTTTGTTAGAAAAAATCTTCACGAAACAAACAGCGAAATTCTCTACGAATGGTCTTTTGATCAGGGCAAAGAGTCAGAAATCGCCAGAATCGTCCAAACTCCCTCGGCGATTTATCACATCCATTATGCTAAAAAGGGCACAATTTCAGAAGCTGACAAAACAAAATGGATTGGCATTTTAAAAGCGGCAAAAGCAGGGGTTTAGGCCGCGGGTGTGAGCCTTTTCGTAGCCCAGGCAATTAAATAACCGTTCCCCACCCCAACTCGGGGTGGGAGCAGTCGTTGCAATACGCCAGTATTGCGTACGAATGCGGGAGGGAAGCGACTCCAAACAACTTTGAAACCCCAAAATTCCCATTTTTGCGCAATCTGGCGGTGGGAACCGTTTCACTTTTCCCACCCTACAGTTTTTCGTCACCCGGAACACTTCTAATGCCATTATTTCAAATTCAGAAGAAACGGATTTGCAGCCTGAGCGTTTACATTTGCTGCAACTGCTTGCGCAGAGTTATTTTGCGCGGATTGTGTCTGAGTAGTCTGAGATTTTGTTTCTGTTTTTGCTGAATTGTTATTATTTGATTTGTTTTCGGTTTTGTTGTCTTTTTTATTAGCTTGGTTTTGCTGAGTCTGGCGTGTTTTTGACGCAGAAGCACTTGAGCTCATAGATTCAGCACCGCCACTTAAAGAAAGTCCGCCAAATGGATTGCTTGCGCCGGAAGTGCCTTCGCCTGCATTTGCAGAATTTGAATTTACCGCTGAAGCTGTTGGTGCGTCAGTAGTCGTTCCATTTTGCCCCGATATTTTCATTGCCTGCGTTACAGCGTTAGAAATCTGCTGGCTGGAGCTCATCAAGCCGTTCATATAATTATTTACTTCCTGCTGTGCAGAAGCTGCCAGAGCCTGATAGTTTGCTGCGCTTGCGTTGGCGTTGTCTTCTTGTGTCAGTGCACTTTCCAGAGCTTTGGTTCCGTCAGCAACAGTTTTCGCTCCATTGGCAACTTCTGTTGCGCCTTTAGCGATTTGTGCTGCGCCTTTTGCCTTTTTGGGAACAGCTTTAGCTAATTCTTTACCTGCTTTTACTGTTTCTTTACCGGATTTTTCCATTTCTTTGCCTGACTCAGCCATCTCTTTGGCACTCATTGTGCCTTCTTTGGCCGATTCAGCGAATTTTGCGGTTGCAACAGCAGCTTTTGAAGCTGCATCGCCAGCCGTACCTACGGCTTTAGACATTAATGCAGCACCTGCCGATGCGGTAACAATATTAGACATCATACTTGCGGCAGTAGTGGCTTCACTTGATGCTTCTGTTGCAAGAGCAGATGCTGCTGAGGCATTTGCAGAACCTTCTCCTGCTTTTGTAGCGGCATTAGCAGTATGTTGGGCTGCTTTTCCTGCTTTTTGAGCTGCTTTTCCTGCTGCAATAGTAGCTTTAGCCTGTGAAGCTGCTGCTTTAGCTTCATGGGTAGCAGCCTGCTGAATCTGAGCATTCCCCGAGGTTATGCCCTTTTGACCGTCAGCAACCTGCGCTCCGCCGGAAGCAACTGTTCCTGACGCAGTAACAGCTTCAGTTGCAGCCTGTGCAGCTACACCTTTTTGTTGTCCTGCGGCTTGATTATTGGCCGTAACATTAGCTGAAGATGTATTATATCCTGATAAATTAGATGTATAACTGCTTATTCCCGATTGCTCCTGAGCGGCAAGGCCGTTGAGCTGGCTTTTCTTGTCTGCATCGTCAGTTGCATCAGCCATTCCCGCAACCTGAGCCTCCGGAGCTTTTGCCGTTAAATTGCCGGCTGCGCTTTGTCCGGGAGTAGGTAAAACTGCTGTTGCACCGCCGCTTGATTGGCTAGGAGCCTGAACAGCTGCGGGAGTTGCGGCTTGTGGTGCTGCTTCTGTGCTTTTTTTATTGTCATTTTTTACTTTTTTATTATTGGTTTTCTTTTGATTGTTGGCTTCTTCGGCTTCTTTTTCTTTATCTTTTGCGCCGTCAATAGCTTCATTAGCCCCATCCACAGCTTCTTCGCCTTCTTCAATTTTGGACTCTCTTGTGACGTTATTTAAGATTTCGTCTTCATCTTGCTCAACAGAAATTCTTTCAAAACCGTCGAGATTGCCCCAGTTTTGGTTATTAGCACCCGCATAAGAGTAAACATCAGTGGATTTTAGAGCTTTTTGCTCTTTTTCTTCGCGCGTTTCAACTTTCGCCGAAGATTCGGTGCCCTGAGTGCCCTTAAGCTTTTTCGATTCGTCTATTCGTGCTGCGTCAAAAGGATTGCCCATTTTTTTTGCTCATTTCTTCTTATAACCACTTACTTATATATATAAAAACTTTTTGCGTGCGCGAATTTCAGCACCCTTAACAAAATGTTACATTTAATTTCACCAGCTTTTTATTATATAATTTTATTAAGGCAAAATAATTTGAATTTAGAGGTAATTATGGAGAAAATAGAAAGACAGCACCCAAAAGAACAGGACCCGAAAGTCAGAAGGACAAATTTTGAGGCTGTTGAAGAGAATTTCACGGACGAGCAGGCAAAACTTGAGGCTTCAAGGTGCCTCCACTGCAAAAACGCAAAATGTGTGCAGGGCTGCCCCGTAAATATTCATATTCCTGACTTTATTGCAGCAGTAAAAGAGGGGAATCTTGAAAAAGCAGGTGAAATTATCCGCAAAACAAGCATGCTTCCGTCCGTATGCGGCAGAGTTTGCCCTCAGGAACGCCAGTGCGAGGGAAACTGCATACTGGGAATTAAAGGAAAACCCGTGGCAATAGGCGCTTTAGAGCGTTATGTCGGGGACAAAACAAATGCAAAAATGAATCAAATTGAGTCTAAAGGGAAAAAAGTCGCAATTGTCGGCTCCGGCTGCGCAGGAATCACGGCTGCGGCGGATTTAAGGCAGCTCGGGTACGATGTGACAGTTTTTGAGGCTCTGCACAAGCTCGGCGGCGTTTTGAGGTATGGAATTCCGCCTTTCAGGCTTCCTCGCACGGTTTTGGACAGAGAAATCGAGTCTTTGAAAAAAATTGGTGTAAAATTCCACACAAACGTTATTGTTGGTAAATCAATCACCATAAATCAGCTCAAAGAAGACGGCTACGACGCGATTTTCCTGTGCTCGGGCGCCGGACTGCCAAAAATGATGAATATTCCGGGTGAAAACCTCAACGGAGTTTACAGCGCAAACGAATTTCTCACACGCGTAAACCTTATGCAGGCAAATCTTCCGGACACGCCCACCCCTCTCAAAGTAGGTAAAAAAGCCGCAATAATCGGCGGCGGAAATGTCGCTATGGACGCAGCAAGAACCGCTGTAAGAGTGGGTTATGAAGAAGTTTATATTGTTTATCGAAGAACAGAAGCCGAGCTACCCGCAAGGCTCGAAGAAATCCGCCACGCAAAAGAAGAAGGCGTGATTTTCAAGTTCCTCCATGCACCTGTTGAAATCTACAACAAAGACGGATACGCAAACGGAATGAAATTCGAGCTTATGGAGCTCGGAGAACCCGACGAAAGCGGCAGAAGACGCCCTGTCGGCACCGGAAAGTTTGAAGATATGGAGGTTGACACGGTTATTGTTGCCCTCGGCACAGGCCCGAACCCGATTATTCAAAAATCAGCCCAAAATGAGGGGCTCGAGCTCGAAACAAACAACCGCGGATACATTATTATTGACGCAGAAACCGGAAAAACCTCGATAGACGGAGTTTTTGCCGGCGGTGATGTTGCTCCGGTAGGCGAATCCAACGCTATCAACGCGATGGGAGCAGGAAAAAGAGCAGCAAAAGCGATGGACGAATATTTAAAGTCTTTGTAATAAAAAAATAAAATTTAAACCCGCTCCGTTACAAAAAGTAACAGAGCGGGTTGTTTTTTAAAGTTTTTTCTAAGTTTTGCCGATAAAAGAGTTATGAAAGTCGAAAAAATCAACCTGTTATCTATAACCGAGAAAAAGGCGCCTGCGATTTATGATGAAGTATCAAAGCAGGTGATGTTTGGCTCCAGTTTTGACAAAGACGAAGGAATAAAAGTCGAAAGCAACACCGAAAATATCGAAAAAAACAGAATTTACGAGAAAAAAGAAACAGATGAAAACGGAAAAACAACAGTTTACAAATACAATTCCAAAGACAATTCACTTATAAGCAAAACAACAAAAGACATCTCCGGCTACGAAAAAACTGAAATATACAAAAAAGGAACCAAACTTATTGAAAAAACGCAGGAATTTTTTAACAACGTCCTGATTAGCGAAGAAGAATTTTACGATAGCGCTCCATTTTCCTTAAAAATAGCAAAAAGCTATGAAAACGGAAAACTAAAAACCGAAGAAATTTATAATAACGGAGAAAATTCGCCCTGCACGGTACGTGAATTTTCCAGAGGCAAAACAACCGAAACAAAATATATTAACGGGAATTTTGACTCAAAAAATGTTTACAGAAAAAACGGACAACCCGCAGAACTCACAAAAAAATCAATGACGAACGCAGGGGAACGGGTATTTGTAAACTATATTTTCAGACAGGACGGAAGCCTTTATCAAGAAAGCATTTACCCGACAGACGATTTTGAAAATCCGTCTTTGTCAATAAAATACGCTTCCAACGGCAAAAAACCGGAATTAATCAGCAGAAAAGAAGAGGACGGAAGATTTTCGGTTGAAGAGTTTCACAAAAATTCAAAACCATACGTAAAAACTTACTACGAAGACAATTCCAAAAAGATTATGAGAGAAAGGCTCGTTTACGACCAAAACGGCGAAGAATATTTGCACACATTTTATGATAAAAACGGCAAACTCACAGATTTCACAAAAAATACAGAAAAGGACCTAATTTTGATGAAAGTCATTTGAACGGCAGGCTGGATACCTGGTTCAAACAAGGAAAATCCGGAATTTGTTACATAGCAAGCCCCATAAAAAGTATGTTATTAACAGAAGCAGGTCAAAAAATTATTGATGACAGCCTGAACTACGATGAAACAACGCAAACCGGCAAAGTGCACCTGAAAGGTATTGCCAGAGAATACAGTTTTAAAAAAGATGAAATAAAGGAATCAATGGGACGACTTGGCACAGGTGACCCTGATTTTACACTTTTAGTTATGGGTTATGAAAAATACAGAGAAGAATTTCAACACAAACCCGTTGACGGAGGGAGAAGTGATGAATTTTTAAAAGTGCTTACCGGAAAAGACTGCGTTACAAACTACAATTTCGGTATAGCAGAACCATTAACAGATAAATCACTAAATTACCTTGAAAAAATGCTTAATAGTAAAAACTGTGTTATTACAGCAGGCACACCCGAAGAATCCGAAGAAAATGAGTTTTCTTCAAAAAACAAAAGGCAGGGATTAATGCCGGAACATTCATATGCAGTAACAAAAATAGACGAAAAATTCGTCTGGTTGGTTGAACCGACTTCAAATAAAAAAATAAAAATCTCAAGAGAAAAATTCAAACAGCATTTTCAGACCTTTACAGCTTTGAATTTATTATAAAAAGAATTTATGACCTGCCCATGACTTTTTGAAAAATAACATTAAAAAAGTGCATGTAAACGGTGTGAGCTCCTCCAAACGGAGGAAATTTTATCAAACCTCAAAAGTGATATTAACTTATACCGTAATTAATAGTATAATCGTAAATAAGAGGCAGGTAAAAACCCAAGAATGAATTTACAGGACTTGACACAAAATAAGCCATTACTTTACGGCATAATCGGGGGATTGGTCGTTGTTTTAGCGTTAGTGATAACGCTCGGTATTACTTTGTCCTCAAAAGGCGATAACGCAGCAAAAACTGTCAAAGAAAAAGTCATAAAAGAGCCTCTTGACCTGCTTACGACGGACAATCTGGGTAAAGCAATCGAAATTCAGGCGCTGCTTGCAAGAGAGGGGATAGAAATCAAACGCCGCGTTGACGGTACAAAATCCACGCTTTATCTTGAAAAATATACCATGTCCACACGCGACAGAGCGCTTCTGGCGATTGTAAAAAGCGGCTTGATGGACCAGAATGTGGGGCTTGAGGTTTTTGACAAGGGCGATTTTACCTCCACAAAAGAAGATAAAAGAATAAGGCTTTCCAGGGCAATTAACGGCGAACTTTCGCGCTTAATAAGGAAAATTCCGCCCATTGAAAACGCGTCGGTGCTTGTTTCTATTCCGGAGCAGACAATGTTCGCTGCCGACCAAAAACCTATCACCGCAACCGTTCAGGTGGTTATGCCCAGCGGTGAAAAACTTGACGCAATGAAAGTTAAAGCGATAAAAAACCTGCTTTTGGGCACGGTGAACGGGCTTATTGCAGAAAATATCTCAATTACGGACACAAACGGCAATGTTTATGACAGCATTGTCAGCGCGGATGACGATTTGCTTGCAAAAATTCAGGAAAATGACCAGTACATGCAGCAAAAAGTCAAAGCCCAGCTCGACAAACTCGTCGGAAAAGGCAATTACGTCGCAACAGTCAGCACATATCTGCGCGAATCGCCCATGGACAAAAGCACAATCGACTTTGACCCGAATAAAAAGACTGCTGTGACCGAACAGACCTTTTCTGAAGGACTGGGCGACCAGACAAGGGATTCAAACAAAGGAATCAGCGCGGTCAGCGTTTACCTGCCCAACGGACTGCCCGCAAACAACGCGGATTCGTCCCAAAACAGAAGCTATTCAAGAACTGCAAGAGAAACCCAGTACGGCGTGGCTAAAATTCAAACAAATGAATTCTTGAAACCGGGCGTAGTTGAGGACATTTCGATTGCCGTGACCCTTGAAGAAAGCTCAATTCCGCCGAACACAACACTTGAAGAAATGAAAGTGCTTATTGCAAAAGCAGCTTCGCCAAAAGCAAAAGCAGAAAACGTTGAAATCGCGTTCACAGATTCACTTGACCCGTTTTTGGCTGGCGACAAGCCGGAAGCACTTCCAAAACCTGACGCAACCGGAAATCCGTGGTGGATAGCGATTGCATTAATGCTCATCGGGCTCGCAGGCGGGTTGAAATACCTGTCAGGCAGAATCAAAGCCGCTCAGGACAAGCAAAAAAGCGAAATCGAAATGCTCCGCGAAAAATCAGCCGAGCAGGAAAAACAGCTTCGCGATGTGAATTTGAAAGCCGCAGAACTCATTGAACGCCAGACACAAATGGCGCAGGGGCTCCTTGAACAAAGAAATCAGGGCGGAATTCCCGAGCTTAATTCGACAATCGCTGAATTAACCTCGGATTTGGAGGATTTTGATGACGACGCGGTCGCAGAACACGTGAAAAGCTGGATTGAAAAAGCTTAAAGCCTGACAAAATAATTAAGTAAAGAGTACAAAAGGGGAAAAAGGGAATATAGATGGCGATAGATGGATTTGATTTTAAGGAATTTTCCAAAAACCTTGCAGATCAGGCAAGCCAGGTTATCCCTGCTGAATTTTCCGACGCAGACCGCCAGTATGTTGTGAATATTGTTTACAATTTCTGCTATATGGCGGGAGAGGCGATTTATAACGACACAAATCTCAACTTTAACGCTGATCAGGCAAGCATTGTCACCCAGTTTATCGGAGAATGGGCGTTTCACAAGTCAATTGACCTGATAAAAAGCGGGATTGAGCCGCAATTCAGGGATGGAATTCTTCAAAAAATTGCATTTACCGTTTTTGAAATCGCAAAACAGGCAATTATTAAAAATATTCCCCAAAATGACATGATATCGCTTGTGGAACATCATGTTAAAAAGGCATACATCGAAGCGCTGGAAGAACTCAAAGCAAAAGGCGCAATTTCCGAAGAAAAACTTCAGGAAGCCGAAAGCCATTCAAATATTGACGATATGGCGCAGCAGGCAGCTGAGCAGGGTACCGATGTCGAGGGCAATCCTGTTGCGCAGGTAAGCGACAACAAAATTCTGAAGCTGGCAACGCTCGCGATGGTCGTAAAACGGCTGCCTCAAAACAAACAAAATGCTGTGCTTTCAAAATTGAGCCCTGATGACGCGATGATTATTCAAGAATACTCGAGAATGGACGGGCTTGAAGAAAAAATCGACCAAAATGTAACCCTAAAATGCCTTAAAGAAATTAAAGAAACCCTGCCTGACGTCAAAAAAGTCAATCCTGACAAAGTTTTTAACAAACTCCGCTCGGTTGTTTCCGGCGCAGCGCCCGCCAGGGTTGCCGCGTTGATGAGTACCGAGCGAAGCGGAATAAAAAATTACGTAACCGGAGCTCTCGAGGGAAGAAACTCGAAACTTGCCCCCAGAGTAAGCGAAGTGGTTTGCAAATATCTGGAAGAAAAACTCACATGATTATAAAAAAGAAAAGATTTGCCAATAATCCCAAACCGCCTCAACCGCAAAAAGAAATTGCGGCAGCTCCTGCTGCGCCGGTGCCTCAGGAGGTTCTTGAACCCGCTGCGGAGCCTGAAATTATTGAAGAAAGAGAACAGGAAGCAGAAAACGAAGATATTTTTGAGGGATTTGATTTTCAGAACATTGATTTTTCACAGCGCTCGGAAAGGCGCAGGGGCGACCGTCGCAGGGGCTACAGGCGCGTCGATGACAGAAACCTCATCTCCCGCGCGCAGGAAGAAGCAATCCTAATTAAAGAAGAATCCACAAAAGAAGGCTACGAAGAAGGTCTTGCACGCGCGCAGCATGAAATTAACCAGCTCGCTGAAGCATTAACAGAATTTTTTGACTACAAAGTGCATGTTTATGACAAAGTTTCCAATGATATCCTTGATATTTCGCTGGAAGTGGCAAAAAAAATCATAAAACGCGAAGTTGCCGCGGACAAAACAATCCTTGATGATATCATTTACGACGCTCTGGAGAATATTGCTAAAGACGAAAACAAAATTATACTAAAAGTAGCACCGGTTGATGTGGAATACGTCAAAGAACTGGTTCCCGAGCTGCTTTCGACAGGAGCAGTCGAAGCAAAAATATATGTAACCGCCGAAAAAACGGTCGATGAAGGCGGAGTGATAATAGAAACCTCAAACGGGCTGATTGACGCAAACATAACGACCCAGCTCAACGTTTTAAAGGAGGCTTTTAAACAGATTTAACAATGGCAGCACCGCAATCTCAAAGCAATCCCATAAGTGAAATAACTCTTGCAATATTCGTAATCGTTTTGATTTTGATATTGCTGATTGAGATGCCGAACTGGGTTATCAACTTTTCAATAAGCTTGAACATAACCCTTGGTATTGTGCTGCTCATGATTTCTTTGTATATTCAAAAACCGCTTGAATTGGCGGCGTTTCCGTCCATTATTCTTATCGGAACAATGTTCAGGCTGGTTTTGAGTATTGCGTCAACAAGGCTTATTCTTGCAAAAGGCGAGGCGGGCGAGGTTATTCACGCTTTCGGAACATTCGTTACCGGCGGAAACATGATTGTCGGCGGCGTAATCTTCATAATTATCACGATTGTTCAGTTTATGGTTATCACAAAAGGTGCGGAACGTATTGCGGAAGTTTCAGCAAGGTTCGCACTGGACGCAATGCCCGGAAAACAGATGACAATTGACGCAGACTTTAACGCAGGCTTGATTTCACCGGAAGAAGCGGTAAAAAGACGTGAAGATTTGCAAAGAGAATCAGCGCTCTTCGGTTCAATGGACGGTGCAATGAAGTTCGTAAAAGGTGATACAATCGCAGGTATCATCATCGTAATCATCAACATTATCGGCGGCTTATGTATCGGCGTTTTGATGAACGGAATGCCCGCTGCTGACGCAGTTTCAAAATATACCGTTTTAACAATCGGCGACGGTCTTGCTTCACAGGTTCCGTCTTTGCTTATGTCAATCTCCGCCGGTATCGTAATGACCCGTTCTTCTGCCGCAAGTTCAAGTTTGGGTCTTGATTTGGCAGCACAGGTGTTGAGCAAACCTTACAGTTTGTTCTTTGCGTGCTGTTTTCTTATGTTAATCGTTTTAACAAGCTCCTTTACCGGACTTCCGTGGCTTCCGTTTTTATTCTTTACAATAATTCTTGCAATTTCCGGATTTTCCGTCCTTGTTAATCAGGATGTTCAAGCCCAGCTCGGTCAACTGGAAAGCGTGCGCCAGAATATGCAGGATTTGGTCAACCCGAATAAAATGTATGAAAGATTGGGCGTGGATGTTCTTGCTTTGCAGGTTGGTTCGGGGCTTTTGCCTATTGCAGACCCTGAGCAGGAAGGTCAGCTGCTTGCTAAAATTGCAGCTTTGCGTCAGCGCGTGACAGATGAGCTCGGATATATCATTCCTAACATAAGAATTATGGATTCTTCTGCGCTTGATGCAAATGAATACCTCATCTCAATCCGCGGAAACACTGTTGCAACAGGATTTGTTTATCCCGGAAAATACATGGTAATCGCAGACCAGTGGGATAGCACGGGCAAATCTGTACCCGCAGACGCAATTAAAAACGTTGACCCGACATATCAGGCAGAGGCTTACTGGCTGGATCAACAGCAAATTGACCCTGAAGACCACCTGACTGCAGTAGATTCGGTCGATGTAATCGTTACGCACCTGCAAGAATGCGTAAGAAAATACGTTGATGAGGTCATGACAAAAACCGACGTCCTCAAGCTCATGGAACTCGTAAAATCGCAGGATCCGACGCTTGTAAACGACCTTATACCGACAATTATATCCACCAGCGACCTGAGAAAGATTTTTGTCAACCTTATCAGGGAAAAGGTTTCAATCAAGGATATTATTTTCATCTTTGAACGACTTTGCGACTACGCAAGGTTCTCAAAAGAGCCGGATATCCTTTCAGAACGTATCAGAGCGGCACTCGGGCGGCAGATTTGCCTTTCTAACGTGACAGAAGACAAGGTTCTTTACGCCTTAACCCTTTCTTCAGAATGGGAAAAGCTGCTTGATGACAGCTGCCAGAGAACCGAGCTCGGAACGATGTTCCTCTTGAATCCTATGCAAGTTCAGGAGCTCATTGAAACTACAGCGTCAACGCTTATGAGAGCGCATCAGACAGTCGGCCGCCAGCCGGTAATTCTTTGCTCGCCGCGTATAAGATTGCCGCTTTATCAGCTGCTTGAGCGCCATATTCCGACGATTGTTGTTATTTCTTATTCAGAATTGATTACAGATATCAAGGTCGAGGCTGTTGACACAATCGGAGAGGCATATATGCCTAATTTTGAGGGTTAATAACCAATGCTGAATCAGAACACCGAAAAATCAATAGATTTCATAAAAAAACGCGCAAAAGAGATTATAAACACAACCCCTCTTTACCAGTACAAAGGCTCGGTTTCAAAACTTCTCGGACTTACCGTTGAAGTAAAGCTTCCCGGGCTCAAAATCGGGGATTTGTGTTTTATTGAAAACTACGAGGGCGAGCAAAAGGCTGCTGAGGTTGTTGCGTTCAAAGGTGAAGCCGCGCAGCTGCTTTTGTTATACGACGGCTCCGGAATCGGGCAGGGAAGCCTTGTTACAACAACAAATGAACCGATAAAAATCCCCGTAGGCGAATTTCTTCTCGGACGACTGATAAGCCCGCTGGGAGAACCGATTGACGGCCTGCCGCTGGACACTGCAGGCGCAAAATGGGTAAATATTGACGGCCCGCCGCCGGGAGCGTTTGAAAGGCCCATTATTAAAGAGATGTTTTCAACCGGTGTACGCGCAATTGACGCAGCAATGACGCTCGGATGCGGTCAGCGTATGGGGCTTTTTGCCGGTTCCGGCGTGGGTAAAAGTACAATGCTCGGTATGATTGCGAGAAACTCGGATGCGGACGTAAACGTAGTTGCGTTGATTGGAGAACGCGGTCGTGAGGTAAAAGAGTTTGTTGAAGACGCGCTTGGCGAGCTGGGCATGAAAAAATCCGTGCTTGTTTGCTCAACAGGCGACCAGCCGCCTTTGATTCGTCAAAAATGCCTGCAGGCGGCAACCGCAGTGGCTGAATATTTTCGTGATCAGGGGAAAAAAGTCTTTCTTATGACGGACACTGTCACGAGGTGCGCAATGGCCGGACGTGAAGTGGGTTTGTCAATCGGCGAGCCGCCCACAATGAAAGGTTATCCGCCTTCAATTTTTTCATGGCTCCAAAAAGTGCTGGAACGAACAGGAAACAGCCCCCGCGGTTCAATTACCGCATTATACACGGTTTTGATGGAAGGTGACGACATAAACGACCCGATTGTTGATACTGTGCGCGGTATTGTTGACGGGCACATATTCCTTAACAGAAAAATTGCAGAAATGAACCATTACCCCGCAATCGACGTTCTCGGAAGCATTTCAAGGCTTATGTCTTCAATAGTTACGCAGGAACACAGGGATGCAGCTGCAAAATTGCGCCGAATAATGGCGCTTTACAGGGAAAACAAGGATTTAATCGATGTAGGCATGTACGTTTCAGGCTCAAACCCCAAGCTCGACATCGCGATACAAATGATGCCCCAGATTAATGCTTTTTTGCAGCAAAGAACCTCCGATTTAGTTTCAATGGACACAACAATCAGCACCCTAATCCAAATGATGTCAGGCGTTGACGCTTAGGTTTTATATTGTGCAAGCCTCCTCACGAAATGTTTGAGCAGTGCTCATAATTTTTGAGATAATCTTCGGCAATATCATATCCCTTTGCCCAAAATTCTTCGTAAACTACAATTCGATTTGCGAAAAGGTTAAAATATTAATTTTTTGTTTATTTTTTAAAAATTTTTGAAATTCAGTGATATAAATTAATTAGTTAATAAAATAAACAAACGTAAGTTACGAAGGAGAATAAAAAATGGCAAAAACAATTGGTATCGACCTTGGTACGACGAACTCGGTAGTAGCTGTAATGGAAGGCGGAAAACCGACCGTTATTGCGAACGCAGAAGGCTCCAGAACAACCCCGTCCATCGTCGGATTTTCTAAAACCGGTGAAAAACTGGTCGGTCAGCTCGCAAAACGTCAGGCAATATTGAACCCTGACAAAACTATCATTTCAATCAAACGTGAAATGGGCACGGATTTTAAAAAGAACATAAACGGAAAAGATTACACGCCGCAGGAAATTTCAGCAATGATTTTGAGAAAACTTGCTGATGACGCTTCCGCATATCTCGGCGAAAAAGTTACATCGGCGGTTATCACGGTTCCTGCGTACTTCAACGACGCACAAAGACAGGCGACAAAAGACGCAGGTAAAATTGCGGGGCTTGATGTTTTGCGTATCGTAAACGAACCGACAGCAGCTGCTCTGGCTTACGGACTTGAAAAAGACAAACCCGAA
Source organism: uncultured bacterium (assembly GCA_900547155.1). Classification (GTDB taxonomy): domain Bacteria; phylum Cyanobacteriota; class Vampirovibrionia; order Gastranaerophilales; family Gastranaerophilaceae; genus Spyradomonas; species Spyradomonas excrementavium. Next base: position 26,131 of record URFH01000010.1, on the reverse strand, counting down.
AAAGTTCTCGTTTTTGACCTAGGCGGCGGTACTTTTGATGTTTCAGTTCTTGAAATCGGCGATGGTGTTCACGAAGTTCTTTCAACTTCCGGTGATACGCACCTCGGCGGTGATGATTTTGACCAGAAAATCATTGACTGGCTCGCTGATGAGTTCAAAAAACAGGAAGGTATCGACCTTCGCAGCGACAAACAGGCTATGCAGCGTTTGAAAGAGGCTGCTGAAAAAGCAAAATGCGAACTTTCATCGGTTGTTGAAACAACAATCAACCTCCCGTTCATCACGGCCGACGCAAACGGCCCCAAACACCTTGATATTCAGTTGACAAGGGCTAAATTTGAAGAACTTTCGCACGATTTGCTCGAAAGATGCAAAACTCCTGTTGAACAGGCGTTAAAAGACGCTAATCTTTCAAAAGGCGACATTGACGAGGTTGTTCTTGTCGGTGGTTCGACCAGAATCCCTGCTGTTCAGGCGCTCGTCAAAGAATACACAGGCAAAGAACCCAACCAATCAGTCAACCCTGATGAAGTTGTTGCTGTAGGTGCAGCTGTTCAGGCAGGCGTTCTCGCAGGTGAAGTTAAAGATATCGTTCTGTTGGACGTAACACCGCTTACACTCGGTATTGAAACGCTCGGCGGCGTTATGACCCCGCTTGTGCCCAGAAACACTACAATTCCGGTTTCTAAATCACAAACTTTCTCAACAGCAGAAAACAACCAGACCGCAGTAGATGTCCACGTTCTTCAAGGTGAAAGACCGATGGCAAAAGACAACAAATCTCTCGGTATGTTCAGACTTGACGGCATTCCGCCGGCAATGAGAGGTTTGCCGCAAATCGAAGTAACTTTCGACATCGACGCTAACGGTATTGTAAACGTTTCTGCGAAAGACAAGGCAACAAACAAAGAACAAAAAATCACGATTACAAATTCCTCCAACCTTTCTGAAGCTGACATTGACAGAATGGTTAAAGAAGCAGAGGCAAACGCTGCTGAAGACAAAAAACACAAAGAAGAAGCTGAAATCAGAAACAACGCTAACAGCTTAATCTCCTCAGCAGAAAGAATCGTTAAAGATTTTGAGGGAAAAATCTCTGACGCAGACAAAACAAAACTTGAAGACCAGAGAAAAGCCCTTGAAGAAGCTTTAAAAACAAACAAACCTGCCGATGAAATCAAAAAAATGTCAGAAGACCTCCAGCAGACAATGTTCGGAATTTCTCAGGCGGCTTACAGTCAGGTTCAGCAGGAAGAACAAGCTGCGCAGGGCAATGCCGGCGAATCTGCTGACACTTCCGCAGAAAATTCAAACTCTGACGACGACGTAATCGACGCAGAATACACAAAAGAATAAGCAAATCGCTTAAAACCTTAAAAGCTCCGCAGATTGCGGGGCTTTTTTAATGCTATTCATACTCATATTCGACACAAAGATATTTTCGCACGGTTTCGAGCACATTTATATTCTCAAAAGGCTTGATAATATAAGAATCCAGCCCTGCCTCGATAATCTGCTCGGTATCGCTGGAGAATGCGCCTGCCGTAACTGCAATTATCGGAATATGTTTGTATTCTTCGGTAGATTTGATGATTTTTGAAGCCGTAAGCCCGTCCATATTCGGCATTCGCACATCCATAAAAATCAATTCGGGGTTAAAAATATTCAACAAGTCCAGCGCCTCAATACCGTCATTTGCCTGCGCAACCTCAAAACCCGCTCCGGAAAGAATTTCCACAAGCACATCCCTGTTTTCTTTTGAATCATCAACAACAAGAATTTTTGAATGCCTTGAATTTTTAGTCAAGCCAACAATTCTTGTTCTGGCATTGGAATCAGCCTTTTCACGGTTGCGGAACCTTTTAACAGGGATTTTTACCGAAAATTTTGTTCCCACATTCACATAACTTTCAACTTTTATCCCGCCGTTTAAGAGTTCAACGAGATTTTTAGTAATTGAAAGCCCCAGACCGGTTCCGCCGTACTTTTTGCCGGCATCGCTTTGTTCAAAAGGCTGAAAAATATTAGCCAAATCTTCATGCGCAATACCGCATCCGGTATCTTGAATTGACATCTTCAGCAGGCTGTTTTCTGTATCAAAATCCAAATCCCAGACTATTTTTCCATTTTTTGTAAACTTTGTTGCGTTGCTGATTAAATTTATTGCAATTTGCCGCAGTTTGTCCTCATCAGAAAAAACAATATCAGGGAGATTATTTGTATTTATCTCAAATTCAATAGATTTTTCCAGGAGTTTGTTCAAAAAGATATATTTTACGTCGCAAACAAAAGAACTCATGTCCATCGGCGCCGTGCTGACCTTGATATGACCGGCTTCGATTTTTGACATTTCAAGAATGCCGTTAATAACGCCGAGAAGATGTTTTCCGCTGTTATAAATTATATACGATTTTTCCCGTGTGCGCTCATCAAGTTCATCATTATCCATCATGAGCTGTGAATAGCCCAGTATAGCGTTCATCGGGGTTCTTATTTCGTGTGACATGTTTGCCAGGAAGATACTTTTTGTCCTGTTGGCTTCCTCAGCAGCGTTTTTTGCGTCAATCAGGGCTTTTTGCGCTTTTTTCTGGACAGTTACATCCTGCACTGTTCCAATCAGGCTGATTATTTGCCCCTGCAGATTGTGTTTTGGAATAATTTTTAAATTTATATCCTTGATGTGCCCTTTCGGGGTAACGATTTTATAGTCGAATTCCTGTTCACGCATTTGTGAGATACAATCATTAATTCTCATAGAAAAAGAGTCCGTTATTTCCTCTGAATAGGACTTTTTTAGCATTCCGTGAAAATATTTTTCAATATTATTAGAAATAGATTCTGTTTCATGAATATGGTAGATTTCATCCGAACAAATCAATTTATCATTGAGCAAATCATATTCAAAACCGCCGATTCCGGCAATATGCTGTGCTTCTTTCAGCCTTTTTTCATTAAGTCTTGCCTGAATTTCGTTCTCTTTGAATTTTTGCCTTACAACAAGGTAAAAAGACAACAAAAAACAAATCAAAACAACAATGCTGGAAGCCAAAATACGTCTCAATATAGTTTTCTTTGACCACAACTCATTGTTCAACTTCATGCACAATACAGCCTGAACTTTAGCGTTTTTCTCATCCATTACAGGCAGCAAAAGAGAATACCCTGCCTGATAAGAATAAAAATAATCCCACGAAATAAGTTCTTTTTGAGTTTTAAAAACAGAATCAACGTGTCGAAGTTTCTTCCCCAGTTTTATCACGCCGGTATTGTGACCTGAAATATCATCCATTTCCTGAATAAGAAAGCCATCTCTTTTTATTACTATTGAAGGGTCAATGAATTGTGGAGCAAGTTTATTAACTTTTTTCATGTAGTCACTAATCTCAAAATATGTAGGATTTTTGACATCTTTTAGAGTTCCGCTGAATTCAGACCAGTCATATTTTTCCAGGCGAACCCTCATGATTCTGGCCTGTGAAAGGAGATTCTCATGCATTTCCTTATTTCCCTGAATAGAAACATAGTTAATAAAGAAAATTCCCAAAAACTGTGTCAAGAACAATGCCAATATAATAAAATAATCAAAAGCCGTATTCTCCTTAGAATTACTTTCGTAAATAAGTTTTCCATTTACAAAACCGAGCCAATAATACGAAAACATCAAAAATGTAACCAGTGCAAGCAAAATTGACTTGGAATAGACAAATGTCATTGCAAAATCGGGCATTCCGTTTTTCAAAACACAGAATTCCGGATAAAAAACGAACACATAAACCAGAGATAAATCCAAAAACAGCCATATTGCAAGGCAAATATATTCCTTGTTTATTGTTGCCGCTCTTTTGCTTAAAATTTTCATTAATTTATAAAATTCAACATAACAATAAAGCGCAAATACATTCCTAAAAACCAGCGCAGCTGTTTCATTGAACACGCCGGCCATAAGTATGAACAATACCGGCAAATACAAAAGATAATTAACCATCTTTTTGTGATATGAAGAAAGCGCCGCCTTCGTTGACATCCAAAAAACATAAAGAGAGCCGGCAGAAAGCAGATAAATCAGATTATTAAGAAAGCCTGACTGCGTTGAATAGTAGTAATAATAAAAAACACACCCCATCAAAACGCTTTGCAGCCCCAAAAACATAAAAAATATACTCCAGGCTTTCGCATAAGGAGTATTTTTCTTGATAATATAGCTTGTGCCGCCAAACAAAACCAGATTTACAGCAAAAAGTATCATAAAAATATCAGCGCTGTTTTCAATCCACTTGTGGGTAAAGACCGATTGCAAACCGCTTACAATTGTGTCAAAAAGCATAGAAAACTCTCTCTTATTTTAATAACCCTGATTTATCACCGGATTATATAATAAAAGATACATACTTACTATATACCCAACCGGGTAGATTATTTAAGCGCAGAAATAATTATGTTTGCGGCTTCTTTTGCAGCCTGATGCTTTGAGAGCAATGACTTTACATGCCCCAAATCCTCTATCATTGCGGTTCTTTCAGCTTCATCAGTCAAAAGTTTATGGATATTTTCTGCAATAATCTCCGCTTTGCAGTCGCCCTGCAGAATTTCGGGAACAACATCTTTATCCAGAATAATATTAGGCAAACAAACCCTGTTTATGCAGCGCACGAGCCTGTAAACAAGATAATAAAACCATGGCCCGCGATAGCTTATAATCATTGGCGTTTGATACAATGCCGCCTCCAGCGCAACCGTTCCCGACGCAAGAATCAGCGCATCCGAAACGCTCAAAAGTGCGTGGTTATCGTTTTTTATCACCGGAATATCAGAATTTTTAAAATATTTCTCAAAAGTTTCGTCTTTTATACTGGGAGCCTGCGAAATTACGAATTGAACATTATTTTCTTTTTCTTTGAGGATTTTTGCGGCTCCCAAAAACACATCCATTAAATTTTGCAGCTCAAAAGTCCTGCTGCCCGGAAAAATTGAAACAAGCTTTTTATTTTTATCCAGCCCGTATTTTTCAAAGAAATCATCGCTGTTTGCCGGCGCGGGAAGCTGCGCAACAAGCGGATGACCGACAAATTCAGCGTCAATTCCCTCTTTTTCATACATTGCTTTTTCAAACGGAAAAATCGTCAAAACTTTGCTGATATTTTTCTTGACCGTTTTAATTCTCCATTTTCGGGAAGCCCAAATCTGCGGCGGAATGTAATAAAAAGTTTTTATCCCCTCTTTTTTCAAGAATTTTGAAAGGTTAAGATTGAACCCGCCATAATCAATCAACAAAACCAAATCCGGTTTGTACTCATTTTTCAAATATTCTACAAGCCGCTTGCCCAGCCTTATATGGTCAAAAAGAATCTTAAAATTCAACCCCATTGCGGACATTTTTGAATGGTCAACAAAAAGTTTCACCCCGAGTTCGCGCAAATTTGCTCCGCCGATTGCTTCCACCTCAATATCACCGTCCTGTGCCCGAATTTGCTCAACCACAGCAGCTGCATGCGTATCACCGGAGAGTTCTCCTGTTACGATAAAGAGTTTTTTCATATTGCCATCACAATTATGTTGTTTTTGTTAGCGAAATCGACCAGTTCTTTCTGATTTACGATGATTGTTTCGTTTGCCTCGACAGCAAGGATTCTTGCGCCGTTGCGTTTCATCATTTTAAGGGTATTAAGCCCGATAGCAGGAATATCAAAACGCTTATCCTGCGTGGGTTTGCTTACTTTTACAACAACAACGCCCTTTCCGCCGAGTTTGCAGCCGCGTTCGATACATTTATCAGTGCCCTCAATAGCCTCAACGGCCATAATCATCTTGTTTTTTATAACAACAGACTGCCCGACGTCCAGTTTGCCCATTTCCTTGGCCAGCCAGTAGCCGTATTCAACATCAATCATCTGTTCTTCGTCCGGTTCATGTTTCCCGAGGACTCCGGGAGGGGCGATGAGATGTTTTATAAAAATAGTCTGGTCTAATACGGTAATTCCCATCTGTTCCAGCTGTTCAACAACAATCAGCATGACAGCGTCGTCATTAAGGCGCTGTGCTTCTTTTATAAGGCGGAGCGCTTCTTTATCGAACTTCGGACAGCGCAAAATCAGGCCTTTGTGGACTTTTCCTATAAAAGTAACCTGCTTTATGCCCTCATCAATAAGGGTTTGTTTTATTTTCAGGATTTCTCCGGGCCCGTAATTATAGACCTTTGAGCAATATTTTTTCAATTTATTTCTGTTATCACCCGAAAGTGAAATAGCAACAACATCAAATCCGTTCTTCTGGGCATATTCCGCCATCTGAACCGGAAGTTCGCCATCACCGGCGATTAAACACTGTTTTTGGTCTAAAACAATAGACACAACTCTCTCCTTTTTCGCATATTTGTTATTATCATACAATAATCAATAATTTGGAGCAAGAATATAGAAATTTTCTGTTTTGGCGCGCCCCGAACATCACCCGACGCTCAAACCCGCACAAAGATTTATGCACTGGCCGGTAAGCCCCTTTGCCCTGTCCGAAACAAGGTATTTAACAAGTTCCCCGACTTCATCAGGATGAATAAACCTGCGTTGGGGAATCATTTCGAGGTTTTCGTCCTTTGAAAACCCGCTATCATCCGCATTGCAGGCAGATTCAGCAAGTTCCGTGTCAACCCAGCCGGGATTTATGGTATTTATCGTTATGCCGCCGCACGCAAGCTCCAGCGCAAGCGCCTTTGTCATGCCGGAAAACGCAGATTTTGTCAAAGAATACAAAGAAGCGTTCGCCTCGCCCACTGCACCGCTAATAGAGCCAATATTAACAATACGCCCGTAATTTTTTGCTTTCATTTCAGGCACAACCGCCCTGATGAGCCGGAATGGGGCTTCAATATTGAGTTTTAGAAGCAAATCCAAATCCTTATCCGTAGTTTTCTCAACAGGCGCCCAAACATACGCCCCAGCATTGTTCACAAGCACATCAACCGGCCCGAATTTTTCCTTAACCATTTCAATCAGCGATTCGCAGGCATTTTCAGCGCACAAATCAACGACCAAATACCCGACAGCACCGGTATTTTTCATAATTTCCTTTAATTTTGATTCATCTCGCCCGTGCAAAATAACATTAAAACCGCTTTGCGCAAGGATTTTGGCAATTGAAGCGCCAATTCCTCTTGAAGAACCCGTAACAAGGACATTATTGCTGTGTTTCATAATTCAATTCCGTTAAAATCTGAACAATTGATTCCATTATACGCTCAATAATTTCTCTGCGCTCTTCCGTATCCAGATTTTTTATCATTTCAACCGCGGAATGCAGAGTAATGTTTCTGTCGTACCAGCGCTTGTATTCAGTAACCCCGCTCGAAGAAATATCAGAAATTTGACCGTCGGCATTGATAGAAAGTTCGGAAGTCATAATTTGAATCAAATCCTGGGCAATTTCATTGCGAACTTCATCGTTCAAGCCCTCAATAAAATGCATTAAATGACTCAAATCAGGATCTTTATCATACCACCGGATGTAACTCATAATATATATATTGTATCACTTTTTACAGTTGTCGTAAAGATTTGAAAAATCCTTATGAAAACAACCAATCCCTGACAGTATCGGCAACATAAGCAAATGACGGCTTAATTCCGAGATTTTCAGGTTCAAGCGCCTTGCCGTAGACAAGAACCGGCACCTGTTCTCTGGTATGGTCGGTTCCGGCGACGGTCGGGTCGCACCCGTGGTCAGCAGTAACAATGAGAATGTCATCTTCGGTCATTGAATACATAATCTGCGGCAAAAACGCGTCAATTTCCTCAATAGCCGCCCCATAGCCTTTAAAATCATTTCTATGGCCGTAAAGCATATCAGTATCAACGAGGTTTGTAAAAATCAGCTCAAATTTGGGGTTCTTTTCCGCTTCGGAAATCTGCAAAGAGCTCATTTCCAGCTCATTTTTAACCGCAGCAAGCGTTAGTTTTAGCCCTTCGGTGTTTGAGCCCGTGTGGATTGCATGCGAAACCCCTGATTTAACAAAAATATCCTCAATTTTGCCAATCCCCAAAACGCGTCCGCCTTTTTCGAGTATTTCATTTAAAACGGTCGGTTTGGGCGGAACAACGGAATAATCCCGTCTATCCTTTGAAATTCTGACCGGTTTTCCGTCCACAATATGATAAGGGCGGGCGATAACTCTTGAAACATTGTGCTCGCCATGCAGGATTTCGCGGGCAATTTTGCAATATTCATAAAGTTTTTCTAAAGGAACAACATCAACGTCCACTGCAATTTGAAAAACGCTGTCAGCGCTGGTATAAACGATTGGAAATCCGGTTTTATGGTGTTCTTCGTTCAAATCTTCAATAATTTTTGTTCCGGAAGCGGGATAGTTGCCGAGGATTCCTTTGCAGCCGGTTTTTTGCACAAATTCGTCAATAATTTCCCCGGGAAAGCCCTCCGGATAAACCCGAAACGGCACATCCAGCACAAGTCCCGCCATTTCCCAGTGGCCGGTGGTTGTATCCTTGCCTTTTGAGATTTCATGCATAATTCCGTATTTAGCGCAGGGCGTTTCAACCGGTTCAGCGCCTTTCACCTCGCAAACATTAGCCAGCCCCATCGCCTGCATTGTCGGAATTTTCAGCCCGCCGCATGCATTAGCGACATTTTTCAAAGTATTGCATTCCGGAACATCATTATATTGCGCGCAATCAGCCATAGCCCCCGCGCCCATTGAATCAATTACTAAAATTATTGCTCTTTTCATATAACCCTCTTTCCTGGATTATTTTAACATAACAAAAAGCCTCTTGTATTTCTAAATTTTATGATAAAATTAAAATATAAACTTAAATAAATATAAATCGGAATGCAGCAAGGACTCCGTGAGCACGATTGAGTATCGTGCGAAATGGAGGGGTAGCTGCGCTAATTCCGAAGTTAAAATAACATTGAAAATTGAATAAAAATTTTAAAAATCGGAATGTAGCGCAGCTTGACCCTGCCGAACAAACGATTAAGTATCGTTTGTGAGAGGTAGCACCGTCGGTGCGCGAGATAAAGATTTAAAAAGTCGGAATGTAGCGCAGCTTGGTAGCGCACCGTGTTCGGGTCGCGGGGGTCGCAGGTTCGAATCCTGTCATTCCGATTTTTTATATTTAATTTTTCCAACAACCCGTTCTATAACGCGGATTAGCCCCCGCAGCCAAACATTGACTTACGCAAAATATACTGATAAACTTTATTTTATGTTGGAAAAGAAAATTTTAACTATATTATTACTGCTCTCGTTTATATTCGGGAACTCTGTGTTTGCCGCCACATCAACAATCACCGGCGTCACCGGTTCAGTAAGGCTTTTACGGGTAAAAAAAGAAAACAACGAGAAAAAAGAATATAAATACAAAACAGTTCTAAAACACTACACTCCGTATCGATTAACAATGACAAATAATAACTCAAAGCCTGTTTTGCTCAGTGCAAATACAGAAGTGCATTTCATCCTCGGAGAAGATAGCGAAATAATCTCACAATCCCGAAGAGATATTTATAGGGCCTCAAGAAAAAGGGATATGGGAAGATATTACTGGCTGGCACTACCCGGAGCGGTAATTGCAGGCGGAATAACAGGGATTACATTTTTTCTAGGGGCTCCGATTGCGGCTCTGGTTGCAGTAGGCATGTATGTTCCCACTGACAAAGCTGTCCGCACCAATGTTGATATCGCTCAGGATTTGCACAAAATCCATGATATGCCTATTAGGATTGAACCGGGCAAAACATACGAAGTTACACTCCTTGCGCCTAAAAAGTGGGAGGTTGAAAAAGTTAAAATTACAAATGTATCTTATGATTTGAAAAAAATGAGTGAAATAACATTTCCTGTTGTTTCAACAGAGGAAAAACTGTGAAAAATATAAACAAAATTATCTTCATTTCTGCAATAACTTTTATTTTCAGCGGCTGCAACCAGTATTTTGTGTCAACTTCACCGCAAAATACTTACTATGGAGCATACAACAGACGCGACTTTACACATGCAGATGTGAAGCTTTTCAAAAAAGACTCAAAACTTATCTGTGACGGCTCAATCTATCTCAACTCGCCCTCCAGAAGCATAACAATGAAAAACGAAAAAACTGACGCAAAAATGAAACTGGGCTGCAATGACGGCACAATTTTGGATATTACATGGCAGCTAAATAAAGGTTCTTTCAAAGATGGTACAGGTGAAGGGGTTGACCAGTTTAACAACTCTTATAAATTTTCAACTATTTCAAAGGGCGAATTTAAAAAAATTGCAGAAGATAAAGTGAAAATATCTTTCCCCAGCGATCATAAAAAATCTTATCTTAGATATTAAATGCTGAACATATCATAAAAATGATAAAACTGAAGCGGCTCTTCAGAAGCTGTTTTTTCAAGAAATTCAGCATATTCCCACTGCATTTTCGTCAAATTTTCGGACTTTGAGCACTCCGCCGCGCCCGAAAACCGCTTTAAAACGATTTTATAAGAATCATCCGCAGCTTTCAACGCTGCAATAAAATAAACAGGCGCCTCCATAAGCTGCGCAAGCTTGAAAGTTCCTGCCGGAAATTCCGTGTCTTTTCCGAAGAATTTTGTCTTAAAAGTAACATTCGAGGAGCCAGCAGAAACCCTGTCACCGGCAATAAAAACGATTTCCCCGTTATCTATCCGGTCTTTGAGCTCAATAGCTGTACCCGCGTTGATTTGTTCAACAGGAAATGTCGTTGCGGAGGTTTTCTGCTGAATTTTCTTCAAAAAACCGTTAAAAATCCTGCACTGACTTTCGCTCAAAAATATATTAACATGCGGGTTCGCCCCAAAATAACCGCTGTTTATAAAACTTCTCAAAACCTCAATGTTTCCCGCATGCGAAGAAATGAAAAACACCCCGCAGCCGCGTTTTAGGAGGCTGATTTGTTCCTGTTCACCGGTTTTGTCCTCAAAATGGAGCTTTTCAAAGCTAAAATTATTTGAAAAAACCTCCATCCGGTCAACAAGCGAAAAAGCATAGTTCAAAACAAGTCGATACCGGTTGAATAGCGAGGGTTTTGCATTATTGTTCCCAGTGTATTCATAAATAACCTTTAAATTTTTGTAAGTGAAAGTTTTTATCTCTTTTGAAAAACAAAACGCAAAAAACGCAACAAAAACCGCAACAAATTGAACAATTTTTTTGCCAGAAAGCCTGTACAAATACCACATCAGCATAAGCCGTTTTTCGCCGGCAGCCTGTTCTTTAAGCTGGTACCATTTCATTTTTTTACGCACTCCAAAAGCGTGTAATCATATTTTCCTATGCCGTGATATGCGGTTTTGAGTTTTAAGCCGGATTTTTCGATAATTTCTCTCATATCAGCCTCGTTGTACATTTTGCTGTTGCCGTTTGCCATGCAGGTGAAATACAAAGAAATATGCGAAAGCGCAAAAGCCGCGCCCTCAAAGCGCTGATTGTCAATAAACGGCTCCAGAATGTAAACCCTTGTATTTTCGTTTATTCCGGCGGCAACTTTGTTCAAAATGAACAAAATTTGTTCTACGGAAAAGCAATCCAGAAACTGGCTCATAAAAACCGCATCGGGAATCGCGCCGGAAAAGGGAATTCGGCCGTCAGAAAGGATATCATGCCCGAGAAAATGACATCTTCCGGTATTAAAATTCTTTTTTGCTGCCTCAATATTTTCCGGCAAATCTATCATCAGGATTTCGCATTCGGAATTGAATTTTAAGCACGCATTTTCAAATTTTCCGGTATTTCCGCCAATATCGCAAATGATACGGGGCGATTTTTGAAAAATTATCCCCAGAACCTCCTCAAAGCAATTATCCGAATAATGATGGTCAAATTCGTACCAGCTTTTTTTCATTTTTTCAGGAAGTTTTGTAATAACCTGATAAATCGTCTTTGATTCAAAATAATGCTTTTGAAGCCCTTTCGGACGCCCCTCCTTGAACGAATCAACAAACTCCAAAGCGCCTTTGCAGCAGACATCTTTCATAAAATTGAAATTCACCCTTGTCATTTCGTCAAACAAAAACGCATCCGCAAGCTTTGTGTTAGAATAAACGCCGTTTTCATCCTTTTCGACCAATCCGATACACAACGCCGCATCAAAAAGCGTGTCCAGCGCGTAACGCGAAATATTGCAGTCTTTTTCAAGCTCTTTTTTTGATTTTGGCGCCTGATTGAGCGATTTCAGGAGGTTAAATTCCAAAAGTGCGGCCACCACCTGAAACGTAAAGGGCGCAAATGCGATTTTCTGGGCTTCTGTGAGCGCGTCCACGGCTGAGATGCGTTTTTTGCTTTTTCTTGCGTAATTAATTTTCTTTTCCATATTAAAAATTATATCATCAAAAGTTTTTCGGCTCTTTTGAATCGTTATTTATTAAAAGCAAACTCAAAACATAAGAGCTTATCAGCCCTAAAGAAAGCACAAACCCGAGCGAACTAATCAGCTTAAAACTTGTAAAAGAAAGCAGCAAAAAGGAAAAAACGCTCGTCGCACAGGAAATCAGCACCGCATTTGCGGATTTTGTGCCGGAAAGCGCGGGATTTTTAAGGGAATTGAACCGAAAAATCGAATAATCCAGGCTAAAGCCCGCAATCAAAAACAGCGCAAGCACGTGAAAAAGGTTGACGGGCTGATTAAAAAGGCTCAAAAGCCCGATTGTAATAAAACCTCCGCAAACCGGCGGAAGCAGGATTTTTAGTGCATTTTTCGGGTTATAAATCAATGAAAGCCCCGCAAATAAAAGCATTAGCGCTGGCAAAATCAGCTTTATGCAGGATTTCCGGCATTTTTCGACCCTGTAAGAAATATCATTTTTAAGGTCAATGAATTTCACCCCTGAATTCTCTGCCAGAACCCTTTTCACCTCATTAGCCGGCGGCTGTTTTTTCAAAATCACAAGCGAACTGTTTTCGCCGGTTAAAAAATCGTTGAAAACAGGGAATTTGAAAGCTTCCGGAGTCAAAAAACCGGTATTGGAATTACGCTCTAAGAGTTTATTTTTCTGCGCCTGCGTCAAAAAGGGCGCATAATCGTTTAATTCCCTTGTATAGAGCTCATGAATATACGCTCTGTTTTGCGCCTGCTGTTTTTTCGACGGCAAAAACCGGCTCAGGGCAATAAAATCCTCCTGATTCAATGAGGCGGTTATTTTTTCTTCTTTTTCGAGCAGATTTTGCATATCTGACCCGTTCACGAGGTAAAACGCGCCGCTCATTGCCCCTCCGTTCAGCTCAGAGTACAGTTTTTCAGCGTTTACAAGATATTTCGGCGGTTTGTACATATCTTTTATATCGTCATTGAATTTAAGCCGCAAAAATCCCGCAGCGCTTATAAAAATTAGCAGGAAAACCGCAGCAAAGCGGAGTTTTTTGCTCCGGAGCAGACACGGAAAATTAAATCCGGCAGAAGCGGGGTTGATATTTCTACAAATAACCGGATAAAAAAGCACAACAAAGGAATACACAAAAACAAGCCCTCCCGATGTAAAAACAGCAATCTGGCGCAGAAGCTCAATATTTGAAAACAGCAGAATCAAAAACGCGCAGACAGTTGTCAGCATGCTCATCGTAAGACTTTTGAAAACCGGCCTGATATTGTTGCCATGCGCAAAAAAATGAAGCGAATAATCAACGCAAATCCCTATTAACGTCGTTGAAAACACAAAAGTCAAAATATGAATTGAATCAAAAAACAATGATGTCAAAATATAACCGCAAAACATCCCCAGAAACAGGCTCAGGGCAATCGGAAGCAGAATTTTAAAAGATTTAAAATAAAATTTGCAGATTAAAACAATAAAAAGCGAAGAAAGAATGCAGATTATATTTATTTCTTTCATTGATTTTGAGCTGGCAAAATAAGTATGAACCGGAGCGCCCGAAAGATAGATTTTCACGCCGTCATGCTCTTTTTCGAGCCTGTTTTTTGTTTCGAGAATCTTTTTCATCCGCTCATTCAAAAGCGAGGGGGAAAGCGCAATATTTTCCTGCAAATTTAGCGTTAAAACCTCGTAATATTTCCCGTTCAGCTCAACAATACCCTGATTTTCTGAGGAACCAAGACCGACTAGATAATCCGCAAACAGCAAAAACGGGTCGTCTTCCACGGGCAAAAGGCTTATCCCGAGCGGATTGTAGAGCCGTTCATAGCTTTCTTGTTTTACCTTTTCAAAATTCCCGTTTTTCAGCTCATTTGCGGTATGTTTTGATAAAAAATTAGGGCTGTAATGTTTATAAATCTTTAAAAGTTCGGAAAATTGCCCGTTTTGAGCAAATTCCGGCTTAAAATCGTTTTTATCAAGCTGAGCGGAAAACTCTTTTTGCACAATATCGGGCAAATCAAAATCCTCTGCCTCAAAAATCACGTGAAAACGCCCGGAATGCTTAAGGCTCAAATCTATCAACAGCCCATCCTCTGCGCTGTCCGAAAGTATTGCGTTAAGAATGTTGGTTTGCGTCTTTTTAGGGTGAAGCAGCACAAAAAACGCCATCAAAGCAAAGAGCGCACAAAACAAAATACGAAATATTTTCAAAACAGTTTCTTTTTTCATAAATTTACCTGCAATCAGTAAAATTTATTGTTGTGGAGGCGTTCGGGGTTTCTATAAGCATTTTTGTTATAATTCCTTCGTTGGATTTTGTTTCACCGTTGATTTGTATGCTTTTCATCCCCTCTTTTACGGGCGAATTTTGCAAAGGCCTTAACGCAAGCATCCATTTGCCCGCTCCGGTGCTCATATAATAAATATCGAAGTTTTTCTCCAGATAGGAGTAATTTTTGTTCACAACAGACTTAACTATGTTGTTAATCCGTTTGTTTTGCGACGCTGTGTAGGAACTTTCGGAATGAATCGGGCAGGTGGTTTCAAAAATTACGCCCTGATTTTTTATAAATTTGAAATTCCCGCTCGATTTTAGCGCAACAGAGGAGGAAGTCATGATTTTGTTTTGAGAAAATTTGCAGGATTTGCTCTCAAAGTTTGGCATAACCGACGCAGCTTTTTGGGCGGTTGTTTTGTGGCTGAAAATCTCATCTGCAAAGACCGCGCAGGTTCCCAGAACTATAAAAAACAAAAAAAGCACTTTTTTCATGCACAAAACTCCTCAATTTTCTCCAAAAACCTCCCGGGAGCGGTATAGAGCGATTCTCTTGTGTTGATATCGACCCGAATTTGCATGCTTTTTGCCTTGAAAACCGTTTCACCCGTATTTTTGTCAACAATTCTATATTTTATCTCCAAAGACGGCTCAACGCGCTCTATTCGGGATTTTACGACGAGTTTTTGCTTAAATTCAACAGGTTTTACAAATTTCAGCTCCATTTTTGCCACAGGATAAGCGCAGCCGTCCTTTTTCATATCTTCATAGCTGTAACCCAGCTTTTCGAGCATATCGCAGCGGGCTTTTTCCAGATATTTTATGTAATTCCCGTGCCAGACCACGTTCATCGGGTCCAAATCATAAAATTCAACATCAATTTCGCAGGAGGTTTCTATTTTTTTCATAATTTCCTTTTTCCGTTATTCTTTTGTTGAAAAAACACCGCTTGAGCAGGTCATTTCGCCGTTTTTGTAAGTATAAAAAATATTTTTCCCGTCAAATTTAAACTCGAGCGCCAGCCGTTCTGCGGGTTTTATCAGGTGCGAAAATTTTATCTTTTTAACGGGATTTTCCGCAACTTCTTTCTCAAAAGCCTCACGGGCGAACATGTGCGCAAAATAAAGCTGCACAACCCCCGGCAAAATAGGAAAATTTTTAAAATGCCCGTCAAAAAAGTTGCAATTTTTAGCAAAAACAAGCTCATAGCGTGCATAATCAGCGCTTTTTTCAAACTTCAGCACCAGAGGTAAAGAAATATTCGTACTGAAAGCCCGCTCAATTCTTGATTTGTCAATTTTTCCTGTTTTTGTTCTGGAAATTTCGTGCAAAAACCGCCATTTTTGCGGGATTATTTCCGATTTGTCTTTCAGTGCGGCTTTTAAATTTTTTATAAGCTTCTGGCGCCCGCCGTTTTCTTCGTCAAGGTAAAAGTTTTTCCCCGAATCGCTTAAAACCGCTGCGCAGGCGAGTTTTTCGCCGTATTTAAAGCAATAGGCGTCCTCAATCATCTCCAAATTCCTGACAAAAGTTTCAATTTCTATTGCGCTCACCCTTTTTTCCTGAATTTTTACAATTCTGTCGCTTCGATTTTTCAAACGAAAATGTTTGGAATCGATTCTTTCTATAATGTCACACAAAACCGCTGTTTTTTCCAGAAAATAGGGCGATTTGATGACGATTTGTGAATCCATGTCAGAATCTGTTTCCACGCTTTTAAAGCAGCGCAAAATTTGTTCATTTTTCTGTGTTTTGTAAGCAATTACGCCGGTTTCGGTGCTTCCGTAGATGTCCAAAACAGGAACATTGTATTTTTCAAAATAATCGTAAGTTTCATCCTTTAGTCTGTCGCCGGCTGTCATAACAAGAACCGGTTTTTCGTCAAGAATTACATCATATTTCTTAAATTTTTCCAGAAAAGACGGCGTAGAAACAAAAATCGCCCCGCCAAACTCAGCCCTGTCCGGATAAACAACCTCACGCGCATTGAGAAGAAAGCGTTTCGGGTCAAAAAAGGCAAGAAACATCCAGCACGTAAGCCCGAACATGTGATGAGGCGTTGAGGAGGTAAGAACCGGCGTCAATTCAGCCTTTAAAGCAGTTTTTGCTGCATTAATAATATCTTCTGCTTCAACAAAAATATTTTCAAAGCTCTTTTTTACCCGTTTTGGCTTTCCCGTGGAGCCTGAGGTGAAAACTGTAGCGAAAGTAGTTTGAAAATCAGGAACAAAAAACTCAAAATCCGCACAATCTTGGCTTTTCGACCCGCAAACCTTTTCAAGAATAATATATTCAAAATCCAGCTGCGAAACTTTCTTCAAATCTGACAACAGAAAAATTTCTTTTTTCGCAAAAACAGCAGAAAGGAAATTTATCACAAAATCGAAATTATTTTCAGAGAGAATCAGCACATTTTTTACGGGATTTTTCAAAAGTTCAGCCGCCTGAGGCGCAATTAGGGGTTTCAAATCTTTTATCGTATAAATCCGCTTTGCGCCGGCAATAGCCGGCATATTTTCACATTCTTTATTTTTAAAAGCTTCAAAAATATTCATTTACAAGCAATTTTTTCTTTTAAAAACTATCCTGACAAGATATTCTATCGCAAAAAAAGCCCCCAGAAAAATATAGGAGAGAAATCCGTTATAAATCATCCAGATTTTATCCGGCAAAAAACAGGTAATCACTGAAATCGCAAGCTGAACAAACAAAAAGGCGCACCAGATATACGTCAGACGCCGCGTATAAATTTTTACAGGCTCTTTTAGCTCGCCCTCGGCGAGTTTTGCAAATTTTTGAATAATTGTTTCCTTTTGAAAAAGCGAGGAGAAAAACAGCCAGAAAATAGCACTGTTTACGACGACAGGATAGAGTTTCAGCCCGCCGAAACGGGTAAAATGAAAAATCACGATAACAGCTATTGTAAAAAATGTTGAAAAAACAAAGCCGAATTTTTTTGCAACCTCCCTGAGCCTGTTAATCATAATTTTTAGCCCAGAAGAGTTTCGACTGCGTCCACAACGTCGTTTATTGTTCTTATTTGTTTAAAATTTTCAGGGGGGATTTTTTGTTTTGTAAAATCCTGCAATCTCACCGCCAAATCAACCGCATCAATACTGTCAAACTCCAAATCCTCAAAAAGATTTGCGTCAGGAGTGATTTTTTCGCCGTCAATTTCAAAATCATTGACGAGAATATTTGTCAGTTCGTTTAAAATGTCTTCTCTGCTGAATTTAGCGCCCATTTTCACTCTTTCAATTTGACTGGCTTCTGATAAAATCCGCTAAAGTTTTTACGGAATAAAAATGTTTTTTGTTTTCTTCTTTATCTGTGCCCATTTTGAGGTTATATTTTTTCTTCAGCGCCATTCCGAGCTCCAGAGCGTCAATAGAATCAAGCCCGAGCCCGTCAATAAACAACGCTTCATCGGTTTTTATGTCATCGGGCGTTATTTCCTCAAGTTCCAACACCTCAATGATAAGTTTTTTTAATTCTTCTTCCAACATAATTTAAATTCCAATAATACAATTATTGCCCAAGGACAACCCAAAGTCAATTTTCACACCCTCAAAATCTGCGTGAAATTTGTTCCTTAATTGCACGATTTATGCGGTTTCGCAGCTGAATTTCGGTCAAATCTCCTCCGGAACGTGCAAAATCAACGATTTTTATAATTTCATTCAGTGTAATCGTGTAAGTAACGGGGTTTTCGCCCGCTTCGTAAATTTTCTGGTTTTTAGCAAGAAATTTCGTGTCACAATGTATATAAACAGGCAAAATATCCGCTCCCGTGTGCAAAGCCATCATTGCCGCGCCTTTGTGGAGCTTTAATTCTTCGCCCTCAACAGTTCGTGTGCCCGACGGAAAAATAATTATATTAAAACCCGCTGCCAGAACCGCAGCAGCCTCGCGCAAAAGCCTTTCATTGTCCTCGTCATTAATAAGATAAAGGGATTTTACGATATTGCCCATAAAAATGTTATTTTTCAGCTCTTTTTTCGCAATGCAAACAGTATCGGGCAAAAGTCCGATTAAAAGGACAATGTCAATAAAACTCGGATGGTTCGCAACGATGATTTTTCCCCTGATATTTTCTAATTTTTCACCGTTTGTAAGCACAAGCTTTATTATTCCGGATTTTTGCATTAAAAATGTGAAAAATTTCCACGTTTTATGGATTACCCCGCTGTAAAAGCGTTTTCGGCGTTCTTTTTTAACAAAAACCGCCCCGAATGGGAAAATAATAAAACTAATAATCAAAGCGCCAACCCCGAAAAAGGCAAAAAGGAAAAGCACCACAAAACTGCGCCAAATGGCTAAAAAAGACATTTTTCACCCTCCGCGCTGATTTCATAAAGCTTTCCGGAGCGCAAAAGCGCATTGATTTCACCATCATGGCTGATTATGCACCCGAAACCGCCCGCATTTTCGGCCTCAACAGCGTCGCAGCAGCAAAAAAGCACATCGCACCCTTCTTTTGCGGTAAGCACAGCCTCAATTAAACCCGCAGAAAACGTATCTTTTTCGGCGGAAACGGAATTGTAGCTTTCAGTAATTTTGTTCAAAAGCGAAAACTGCCCCGCAGCGCTGTTGTGCACAGAACCGCTGAAAGTTGCGGGCGAAACTTCGTTTTCCCGGGTGTATTGCGCAACAAGCTTTTTCAGCCTGTCCAGCTCGCCGTAGCGTGAAGCAAAAACGATTTTCAGGTTCCGTTTTTCTTGGGGAATTGATTCAAAAAGCTCATTCATCACGCAAAGTGCGGTTTTGTCGAGCGTTGAGAGCTTTCTTCTTGCCATAGGCGGCAAAAATGAAACCTCTGTGTTTTCTGCTGTTTTTATAACGAATTTTTTTATTGAAAACTTCATTCCCAACAATTCCTGACCTGATTATGGTAATATTAATTTTATTATAAATTTCTTTTTTTATCAAAAAGAGCTAACCTTAAATTATGGAAGATATTTTTATAAACGCATACAGTTCAATAAGCGCTTTGGGCAGCAATATCGAAGAAATGTTCGCCAATGCCCTGAAAAAAGACGCTGATTTTCTCACAATCGACGAAAATATCATAAAAGGCACGCCGTTTTACTTCGGAAAAATAAAAACTCCGCTAAAACCGATTTCCGACGAAAAATACGCGCTGCGCTGCAATTCAATCCTTCTGAACTGCCTTGAACAAATTGAACCCGAAGTCCAAAACGCAATAAAAACCTGCGGAAAAGACAGAATCGGCGTTGTCATAGGCACAACGAACTCCGGAGTTGATGAATTTGAAAAATCAGGCGATATTGACCACTCGCAGATTGGCAATCCTGCGGGATTTTTGCACAAATATCTCGGTTTGAGCGGGTATTACAGCGGGGTTTCAACAGCCTGCACTTCCGGCATAAAAGCCTTTTCCACCGCCCAAAAACTTCTTGAAAATAACGTTTGTGACGCAGTAATCGCCGGAGCATGCGACGCTTTGTGCAAAATGCCGGTTTTCGGGTTCCATTCGCTTGAAGTTCTCTCGGGGGAACCATCCATTCCGTTCAGCAAGAACAGAAACGGCATAAATATCGGCGAGGGCGGCGCTCTTTTTCTTCTTGAAAAAGCCAAAAAGCCGCACAGCATAAAACTCTGTGCAACCGGTGAAACCTCTGACGCATATCACTGCGCAACCCCCGACCCTGACGGCATTCAAGCCTCAAAAGCCATTGAAATTGCCCTGAAAAATGCAAAACTCGCGCCCGAACAAATTGATTACATAAATTTGCACGGAACAGGCACGCAGAGCAATGATTTGATGGAAGCAAACGCAGTTTTTCGCGTTTTTGGCGCTTCTGTCGCGGCAAGCTCCACAAAATCGCTCACAGGGCATTGTTTGGGCGCTTCCGCCGGTGTTGAATCGGCTTTATGCTGCGCAATGCTTGATTTGAGGATAAATAAAGGCAAAAATCTGCTGCCTCACAGGTTTGACGGGGTTTATGATGATTCTTTGCCTGAAATTTCGCTTGTAAAATACGGACAAAAATCAAAGCGCCTTGATTACATTTTATGCAACGCTTTTGGCTTTGGCGGCTCAAATGCAGTTGCAATTTTCGGGAGAATTGAATAATGGAAAAAAATCTGGAAAAAATATTGCCGCATGACCGCCCGATGATTTTGATAGATGAGCTTTTGGACGTTGATTTGGAAAAAAACACAGCAAAAGCCTCCGTAACAATAACAGAAGACAAAATCTTCTACAATAAAGCGATAAACGGGATTTCGCCGCTTGCCGGCATTGAATTTATGGCGCAGACAATCGGCTGCTACGCTTATTTTAAAAACGGAGAAAAAGAACCCAAAATCGGCTATCTTCTCGGCTCAAGAGCGTACAAATGTGATTTGGAAAAATTTGAGCGCGGAAAAACTTACACAATCAGCGCCAATCAAGTCTTTTCGGACAACGAACTTGTCTCGTTCGAGTGTTTTATCTATAATAATGATGTGGAGTGCGCAAACGCGGTGGTAAATGTTTATCAGCCTGCGGACTCCGGCAGAATTGAGATTTAGTGAGAAATTTATGGGTAAATCCGTCTTAATAACCGGCTCCGGCAGGGGAATCGGAAAAGAAACCGCTATTTATCTGGCAAAAAACGGTTTTGATGTTGTTCTTCACTGCAACAGCAATATTGAAAAAGCAAAACAGGTTCAGGAGGAAATCAAGGCGCTGAGCGTTGATTCAAGGGTTTTGCAGTTCGATTTAAAAAACAGAAAACAGTGTTTTGACGTAATTTCCAAAGATATTGAAGAAAACGGCGTATATTTCGGCGTGGTGCTTAATGCGGGGATTGCAAAAGACAATGTTTTCCCGATTATGGAAGAAAATGAGTGGGATGATGTAATAAATACAAATCTCGGCGGTTTTTACAATGTGCTGAAACCCGTAGTTATGCCGATGATTGAAAAAAGGGTCAAAGGCCGAATAATTGCAATGTCTTCAATCTCAGGGCTTGCCGGAAACCGCGGGCAGGTTAATTACAGCGCTTCAAAAGCGGGAATAACCGGCGCAGTAAAGGCTTTGAGCCTTGAACTGGCAAAAAGGGGCATTACTGTGAACGCAGTGGCTCCCGGAATCATTGAAACCGATATGATAAAAGATGTGCCGGTCGAAGAAGTTAAAAAAATGATTCCAATGCGCCGAATAGGGCAGGCAAAAGAGGTTGCAAGCCTTGTGAATTACCTTATGAGTGAAGATGCAGCCTATATCACAGGGCAGGTTATTTCCGTGAACGGAGGAATGTACCGGTGAAAAGGGTTGTGGTTACGGGAATGGCGCTTGCCAGCCCGCTGGGCAGCAAAGTCGATATTGCGTTTGAGAACTTAAAAAAGCTCGAAAACTGCGTCGAATATTGGAAAGAACTCGATGAATATGAGAATATGAACACCCGTCTTGCCGCGCCTGTAAAGGATTTTGTTGTTCCGGAGCATTTTAACCGTAAAGTTTTAAGAACAATGGGCAAAGTCGCGATTCTTTCCACGGCTGTAACCGAAGAAGCGCTTGCTGACGCGGGACTTCTCAATGATGAGGTTATTACAAACGGGGAAACCGGCGTAAGTTACGGTTCTTCTTCAGGTTCTCTGGAGTCTATCATTGATTTTTACACGATGGACGTTGAAAAAAAAGTTCGCTGCGTAAATTCAGGTTCTTACATAAAAATGATGCCCCAGACAACCACAGTGAATATTTCGCTTTATTTTAAGACAAAAGGGCGCCTGATTCCGACCTCAACAGCCTGCACATCGGGCTCAATGGGCATAGGTTACGCTTATGAAGCAATAAAAAACGGCTACGAAACTGTTATGATTGCAGGAGGGGCAGAAGAGCTCCATGCCTCGCATATTGCCATTTTTGACACGCTTTATGCGACAAGCCTCAAAAATTCAACCCCGAAACTCACCCCCTCGCCTTTTGACAAAGACAGGGACGGATTGGTTCTCGGAGAAGGCGCAGGAACAATGATTCTTGAAGAATATGAGCACGCAAAACGCCGCGGAGCAAAGATTTATGCTGAAATTATCGGTTTTGGAACCTCAACGGACGGCACGCATATCACAAACCCTTGCCACGAAACAATGGGAAGCGCATTAGCCCTCGCAATCAAAGACGCCAACATCTCCCCGGATCAAATCGGCTACATAAATGCCCACGGAACAGCCACTTTGCAGGGAGATATCGCCGAAACGACCGCTACATATAATGTTTTCAAAAGAAAAGTACCCATTAGCTCGCTAAAAAGCTACACAGGCCACACACTCGGCGCCTGCGGTGCGATTGAGGCAATACTGTCAATAGAAATGCTCAACAGCGGATGGTTTGCGCCCACTTTGAACCTCAACAACCCCGACAAAAACTGCGCTCCGCTCGATTACATAACGGGCGACGGGCGGGAAATCAACACTGGCACCATAATGTCGAACAACTTCGCTTTTGGCGGGATTAATACCTCATTAATCTTCAAAAAAGCCGTTTAACGCGAGGCTTTCAGTTGTTTTAGCGAAGCTTTGTATTCTTTTTTAAGGCAGATTTTCTGATTTGTTAAATCTTCGATTTGCCTTTGATATGAAAGGATTTTTTGCTTTGTTTTCGGGTCGTTGCAATAGTCATCCTTTGAAAGTTGTTGAATTGCAAGCATTTTCCCCTTTACCTGGGCATTAATCACCTTATTTTTAATTACTTTTCTATTATGAAGCATTTTTTTCTGCATACGGTAGCTGCAGCCGCAATCTGCATTTGCAGCCATGGCTGCGAACAGAAAAACACACATTAGGGCGGTTATTTTTTTCATATAAATCCTCCTTCTGATTGTAAAAAAGAGGATAAACGGGTTTTGAAAAAGATTCAATTAGCCGAAAAAGGAGATGGAAGAATAATCTCTGAAATATATGCTCAAATCGCGGTTTATTGTAAAATAAATAGTATAAAATTCCGGGTTATTTATGAATTCAGAAAACAAACACATAACAGACCGCATTGTATGGTTTTTCAAGGATAACAACAAAGATATCTTTGAAACAATTTACAAAAGAAATTTATGGGAAAGCAAAGAATCAGTTTCAGGAAAAGGTTCGGAAAAAGTTGCTGTACAAAGTATAATCAGGGAATTGCCGTTAATTTTTGAAAAATACGGCATAAAAAGCCTGATTGACGCGCCTTGCGGGGATTATCAGTGGATGAGCACATTGAAATATAAGTTTGAAAATTACATTGGTGTTGATATTGTCGGCGATTTAACCCTAAAAAACAGAGAAAAATATGCAGCTTCCGCTATAAATTTTGAGTGTGCAGATATAACGGATTACAAATTTCCGGATTGTGATGCCGTGCTTTGCAGGGATTGT
Organism: uncultured bacterium; assembly: GCA_900547155.1. GTDB lineage: Bacteria > Cyanobacteriota > Vampirovibrionia > Gastranaerophilales > Gastranaerophilaceae > Spyradomonas > Spyradomonas excrementavium. The sequence continues at coordinate 2,163 of URFH01000010.1, read as the reverse complement.
TTTATTCATCTGCCGTTCTCAGGCATTTTTTGCGCACTTGAAAACTTTAAAAACAGCAATGCAAAGTACTTTTTAACCACAACTTTTAAAAATGTTCCAAAAAATCTTGATATTTATGCCGGCGGTTACAGAAAACTGGACTTTACAAAGCCCCCGTTCAATTTTCCGGCGCCGGTTTGCGAAATATTTGAAGACAAAAGCTCACAGAAATTTCTGGCAATGTGGAGGTTTGAAGATTTATGACAGAATTGCCTTTTGTTATGGAATTTGAGCTTGATTTCACCTCAAAAAACCCCTCAACAGAAGTTTTGGGAAGAATTTACGATGAGATTTCAAATATCCTCCCAAAGCCTTTGATTACAGTAAACTTAGGAAAAAATACACCCGATAAAGCGTTGCTTTCATTTTTTGAATATTTGAACAACGAAAATTTTGAATACAGGGCGATTATAGAAAACCCTATTTTAAACAACGATTTCAAAGCCTTTCATAAAATCGTGAAAAACGAAATATATATAACGTCTTCCGATTATAAGCCGGAAGATTCGTTCGCGGAATGCTGCAAAATAGTTATTCCGACGGATTTGACAGAGAATTTATATCAATTTTTAAAAGAAATAAACCGCAAAAATGTGCAAAGCATTACAATAGAGCACAAAAACACCATTCTGCCATATGAAAAGCTGCAAACAGAACTCAAAAAAATTCGTGAAGATGAAGAATTGGGCAAAAAATGTTTTCTATTGCCATATCTCGAAGAAAGAGAGCAAGAAATTCTGTATTCAGGCTCGGATAAGCCTATACGGCCGTTTTTAACCTGTGCAGCTTTATGGGTAAATCCAACAATTGATGCAGACGGCAAAATTGCAATGCCCTGTGCTGATTTAGGGAACATTAAGGAATGTCGTTTTCTGGATTTATGGGATTCTGACAGAATCAACGAACTGAGGGATGAATTAATTCGGAAAAAGCAGTTTGAAAATTGCAAAAACTGCAAAAAATTCTACAACAAATGTTTTTTCATAGCGGAAAATGCAAAACTTGACTACAAAGGCTGCACATTCACTTTTGACGAGGAATTGAATTTTCTCCCGTCCGCACCGATAGTGGCAATTGCTACGTCTGAAGCAGGTGGAGGCACGGTTATTGCGATTCCAGTGTTTTCAGATGAGGAAATTTTGAGGTTATTTAATGCCGGGAAGTTAGTAGCGGTTTTAAAATAGCAAATTGGCGTAAAAATCACGATTTTTCTACATAATTGAATAAAAAACAAAGGTCACAGCACTTTTCGGCCACAGTCTTTGTTTCAATGATCAGAACTACAGGCGACCCCTACCACCCCAAGTCATATTTGAAAATTTTTATATTTTTTATATTTTTTATAAATTATCCAAAAAAATTCAAAAACAAGGGTTTTAAAGTAAACCTTTCTTCTTGGATTTTTTATAGTTTTTAAAGTTTTTCAAAAAAATGTGAGCAAAATGTGAGCAATTTTACTCCTAAGCCTGTCTATTAAACATTGATTTTACAAAAGATTTTATGTAACATGCACTAAATTAGAGGATTTTATATTGAATTACACAAAAATAGACCAGTCAAAGCTAACCAGAGCCGATAAAGTTTGCGAATTTGTGAAAAATCGTTTCAAACTTTCCCATCTCGTAATAAGCCTGAATATGTCCGATGAAAATATCAATGTCGAACTCCTGCAAAAAGAAGCAGGAATTGAAGTATTGCTGGTTCTGGAACAAAAATTGAACGAGGCTTTCCGCTGCCGTTACAAAGTGCATAGATTTCCAATCCTCTCCGGCTCGTATATGGAAAACCCGCTTTGCAAGGCGACGGTTTTATATAATTTTGAAAAATTGCAATAAAAAAGCCCCCTGCAATTGCAGGAGGCGCCTGGTCTAATCAGTATAAGAATATTTTATTTTTCTTTTAAAAAACTGCTGTAAAAGTGCCTGAACAGAAAACGGTCTTTTATAGTCATTGATTCTGTGTATTTGTCCGCAATTTTTAACGCTCTTAATGCGTCGCGGTTGGCTTCTTCGACATCATGTTTGTCATTTAAAACCTCGGTGTTTATCTGTTCGCACTTTACAGTCGAGGCAAAATCAAATATACCCTTTAGTGCATTTGAAACGGCTTCTACAGCTTTGGGAA
>URFH01000009.1 GCA_900547155.1 uncultured bacterium | reverse complement strand
CCATAAGTTTGTTGATTCTGCCTTCAACGATTTTAGCTCTGATGTTTTCAGGTTTTTTAGCCAAATCTTCTTTGCCCATTTCGATTCTGGTTTCTTCGTCAATCACAGATTGCGGAATTTCTTCTCTTGAAACGAATTCCGGAGCGTTTGAAGCGATATGGAGGCAGATATCTTTTTCCATAGCTTCGTCAGCGCAGTCAGTGTTTAACAAAACGCCGATTTTGCCGTTGTGGATGTAAGTTGCAGGGTTGCCTTCAACGATATCAAATCTTCTTACAGTGATTTTTTCGCCGATTGTTGCAACTTTTTCTTTGATAATGTCTTCAATTTTCTTGCCGCAGCCGCAAACCTGGCAGGTTGAAGCCAAAAGTTCTTCAACATTGGCGGGTTTTACTGCAACAACCTGTTTTGCAAGGTTTTTAACGAGTGTTTTGAATTCTTCGTTTTTCGCAACGAAGTCTGTTTCGCAGTTTACTTCGATTAAAGCGCCTACGCCGTTTTCGATGTAAGAATCAACAAGGCCTTCGGCTGCGATTCTGCCCATTTTCTTTTCAGCAGAGGCGATACCTTTCTGGCGGAGGAATTCCATTGCTTTTTCCATGTCGCCGTTATTTTCAACGAGTGCTTTTTTAGCATCAAGAATGCCTGCACCGGTTTTTTCTCTAAGCTCTTTTACCATAGAAGCGGATATTTCCATCGGTAGTTCCTTTCTGTTAAATTCCGGCGGGATGAACCGCCGGACAAATTATACTAATTCTATTAAGCGTCAGCGCCGACTTCCTGCGCGGGAGCTTCTTCAACTCCGGCATCTTTAGCTTCGATTTTTTCAGCTTTTGCGCCGGCAGCTTTGTTTTCTTTAAGCTGTTTGCCTTCAAGCGCCGCATCAGCGAGTTTTGAAGCGATAAGTCTGATAGAACGGATTGCATCGTCGTTTCCGGGGATGATGAAGTCGATTCCGTCAGGATCTGCGTTTGTGTCAGCAAGGCAGATTACAGGGATGTGCAATTTGTTTGCTTCTGCAATCGCAATGTCTTCTTTTTTCTGGTCAACAACAAAGATAAGGTCGGGCATTCCGCGCATTTCTTTGATACCGCCTAAAGTTTTGCTCAATTTGTCGAGTTTTCTCATCATTTGTGCAACTTCTTTTTTCGGTAATTTTTCAATGTGACCGGAATTTACAAATTCTTCGATTTCTCTTAATTTGTTGATTCTGGTGCGGATTGTTTCAAAGTTAGTCAGCATACCGCCGAGCCATCTTCTGTTGATGTAGAATTGACCGCATCTTTTTGCTTCTTCAGCAACAACGTCGGTTGCTTGTTTTTTTGTACCTACAAAAACGATGTTTTTGCCGCGTGCTGCGAATTCTCTGACGATGTTGTAGGCTTCGTCGAGTTTATCAGATGTTTTTCTGAGGTCTAAAACGTAAATACCGTTTCTTGCACCGTAGATATACGGTTTCATTTTGGGGTTCCATCTTTGTGTCTGGTGCCCGAAGTGGACGCCTGCTTCGAGCAATTCAATCATAGTTGCTGCTGGCATAGTTTTTTCTCCTTTGACTGCGGATTTTTTCCTACTGGGGCGCAAAAACACCGTTTTCAGTGAAAATCCAGTTTTTGTACTAACTGCGGTTCAGTTTTCCCATCCATTCGGGGTTTGGGGGCAAAAATCGCCTGAATCCGGCTTTTTCTGCGGGGCCCCTGGACTAAAGCTCTTTTACTTTTCGCTTTATCGTACTTGCTGACCAATAACATCGTACATTAAACATGAAAAACATCAAATAGTACGGGCTTTTTTGTAAAGAAAGGTTTTGAAAAATCTTTATTATGAACCAACAATTGAAGAAATTCCCTTTTCCCCGCGCAGCCGCGGAAAAAACTTAAATTTCCTCAAATTTTTGATAAAATTCCTCTTTTTCCCGCACAAAAATCAGCTCGGGATAGTCGGGACGGCGATAAAGAACCATTGTCTGATGGTCATTGGCGTTTGTGCAGTTTATAACGTCGTCACGCACCATAATATAAGGATTTCCGGTTTTTAAATGTCTGAATTTTCGCATAAGCCCTCTTTTTATAGAAGATTAATCGGCAAATAACCCGAATAAACCAGGCTTTTCCAGGATTTGTAATAGTTAATCTGCGAAGCGCTGCCTGTGGGGATGAAAACCCTGTTCTGGTTCTGTATGGGGATTTGGAGCGCACTTCTGATTGCGGCTTTGATGATGTCGGGGTGCGTTACGATGATTATTCTGCGTGTGATGTTTTCTTCGACGATTTTTTCAAGGAAATTTTCGACCCTTACATTCAAATCCTTCAAAGATTCTCCGTCCTGCTGGACAAAATTCTCAGAATCCTGATGATACATCTCGAGCTCGTCCGGATATTTTTCTTCAATCTGGTCATAGCTCAAACCGTTCCAGATTCCGGCTTTTTTGTTCGGAAGATTATCAAGAATTTCAAAATCTTTCTGATAAGCTTTTGCAATAATGCTGGCGGTCTGAATACAACGCTGGGCAGCGCTTGTGTAGATTTTATCAACGCGCGGCGAGCGGTAAATTATCCATTTTGCAATATTTTCCGCTTCTTCCTTGCCTTTGTCGTTGAGCGGCGGATATGCGTCGTTATCGCAAAGACGGTTTTCTTCTGTATAAATGGTTGAACCGTGGCTTATGAAAGTGATTTTGCATTTTCTTTTAAATAACATGGGTCAGAATCCTTTTTTATTATAAATATCGGAATTTTCTATTAATATTTTAACAGTTTTTTCTAAATTAATACAAAAGACCGAGATTTTAAACCCCGGTCTTTTATAATTTTTAAGTTTAGCTCGGTTTATTCAACAATCCAGCCGTTTGTAAGGTCGATTCTGATAGGTTTTGTCAGCTGAACGTTTACAACCTGTCCGTTTTTGTAGATAACTTTTGAGCCGACAAACAATCTCTGGAAGAAAGTTTTCCAGAATGCTTTGAGCTGAGTATCTTCAAGAACTATGCCAGCAAACGTAGCGCCGTCAGGATTTTTTTCGGTTACGATGGATTTTGTATCCATGCAGAGTTTTCCATCTCTGAAGAAAGGTCTTCCGATTTTGACATCGGTTACGCTGCCGGTAATCGGGCTGTTTTCTACAATCAAAAGATATTTTTCTTTTGTAATAAGATTTTTCGGTAATTTTGAAAGGAATTTGTCGCCTACCTGTGCGGTCTGGCTGGAAATCTGGTCGTTGCAGACGATAACAGGAATAATTGAGCCTGCCGGGATGGTCGCCATGTAGTTTTGAACTGAAGCGTCCTGAATTACAATACCCTCGCCTTTTCTGGGCTCCATAACCTTTTTCAGCTTTTCGTTGGGGTTGAGTTTTGCCTGTTCAAGCATTCTCATAAGGAAAGACGCAACTTCTGCTCTGTTTGCGGGCATATCTGCATTGAGTTTTCCGGGTGCACCGGGAGAAGGTACAATCATGCCGAGAACTTCGGCTTTTCCTGATGCAATGATGAGCCAGTAGGGGAGCTCTTTGTAATCTGTATATGAATTTTCAAGAATTTCTTCTGCTTTTGTTTTTGAAAGTTCTTGCGTGGTCAGGGCATTTACAATAACAGCGATTGTTTGTCCTCTGGAAACGCTGCCTTCGGGGTTAAATGAACCGTCGGGATTGCCTTTTAAAAGGTCAAACATAACGCCTCTTTGTACCATTTCCCACGCCCAGTGATTTTCGTCAAAATCAGTGAATTTTGCGATTTCGGTGATTTTAGCGTTTTGCTGCCCGAGAGCTTTTATTGCCATTGTCGCAAATTCTGCGCGTGTAACCTTTATATCGGGGCGGTATGAACCGTCGGGGTAGCCAACAACAACGCCAAAATCGGTCAATTGCTGAATATCTTTGTACGCCCAGTGGTCTTTGGGCATATCGGTGTATTCTTTTGCCATTGCACAAGTGCAGGACAGCCCGACCAGCGCTGTAAGTACAATCAAATTAGAAAGCAGTTTTTTCATCTTGTTCTCCTTATTTTGTAAAATTATTCTACTTGAGAAACAAGCTGCATGCAAGTATTTGTAAAGTATTGCATACGAAACGCTCAGGCATTTTTTGTTTCATGGTTTTTCTTGAAATTTTTGTTGAATTTTTCAACATTTTCAAGTGCGGGCGCAACTGCCTTTTGGATAATGTATTTGTGGACAAAATGGTCAATCGGAATCGCAAGGCAAGCCAGTGCAGCGAATCCGCCGGCTGTTTTCAGCCATCCGAGGCGCATTTCTCTTGTTTTCAAAAGAGGCCGCAGCGCGTCACGTGCAATTTTAACCTTTTTAGTGTGCTCAATGATTGCTTTTTGCGATTCCGGATTTTTCATAAGCTCCTCAAGCAAAGCAGAGCAGGCTTTGTTGTCTTTTAGCAGGACTTTGAGGCTGTCACCGCTGTATTTTTTAATGATTTCAGCTTCAAGCGGCTTCATTGCCGGATTGTAGCTGTTTAAAATCTTTTTCAATACAAAAGACGGGTTCTCTTTTATGAGTTCCTGAACTTTAACGTCGATATTTTTAGCGGCTTTGTTATATCTTTTCAAAACCTCGGGTTTCAGTTTGGATGTTTCACTTTCAGAAATGTTTTCGAGCTGATTTTGCAGGTCGAAAATTTCTTCGGATTTCTTTTTAACAAAATTGACCACATCGTTCCGGTCTGATGTCGCGCACGAAACCGGTCTTGAGGTGTGCGTGAAAAATCTTTTGACTTTAGGCCAGATTCCTTCTGTTTTTAGGTCATGAGCCGTATCGTTGAGCAGTTTGTCAAAATCTTCGGACAAAACTTTGTTCATCATCCGGTCAACGCCTTTTCTTACGGTAGATTTGCCGTCAGCCGCTGTTTTTGTGTAATCTGATTTTGCAAAACGCCCTTTATCAAAATCATCGAGAAGTTTTCTGTACAATTCTTCCTGCGCGCTTGCGGTGAGGTTGGAACCGTCGTATTTAGCTGCATAACCGGCGAGTTTTTGCCCCATTTTTACGGCTGCAGTCGGCAAAATTACGCTGGCAAGCGCCTGAAAAGTTGCCTGTTCGACCGCTTTATCTACGGCGGGCTTGGAATAGTTGCCTTCCTTGCCTCTGGAGTACTTGTCGAAAATATCCGCGCCCAGATACATCAACGCCGGCACCCAGAGCAAGGCTTCAGCGGTTTTTCCCCATCCGGGCATTGCTGAAAGAGCTGCCCCGATTTCGTTTGCGTAGCCAAATCCCCTCAAAGGATACTTCGCAAGCGGGTCTTCGGGATTTTGTAAAAGTTCTTTTACTTCCTGTTTTTCTGTTTTTTGTTTCTTTTCCTGAATTTGCGGCAGTGTTGATTTATTGGCAAAATGGTTGAAAAATGCGTTGATATTTGTCAATAATATAAACCTTTCTATTCTTCTCCAGCTGAATAAAGCAGCTAAATCCCAATATTTGCTAGTGTGACGGCATATTTATACAAAAATTAACAAAAAAACGCATTTAAGTCAATTTTATGAGCTGATATGTAAATTTTTTTCAAAATAAACTTAAAAGATAGCAAAAATTAATAATTACGGTGTTTAATAGGTCATATGTATAAGAGAGGTAACTATGATTACAAAAACTATCCCCGTGGGTTTTTCAAACAGTAATTTTTCAATAAATAAAACGAAAAATGTGTCATTTAAAGAGCTTGATGATTGCGATTTTTGCTCTCCGGCAATGAACGGGCGCGAGGAGATTGAATATAAATACGCACAAAGGCGCGAAGCTCTTGCTCATAAGGCTGATTGGCTCGAAATGCCCTCGGATATTTACTTTGAGGAGCTCAAAAAGATTAATGACGCGGAAAAAGAAGAACTGGACAATTACGAATATTCAATAAGAAATCATTAAACAACCGGTTACTTTGAACTTTTTCAATAATATGTTAAAATAAAAAGAATAATTTAAGTAAAAAGGGGCGGTTTTGAGATTATTCAACGAGCATAATTTAGAGGGCACATTGATTTGTGTTGAGGGGATTGACGGTTCGGGAAAATCCACCCAGCTGGCGATTCTTCGCGACTGGCTGCAATCAAAAGGGCTTGATGTGATTTTTACGGAGTGGAATTCCTCGGAACTCATCTCTCAAACCACAAAAAAGGCCAAAAAAAAGAATCTTTTAAGCCCGAGGACGTTCAGTCTTCTGCATGCGGTTGATTTTGCGGACAGACTGGAGCAGATTATTATTCCTGCATTGAAAGCGGGCTTCATAGTGCTTGCTGACAGGTACGTTTACACGGCTTTTGCAAGGGATGTTGCCAGAGGCGTGGACAAAAACTGGGTGCGAAATATGTACGGTTTTGCTGTAAAGCCGGATTTGACGCTTTATTACAGCATAAACGCCGAAACTTCGCTCGAAAGAATCTGTGCAAACCGGACACCGAGCTTTTATGAGGCGGGAATGGATTTGAAATTGAGCAACAACCCTTACAAAAGCTATGTTATTTTCCAGAATATGGTAAATGCCGAATATCTGCAAATGGTCGAGGAATTCGGGCTTGTAAAAATAGATGCACAGCAGTCAATTCATGCAAAACAGGTTAAAATGCGCGAACTCGTCAGAGATTGCCTCGCGAAAAAAGGAATAAATATATAATGGAGCAAAACAACAAAAAATATCCCGGATTGCTTATAGTTATCGAAGGAACGGACGGTTCCGGCAAATCGACCCAGATTAATCTGTTAAAAAGATGGATTGAGGACAAAAGTTACGGCTGCATGGTCAGTGAATGGAAGACTTCACGGCTTATTGCGAATGTTATTGACGACGCAAAAGACAGAAATCTCCTCAACGCAACGACTTTCAGCCTTTTGTACGCTGCGGATTTTGCCGACAGGCTCGAAAATACTATCATTCCGGCGCTTAATGCCGGTTTTGTGGTATTGCTTGACCGCTATACTTATACTGCGTTTGCCCGAGATGTTGTGCGCGGGCAGGATTTTGAATGGGTAAAAGAGCTTTATAGCTTTGCTCCGGAGCCGGATTTGGTATTTTATCTTGATGTGCCGATTGATATCCTTTTAAAACGCGTAATTGGCACAACAGGGCTTGATTATTGGGAATCAGGGCGTGATATCGGGCTGAGCTCGGATTTTTACAGCAGTTTCAAGATTTATCAGGACAAATGCCTTGATGAATATGAAAAAATGAAGTCGCTTTATAACTTTATCTCGATTGACGGGACTTTGCCGGTTGAAGATATCCATAAAAAGATGGTTGAGCGCGTTCAGGAAGTGCTGGATTCGGGTAGATTGGACTGATAACAAAAAAGCAGCGCCAAAAAGCGCCGCTTTTGCGAGGTAAATCTTTCAATAACTAACAGCCGCAGCCGCAGTCATCGTTTTCATCTGCGTGATGTTTTTCAATGTGTTTTGCGATGAAAAATGCGGCAATCGCAGGCACAAGCGTGAATTGGACGATTAATATTTTCCAGATTCCCATGGTAAGGGCGAGGATTTGTGCGTAATCATCAGAATCCATGCCGTAAAGTCTTTCAGCAAGCGCTGCCTGCCAGTCAAATGTAAACGCGCTGCAAATGCAGACCAAAATCAGCAAAACTAAACTTATCAAGAAACTTTTTACGAAAAAATGTTTCATGTACTTGGCTTTGTGTTTTCCGTGGCTCATTTTAAACTCCTTGAATTATGTTACGGATTGAAAATATCACGTTTAAATAAGGAGTTAAATAGCAAAAAGGCTAGCCCGGTTAGATGATTTTGTCTTTGAGGGCTTTTATTGCAGCCTGCGTGCGGTCTTGAACGGAGAGCTTCTGGAGGATGTTGCAGACATGGGCTTTTGTTGTGTTGACGCTTACGTCGAGCTTTTTTGCGATTTCGTGGTTGTTCATCCCCTCGACAATCAGCGAGAGCACCTGTTTTTCGCGCATTGTGAGGTTTGTTTCCGCATTCGGTGTTTCAATTTCTGCCGTAGCACCGGAAGATGCCGCTTCCAGCACGATTTTTGCAACTTTGGCATCAAACCATGCGTCACCGTTAAGTACTGATTTTACGACTTCTATAAGTTTTTCAGGCGCAATGTCTTTTGAGCAGTATGCGTTTGCGCCTGCTTTTAATGAATCCAGCACTTCCTCCTTTTTTTCATGGGAAGTGAGGATTATTATTTTTATGCTGCTGTTTTTTTGTTTGATTTTTTGTGTTGCTTCGATTCCGTTAAAATCAGGAAGCCCCAAATCCATCAAAATTACGTCAATTGCGTTATTTTTTACGCATTCAAGCGCGCAGGAGGCATTTTCTGCCTCAAAAACTTCAAAATCAGGCAGTTCAAAAGCTGATTTCAAAGCAAATCTGGTCAATGCGTGGTCTTCAACGATAAGCAGTTTGTTCATATTACAATCCTGATGAAAGCTCTTTCAGCGCCTCTGTAAAAGAGGGGTTGAGGTTGTGTGATTTTGTGAAATCGTTGTCAGCACCGGTGAGGTCGCCTTCCTGTTTTTTAATCAGGCCGGAAATGTAGTAATATCTGTAATTATTTTTATCAAGATATTTTACCGGCTGAAGATATTCACGTGCATAACCCGACTGGCGGTTTTTAATCGCATTGTAGGACAAATCAAGCCAGGCTTCTGTGTTCATCGGGTTGATGGTCAGTGCTTTTTTCAGGTAATTTGTCGCGTAAACCTCGTCAATCTGCGCCATTGTGTAATAAACATAGTCGGATTCGGGGTTTATTTTGAGCGCTTTCTGGGAGAATTCGCTTGATTTAGCGGGCACACCCGTTGCTTTGTAGCAGAGTGCTGCGTTTATGAACGCTTTTTCATTATTTTTATCTTTTTTCGCTGCTTTTAGAAAATAGTCCAGAGCTGTTTTATGGTTGTTTTGCGCCATATAAACATTTCCGATTCCGATGAGCACATTTGTATCGTTTTTCTTGATTTTAAAGGCTTTTTGATACATATCCATCGCTTTTACCGAGTCACGCTGCGCTAAATATATATCGCCAAGCGTTGTGTAGGACTGGTAGTCTTTTTTGTTTGAAAATACGTTCTGATTTAGCTCTTTGATTGCTCTTTGGGTCTCAGAGCTTTTCAGGAAATAGTTCGCAAGGTAATATTTGGATTTTGTTTTATCGCGGGTTGCTCTGGCAAGGATAAAGTATTTTAGTGCTTCAATATCCTGATTGTAGTTCATCACGTTGACATTCTGGGCAAGAATGCTGTCAACCGTCTTGATTGCGTCGTTATATTTGTTGTTTTCGCAATAAATCTGGGCTTTGAGCTTTAGATAATTTGCGTTATTGTCGCTCATGGAGAGGGCTTTGTTGATTGAGCTCATTGCTTTTCCGTATTCTTTCAAATTCAAATACGCCTGGGCAAGAATGTAATTTGCATAGTCGGATTTTTTCAAAAGTGCCGAATTTTTGCTCAATTCACGCACAACTTCAAACGCCAGATTGTTAAAATAAATTTCTGTGTAACACTGCGCAAGATAAATTTCTTCATCGTAAGAAAGCGCCATTGTCGGGAAGAAAACCTTTTTAATCAGCTCAATCTGGGTTTTATAAAGCCCTGTGTTGCAGATATTGTTTATAGATTCCTGTGCAAGTGAGAAAAGCCCGAGATTTGCGAGTTTGTAGGCGAATCCGAGATAAACAAAATCGTCGCTTTTGTTGGTATTTAAGACGGATTTGTAATCTTTATACGCGGCAGTGATGTTTCCTTGCGAAAATTTCTGATTTGCTGCTTCGTATTGTTTTGTGGAGCTCATTGCTGAGGAGCCGGCCCTGAAAGAATCCGCGGGTTGGGAAAATGTGATAATTTTGAACAAATCATTCGCCAATCCGCTGTTTTTGATTTGTTTCATGTTATCGTTTGTGAAAGCGTATGAACCGGCTTTTTGGTTTACGGCATTTGTTTCCGCTGAATGCACAATAGCCGGCGCGCAGCTCAAAGATATCAAAATTGCCATGGTTTTTATTAATTTTTTACGCATAAAATTAGTTTCCTGCTTTGCAATTGTAGTAGTGGTTGAAAATTTCAAAGAATTTTCTTTCTTCTTCACTGAAATTTTCCGGCTCTTTTGATGTTATTAAATCATAAAGATAACCGACATTGTACTTTGCGAGTAATATTTCGTCTTCGGGCTGCAATTCCCAATCCACTTCGCTCAAAAATACCTGCACAAGCCTGTCCAGCCTTATTCTAAAGAAAGAATCAACAATTTTCGGGTCAAAGTGTTTTCCCGAGCCGTTTTTGATGATTGAAAGTGCATCTTTGATAGGCATTTTGTCACGGTAGTGGCGTTTTGAGGTGATTGCGTCAAAAACATCGCTGACAGCGAGGATTCTGCCTCCGAGGCAGATATTTTCGCCCGCAAGTTTTCTGAAATAGCCGGTTCCGTCGTATTTTTCGTGGTGGCTGGAGGCGATTTCAGCGACTTCTTTGAATTCCTCCGAAAGATAAACCTTGTTCAGGATATCGTAGGTGATTTTTACGTGCTCCTGAATGTGTTTGTATTCTTCGTCGGTGAGTTTGCCCTCTTTTTGGAGAACTGCGTCGCGAATCCCTATTTTTCCGATATCATGGAGGATTGCGCCATGGATGACATTGTCTTTTTGCGATTTTTCAAGGTTTAAATCCTCGCAAATCAACTCCGAATACATTTTTACACGGCTGGAATGACCTGCTGTGATTTTGTCACGGGCGTCGATGGAGGCAGCGAGCGTGTCAATAAAGCTTTTGAACAGCTGTTTCTGGGTTTCAATCATTTTTTGCTGCGAATCAAAAAGCCTTGCGTTTTCAATCGCAATTCCCGCGCTGGTTCCGATTGCGATTAGCATTTCCTCGTCTTCGCGGGTGAATGTGCCGTTAATTTTGTTCAAAACCTGAAAAACACCGAGAATTTCATGTTTTATGTTCCTCATCGGCATGCAAAGAATGGTTTCTGTCTTGTAGCCTGTTTTTGAGTCGATTTCGGGGTTAAAACGGGAATCCTCGTACGCGTTTTTAATATTTACGATTTCGCCTGTTTTTGCAACAAAGCCTGCAAGCCCTTTATCAGCGTCAAATCTGATTTCTTTGCTTTCAAGCCCCAGCGCAACCTTTGACCAGAGCTGATTTTTGTCTTTATCAAGGATGAAAACCGAACATCTGTCAGCATTTAGAACTTTTTTGATTTCCTGAGCGATTCTTTCCAGCAATAAATCCAAACTTGTTTCCGCAGCGAGCGTTCTTGCTACGTTAAGCAGCGCTGTGACCGGTTTTTGCGGTTCATAGGAGCCGTTTTCGCCGTTATTTTCTGTTTGGACTTTTTCAATAAGCAGTTTTATTTTGCCGTCCAGAAAACCGTCTTCCACCGAAATTTCCATGGCTCTTTTCAGGTTTGCGAGCGCTTCAGAGTAATTTTTTTCGCCCGAAAAAACGCTTGCGCGGCAATAGAAATTTATTTTTTGCGCAGAAAGGTCGCGTGCATTTTCTGCGAGGAATTTTGCATCTTCTAGCATGTTCAGGGCTGTTTTGTAGCTTCCGTTGTTGAGTTTGTACTCCAGAACCCCCATCAGGGAAAGATTCTGGGAAATCAGCCCGTAAAATTTTGTGTTCAGCAAAAATTCGTGGAGGCTTTTTGCCTCATTGTAAAGAACCTGTGTGCTTTCTGTGTCCAGTCTTTCGAACAATTTGTGCAGTTTGCTTGCAGGTGCAGAATTAATTTCCTGTGATTTTATTGACTCTTCCATTTTGACCCTTAACATATTCTCAATTTGATTATACAATATTTTTAGCAAATTTAAAATGCAATATACTACATGTATGATAATTTAATATCGATTGTCGCACCGAATCGGTTTCAGGGCAGCAAAATCGCCGATATCCGTGCTAAATTTGCAGAACAAATGAATTACATAGGAGTTTATATGGAAAAAATCAGCATTATCGTTCCGGTTTACAATGAAATTGAAACTTTGGACAAAATCGTGGAAAAAATCGAACAGGCGCCGTTTTGCGGGCTGGAAAAAGAGATAATTTTTGTTGACGATTCGTCTTTTGACGGCAGCACGGATTTATTGAAAAAATATGAAGAAAAATACAAAGTTTTTTACCATGAAACAAATCAGGGCAAAGGTGCTGCAATCAGAACCGCAATGAAACACATGACCGGCGATATTATGGTTATTCAGGACGCTGATTTGGAGTACGATCCCAAGGATTATGATGAGCTTTTGAGGCTTATTCTTGAAGATAAGGCGGATGTTGTCTACGGCTCAAGGCTTTCCGGCGGAAAACCATCGCGTTCGTTCATGTTTACGCACCTGATGGGCAACAGGCTCCTCACTCTTATAACAAATATCCTCTACAACACGACTTTGACGGACATGGAAACCTGTTATAAGGCTTTTCGCACGGACTTTTTGAAAGGGATTGAAATAAAATCGGACAGATTTGATTTTGAGCCCGAAATTACGGCAAAAGTCCTGAAAAGAAACGCCCGTTTGTACGAACTGCCTGTTTCTTATTACGGAAGAGAGTATGCAGAGGGCAAAAAAATCACCTGGTTTGACGGAATTCATGCGATTTGGGCGCTTGTTAAGTTCAGATTCAGCGATTAGTTCAAATATATTATTGTCACATATTTTTAAAGTGTTAAGATTTATTCATAGCAATGAAAGGGAGTTTATATGAAAAAAGAACTTATTTTTATGGGGCCTCCGGCAAGCGGAAAAGGTACACAAACCAAAAAACTGGCGGCTGATTCGGGGTTTGTCCATGTTGATACAGGCTCCCTGCTTCGTGAAGCTATGGCAAACAACACAGAAGCCGGAAAAATCGCAAAAGATTATGTTGAAAAAGGCCAGCTCGTTCCGGTTAATGTTGTTGCGAATATCATCAAAGACAGATTGAAACAGGATGATGTTCAAAAAGGTTTTATACTTGACGGTTTCCCCAGAAGCCTTGAGCAGGCGGAACTTCTCGATGAAATGCTCAAAGAAATCGACGCGGGAAAAGATGTAAAAACTACCGTGATTTATTTTGATATTCCGATTGAAAATCTCATGGAACGTATTATTTACCGGCGTTCCTGCCCGAAATGCGGCGCTATTTTCAATATTAAAACAATGCCTATTATAAAAGAGGGCGTTTGCGACTTCTGCCAGACAGAACTCGTTCAAAGAAAAGACGATACGGAAGAAATTGCGAAAAAACGTTTTGAAACATATTTTTCACAAACAGCTCCGCTTATTGATTTCTATGAAAAGCGCGGTGTGCTCGTAAAACTCGACGCTACCGGCTCTATTGACGAAATTTACGAAAAATTGAAACAGGTTATATAAAATTATGGCAGCATCAAGAAAATCCAGAGAAGAAATTAAAATCATGCGCTACGCGGGAAACGTTGTGGCGCTGGTTCATCAGGCAATGAAAAAAGAAATCAAACCGGGCGTTTCCACGAAATACCTGGATGAAATTGCCGCAAAAATCATCAAAGAAAACAAATGTATTCCTACTTTTCTGGGTTACGGCGGTTTTCCGGCAACGATTTGTGCTTCAATCAACGCAAATGTCGTCCATGGAATCCCCTCTGACGAAGAAATCCTTAAAGAGGGCGATATTATAAGCATTGACGTCGGCGCAACCTATCATGGCATGGTTGGCGACAGTGCGTGGACTTATCCTGTGGGAGAGGTTTCAGAAGAGTGCAAAATGCTGCTTGAAACCACTGAAAAATCGCTTTTTGCCGGAATTGAAAAAATGAGAGCCGGAAATACGCTCGAGGATGTCGGCGGAGCGATTGAAGATGTTGCAAAGTCGAAAAATCTCGGTATTGTGCGTCAATACGGCGGTCATGGCGTCGGACATCAAATGCATGAGGAGCCTTTTGTGTTCAATTACCGTGCTGGGAACAATTTTGAGCTGAAATCAGGCATGACAATTGCAATCGAGCCAATGTTGAACCTCGGGTGCGATGATGTTTATGTTCAGGAGGACAAATGGTGCGTAACAACCAAAGACCACAGGCCCTCCGCCCACTTTGAGCACACAATTCACGTTACGGACGGAGAACCGGACATTTTGACGTTATTATTGTAATTTTGGACTGAAAATGAGCCAACTCGGTGAAAATCTCAAGAAAATGATTGACATTTTTGAAGTCTATCGCCTGTATTCACAGTATTACAGGAAAATGGCGGTTGTATTTTTGCTTCTTGAGGTTTTGTCCTACATTGTTTTCTTTTTCAGGGGCGGACATCAAAAAGTAATGGCGCTGGTGGCTCTGGCTGCGCTGTTTTTAATGCCTTTTGTGTTATATTACGGAATCAGGATGGTTATTGATGTTTACAGGGCCGCAAAACCTGATTTTAATCGCTCAAACCCTAATAAAATGCTCTGGTTTTACGACGCAATCTACATATTTGTGCTTTTTATCGACCCGCTTCTTAAAAAGTTGATTGGAAAGCTCTAGATTATGACAGTTCCTTTTTAATCTGGGAATGAAGATAATTTGCGCGAATTAGCCGGTTTGAAAGGATTTCATAGCGTTTTTGCTGCCCACCGAATGGCACTTTCAGGTTTACGAGCTCGTCAACCGAGCTGTTTATTTTGTTGAGCCTGCTCAGAGTGTCTTTTATCTGGAAAAAGTGGATGAGCATTTTGAGCTTGCGCGCAAGCGGTGAATTTTTCTTGTTTTTGTCGAGGTATTCCTCAAATTTTTCAAACATGAATTCAAAAAATCCCTGCGAATTTTCTTCTTTTTCCGGGTCATCAGCCGAATTCAGGGGATTTCTTGAGAAAATGGACTGCGCAGCAGAAAAATCGACTTTAAAGTCGTCCATTGCGACTTCGTCGTTTTCTTTTTGATGATATGTTTTTGTAAACTTGTCCACTTCCATACTTCCATTATAAACTGCTGAAAATTATTTTTTACCAAATATTTGAGGTATTTTTTTTATGAATTCGAGAATTTTTTCTCTGTTTTTGTAACCCAGCACGCAGCCGCCGCCGATTATCGCAAGAGTGAAGATGTTTTTCAATAAATTTTCGGTTTTTGTGGGTTTGGGAATCGCTTTTGGGCTTCGCAGCGCTGATTTAATTTCTTTGTACTTGTCTTCGCCGAGTTTTAGTTCGTCATAAAGCGAATATTTGTACATTTGCGCTGGCGGACACACGACCTGTCGCGGGTTCGGCTGAAATTTCATATTCGGATTCACACTGTTTACCTGATTTTGCATAATAAATACACCTTCACACAGATATAAAAACAAAAATTCGCCGAAAATTGCGCCCGTGGCCGGAAATTTTTTAACTTTGTTACAAATATAAAATATATATCAAAAATGTTTAGTATTTTGGGCATGGTTTGAGTACAATTGTAAATAAAATAAACGAACAGGCCGGTGCCTGAAAATACATTAAAAGAAAGAATGGAACATGGAAAGATTTGTCGGTATTTTCGGAATTATTTTAATTTTGGGGATTGCGTTTGCATTTTCTAACAACAAAAAAGCTATTTCACTCAAAACGGTTATCCCCGGCTTGATTTTGCAGGTGCTTCTGGCTGTTTTTATCCTGAAAGTGCCTGTTGGAAAACAAATTTTCCATGCTATCGGCATGTTTATCCAAAAAATCCTTGATTTTTCTAATATGGGCGGCGATTTTGTTTTCGGCGTGCTGACTAACAATCCGGCGAAGATGGAGGAGCTTTTCGGTGCGGGCGCAGGCTTTATTTTTGCGCTAAAACTGATTCCCACTATCATTTTCATCCTTATTCTTGTGAATATTCTTTACTATTACGGCATAATGCAGCGTGTTGTCGCGTTTTTTGCAAAAATCATGTACCGCATAATGAATGTTTCCGGCGCAGAATCGCTTTCTAACATCGCCAGCGCATTTGTGGGGCAGGTTGAGGCGCAAATTATGATTAAACCATACCTTTCGGGCATGACAATGTCCGAACTTCTCGCTTCGATGACCGGAAGTATGGCTTGTATCGCGGGCGGCGTGATGGCGATGTACATAGGGATGGGAATTCCGGCGGAATACCTGCTTGCCGCTTCAATAATGGCGGCTCCGGGGGCTCTGGTCATTTCTAAAATCGTTTACCCCGAAACCGAAGAATCCCAGACGAAAAACGAGGTAAAAGTTGAAATCAAAAAGAACCATGTAAACCTGATTGACGCGATTGCGCACGGCGCGTCAGACGGTATGAAGGTTTCTATAAATGTAATCGCCATGCTGATTGCGCTGATTGCTTTGATTTCGATGATTGACTGGATTCTGGGCGGTGTCGGTCAGTTTCTGGCGCAAAAACTGCATTTGAGCCTTGCGTTTATTAATATTGACCTGAATCACCTGTCGTTAAAGGAAATTCTTGGCGCAATTTTCTCGCTTTTTTCTATTCCGATGGGCGTTCCGCTCAAAGATGCGGGTGCGGTCGGCGCTTTGATGGGCACGAAGCTTGTTTTCAACGAATTTATTGCGTACCTTGATTTGACTTCAATGAAAGCGGTTCTTGACCCGAAAAGTGTTGTTATTGCAAGTTTTGCGCTTTGCGGATTTGCAAATCTCGGCTCCATTGCCATCCAAATCGGCGGAATCGGCGAACTGGCGCCCAACAGACGTAAAGATTTGGCAAAATTGGGCGTTAAAGCGCTGTTTTGCGGAACTCTCGCGTCTTATCTTTCCGCTTGTATTGCGGGGATTTTGTTGTAAGGCTTTTTATCGAATATCAACATACAAAGTTGAGAATATTCATTTTTCCAGCTTGATTTGCAGCGCTCATAGGCGTCGAAAAATGAACATTCCCGACTTTGTAAACCAAAACGAAAAATCCCCCAACATTAGGCCGTTTTTAAGCATTTTTAGGAAACGTAAAAGCGGCGAAGCCCGTTCCGGTTCCTAAAAATACTTAAAACCTGCTTAATACAACATCAACCGGCTTATTTAACCAGCCCGAGAATTTCCCCAACCCTTTTTTCGAGCGAATTTTCATTACGGAGCGATTGGAGGACATTTTCCGCTCTTTTTTCGCACTCAGGGAGGTTTTTCAAAAGATAATCCGCCTTTTGCGCAATATCTTTAAACTCTGCGGAATCAAAATACTCCATATTGCGGCCAAAAATGGATTCAATCGAAGGAGTTTTTGAAGAAAGTATAAAAGCGCCTGACGCAGCCGCTTCCAGCATGCTTTTTTCAAGCCCCATCGACATTTCGACCGACTGGTAGTGCAAAACGATTTTTGCATTGCTAAATTGCGAAGAATCAGCCGCGCCAATGTATTCAACCTTGCCGTCAATGTATTTTTTCCAGATTTCGCAGCCGGAAACCTTAACATTGAAATCTTTAAGCGCTTTTATCATCTGAATTTTCTTGTTTGAGGTTATAAGCGGGGCTACGTTTGAGAAAAGGAGCAAATATTGCTCAAAATCAAACGCAAGCCCGAAATTTTCGCAAAAAAGCTTGTAAATCTGCCAGAATGAAAGAACCGGATTGTTCGAGGAAATGTGGTACATGTCCATCATCATTTTGTAAACAAATTCCGGCATTTTGGCTTTTAATTCCGCCATTTTTTCGTCAATATCAACAATATCTGACGAAAATAGAAAATCGTATTCTCTCTGGCTGAAGTTTTTCGGATTTTCAGCCGGTTTTGCCCCGTGAATCAGCGCTCCGTGTTTTAGGCTGGCAAAAAACCTGCCAACCGGCTCTGTGTCGCATGGGGTTGAGGTGAGCAGGATAAAATTCGGCATTTTGGCAAATTGTTCAACAAAATCAGTATTTTTTTCAAAAACAGAACCGCCCGACCACATTATGTTCGTGATATTTTTGTTCAAATACTTCTGCCAGCCGGAAATCCCTGTTGAATCGTAGCCGATTGTTAAATTCGGAACAAGATTTTGCGCGTCGCATTCTTGCGTTGTAAAAGCCTTTGCGCCGTTTTTTCTAAAAGCTTCAATGAGCGCTTTTGCGTCCGAATCGCTTTCTCCGCTTGAATGAACTCCTATGATAAGCTCCGCTTGTTCCATATTTACCCCTGATTTATCTATTTTTTAACTATATTCTAACATTTTCCGGTTTTTGTCAAAGGGATGGGATTGTTATGACGAATTCCGTGCCCTGATTTTTTTCTGTTGTAAAATCTATTGTTCCGCGGTGTTTTTCTATGATTTTTTTCGTAATTGCAAGCCCCAGGCCGGTTCCGATTTTTTTTGTTGTGGTTCCTGCATTGAAAATTTTGTCTTTTATTTTGTCGTCAATGCCGGAGCCGTCGTCTTTTATTTTCACAATAAGATTTCCATTTGAAAAAGCCGTAGAAATAACGATTTCGCCCGTATTTTCAATGCTGTGGCATGCGTTTATCAACAAATTCATAAAAACCTGGTTCAGCATGTTCGGATAGCACTTTATGAGCGGGATTTCAGTGTAATTTCTGGTGATTTTTATGCGATTTTTGGTTTCATGACGGATAAGCTCCAGTGTTAAATCAAGCTCTTTGTTGATATCCGCCTCCTGCAAATCGGATTCATCCAGCCGCACAAAGCTTTTCAGGCTTTTTACAATGCGATTTATCCTTTTTATCGCCTCTTTGTCAATTTTGTTTATACTTTCTAAAGTGCCGGAAAGCTTTTCGTCATTGATTTTCAGGCGGGTGATGAGAGTGGACAAAATGTCGTTGTTCGAGTTGATTGAAGCGAGCGGAGTGTTGATTTCATGCGCAACTCCGGCAACAAGCTGCCCCAGTGACGCCATTTTCTCGGAATTTATAAGCTGTAGCTGCGTTTCTTTCAATTCTTTCAGCGCTGTTTCAAGCTCCTGATTTTTCGAGCTGATTTGCGCAAAAAGCGACGCCTGAACCATTGCAGACGCAAGCTGGGTCGAAATCGACTGTAGAATATCGTTTTGCGGGTCTTCGGGCTTGTTTGTGAAAATAATAAGCACCCCGAGAAAGTTGTTTAGCCTGTAAACCGGCACAAGAATGCGGGTTACCGGCGAGGGGAATGTTTCTTTTGAGTTGGAAAATTCTTTGAGGCAAGGTTTTATGGAAATATTTTTTGAAAAAATTGAATTTCTCGTGTTTTCGTCGAATTCTACCTTTTCGCCTGCCGCGTTTTTGAATTTTGTGGGGTAAACATTTTCGATTATGTAATTTTTTCCGTCAATTTTTGCATAATAAACCTTTTGCGCGCCAAAAAGGCTGGAAAGTTCTTTGAGCGTTGAGTTTACGATTTTTGAAATGTCGATTGATTCGCGGATAACGTTGGAAATTCTGTGCATAAGCGCCATTTTTATTGCCTGATTCTGGGCTTTCTGGCGAAAATCAGCGATTGTGCGGTTTTCTTCTTCGAGCTGGGCGCAGCGCATGTTCAGCTTTTCATAACGGTTTTCAAGGCTTTCAATAAGCATGCTGTCCGTAATATCTTTGAACGCCAGAACCCTAAAACCCCTGTCAAAAAAGGAGTTCAGCTGATAAAATGCGTTTTTTCCCTTTTGATATACGGCAATTGAGGTATAATTCTCCGGCGAAGCCAGCGCAAACGCCACGGGGTTGGCGTTCAGCAGGTTTTCAGAATCAAGCACGCAAATGTCAAAATTGAAGTAATTAGCGAATTTCTCCAGATTTTTCACCGTTCCGAAGCTTTTTTCAAACTGAAAATTGCGAAAAACTATGCGCTGTGCCTCATCCAGCACCATTACAGCGGTGAAAAAGTTGTTATATAAAGAAAAATCAGACTCTTTCATTTTTCTCCTAACCGGAAATTAGGCAAGAACAACCGTGTGCATAAAGAATGCAACTGCACAGCCCAGAATAGCCCCGACAAAAACCTCAAAAGGTGTGTGGCCAAGGAGCTCTTTAAGCTTTTCACCTGCTGCAGAAGGGCGATGGGCGTAAAATTCCTCCATAACCCTGTTCAACGAGGCAGCAATTTTGCCTGCCGAGCGGCGAACGCCCGCTGCATCGTACATTACAACAAAAGAATAGCCGAGTGCAATCGCAAACACCACCGAATTGAACCCCTCAATGAGCCCGACCGTTGTCGCAAGGCTTATGACGGCTGCGCTGTGAGCGCTGGGCATTCCGCCTGTGGTTGCAAAGGTTTTGAAATTGATTTTCTGATGGGTAAGTATAAATCCTATAAATTTTAAAATTTGTGCAATAACTGCCGCCAAAAGCCCGTTTGCCAGAACCTCAAACCCCGTATTTATCTGGTACATTCTCTATTTTACCCTTTCATAAATTTTCTTTGCTATTGAGCAAAGTATTCCTGAATCAATTCCATTCCTCATTAATATATCACAAGCTTCGCGGCAAAGGCAATCTAAATGCTTTTTCGCTTCTTCCATTCCGTAAAAACTGAGGTAGGTAACTTTCCCTGCTTCTTTATCTTTTCCGGGAGTTTTGCCCAATTCTTCGTAAGTGGCGGTTTCGTCGAGAATATCGTCTGAAATCTGGAACGCAAGCCCGATTTTTTCCGCATATTGCGTGAGTGCGTCGATTTTTTGTTCGTCAGCGCCTGCAAGGATTGCGCCGGTTCTTAATGAAAGTTTAAAAAGCGCGCCCGTTTTGTTATTGTGAATATAATCGAGTGTTTCTTTTGAAATTTGTTTGCCCTCTGAGTCAATATCCACAACCTGTCCGCCGATTAGCCGTTCAGCGCCGGCATTTATTACGAATTCTTCAAGAACCCGCAAAACTGTATTTGCATCGGCTTTTGTGTGTTGAATAATCACCTGCGGGGCGAATGAAAGCAGCGCATCGCCAGCCAGAACCGCTGTTGATTCGCCGAAAACCTTGTGATTTGTGAGTTTTCCGCGTCTGTAATCGTCGTTATCCATACAGGGCAGGTCATCATGGATTAAACTCTGCGCATGGAGCATTTCGATTGCGCATGCGGTCGGGATTGCGGCTTTGTAATCCCCGCTCAAAACTCTGCAAGCCTCCAGCGCAAGCACAGGACGGATTCTTTTTCCGTCAGCTAGCACAGAATATCTCATTGATTCCCAGATTTTTTCAGGGTATTGAATTTTCAGGAATTTGTCCAGATTTTCGTTTACAACCTTTTTATATTCTGCAATTTGCGCTTTATCTTTTTCATTCATGGTTATTTTCCTTTTCGGTTTTCTGGTTTGCTGTTTTTCTTGAAATTTGTCTTTTTTTGTCGCTGATTTTTGTGACAGTTTTGTTATGCAGGGTTTTTGAGCGGCTTTCTGTTTTCTTTCCGCCGTATGTGACCTGCGTTTTGTAGTCTTTTGCTTCGTTTACGAATCTAAGGTAGCTTTCGTAGCGGGATTTGCTAATTTTTTCAAGGTTTTCAATAACATTGCAGCCGATTTCATGCTCATGCAGGCAGTCTGAAAACTTGCAGCCGGCTTTGCGGGCGTTGATTTCGGGGAAAAGTCCTGAAATTTCAGCAGGCATTAAAAAATCAAATCTCAAATGGCTGAAACCCGGAGTGTCGACGAGTTTTGCGTTTTTGCCCGTGCTAAGTTCAAGTTCCACGATTTCGCAATGCCTTGTTGTGTGGGTTCCGCGGTCGGATTTTTGGCTGACTTCTTTTGTGCGCAGATTTAAGTTCGGGTTGATTGCGTTTGCCAGAGAGGATTTTCCTACGCCTGAAAGTCCGCAAAATACCGTGATTTTGTCCGCCAGAACCGCTTCAAGTTCCTCAATTCCCTCTTTTTCTTTTGCAGAAGTGAAAATTATGTCATATCCGAGCGGTGCATAGATGGATTTTATGTTTTCAATGACGCTGCTGTCGTCTTTAAGGTCGTTTTTATTAAAACAGAGGGTTGGTTTTATTCCGTAATATTCACAGAAGCAAAGATATCTGTTCAGCTGTTCAAAATCGAGGTTTGGCTCTTTTATTGCCGATACAATGACGATTCCGTCGATATTTGCGACTTTTGGTTTCGGGATGAAGCTTTTTCTGGGCAGAACGCCTGAAATAAACGCCTGTTTTGAGTCCGCATTTATGCTTTCGAGCTCGACGAAGTCCCCTGTGAAGATTTGCGCTTTTTGTTTTTTTAAAACATCGCGGATTTTGCACTCAAACACACCGTCGGGCGTGTTTACGTAATAAAAATCAGAATGTATTTTAAAAATTTGTCCCTGCATTGAACCTTTTGTTTGTTGTTTTGACTTATTTTATTATACTGCAAATATTATTGATGGGGGGGGGGGCAGATTAGGAGGATTTTACTTTTCCGTTCCGATTCCTCCGGCTATGCAACAATTATTGACCACTTTTCTTAATATTTGAAGCCTCCCCCATAGTCACTACAAAGTAAAATCCTCCTAATCTGCTTGGGGTGTTCCGTTTCTTTAATAAAATTTAACAATTTTCTTGCATATTTTCTTTGTTTTATATAAATTAATTACTGAACCGCAGACAATAGGCGGGGTGGCCTAAGTGCTTGTTTAACTAAAGTCCATTGGATGAATAGTTAACGGGTGGCGTTAAGGACCTGGTTAGCTAAAGTCCGCTGGATGAATGGTTAACGGGTGCAGATAATAAAAAAGCCTCCTCTTAAAAAGAAAAAGCCTATCGAGGATCATAAAAGTCAAGAATAAGCAGCCATTTGGCGATATTATAAATTGATGTAATGATTTTGCGGTTTCGCGAAGTCATTTTTTAATATTTGACATCAATCAGGTCGATAAATAATCACAAAGGAGCAAACCATGGCAACAAAAGCCTTTAAAGAACAAAAAATCAATCACATTAAAGAAAATGTTGAAAAGGCTAAAGTAGCTATTGTAACTAACTATAAAGGTTTGAGCGTTGACGAAATCACCGAGCTCAGACGTGCTCTTCAAAAAGAAGGTGCTGACTATACGGTTACAAAAAATACCTTAGCTAAAATTGCGTTCAAAGGAACACAATACGAAGTTCTCTCTGACGTCATGAAAGAATCTACTGCGGTAGCATTCGGCTTTAATGACGAAGTTTCTCCGGCTAAAGTCCTCGCAAAATTCATCAAAGACAAGAAAAAATGCGAAATCATTGCCGGTGCACTCGACGGACAGCTTCTGAATGCAAGCGAAGTTGAAGCTCTTGCAAAAACACCGTCAAGAGAAGAACTTTATGCGAAAATGCTTGGCTGCGTAAATTCACCTGCAACAGGTATCGCAGGCGCAATGAACGCTGTAATGAGCAGCCTCGTAAGAGCAATCGACGCGGTTGCAAAACAAAAATCTGCATAATATTTTCAGATTTGTGCAGAATTCACCCCCTTAAAACGGGAAATTTAAAAGTAGTACAAAATTAAACTCAAATAAAAGGAGAAAAAAATGAGCGTAGAATCTATTTTGGAATCAATTGAAAAATTAACTTTACTTGAAGCAGCTGAATTGGTAAAAGCTATGGAAGAAAAATTCGGCGTATCAGCAGCAGCTCCGGTTGCAGTAGCAGCAGCTCCCGCAGCAGGCGCAGCAGCAGAAGGCGGCGCTGAAGAAGCTTCTGAAGTTTCTGTTATCCTTGCTTCAGCAGGTGCTAACAAAATCGCTGTTCTTAAAGAAGTTAGAGCTATCACAGGCCTTGGCTTGAAAGAAGCTAAAGACCTCGTTGACGCAGCTCCGAAAGCTATCAAAGAAAACATCAAAAAAGAAGATGCAGAAGCTATCAAAAAACAGCTTGAAGAAGCTGGCGCTACTGTTGAAATCAAGTAACAACAGTTTGTGCAGGGCATAGAGGCTCGGTTTTGGCCGAAATCCGGAGCCCTGACAAAAATAACCAAAAAACCGTCCTTTCGGGGGCGGTTTTTTTATTGATGTTCTGGTTTTATGATGGTAAAATCGGTTAGAGATAAATGATGAGGTGTTTATGTTTTCATTCCTGAAAAAATTGTTAGAGTTGTTTAAAAAAAATGAAATTAAGGATAAAGAAATCAATGCTCTTTATTCAAAATTGAAAGAACTCTACAATTATGACGATATTGCGCAGGAACGAAAACAGGAACTCGCCAGATTGATTGAAAAAAACGGTTATTTGCCCTATTCGTATATTCAGGCGCTCGAGGAGCTTTCCGATGCGGAAGTTTTGTGGGGGCTTGAGCAAAAATGGGCGGCAAACAGGGTTTTTGCAGATGGCGAATTTTCGTTTGAGAACGAAAATATCAGCCCTGTTAAGCGTGCGGGCTTTGATAACCCTGACTGGATAAAAAAAGAACAGCACGATATTAAACTCATCAACCTTGCCGGCCTCGGGAACGGAAATGTTACGCATGAACCGGGAAAATTGATTGATTGGCTGCGCCAGCTGCTCATTTTGCCGGTCGGGCGCCCTGATAAAAAGGTTTTGAGCACAACTTTGTACCTGATTCCTTTTCACCCGAGGGAATTCGGCTGCGCGTATCTGCCAACCAGCCTTGATATCAGCCCGAACCTCGAGGACAAAAATGTAAAAGAAAAAACGGGCATGGACGCAAAAAAACAGGTTCAGCTTTTTGTAAATCTGGCTCAGCTCGCCGGACATCCTGTTATTTACGATGTTTTGCCCCAAACAGGGCGTTTTTCTAAAATGGTTCTTGCGAATCCGTGGATTGCGCGCTGGTATGACATAAACGCGTTAATGCAAAAAATCGAAACCGGTGTTGATTCTGTCAGCGCAAAACTCAAGTCTGACAATGAATTTGACGCTGATGATATTGATATTGTTGCAGATATTTACAAATCCACCCTGAAAAACGGCTCCTGCGACCTTAGCGAGCATTACAGAAACATTTATGAAAAGCTTGATGAGGCGCTTTTGCCCTTGAAAAAAGAAATTTCTAACAAAATGCTTGAAAAAGACGAGCAAACAAAGCTTAATAAGCGCGCAAAAGAAGTTGTCGCACGCATTTTGGGCACAAAACCCTCTAAAAACCTCAAAGAATCGGATATTACGAAACAGGGTGAAATCATCAGAACGCTCATTGATGAGGGGCTCTGGCCCGCACCCGGCGGGGCGTGGTGTTCTGCGGGGATTCCGATTTTTGACAAAATGTCCGAACACGGCGATTTCCCCATGTTTAGGCACTATGACTGCAACGGCAAAGATGTAACGGATTTTGCAAATCTTGACTGCCAGACGCCGTTTTACTTTGTTTTCCTTGAAAACGGCAAGTACAATACGCCGGTAATCGACGCGTATATTGATTATTTGAGGGAATTGCAGAAAGATTATAATTTTGACGGGTTCCGCGTTGACCATATTGACCATGTTGTTGATGAGGTTTCGCAAAAAGACTGCGTTCCCATAAGCTATCGCGCTCCTGCTTATGTTTTGGGCAGGGCGAATCAGGTTTTGAAAAACAAAACCCCTTATTTTGCGACGCTTGCGGAATATATGCTCTGGGACAGGTTTTTCAAGGAATATCACGAGGATATGCATTTTGACATACTCTGGGGCAACGATATAATTTCTCAATCTTCAAAAAATCCCGAAGAAATCATGCGCAACAACCACGAACTCGCTGAATACAACGAAAAAAGTCCGGATAAAGAGCCGCTTTCGATTTTGAAAACGTACAACAATCAGGACGGCGAATTCCGCTCAATCGACCAGTACCCCGGTCAGCTCGGCGAGGACGGAGCGATGTTTAAATGGTTCAAATTCAAGTTTTTGCCGGGCGGAAAGAACGCAAATCGTCCTGTAATGTATATTGACGGGGATGAATCGTTTACAAAAACAGGCATTGAGGGGGCGATTGGCGCTGAAATCTCCATGCCCAGAAGCCGGAATGATGAATTTTTCAAAAAATTCAATGCAATCGGCCGTTTTGCGCTCGACTGTGAGCTTACGCGGGAGGGCGAGGCGCAGATTATCACGCAGGAGGACGGTTTTGCTGTGTGGATGGTTTCAAAAGACCCCTTGAAAGAGTCTTTGCTGATTGTTGCAAACTACGAGGCGCCTACCGAGAAAATCTCCGAAGAGGGCGAAGACGGGCTTTGTTATACTTATGTCAAAGACGGAAAAACGGTCTATAACCGCGAAATTGCAATTCCGGGGGATTATGCGATAGTTGCCGAATACAAATACAACCCCGCACGCGGCGAATTTGAAGAAATTCCGTTCTCAAAACCCGAAACTTCAATGCATTTCGGGGAATTGAAGCCATCAGAATTCAAAATTTATAAGATGAAGAAGTAAATCGCAATATGCGCAAAAGGAGAAGATAAATATCCTCTTTGTAGTGACTATGGAGGAGGCTTCATTAGCCTTGATATTCATTTAAAACAATGAATAGCCGGAGGAATCGGAACGGAAAAGAGGATATTTATCTTCTCCTGACCCAAAATGCGGCGGATTAGCGCTTATGCGTAAAAAGCAGAAATATTTATTTTTCGACGCCTATGAGTGCAGCGAATCGAGCTAGAAAAATAAATATTTCTGCTTTTTACTTTGCGTGCTTGATTGAGAACTTGTTTTAATCTGATATTACTGCTAAAATCTTATTAATCAGGAGGAGAATTATGAAAAGATTTAAACTTGCGATGATTACGGCTCTGGTTGCGGCAATGGGCGCGCTTGCGGCTAATGCGGATACCATCGGCTACGTTAATTACAAAACCGTTGAGTCAAACTACGAATTTGCAAAAAATGCTTATAAAGAACTCGACGCAGAATACCTGAATCTTCAACAATACTTGATGGATAAGGAAAAACAGTACAAAAATATCGAATCCCCCATCCAGAAAAAGAACTTTGAAGAAACTGTTCAAAAGGATTTTAAAGTAAAAAACGACAACTTCACAAAACTGAAAATGAAAAAAGCAGAAGAAGTCGAAAATAACATCGTAAACGCAGCAAAAGCGGTTGCAGCGGAAAAGAAAATCGACGTTGTTCTTGATTATCGCGTAATTTTCACAGGCGGAACCGATTTGACCGATGATGTTATCTATTATTTGAATAACAACAAAAAATTCAAAAAAAATAAATAGTTTTTAATTGAAAAATATGCG
Organism: uncultured bacterium; assembly: GCA_900547155.1. Taxonomy (GTDB): domain Bacteria; phylum Cyanobacteriota; class Vampirovibrionia; order Gastranaerophilales; family Gastranaerophilaceae; genus Spyradomonas; species Spyradomonas excrementavium. The sequence continues at coordinate 40,418 of URFH01000009.1, read as the reverse complement.
GAAAAAGCCCCTGAATGAGGCTTTTTCCGTCTTTTCCGGGGCTAAGGTATGAGAATAGTTGATTTAATCGAAAAAAAGAAAAAAGGGTTTGAACATTCAAAAGAGGAAATAAATTTCCTGATTGATTCTATGATGAATGGAACGGCTGAGGACTACCAGATTAGCGCATGGCTTATGGCGGTTTATTTTCAAGGCATGAGTGCGGAAGAAACTGCAAATTTCACCGAAGCAATAATAAATTCCGGCGAAAAAATCGACCTTACCCCCATAGGCTCTCATATCGCCGATAAACACTCCACAGGCGGCGTTGGGGATAAAATTACGATTATTCTCATTCCGCTTCTTGCCTCATGCGGCGTTCCTGTTGCAAAACTCTCCGGAAAAGGCCTCGGACACACGGGCGGAACCATTGATAAGCTCGAATCAATCCCTAATTTCCGCACAGAGCTCGGAATTGAGGAACTTATTGAAAAAGTGAAAAAAATCGGGGTGGCAATCGGCTCGCAGACGAAAAAACTCACCCCTGCGGACGGAAAACTCTATGCACTGCGCGATGTTACGGCAACAGTCGATTCAATGCCTTTGATTGCTTCGTCGGTTGTGTCTAAAAAAATTGCGTCAGGGGCGGATTTTGTCGTGCTGGACGTGAAATACGGGTCGGGCGCTTTCATAAAAACGCCTGAAAATGCCCTGAAACTCTCCGAATTGATGGTAAACACAGCACAAAAGCTCGGCCGCAAATTTAATGCGGTGATAAGCTCAATGGAGCAGCCTCTCGGGCGGATGGTGGGCAATTCACTTGAAATTATTGAATCTATTGAGTTTTTGAAAGGCAATTTTACGCCCGATATCAAGGAATTGACTTACGCAATCGCTGTTTTGACCCTTGTTCACCTCGGGATTGCAAAAGATGAAAATCACGCGCTCGAAATGCTCGATAATGCGATAAAAAGCGGCGCTGCGCTTGAAAAATTCAAAGAACTTATCCAATCGCAGGGCGGCGATGATTCGGTGATTGACGATTATTCCAAATTTAAACAGCCGGCGTTCAAATATGAGCTAAAATCGGAGTTTGACGGGTTCGTTAAAAATATTGACGCTTATAAAATCGCTTATGCCTGCAAGCTTCTCGGTGCAGGTCGGGAGAAAAAGTCCGACAGCATAGATTTTTCTGCGGGCGTTGAGCTGCGCAAAATTTACGGTGAAAAAGTTGAAAAAGGCGGGGTTTTGGCCGTTCTTTATTCGGATTCTGAGGAAAAACTTGAAAATGCGCTTCAGGGCGTTCGCAGTGCGTTCGATTTTTGTCCTGATAAACCGGCTCACCGTACGATGGTTTACAAAATTATATAAAATTGTATAATTAAGCAATGAAAGCTCAGGTTATTTTTGAAAATTTAATAATTGCCGCGTTGATAGCGATTATTGCGGTCGGGGTTTATAAATTGTACAAAAAATGGACTGCCCCCGAGCCTCCAAAAGCGCAGTCAAAGGCGCACAAAATCATCGACGCGCCCTCAAAAGAACTCTGCTCGTTTATGATGAAACAGTGTCAGGGAAAATTGGCGGAATAGGCGGTTTTGTTTGGTTTTGCGACGTGTTGTTGCTGAAATCTTACTTCTGTGCGGATTTTGGGCTTTTGTGCAAGAATCCCCGGCTCCAAAAACCTATTTTGTCAAAACATCCTGCGGTTTTTCAAATTCTTTTATATACTCGTCGAGCTCAATGCACCTGTTAAGCACTTCCGTGTTGATTTTGTTCAGATAAAAAATAAGCTGGCGCGTATCTTTGAGTTTTGTTTTGCCAAAAAAGCTTTTGTGGAGATTTTGAAATAAAAAGTTCTTAAATTCGACAATATCGTCATAAATCTGCAAATCAATGAACCTTTTTGCCTCGCAAAGGTAAACAAAAAGCTCGCAGAGCTGGCATTTCGCTTCTTCGGCTCTGTTTGTGGAAATCAGGTTTTTGGTTTTTATTAAATTGTCCAAAATTACCTGATATTGCGGCAAAAGTCGTTTTTTCTTCTCCAGCAGCGTTTTTGTAAAATACTCTTTTGTTGTCAGGTAACCCATTTCGATGAGTTTTTGGCGTTTTTCTTTTGTCAGGTTGAATTCAACCGGCAAAACCTTGTCCGTGTCAATTGAAATGTAGTCAAATTTGTCTTTCGGCAGATAAACCGATTTTATAAAATCCGTTGCAAAATTAGACAGCGTGCAGAATACAGCGTTTAAAAATTCTACCGAATTATTGACTTTTTCCCAGTTTTTTCCGCCCTCAAGCCTGAATTCCAGTATTCTGCAATCCTCAGGGCATAATAAATCGTTGATTCGCCACATTGGCCAGCTTTTCATCATATCGCCGTCGATTAAAAGCTTGTTATCGTACTCAAACGGCTCCAAAAGTCCGGGAAGTGCGGTTGAAATTTTCACGGCCTGCGCAACTTCAAAATCCGGCGTTGTATATTTGGAAAATAAGTATGGCGTGCAGCCGTTCAGGTTGCTGGTTACGACAATAAGGTCGCAATCAATATCTTTGAACGTTACGGGGTTGTTTTGGCCTTTGCGGTATTTTTCTCCGTAAAATTTCTTCTCAATGCTGTCGCGAATCCATTCAAGGAAAAATTCGCCCTTGCTGATTGCGAAATTTTTTGCAAGATTTATTTGAATATCCTTGAAAAGGTCAAAATTTACCTCGCCGAAAACATCACGCAGCTCGCAGGAAGTAAACCCGAGTGCGGCAAATGCCCCGAAAACCGCCCCCACGGACGAACCCGCGTAGGCTTTTATCTCGACATTCATTTCTCTCAGGGCTTCGAGCGCGCCAAGGTACGCAAACCCTCTTATTGCGCCGCCTCCGAATATACACAAATATTTTTTTCCTGAATTCGTTTCCAAAATTTCCGCCGTTTCTTATTTCTGTTATTATTAAAACATAATTTTTGCTCCAATTACAAACCGGCAGGCAAAAATAGGCGATATGGACTAGCCTTTTAGCAATTTTTTCTTATCATGAATTTTATATAAATATGATTAGTTTTAACAAAATCAGTGCAATACTTGCACCAAAATACAGCCAGAAATTACAGAAAACGCCTGTTTACAGGCTGAAAAACGATGTTTTTGAGCATACAATCAAGGCAGGGGAAATTTCGATTATGCATATGAACCAGCGTGTTCATATTTCCTCAAAACCCTTGCTGGAAAAGCTGAAAGTTCGATTTAATCCTGAAAATAAAACCGTAATTTTCAAAAAAGTCAAAGACCATGCCACCGGAAAGCTCATAAAAACGCCCTGCGAGGTTTACGTTGCCGAATCCGTGAAAGACGGCTGGCAGACGACCTATCATTTTATTGAAAAAGACCTGAAAACCGAGGCCGGATACGTGACTATTGATGACTGGAGCAAGTTGAAAAAGGATTCTTGCTACTGGGAGGTTTATGAAAACAGTGCACTGCTTGATAATTATCCGGAACTCGGAATAACCGGAAAAAGGGTTTCTATTGAGTATCTACAAAACAACAATGAAGAGCTTTATGCGGGGATAGGGGCTGCTGCTGACCAGATTGCTGTGGAATACTGTTTGAAAAACGGGTTCAAGCCGAATATTACATCGGTTGCTGATTATGAATCGCACATTGCGCACTACAACAGAGGTCGGCGGTTCTTTGAAATTTCCAAAAATGATATTGACATTGACGCTTATGAATTTTTAGAGCAATTTGGCACGCTAAAACCCGATAAAATCATTGAAAAACGCATTGCGGCATCAAAAACCGGTGAACGTATCGACACTTCCGACCTTGGCGCGCTCCATATGTACATGCCGCAGGAGATTATCCAAAAATATTTGCAAAAAATTGCCGGAAACAGGATTTTAAAGGCTGATTTTTAAAGAATTTCATCCAAATATACGATTCCTGAATCTGCATAGAGGGTAAAATTATAATAGAACCATCACTTTAGGGCGGTAATGGATATTTTCGGATGAGCGAAGAGATAGAATACAGTTCTTACAACAGGATAAAACGTCTTAGCGACAGCGAGTTAGAAACGTTGTGGCATGATTATTTGGCGGACAAATCCGACAAAAAACTCAGGGATACGCTCATTGTTCAGTACATTTACCTCACGCGTTACGTCATCGGAAGAATAAAAAACAACCTGCCCCAGACTTTTTCTCTTGAAGATGTTACAAGCTTCGGGGTTGAGGGTTTGATTGATGCAATCGAAAAATACACGCCCGACAGGGGGGCAAGGTTTGAAACCTATGCTCTTATGCGAATAAGGGGCGCTATTATTGACAAAATTCGTTCACAGGACTGGGTTCCCCGCAGCACGAGAAGAAAAATCAAGGAAATAAAGCTTGCCGCCGAAGATTTTAAACAGAAAAACGGCAGAGCTGCTACGCCCACAGAGCTTGCGCAGCTCGTAGGAATGGATAGAGAAAAACTCGAGGCAATTCTTGCCGACGAAATGCAGGTTTCTTCTATTTACGACAAAAAAGGCTCATCGGAAGAAAGTGTTGAGATAATTGACACAATTCAGGACAACAATTCCAAAAATCCGCTCGAACAGCTCGTTGATAAGGATGTAAAACAAGAACTCCAGCTCGCCCTAAGACGTTTGCCCGAACGTGAAAGAATGATTATGGTTCTTTACTATCATGAAAACATGACCCTTAAAGAAATCGGCGAAACGATTGCCATTTCCGAATCCCGCGTTTGCCAGCTCCATGCGCAGGCTATTATGAAGCTCAAAAATATCCTGAGCTCCAGCCGTTCGGACAGAATGCGAAAAAGTATTGTTTAATTTGTTTATAAAATAGTTAAAAAGCAATTTTCAACGGTTTTTTACCAATTTTCAGCCGAAAACCCAGCAAATCCTACCTCGCCCGCCGGGAGAGCAGCGGGAAAAGGGCAACAACTTTTAAAATCAACCCATTTCTAAGCAAAAATCCCTCATATTTCCTCCCTCCCCAACTCGGGGAGGGTCGGGGTGGGGATTGACCTTAAAATCAATAAAAAAACTTCCCCAAAACCACCCATTCCCAACCGAAAAGTCCCTCATATTTCCCCCCACCCACAAACGACACTCAATCGTTTGTTCGGCAGAGTTCAACTCGAGGAGGGTGCAATTATGGCCCCTCGCCCTTTGGGATAACGGGCAACCACCTTTCAAAAATCATTACCCGCCGCAGCCTTTACACTCTTAACGCCGCTTTTTTCTATCAGACTTCAAATAATCTTCAAAACTAATCTTCTCAACACTATATCCGCACCCGTCGTGCATTTTTGCCGGATAAAGAATTGAATCCGCAGGGTATTTTTTGCACATTGCGAGCCTTTTGTCATAAACCGTGCACAACCCGTCTTTGCCGACGTATTTGCAGGCAAATATAAAGTTCCCGAACTCGTCTTTCCCCTTTATGTAAAAGCGTTTGTACGCGGGGTAAAGAAATTGCATTATTTTGAATTCTTTTTCCGTGTAGGTGTCAAAACTGTACATGTAATTGCAGCATTTTCCGCACTTTTTGCATGAACCCGTGATTTTATAACGGATTTTTTCCCGCACAAAATGTGACAAAAATTCGTACCACTGTGATTTTATAAAATCTACAACAAACCTAATCATTCGCAGCTTTTTGGTGGCTAATTCCTGCATCTTCAAGGGTTTTTATAAAGTTTTCAGCCGCGGATTTTTGGATTTCCGGCGGAACAACCCTCAAAAGTTCAACCGTTTTTGATATAACTGGGTCTTTATCGTACCAGCGGTTGCCGTTTATGGGTCTTACCATCTCATAAAATTTGTCAATTGTTTCTTTTGAAACCTTTTCTTCAATTTTTTGCAGAAAAATTTCAGCCTGCGCTTTCAACTCGTCCTGATAATTGCGTAAAAGCTCGAGAACCTCCATTAAAACGGGGTCATGATCATACCATCTTTTATATTGAGGCTTCATTGTAGTTTTCCTTTTTGGTTGAAATATCTACCTGTGGAAGACTGTCGTCAAATCTGACGATTTGCGCACCGAGATTTCTGAATTTTTCTTCAAAATTCTCATATCCGCGGTCAATGTGGTGAATTGATTCGATTTCGCTTACGCCGTCAGCCATTAATGCGGCAATAATCAACGAAGCGCCCGCACGCAGGTCGCTTGCCTTGAGATTTGCGCCTGTAAGCTTTTTAACACCCCGAATCAGCGCATGATTTCGCTCCTGATGGATGTCCGCGCCCATTCTGCGCAGCTCGGGCACCTGCATAAAGCGATTTTCGTAAAGGCTTTCCGTTACAATGCTTACGCCGTCAGCAGTGGTCAACATCGCCATTGCAAGCGATTGTAAATCAGTCGGGAAGCCCGGATATGGCTGCGTAACGATGTTTACGGAGCTCAGACGCTGCTTGCAGCTTACTTCCAGCACTGTGGGCTCAAGAAGTTTAATTTTTGCGCCCATTTTGATTAATTTTGAATTGTAAAACGTCAAATGTGACGGCATAACGTTTTTAATTATGCCTTTTCCTCTTGTGGCAATGATTCCCGCCATATAAGTTCCTGCTTCAATCCTGTCGGGAATTGTTGAATATTCAATCGGGTGCAAATCTTCAAGTTTTACGCCGTTAATTACGATTTCAGAGGTTCCTGCGCCGCAAACATCTGCGCCCATTGCATTTAAAAAGTTTGCAAGGTCAACAATTTCAGGTTCCTGCGCTGCATTCTGGATTCTTGTTGAGCCGTCGGCCATTATTGCAGCGAGCATAAGGTTTTCTGTTGCGCCGACTGACGGAATATCCAGATAAATATCCGCACCGCGCAGTTTTGAGGCATTTGCATGAACATAACCGTTTTCGATTTTGATTTTTGCGCCCAGCGCCTCCAAACCTTTGATATGAAAGTCAACGCGCCTTTCGCCGATTGCACATCCGCCGGGGAGCGCAACAATAGCTTCTTTACATCTTGTAACAAGAGCGCCCAGCACGATAAACGAAGCGCGCATTTTGCTTACGAGCTCGTATTTTGCTGTGATGTTTGTGATATCTGTTGCGTCGATTGCGACGGTTTTGGCGTTTTTGTCGTATTTTGTCTTTACGCCAAGCCCTTCAATAACATTAAGCATTATCTGGACGTCGGTTAAGTCGGGGACATTGTAAATTTTGCTTTCCCCTTTTGCAAGGAGCGCAGCGGCCATTAATTTAAGCACTGCGTTTTTCGCACCGCCTATGGAAACTTCTCCTTTGAGAGTTAAACCGCCTTTTATTCTTAGCTTTTGGGTCAATTGTCCTCCAAGAATACAACTATGTTTCAAACATCTTCTTATATAATATACCTAATATGTTTTGGCGCAAATAATTTATATAACGTAATTTTTTCGCTAAATTTCCTGTCCGGATTACGAAATATCCCATCTTCCGCAGGTTCCGCCCCAGCGTGCGATGATATTGCCTTTAATATCTTTGATATTTTGAGGATGTTTGTCTTCCATTTCGCCCTCGATGATAGTGATGACTTCACAATTGTTCGAGCAGCCCGTGCACTGGTTCGTTACCGAGCTAAAATGCATTTCTCCGACTTCCCAGCCTTTGAATTTTGTCGGGGTTGAAGTATATTGATGATTTTCCATCGCAAGAAGCGCTGCGCCGATTGCGCCCATTGTCTGGTGGTTCTGCGGAACAACAACTTTTGTGTTCAAGGCTTCTTCAAACGCTTTAACCATACCGGAATTCGTTGCGACGCCTCCCTGGAATGTTACTGTGGGCAAAAGTTCTTTTCCGAGCGCCAAATTGCTCAAATAGTTGCGCACAAGCGCCTGACAGAGCCCGTAAAGAAGGTCTTCTACGGGATAGCCGAGCTGTTGTTTGTGAATGAGGTCGCTTTCTGCAAAAACGCCGCATCTTCCGGCGATTCTTGCGGGCGAAGTGGATTTTAGCGCTGTATCACCGAATTCTTCAATCGGAACATTCAATCTGCTTGCCTGCTGGTCAAGAAAACTTCCCGTTCCTGCCGCGCAAACCGTGTTCATCGCAAAATCAGTTACAATTCCGTCGCGAAGTATGATGATTTTGCTATCCTGACCGCCGATTTCGAGGATTGTTTGAACGCCGGGCACATATGTGCTGGCTGCAACAGCATGAGCGGTGATTTCGTTTTTGATTACGTCAGCACCGGTCAAAGCTCCGGCGAGATTTCTTCCGCTGCCTGTGGTGCCTACGCCCTGAATGTTGTAGTCGCATAATTTCTTTTTATAAAGCTCGCGCATACCTGTTTGTACTGCAATAACCGGTTTTCCTGCGGTTCTAAGCATGTAGCTGTCGATAAATTTTCCGGTTTCGTCAACGAGCGCCAGTTTTGTTGTAACCGAGCCTACGTCAATCCCTAAATATACATCAAGTGACATTTCACCCTCATCTTTCTTATTCCGTTTACATTATAGTAAACAAAACAAGGCGGTTAATCAATGAGAAGAAAAATTTTAATCATTTATTGTGAAATTTCGGGAATTCATGGAGTTTTTGTTCAAAATATCAAATAAACAAAAAAAAACGATGTTAAAAAACATCGTTAAAATACCTTTTTCCCGTTCCATTTAAACTTTGAGTTGATTCAAAGAGTTTTTAAAATTATTTTTTATTCCTATGCTTTTTTAAGGAATATGTTCGGTGTTGCTGCATTGCTTCCGGCGGCTGAAGCGAAATTTGCGGAGTTAGCTGCAACATTTGTGCTTGCAGATGATACTGCATTATAAGCTGAGCCTGCTGCTGAAGAAGTTGCGTTGGAAAGAGTGAATCCCGAGGTTGTCGAATAAGAAGAATAGGGATTGCCGCTTCCTCCGTTTTCAAGGCTTTTTATAGTTGCTGCCAAACGTTGTTGAACCTGCGCTTTAGTTTCACCGGTTGTTGTTGTGTAATCTGCTGTGTTGTTTTGTGCTGTGCCGAGGGCGCTTTTTGCCATAGTGAGCAGGCTGCCGAGTTGAGAAGCCGTTTGTGTTGCCTTAGACAAACCGGAGGCCGCCTTTTTGGCTATTGTTTTGGCTTTCTTTTCTTCTTTTTCTGCTTTGTCGGCTTGTTTATCTGCGTTGTCTTTATTTTCTTTTGCTGTTGCTTCTTCTTTTTTTGCTACAGTTTCTTTTTGTTTAGCTTCTGTTGTTTTTGTTTTTGCTTGTGCAGCTCTTGTCTGTGCAGCTGCGTTGGTCGGGTCTGCTTTTGCTGCTGCTTCGGCTTGAGCCTGGTTTGCTTCTGCTTTTGTTACGTCGGCAGTTGCCTGTTGTGTGTTGGCTTGTGCCTGTGTGTGATTTTCTGTTGCGGCTGACTGTGCTTGTGCGGCTGCTGCTTTATTTTGTGTTGCTGTTTCTTCATTTTCTTTTGCTGCGTCATTTTCAGTTTCTGCAGCGTCTTTGTTTGCGTCTGCTGCGTCAGCAGCGGATTGTCTGTCAGTTACGTTTGCTGCTGCTGCGTCTTCTGCTGCTTGAGCGTCTTTTACCGGGTCTGTATCTTCAACGGACAAAGCCGAAACCCGTTGCTCTGCGCTTTTTAGCTGGTCTAAGTTATTTGAATCGATTAACTTTTCTGCTTCATCAAGAGTAGAATCCGTGCTTCTTACAAAGCCGTCGCCGACCTGTCCGAGATTGCCGTTGCCGTTAAGATTAATAGGCGCTACAGGTGTTTCTGTGCGAGCGTTTAATGTTTGCGGATATTTAACTTCATTAATTTTTACTTCGTAATTGGTATTTACACCCATTTTTTCTCTCTTCTTTCCGGTTTTACTCTCTATATTTATATAAAGAATTTTTTTATAAAATAATTGATATATTTTATATATACTATTTACATAACTTAACAATTTTAAAAAACCTTGTAAAAATCCGCGTACAGGGGGTATAATTTTGTTAAAATTAACTAGATTTGTTGAGGAAATATGAAAAATTTTTGGAAAGTATTCGGATTGTTGTCGCTTTTTGCGATTTTTTGCGTATATATGGCATTTTTGTTCTATCTGCCGCGGGCGGTGGATTTGGAGGTTTTTAAGCCTGAAATAGAGAAAATTGCAAAAGAGCAGGCGCATCTGGATGTTGATATCCAAAATCTCAAACTCAAAACCACCCCTGCGCTCGGTGTCGGAATAAAAACGGGCAAAATCACCGTAAAACTTCCTGACGGTTCGGTTTTGCTCAGCGCAGAGTCCGCCGGAGGGCATGTTGCATTGCCGTCTTTGCTGCTTTTGACAGTAAAAGTTCCGGAAATTGATATTCAGTCGCCGCGTATCAACCTTGATATCGCAAACGGCGAGCAATTTAAGGTTGTAAGGCTTGTTGAAAATATTTTGAACGAACAGAAAAACGACATCGGCAAAGTTGCTACTGCACCCGAGCCTTTGCCGTTTGACCCGTCTATAATCAGAATAAAAGTGCCGAATATCAAAATTCATGATTATAAAGCTGTAATAAACGATGAAAAATCAGGTCATTCGCTCACTCTGGCGGGCGATGAGCTGGCTCTGGGCTATTTTAACGGAAAAGTTGCAAAACTCAAGACCGAAGCGAAAATTCTGAGTGATGACCGGACAAATATCGTTGCGAACCTTGATATAAATACATTTATTCCTCCTGCAGTGCCGAAAGATGAGGAGGATGATGAGGTTCAAAGGGTTGAAATCCCTTTTGTGAACCCGGTTTTGATGTATCGTGATTACGACTTAAAGTCTGATGTAAATGCAAAGCTTAAAATCCGTCAAAGCGGTGATTTGGTGAAGCTAAACGGATTTTTGGACGTTGAAAAAACGACTATGAATCTTTCAGGGTACCAGCTGCCCGAATGTTATGCAAAATTCAGGTTTTCAGGTACAAATGTTGAAACCGATACGAACCTTTACGTGACGAAAAACCAGCATTTTCAGGCGCTGGGCAAATTTAACTACGGACATAACCCCTCTGTTGATATGGCTTTGAAATCCCAGAAAATTTACTTTAACGACGTGATTGTGCTCGCAAAAGCTTTTCTGGATACCCTGCATATTAAAAATGAAATGGGCGATTTAAAAGGGCGCGGGTATATTCTTGCGAATGCCAATATTAAAACGAATTTGAAGAAAATTAAGTCAAACGGAAGCATTATAGTCAGAGAGGGCGGGGTTGCAAACAAAAAAACGGGCCTTGTGATTTCCGACGTTAACGCTAATTTCCTTTTTGACAACAATATGCTCAATATCAAGGATACAAAGGCGCTTATTAACGGAGCTGCGCTTAAAATTGCGGGCAAAATCGAGGAGGATTCGGTTACGGGCGTTAACATAAGCTCTGAAAACATCCCGATTCCCGGGCTTTTTGCCGCTTTTGCGCCGGCGGATTTGAAAAGAAATTACAATTTATATTCCGGTACTGTTGCGCTCAACGCCAGTGTTACGGGGAAAATTAAGAAAGCTGTTTCTTCGGCAAAAATTGTGCTGAATAACCTCGCACTGAAAGAACGCACAAATCTGCTTGCTGTTACAAACGGGAATCTTGTGGCCGAGTTCAGCGCTGATTCAAAATCCACGCTCGGACGCATTACAAACAGGGATTTTAAGCTTGTTCTGCCGCAGCAAAAATCTGTGCTCAGCGTGCCCTCTTTGAGCGTGAATCTGGATAATATAAACATAATTTTGAACCCTGTTACGATTAATTTGAACGATTCTTCGTCGATTATTGCTTCGGGGCAGGTCGCTCAATACACAACGAGCCCTTTGATAAGCATTTTTGCGGATGGAAAGCTGGCTGCGGCTGATTTAAAACAACTTGCCGGCAAAGAGGCTGCGCCTTTTCTCGCTGCGAACGGCGCAATCCCTGTAAAAGCGCAAATAAAAGGCAATGACAAAAAGCAAACTATGGCTTTGCAGATTATGGCAGATGGTTCAAACTACTTTACGCCGGTTGAGATTGCTCCGCTTTCCGGAAAACAGAGCATTCTTCAGGCGAGAGCCGACTTTAAAGGCGACAGGCTGCGTGTTTTTGATACGGGGCTTTATGTAAAATCCACTCCGGGCGCCTTTTCCAACGATTTTGACGCGAACATGGCTCACACAAGAGAAATCGCATCAATATCCGGCACAATTACCGCTCTGGACACAAAAGAGCCTTTTATTAACCTTTTCCGGATTATGATACCGCACCCGTTTAATGCAAAAATCTGTGCATTCAAGGATTCGAGCATGAGAGTGGACGGCGGGCTGTTTGTGTTCGGAAAAGCGGCTTCTCCGAGGATGAGAGGACATTTCAGGGTTAGTGATTTGCGTATTTCCGACCTTTTGCTGGCAATGCAGGAGGCTTATCTTGATTTCAGGGGCAAAGAACTCGGCGTGAGCGTCAGCAACCTGCTTTTGAACGGTTCTGATTTGAATTTGAGCGCAAATGTCGACCTGAATCCGTCAAAAATCGTTCAGGTTTATGATTTGAACGTAAATTCTTCGCTGATTGACGTGGAAAAAATGATGAAAGTTGCGGATGCGGCTGCAAAACTTGCTCCGCCTGCGTCGGGTGCGGCTTCTTCTGCTCCCGCGGAAATTCCTGTTCTTGTGCGTTCAGGCGCAATAAATATGCGCAGAATCCTTGCTAATCCCATTGTTTTGACGAATACAACGGGTGATATTGCGCTGCGCAATAACGTATTTTTCCTGAATAACCTTAGAACCTCGACTTTCGGGGGGAATATCACCGGCAATATTACAACAAACCTTCTCAACGGCGCTCTGGGCGTGAAAGTCAACGGCGCAGGGCTTGATGTTGAGGACGCGTTGTTAAAACTTGCCAATATGAAAGACACGCTTACCGGCACGGCGTCGTTTACGACGGATATTGCTCTTCGCGGTGCGACGCAGGTTGAGCAGATGAAATCTTTGAAAGGAAAAGTTACATTTAGTATTAAAAACGGCCAGCTAGGGCCTTTTGGCAAAATCGAAAACCTGATTCTCGCAGAAAACATCAGAGAATCCGAGTTTTTCAAAACCACAATCGGGCAGGTTATCAACTCAATAACCAGTATCGAAACCTCTCATTATGATGTTTTGAGCGGTGTGCTGAATTTCAAGGACGGTATTGCTGCAATCGACACAATAACCTCACAGGGCAAGGTTTTGAGCATTCATATTGCCGGAAATATGAATTTGCTAACCAACGAGGCTGATATGAAGCTCCGCGGGCGCCTTGCTTCGCAGGTTTCCGACATGCTCGGCCCTCTGGCGTACATTAACCCGGTTAATCTTATAAAAAACACTCCCGGAATGAACGTTCTTGCTGCAAAAGCCTTTTTCCTCTTCTGTGAATCCGTTACAGAGGAAGAAATGAAGGCAATTCCTGAATTGTACCAATATTCTGACGCAAATGCGACGAAATTTCAGGTTGTGCTAAACGGCGACACCAGAAAACCGCTTACGCTCGTCAAATCGTTCAAATGGCTTGCTGAACAGTCGCAAATCGATAATGCAACCGCTTTTGCGAGCACTTTGCCGGATCCGGTTGAAGAAACGCAAAAAGACGGCATGAAAACGGTTTCTGACAGGCAAAATGTGGAAAAACCCGCAAAAGAAAGAAAATTTCTGTTCTTTAAGCGCAAATCAAAAGACGAAACACCGCAGGAAACTCCGGCTGTTGGAGAATAAACATACAAAATTGAGGGTGCAGTGAAAATTGCGCCCTGATAAAGCGGGTTTCGGGGAAATTGGATTGATTATATTCTCAAATCAATCGGCGACTGGAGCTGCGCTGCTGTAACCGTCGAGGGGTCTTGAAATTCCGCTCCGGTTTGGACTGCACTTTGAATAAGCTCCATTGCGACCTGCCCTTGAAGCTGCTGCTGCGACATTTGCATCAAAATCGAGAGCATTGCCTGTGTTTGCTCTGTTGTCGCTGCTGAAATTGAAGAAATTGCATCACTCATATACCCATATTAGCATATTTTTTTCAAATTTGAAGTGCTTGCGCTAAAATATTAATCATGAACTACGAAACCGCATTAATCGAATTAAAATCGCAGCACCTCTACAGAGCGCTTCGGCCCGTGAAAAAAGAGGGAAAATTTTTGTATTTGAACGGGGAAAAATACCTTAATCTTTCTTCAAATGACTATCTGGGGATTGCAGCGGACGAAAAAATAAGGGCGAAATTTTTAAAATCGGCAAATTACTCGCTGGGCTCCACCTCTTCGCGGCTTTTGACCGGAAATGACGAAATTTATGCGGAATTTGAGGATTTTCTTGCAAAAATCTACAACAAAGACGCGGCGCTGCTTTTTAACAGCGGATATCACGCGAATGTCGGGATAATGTCCGGACTTTTGTCAAAAAAAGACGCGGTTTTTTGCGACAAGCTCAACCACGCAAGCATAATCGACGGCATAAGGCTTTCAGGCGCCGAATTTCATCGTTTTAAACACCTTGATTATGACCATCTTGAATTATTGCTGAAAAAACACCGCGAATCGGCCCAAAACGCAATAATAATCACAGAATCCCTCTTTAGCATGGACGGAGACAGGGCTGATTTTGAAAAATTGATTGAGCTCAAGGAAAAATACGGCGCAATCCTTGTTGTTGACGAAGCTCACGCTTTTGGTGTTTACGGGGAAGCGGGTTTGGGGCTTTCGGAAAAATTTAAGGAGAAAATTGACTTAATTATCGGAACATTCGGAAAAGCTGCCGGCTCAATGGGTGCTTTTTGCGCAGGTGACGGGGTTTTGATTGAATATCTCGTGAATAAGGCCCGTCCGCTGATTTTTTCCACTGCGCTACCGGAAATTAACGTTCAATTTTCTTATTTTGTGACAAAAGAGATTTTTCCTGCATTTTCCGGCGCAAGGGCTCATCTTTTTGCGATTTCTGACTTTTTAAGGACAAAAATCAAGGAAGCAAACCTTAAAACAATCGGCGACAGTTACATAATTCCGGTAATTCTCGGCGAAAACGAAGCTGCGGAGGCTTTTAGCAAAGAACTTTTAAAAAACGGATTTTTCCTCCTCCCCATCCGCCATCCGACGGTTGCGCAAAACACTGCAAGAGTTAGAATTTCATTAAGAGCCGATTTAGCTTTTTCAGATGTAGAAAATTTGGCGCAAATTTTTTCAAAAATTTGAAAATTGAAAAAATAACATTAAAATAGCGTTAAAAGGAACGCCGCGTGAAAGAATATTTAGAAAAAGACTTATATGAAATTCTGGGTATCACTTTTGAAGCAGATGTGATAAAAATCAAGTCGGCTTACAGAAAAAAAGCCCGCGTCTGCCATCCTGACGTGAACAACAACACGCCGGAAAGCATAAAAGAGTTCAAAGAAATCACAGAAGCCTACGAATTTCTGCTGGACGAAAACAAACGCAAACAATACGATGAAATAAAGGGTTTTGCAAGAAAAAGAGCCGAAGCCTCGCAGGCAAAACGCGCTCAGGCAAGGCAGGCTTACACAAACACAGCAAAAGAGGAAAAAACAACAAAAGAAAAGCCCAAAACCGCGCCGCGGGAAGATAAACAGTCGTTTTCCAGCGTTTTTAACACGATTCTCGACGGACTTTTCCCGGATGATGACAGCCATGAAAAGAAAAAGAGCTGCAAACCCGCTAACGGCAGGGATATTAACCTGAATGTTTCAATAAAAATCGACGAAGCAATAAACGGCGCGCACAGGACAATCAATGTTCTTCATACTGAAATGTGCCCGAAATGCGAGGGCAGAAAGTTCATTAACGGCGCAAAATGCCCGATGTGTAAAGGTACAGGCGAGCTTTCAATCCATAAAAAGCTGAATGTGAAAATTCCGGCCGGTGTTAAAAACGGTTCAAAAATCAGGATTGCAAATGAGGGCAATAAAGGCTGCAACGGCGGCAAAAACGGGGATTTGTTCCTTAAAATTGAGATTGAAGAACCTTCATTTTTGAAAATTGACGGCCTGAACACCTCCTGCGAGATTCCTATAACCCCGTATGAGGCTGCTTTAGGCGCGAATATTGACGTTCCTACATTAAAATCTCATGTTTCTATGAAAATACCCGCAGGAACTACTTCCGGACAAAAATTCAGGCTTTCCGGCGAGGGATTGGAGCAGGGCGGCAAAAAGGGCGACCAGATTGTCACAGTCAGAATAGAAATGCCAAAGGAAATTTCAAAAGAAGAGAAAGAACTATATGAAAAGCTCAAAAAGCTTTCAAACCACAACATCAGGGAGAATTTAAAAAATGGCTGAAGCAGCAATAAACGAGATTTTTGATTCAATACAGGGCGAGGGGCTTTATATTGGTTGCAGGCAGGTTTTTGTCCGGTTTTGCGGGTGCAATTTGCTTTGCGATTATTGCGATACGGAGTTTTCGGGCGGAGATGTTTACACTCCTGAAACGCTCGTGCAGAAAATCAGCGAATTTCCTTTAAAATCCATTCATTCCATCAGCCTTACGGGCGGGGAGCCGCTTTTGCATTACGAATTTTTGAAAGAATTTCTTCCGCTTGTTGATTCAAAAACTTATCTTGAAACAAACGGTGTCCTCTATGGCCCGCTGGCAGAGGTTATTGACCTTATTGATATTGTTTCTATGGATATAAAGCTGGATTCGAGTGCAAAAATCGGTGATTTGTTCAACAGCCATAAAAAATTTCTCGAAATTGTCAAATCCGCAAACAAAGAGGTTTTTGCCAAAATCGTTTTTGATGACAGAATTGCCGATTTTGAGATAAATGAGTGCGCAAAACTCGGCGAAACCTTTGATATACCGTTAATTCTCCAGCCAAAGACAGCAGGCAGAGAGATTGCGGTGAAAAAGGAGAAAATTCTTGAAGTTTTTGAAAAATTCACCTTAAAACACCCTGATACAAGGCTTATCGGGCAGGTTCACAAGTTTTATGATATAAGGTAGGCTTTTAAGCCTGATTTTCCTGTTCTGCTGCCCTCAAACCCGATTAACAAGCGCCTTTTGCTAAAATCCTAAACTTTCATTCACTAAAATGACCTTGATTCTGCCCTGAGGGGCGCAAAGCCTTGTGATTACAATCTGGGAGCATATTGAATCCGGCGATTTGCAGTCCGCGCAGCTTCCTGTTGAAACGCAGGGCGTTTTTCTGTCCATCAGCAGCGCAATTCTTTGCATATTTACCGGCGCAGCAACGGTTCTGGCGCGTTGGATTGCGTCGTCGAGCGTTTTTACGACCTTGTTCATCCCTGCAATGACAATTACGCTTTTAGGCCCGTACAAAAGCGCCGCAAGCCTGTTTCCCAGCCCGTCAATATTGACAAGCTGCCCGTCTTCGGTTATTGCGTTTGAGCTCATCAAAAAAGTATCGCACAAAAGCGCCTGACGGGAGATTTCGAGCTGCTCTGCGCGGTCTTTTGCGAGCGCACGGTCGATGGTTTTGTACCCGTTTTCTTCCAGATAGTTGAAAATTCCGCATTCTTGCAGTGTTGTGGAGCCGCCCCAGGAGATTACGTGCTCTTTCGGGAGAAGTTTTTTGATTGTTTCGAGCACCCCTGTTCTGTCTTCGCAAAAATAGCCCTGAAAATGCCTTTTTTCCAGCTCTGAAATGACTTTTGCGGCGAGCTTTCTGTTGCGTTCTTTTATATTTGCGTTTTCCATAATAAACCTCTCTAAAAAAAAGCTGCCCTGTAAAAAGACAGCTATAATTTTTAAATTATCCCCAACTATGTTCTTTTTAGGTTATTGAGGCTGATTCCACAAAGCATCTCTGATGAATTTGCTTTTTTGTGATTCAGCGTTCAATGAAACGTTGCTCGGTGTAAAGATGAATACTGTGTCACCGATTTTTTGCTGATTTCCTGCAAGTGCATGAGTTGCGCCGCAAAGGAAATCCACGATTCTGATTGACTGTTCTTTGTCAAGCAGATGAAGGTTCAAAATAATTGTTTTCTTTTCTTTAAGATGTTTTACGATAGAAACTGATTCGTCATAAGAGCGGGGTTCGCAAACAAGAACCTCGTATCCTCTGAATCCGGGATGGCTTACTACGTTAGGCGCCTGAGTTTTTGCCGGAGTTGACGCGTACATCGGCTCAAGTGCCAAATTGTCGCTCACCGGATACTCGTCGCCGATTTCGTTAGCCATATCGTCAAATATGTCTTCTCTGCCTTCAAATCCTGAAGTTAAAAACCCTACTATTGATTTAATTTTGTCTGAAACGCCTGCCAATGTTATCTCCTCCCAATATTACATGAATAATTTTCTTCCAAGCCGTATCATTGTTGCACCGTGCCTGAGTGCGGTTTTGTAATCGCCTGACATCCCCATCGAAAGCTCTTTCATCGGGTAAGAAAAATCTTTTTCGAGTTCCTCTTTGAAGTTTTTCATATCTTCAAACAGAAAATCCAGAGTGTTCTCGTCCGTAATCGGCGCAATATTCATAAGGCCCTCAACTTTTATCCCCCCGAGGCTGATAATTTCTCCGAAAACCTCTTTCAGAACCCCTTTTTCAAATCCTGATTTGTTTTCTTCGTTTGCATTATTAACCTGAAGTAATACTTTTTGAACAATGCCCTGTTTTTGCGCTTCATTTGAAACCAATTCCGCAAGTTTCAGCGAGTCAACTGACTGAATCAGGTCAAAATGACCCACCGCTTTTTTCACTTTGTTGGTTTGCAAGTGGCCTATGAGGTGAAAGGTTGAATTTTGTTTTATTTCTTCAGGCAAATTTCCGAACTTTTCCAACGCATCTGCCACACGATTTTCTGCAAAATTCCTCAAACCCGCTTCATAAGCCTCAACGAGCTTCTCTGCTCCGAAATACTTCGTTACAGCGATTATTACCGGTTTACAAGGTGCGATTTCATTTCTCAGGTCAGCCAGATTAGCTGTTACAGTGTTCATTGAATTTTCTCCCAAGAAATTTAGTGTGTTTAATACTTTTTTAATTATAATAAATCTTCAAATTCTGGACAAATTATTGTTAAATCAGCAAAATCCCGCACTCTTTAACATGTCAAAAACCCATGTGCACATGGGTTTTGCATGATTTCAATATTCTTAACAAAACTTTACAAAATGGCTTCCTAAAACAAAAAGGCATGCTTTCGGGCATGCCTTTTTGAAAAATTTAAAAATGTCAGATTACAAATCCTGAACAGTGTTCCAGCTGTAATCGATATCATGATCATTAACAAATTGTTTCTGGTCAATAGTCGGGTCAAATGTTTCCATAAACTGACCGCCAACTTTTTTCACGCAACGAACAAATTTGTTCGGTCTTTTTTCAACAACCTGTACGGGTGTGAGGATATTTCTGCCTACCTGTTTTTCGTAAATTCTGTATGCTTCTGTTGAATATCCTGAGTTGCGTAAAAACGCTTCAGAAGTCATATCTTTGGTTGTTACCGATGTATTTTCGGGGTCGTTATAAGGCTCGGTGTCTGCGGCAAACACACATCCTGAAGTCAAAACGATTAAACCCAATAATGCCAATAATTTTTTCATATACAATTACCTTTCAAATCTTTTAGGATTCTTATTATATAATATATTATTTTCTCCGGTTAAGCAAATCCTATATTTCAAGTATATTTGTCCAAACAAACCTCTAATTTGAAGAATCCGCTTTAATTAATGCTAATAATTCGTCAAGAATGTCGTTTTCGGGTACTCTTTTGAGGATTTCGCCTTTTTTGAACAAATATCCTTCTTTTATTGCGCCGGCTACGCCGTAATCGGCGTGTTTGGCTTCTCCGGGGCCGTTTACCGGGCAGCCCATGACCGCAACGGTTAATTCCTTGTCAATAGAAGAAAGCGCATTTTCAACTTTTTTTGCCAATCCGATTAAATCAATCTGACATCTTCCGCAGGTCGGGCAGGAAATGAAATTTATGCCTTTTTTGCGCAATTCAAGCGATTTTAGGATAGAAAATCCTGCATGAACTTCTTCTATCGGGTTTTCGGTTAATGAAACCCTGATAGTGTCGCCGATTCCTTCTGCGAGAAGCGTTCCGAGCCCCACGGAGGATTTTACAAGCCCGCCTTTGAGCGTTCCTGTTTCTGTTACGCCCAGATGAAGCGGATATGGAACGAGTTTTGAGATTTCGCGGTAGGCAGCGATTGTTGTGGGAACGCTGCTGGATTTCAGCGATATTTTTATCAGGTCAAAATCGTTATCTTCAAGGATTTTTATGTGCCGCATTGCGCTTTTTACCATTTTTTCGTGCAATGGCATATCAAGCGCCTGAAGTTCCTTTTCTAAAGAACCTCCGTTTATGCCGATTCTGATAGGGGTTTTGTTGATTTTTGCAAGTTCAACCACTTTTTTAACATTTTCTTCGCGCCCGATGTTTCCGGGATTGAGCCTCAAAGCGTCAACACCGCTTTCAATACATTGAATTGCCAGCCGGTAATCAAAGTGAATATCCGCAATAATCGGAATATTTACGCGTTTTTTGATTTCTTTTATTGCCGCAGCGGCGTCTTTGTTAAGCACTGCGAGCCTTATGAGTTCACAGCCGGCTTCTTCGAGCGTTTTTATTTGCGAAACTGTTTTTTCTACATCTCTTGTGTCGGTATTGCACATCGACTGAACGCTGATGGGCGCGTTTCCGCCGATTTTTACGTTTCCTATTTGAATCTGTTTTGATTCTCTGCGTTTAATAATATTTTCCATGACTAAATTTTAGCACAAATGTTTACACGAGAATTAATCGAAAATGTCATGCTGAACTAGTTTCAGCATCTCACCAGCGTGAAATTTTTTAAGATTTAAATACATTTTCCCGCCCCTGCGACCCTGAAACAAGTTCAGGGAGACAGTTTTATTCTGTTTGGCGTAAAGTTATATAAATTCCTTATTTTTTGAATTGGTTAAATTTTTCAGATTGGAAAATTTTTAAATAATACTTTGGGAGTATGGCCGAAATAGCGGCTGCTAACGGGTATAAGGCTAAATATAGTACTTACCGCTAATAAAAAAGGACTATGTTTTTTTGCGCGTTTAAAATTTCCGTGGAATTGAGTGCGTTTCAAAAGCAGATTAACTTGATAGTGTAAAACGGAACGGGTGAGATTATGAAAAAAGCTGTTTTTACGCTATTTTGCATACTATTTATTAGTTCGGGCGGATTTTGTGCGGAGAATATTTCCGCTCAGATTCAAAAACTCGAAAAAAACTATTTTGGTTACGATTATAACGGCGAAACAACGGCACAGCGCCTTGAACGGCTGGAAAAAGCAGTTTACGGCTCCGCGTCTAAAGACACTATCCAGAATCGTATCCGCAGGCTGCGTCAGGATATGCCCCAGTACGCTACCGCAGCGCCTGCCCCGTCTGAGGCTGTTGAAGAAGAAGCTGCTTATGACGAATTGAATACAGAAAAGGCGGATGCGGACGTAAAATATCCTGTTGTGGATAAAATTGAGCAGGAAGTCTTTAAAAAAGACTATTCCGGCGAGGATATTTACAAGCGGCTTTCAAGGCTGGAAAAACAGGTTTACAAAAAAGAGAGTTCTGCGCCGTTGAGCGAGCGTGTGGATAGTCTTCGCGCTTCTGTGCTGGCGAATGCGCGGATTAGGGATGATTCCTCGATTGTGCTGGAGGAATATGACCCCGGAATCTCCGGCGGAGCAGCGGGTTTGAACAGTTTTTCTGAAGAAAGCCAATATAATTATTACACGCCCCAAAATACCAGAAACAGGGTAGCAGGGCCTGCTTCAAGGTTTAGAACTGACGCTTCCGGCACAAATTACGACCTTGACATGCTTGAAAGCGAGGTTCTGGGCAGAAAATTTGCAAATGAACCTGTTGAAAACAGGCTTGCGCGGCTTGAAAATTCGGTATTTCAAAAAACATTCTCCGGCAGCGAAGATGCCAGAATCCAAAGGCTGCTTGCTACGACTACCGCAAAGAAAACTGCCAGATATTATGACAATAATCGATTAATGCAGCATTTGAACACCGGCATCCAGATAGGAGGGATTATTTTGATGGTTTTAGCAATGATTCTATAAACTGCCGGATAGGAGAGGTTTTTTCAGGTTTTTGGGCAGGTGTTTGAGGTTCTTCAAACAAATCTGCCCTCTTCTGGGACGGAGGCAGAAATTTATTTTCAATTGCCTCCGTCTGCGCGGCTTTTCTCAAATCGGAAATCCTGCAAGCGCCGGCTTCCGTATTACAAGCCGCATACACTCCCATTGTGAATATAGAATTGAGAAGGATGACAGCTAATAATGAAGAGATTTTTTTGATGTTAATTATCTTTTTCATTTTCCAACTTCCTTATGTTTCCATTTTGGCAGTTTTCAAAAGAAAAACATTGCCTTTGCGCGTTGACATTTAAGCTAGGAAGAAAGGTTAATAAATATTTGTGCAGAAAATAAGGGTTAAAAGAACAAAGCTGGCAGTATCTCCTTTTTCTAAGATTTAAGCTAATTTCCCCCGTCCTCGCGACCCTGAAACAAGTTCAGGGTGACGAAAAACAAGCTGTCATTCCGAACTTGATTCGGAATCGCCAGATTGAAGTCGATAGGCACCGCCCTTGCGACCCTGTGGGAAACCAGACATTTTTCACAAAATCAAAGATTTTGGAAAAAGCGGTCAAACGAGTTTGGGGTGACAACAAACAAGCCGTCATGCTGAACTTGTTTCAGCATCTCACCAGTGTGAAAGCTATTCTTTAGATTTTGAGCTAATTTCCCCCGCCCTTGCGACCCGGAAATGAGTTCAGAGTGACAATGTGGCCGGATGGGGAGCGATTTTAATGTTGTTGAGTTGTAGGGTGGGAAAAGTTCAACGGTTCCCACCGCAAGATTGTGCAAAAATGTAAGTTTTAGGCTTTCAAGATGGGGAGTGATTGAAAATTTAGTGTAGAGTTGTATACAAGCCCAAAACCGCCTAAGAATCCATCTTTTTTTCCCTGTCAACAACAAGCTGCGCCTTTTTGTCCAGCGCCATGATTGCATTTATGACCATGTGAATTATCAAAAGCAAATGGGGCGAGATTTTTGAGGAATTTGTGATGGAAACATTCGTTTCTTTCTTTTCGGACGAATCGTTGGATTTTCTCGTGGTGAAAGAGATTCCGGATTCCATGTCGTAGCCTGTTGCTTCGTGTGCGAGCGTTTCTTTGAACTCGTTTTTCGGGAAATTTTCAGGGCAGTTGATTTCGACGTCGAGTTTTTTGCCCTCAAGGTAAATTGTTGCGCGAATCATCCCGTAGGTGCTTGTGTTGACGGTAATTGTAACGATATTTTCAGAATCGGAGCCTTTTTTTTCGCTTTCGTCGGCAACCTGAAGATTGAAAGTGCCCTGCTCATGCAGCGGAAGCCACGGAAGATACATAACCATTAGATTCTTCAGCATTGCAGCCGGTTGCGTGTCAGCGGCCGGAATACAGGCGTTTATGAGCGCGGTCATTTCTTTGAGCTGCTGGGTGTTGTAGATTCCGGACTGATTCAGGGTTGTAATCATTTTTGTCAGCTTTTCTGCGGCGTTTTTTCCGTTCGTTTGCAACAAAATCATCAATTTTGACATATCCAGCGTTTGCGAAAGCAGTGCGTTCAGGTCTTTAGCGTTCGCAGAAGAAAGGTTTGCGCCCTCTTTTACAAGCAAAAGCATTAAATCTTTCATATCACGCGGAAAACTGTACAAATCCTTCATCATCGCGGATTGTTCAAACGAATTCAGCTGCCTGAGCAGGTTTTGTGTGTTCAAAATGTCCGCCTGACGTACAAAATTTGTCTGAATGTTCTGCATTGTTTCGTTGACAAGCCGGGCGACCTGCTGCTGTGCTTTTTGAAAGTTTTCCTGTGAAGTTTTGGTCGGCTGTTGGGTTACAGGCTTTCCTATGCTGTAATTAAAAGCGTTTTTTATAAATTGTCCGAGATTTATCTCACTCATTTTTTTACCTTTGAGAGTATTTTCATGAATTTAATGTTTAAATTCACAAAGACAATTTTTTTAAAAATTGTTTGCCGAACTTTTTTCGAAAACCTCTCTGCTTGCACCCATTGCTATGTTTTTCAGCGCGCACATGCCGGCTTTTTTGTCAAAAACGCCAATACTGTGAAGCCTGTTAGCCACGAGCTCGTTCAGTTCCGAGGGCGATATAAAAAGCGCACACTCGTCAGAACAAATATCTAAATTAAAAGGACATTTTTTCATAAAACTATAATGACAGATTTTTTCTTTTGCATTAATACGCAGTTTGTAGGATTTTTTCTGAAAAAATCTTTAACATTTTGTAATATTGTTCTATAATAATCATGACTATAATATATTTATCAGTAAATTTAAGAACGTAAGTATTGTCTTGTAAATTAGGAAAGGATTTTTATGAATCTTGTAAGCCTCATCTCCAACGCATTAATGCCGACAAATATAAACGCTGTTCAGGGAGCAACCGCACAAAGAAGCTCAAATCCTTTCGGTAATCCGTTCATTTCGGACAATGCAACCAACTATTACGGCAAAAACAAACCCGTTCGCGGCGGATATTTCGCAGGATATTACAACGGCAAGCCGAATATTGTCGGAAAAAGACTGTTTTTGGAAGTTTAGTTACAAACTTGCGGGATTGTGAAGTCAGACCTATAATTTCGGTATGACCATTTATAAAAAAATACTTGAAAAAATCCCTCAAATCCTTAATTCAGGCGAAAATCCCGAACACTGCTTTGAAAACACGCTCAACTTTTTAAAAGAAGCGGTAGAATTTGAAGCTGCGTACGTTTGTTACCTGAATTCCGGAAATGCCGGCATAAAATACCGCAAAACCGCTGAAAAAGAGGAAATTTTTACTGAAAAAACAACGATTCTGCCGGTTGATGAAAGCGCAAAACCCGATTTGTACAGTCCGGAGCCCCTGCTTTTTACGCGTGATTCCGCAATTGCAAGGTCTTTCGGGATAAAAAAGAACAAGAACTTTTTGCTGTCCAAGCTTTTGATAAATGAAACGGTTTTCGGTTTTATTCTGCTTTCCCGCACAAAAACCTTTACAAACACCGATATTCAGGCTGCAAAGGCCTTTTGTGCGCTGGCTTCTTATTCAATTAAGGACAGCGAGCTGTCAGATGTGTTCAAAATGCAGCTAAAAGAGCTTCAGGAAAGCATTATCGACCGTGCGCAGGCGCATGCAACGATTAAGGAGCAAAATGAAAAGATTCTGGAGGCGGATAAGGTCAAATCGGAGTTTCTGGCGAATACTTCCCATGAGTTGAGGACGCCTTTGAACGCAATTATCGGGTTTTCCGAGGTTTTGTCGCGCCAGCTTTTTGGCCCGTTGAATGAAAAACAGGCTGAATATATTCGCGATATTCACGTTTCGGGGCTGCATCTTCTGGGCATGATTAATGAAATTCTTGAGATTTCAAAGCTTGAATCGCGTGCATTGAAGCTTACGCCGTCGAATTTTAGCCTGAATATGTCCGTAACCGAGGTTGTGAACGTTATTCAGCCGCTTGCGGACAAGAAAATGATTCATCTTGTTAAAAAAATGCCCGAAGAAATCGGGATTAGGGCGGATTACCAGAAAATTCAGCAGATTATGTATAATCTTTTGAGCAATGCGATTAAATTTACGCCCGCAAACGGCCACATTGAAATCGGGATAAAAAAACTGAAAAATCAGGTGGAAATCTACGTAAAAGACGACGGAATCGGGATTGCGCCCGAGTATCAGGAGAAAATTTTCTCAAAATTTGTGCAGCTCAACAATATTTATTGCAAAAACGAAAGCTCGACAGGGCTGGGGCTCACGATTACCAGGGAATTGACCCTGCTTCATGGCGGCACAATCAGCGTGAAAAGCAAGCCGGAAAGGGGAAGCACTTTTACGGTTAAATTGCCCTTGAGGCTGGCGTAATGTTTAAGGCTTAAAACGGGCTTTTTCAGGGAAAAACAAGCTGTCATTCCGAACTTGATTCGGAATCGCAAGGTTGAAGTCGATTAACACCGCCCTTGCGACCCTGAAACGGGTTCAGGGTTACAAAAAACAATCTGTCATGCTGAACTTGTTTCAGCATCTCACCGGCATGAAGAGTATTTTCTAAATCCCGTGCCCTTTTTTTCATATCCCGCTTGATTTAATCAATTCCTCTTTCTTCGCCCTTGAAAGCTTCTTAATTCTGCATTCCTCTTTCATCGCCTCGGATTTTGTGGGGAATTCCTTTGTATAAACGAATTTCACCGGCTTAAACGCGCGGGTGTATTTCGCTGCAAGCCCTGCTTTGTGCTTTTCAAACCTTTTTTCCAAATCATCCGTATAACCGCAGTAATAAGTGCCTTTTTCAGTAAGAATAATGTAGGTAAAATAGGGCTTTGTCATATTAATCGCACTGCGCCTCAATTTCGTCAATGATTTTGAGGATTTTTTCGTAAGAATTTTCGGTTACAAGCGCGTATCTGAACTGCGACGCGCCTTTTATCCCTCTGATGTAGTACGGATAAAACTTGCGCGTGAACTGGATTGCGCAATTTTCCCCCCTGAGCCTGATTTCTTCATCAAGATGGGTCTTCATAAGCCGGATTTTTTCTTTGAAACTGAGTTTTTCCGGCTTTTCGCCCGTTTTTAAATAGTTTTCAATTTCACCTAAGAGCGCAGGGTTGCCCAGAACGCCTCTTGCCGCCGCAACCCCGTCGGCTTTTGATTCTTCAAGGCATTTTATCGCAGAATCAACATCAATCACATCGCCGTTGGTAAAAACAGGCACTTTTATAAATTCTTTTATCCCTGCAATCTCGCTCCAGTCAGCTTTTCCGGAATACATCTGGGAACGGGTGCGGCAGTGGATAGTCATTGCGTCGGCGCCGGCTTCCTGCATTTTTAAGGCAAATTCCCTGAAATTCTTCGTTTCTGCGGTATATCCGAGGCGGAATTTGACTGTAACCGGCAAATCCACGGCGTCTTTTACCGCTTTTACAATGTCAGAAGCGAGTTCGGGCGTTTTCATCAACGCAGAACCGTCACCGCCTTTCACAACCTTGTTTACAGGGCAGCCCATGTTTATATCAATAATATCTGCGCGTTCTTCAAGCATTTTTGCCGCTTTTGCCATCATAAACGGCTTGTGACCCGAAATTTGATAGGCAAGAGGCGTTTCGTCGTCGCAGCGTTCAAGGATTTCTCCTCCTTTTTTCTGCATAAGTGCCTCAGAGCTAATCATTTCCGTGGTCAAAAGGCAGGTTTTTGAAAACTTTCTGACGAGCCCCCTTAATACAACATCCGTAATCCCCGCCATCGGAGCAAGCATTACGCGGCTTTTAACTTCGACATTTCCTATTTTAATCGTTTCATTTTCCAACTTTTGCGCCTCATTAAGGGGTGTCGTATTGTTTCAGCTCTTGTATGCGCTGTTTTGCGTATTGTGTATATTCGTTGTCGGCTTTTTCATTGGCAACAAAAAGTTTGTAGTTTGCCACTGCCTGCTGGTATCTTTGCAGCGTATCGTAGTCAACAGCGATAGAATAGTATGCAATCGCAAGCGATGGGTCATTTTGTACCGCCTTTTTGTAGCTTTCGATTGCGGGCCAGTATTTTTTCAGCTCATCGTTAATAAGTCCGCAGGAATAGTGCGCACTGGCGTTTTTCGGGTCCATGGCAAGAACTTTTCCCAGCATAACGAGCGCTTCCGGATATTTTTTCTCGGTGTAAAGCTTGTCTGCCTGCTCAAGATACGCCGAAAGCTCGGACTGGTTTACGTAATCAAGAAGTTCTTTTGCGTTTTTGTTATTTGGCTCGATTTCGAGGGCTTTTTTTGCATAAATTTTTGCCTGCGGCAAATCCTGTGCATTTGAATATGCAAGCGCCAGATAATAAGCAGTATCGGCGTTGTTGGGCTCCATGTCGAGCGATTTTTTGAAATTTTCCGCCGCAGATTTGTAGTTTTTCATTGCCTGATAGCTTGCGCCGATTCCGACGAGCGCTTCGGGCGTCATCGGGGTTATTTTTGAATAAAGATTAATCGCTTCTTGATATTTGCCTTTTTTGAACAAATCAGAAGCATTTGAATATAAAAGCGAGGCTTCTTCTTCATTAAGAATCGCTAGCTGCTTTTTAAACTCCCCAATTTCGGGGAATAACGATTTGCCTTGATTAAGAATTTCTTTTGCTTTGTCAAACTGGCTTTTCTGCTTGTATGCAGCTGCAATATTCAGGTATGCGTCCGAGTTCTTCGGGTCAAGTTGAATAACCTGATTGTAATATGTTATTGCTTCGTCGAATTTTTTGTTTTTGTGGAGCTGGTAAGCGTATTCGTAAACCGTTTCAGGGTTATTCGGGCTGTTTTTCAGCTCGTTGGCAAGATAAGCAAGCATTTCTTCGGGCGTCATGTCGCTTTTTACCATATCAAACAGCTCGTCTTTGATTCCCTGATTTTCGGGTTCAAGGTTTAGTGCCAGTTTGTAGTTCTGAACAGCTGCATCTTTCATTCCGAGAGCGCGCAGGCATTGAGCTTTGTAGTAATATGCCAGCGTGTGGTTCGGGTAAAGGCGCAAAATCGAATCATAGCCCTCGATTGCTGTTTCATATTCTTTTTTTTGCTGATAAAGAGTGCTGTGGTTCAATCTTGTCATGACACTTGAGGGGTTAAGCTTTTCAGCAAGCTGGTATTCGGCAAGTGCACTGTCCAGATTGCCGCGTTTTTGATAGATTGCGCCGAGATTTGCATGAACATCGGCATCATCCGGCGTTGCTGCGGCTTTTTGCTTCCATATATTTTCCAGAGCAAGCAAAATCTCCTGATTTTCAGAGGATTTTGTGAGCGCCAGAGTGTATTCTTTGGCTGCTTTGTCCGCTGAACCCATTCTTTCATAAACTCTTGCGAGTTTCAGGTGGGTATTGGCGTCTTTCGGGTCATCGTAGAGCGCTCTTTCAAGGTAAGTTGCGGCCTGCTCGTTCAAATTCAGAATATAATAAATTTCGCCCAGCGCAACCAGAGCGTCTTTTCTGCATTTTGCGTCGGATTGTGCAGCCTGAAATTCTGTCACCGCTGCCGCAAATTCCCCCTGTGCACGGAGCGATTTTCCGGCATTGTATCTGCCTTTTGGCGTCATATCGGCGTTTATTGCACTCAGGACATTTCTCAAATTGTTCTCTGTTATTGTGATATTGTCGAGAGTTTGGGCATCTACAGGGCTTACGCTGTAATATTTAAGGTAAAACAGCGCTGAGCGCAGGTCGTTTGCTGCATTTTTGTAGTCCATCATCCGGTTGTTGTAATAAGCAGCGCGTGCCAGATAGGCGTTTGTAATCTGGATTTTTGAGGATTCATCATTCGGGTTTTCGCGCAGAGCTTTTTTGAATTCTATAATTGCTTTGGAAAACTGCTGGGTTTTCAAAAGCTGAACGCCTGTTTCGTAAGCGCCGGAGGCGGGTCTTGAGTAGGGGTCATCATAATCCTGCGCAAATGTGCACGCAGGCGGGAATATCATCATTAATGCCAATAACAATATAATTTTTTTCATAGCTCAACTCTCCGAATGCTGATTTTTCGATATTACAATTATAGTGCAAAATCAACAATAATCATACAAGATAATTATAAAATAGTTAATCGGGCAATTGTTTTATTAAATGAACATTTTTTAAAATTATTCGTTATGTATGATATGAGCATTATTTTTTTGAAAAAAATCCTCCCGAAAGATTATGCAAGGAGGCAGGCGGTGAACTATAATTGTTCCGGAGCGGGCATTCCGCGGGAGGAATATGAGGCTTAGACTGACAGCATTAATAATTTTTGCGGTTTTGTGCATTTTTACACAAAATTTTGCCATGGCTGTTGTCGAAATCAAAGAGGGCGCAATGCTGAGCCTTGAAGATTGCATTGAAATCGCACTGAAAAACAGTCCTGAAATAAATATTTCCAAAAATAACCAGAAAATTTACAAAAGCCGCATAGGACAGGCTAAATCCGACTATTTTCCGACAATAGGCGCCGGCGGAGGGTACTACAACCAGAACGGCAACACCTCCGGAAACCGCACCCTTTCAAATAACATGGATTATTATTCAATGAGCGCATCTTTGAACATGATGTTCTACAATTTCGGGAAAACCGGTGCAAAAATTAACATGCAAAAATTCTACAAAATTGCATCTGATTTTGACCTCGAAAATATGCGGATTTCAACGGTTTATAATGTAAAAACCGCTTATTACGGCGTTCTTGCGGCGCAGGCGAACAGGCAGGTTGCGCGTGCAAATGTTGCTATGAATGAGCGAACCTACAACCAGATAAAAGCCTTTTTTGAAGAAGGAATTCGTTCAAAAATTGACCTTGTGAATGCGGAAGTGAACCTTTCTGATGCAAAAATCGAGCTTGTAACGGCCGAAAAAGCTTACCAGACCGCGCTCGTTAAGCTGAACAACTCCATGTACACGGCTTATGCGCCTGCTTATTCAATAAAAAATACTGAAAGCTTCAATTTTAAAAATAACGTTTATACGGACGTAAACCTTGTTAATATTGCTGAAACAAAGGACTTGAGCCAGACACCGAAGCAGCCTAAAAACGCTGTTTTTACCTCTTCGGTAGAAAAAAGCAACATTTTGAAAGATTATGTGTTCAAACCCTTTGACATGAGCTTTGATGACACGGTGAAAACCGCAAATGAAAAGCGCCCCGACCTGAAATCCTATGAATCTACGTTTAAAGCAATGGAAGAGTCGTTAAAATACACAAAACGTGAATATTTTCCCTCACTGAGCGGCAGAGCCGGATACGGCTACCGCAGTATGGACGGAAACACCACAAACAGCTTCAATTTATCGGCAACACTTGAAACAAGCAACATAAACATAATGAACACAAAATGCAAAATCGACGAAGCAAAGGCACAGCTTGAGATTGCAAGGGAAAATGTGAATTTAATCAAGCAGAACATCTATTTTGAGGTGCAATCCGCGTATATTGATATGAAACAAATAGAAGAAAGGCTTCCGCTGCTTGCTGTGAAAGTCCGCCAGACGCTTGAAAACTACGAGCTTGCGGACGGCCGCTACGAAGTGGGCGTCGGAAACTATATTGAGCTTCAGGATGCAAAAGTAAACTATAACAATGCACAACAGGCATACGTAAAGGCTATTTATGACTATAACGTGGCCCGTGCAGCGCTTGAAAAAGCAATGGGAGAATCATAATGAACAAAAAAATTATAATAGCTGTAAGCGTTTTGATGGCTGTGCTGCTGGTTAGCGCCGGATTTTTGAAAAACAACAAAAAACCTGATTATCTGACCTCGCCCGTTGAAAAACATACCATAACGCAGGTCGTTGAGGCGTCAGGAACGGTTCAGCCGGTGCAAACGGTCAGCATTGGTTCGCAGGTTTCGGGCATGATTAAGGAAATTTACGTTGATTACAACTCCAAAGTGAAAAAAGGCCAGCTTCTGGCGCAGATTGACACTTCGCTTTTTACTGCGCAGGTAGAACAATCGCAGGCTAACATCGCAAATGCCCGCGCAAACCTTGCAAAGATTCAGGCGGTCGCTGAAAACGACAAAAAAACGCTGAACAGGTACAGAAATCTGTATAAACGCAACTTTATTGCAAAAAGTGAGCTTGATTTGGCCGAATCAACCTACAAATCCGACCTTGCGCAGATTTCTGCGGCACGTGCCCAGATTTCACAGGCCTCGGCTGCCTACAACACCGCTGCTGCAAACCTCCGCTACACACGGATTGTTTCTCCTGTTGACGGTGTGGTTGTTTCGAGGGGTGTTGATGTCGGCCAGACAGTTGCTGCGAGCTTCCAGACGCCTGAACTTTTCTCGGTTGCACAGGATTTGACCCAAATGCAGATAGAAGCCAATGTTTCGGAGGCTGATATCGGCAAAGTCAAAGAGGGACAGGAGGTTACCTACACTCTTGACGGTTATCAGGACAGTGTTTTTGAGGGAAAAGTTCTTCAGGTAAGAATTTCGCCGACAACAGTGCAGAATGTTGTTACTTATACGGTTATTATTCAGGTAAACAACGAAGATATGAAGCTGATTCCGGGCATGACCGCAAATGTTTCGATAATTACCAGCAAAAAGGCTGATGTTTTGAGCGTGCCGAACGCAGCATTGAAATTTACGCCCAACACAGACGGAAGCGGCCCCAAATACAAGGAACAGGGCGTCTGGGTGATGAAAGACAAAAAACCGCAAAGAATTTCAATCAAAGCAGGTGCCGCAGATGACACACACACGGAAATTATTTCTGACAAAATCCATGAAAATGACGCTGTAATCGTTGGAATAAAAGGTCAGGAGGCCGGAAAAAACAATAATCAGCCAAGAGCGCCGAGATTCTTGTAAGAGGTGAAAAAATGAGCCTTATTGAAGTAAAAAACGCAATAAAAACCTATTCTACCGGAGATTCGTCGTTCAACGCGCTGAATGATGTATCTTTGAGCGTGGAAGATGGCGAATTTGTTGCTATAATGGGCACTTCCGGCTCGGGAAAATCTACTTTTATGAACATGCTCGGCTGTCTTGACAAACCGACTTCGGGTTCTTATCTTCTGGACGGGATTGACGTAATAAACCTCGATTCAGACAAGCTCGCCGAAATAAGAAATCTGAAACTCGGGTTTGTTTTTCAGGGTTTTAATTTGATTTCAAGAACGAGTGCGCTTGAAAATGTCGAATTGCCAATGATTTACAAGGGAATTGACCCGGTAGAGAGGATAGAGCGTGCAATGCATGCGCTAAAAATTGTAGGGCTTCAGGGGCGTGAAGAACACCTCCCGAACCAGCTTTCAGGCGGGCAGCAGCAGAGAGTTGCCATTGCGCGCGCAATTGTGAATGATGCGCCTGTTATTCTTGCGGATGAGCCTACCGGAAACCTTGATTCCAGAACCAGTTACGAGGTTATGGATTTTTTCTGTGAATTGAATGATAAATACAAAAAAACAATCGTTCTTGTTACCCACGAGCCTGATATTGCCGAATATTGCAAGCGGACAGTGCGTTTTAAGGACGGAAATATTGTATCTGACGAGGTGACGCGGTGATTGATTTTATTTCGACGTTCAAAATAGCGCTTCGCTCGCTCAAAATCAACAAAATGCGCTCAATTCTCACCAGTCTTGGCATAATTATCGGCGTAAGTGCGGTAATTATCATGCTTGCGGTCGGAAACGGCGCCAGCAAAAGGATTTCTGACGATATGGCGTCGATGGGCAGCAATTTGCTGATGATCCGCTCCGGTTCTTCAAACGCCGGCGGCGTAAGAGGCGGAAGCGGCACCCAGCCTACGCTAACGCTCAAGGATTCTTATGCAATTGAGGACAATTGTTCTGCTGTTGCTTATGTTGCGCCTTATATGGGCGAGGCAAAGCAGGTTACTTACGGAAATCAGAACTGGGCTACCAGCGCTGCGGGCACTACTGCTTCATATTTTAAAATTCGTGACTGGGCAATAAAAGACGGGCGGAATTTTACCGAGGATGACAACAAAAATATCACAAAAGTCGCAATTATCGGAAACACTGTCGCAATAAACCTTTTCGGCGATGTTGACCCTATGAATAAGACAATCAGAATAGGAAATGTTCCGTTCAAAATCGTCGGAGTGCTTGAAACCAAAGGGCAAAACGGCATGGGGCAGGATCAGGATGATATTATTTTTGTACCGATTACAACTGCCCAAAAAAAACTTTTCGGAACAGATTTTCCGGGGATGGTGAAGCTTATTAACGTGAAAGCAAACAGCACTGAGGAGCTTGATTTGGCTCAGGAGCAAATTACCGAGCTTTTGCGCGTACGCCATCACATCGGGAAGAACAAGGACGATGATTTTACCGTCCGAAACCTTACCCAGATGATGGAATCAGCCAAAGAGGCGACCAGAACAATGGCAATTTTGCTGGGGTCGATTGCAGGAGTTTCGCTTTTGGTCGGCGGAATCGGGATTATGAACATAATGCTCGTTTCTGTGACCGAAAGAACAAAAGAAATCGGTATCCGCATGGCAATCGGCGCCAAAGCGAGCGATATCAGAATCCAGTTTTTGATAGAATCACTGCTCTTATCTTTTGCGGGCGGTGTTCTGGGGGTTCTTATCGGAGTTCTGGGCGCTTATGGTATTCAGGTTTTCTCTGATATGCGGATTGCGATTTCTTCCTTTTCGATTCTGCTTTCGTTCGGGTTTTCCGGCTTAATCGGGGTTGTTTTCGGCTATTATCCGGCGTACAAAGCGTCTTTATTAAACCCAATCGACGCGCTGCGCTACGAATAACCTAAAAACCTACATCCCCGACCTGTGGAAAGTTGGGATGGGGAGCGACATGTTAAATCGCGCTGGAAAAGCAGCTATTCCTCTTTTCCGTTCCGATTCCCCCGGCCATTCAACGAAGAAAGCCCACTTTTGTAATCAATAGCAGCCTCCTCCATAGTCACTGCAAAGAGAAATACCTGCTTTTCTTGATTTTAGCTGCAAATAACCCGAAAACCTCCTTCCCCGACTCGGGAAAGGCTGGGATGGGGAGCGACATGTTAAATCGCGCTGGAAAAGCAGCTATTCCTCTTTTCCGTTCCGATTCCCCCGGCCATTCAACGAAGAAAGCCCACTTTTGTAATCAATAGCAGCCTCCTCCATAGTCACTGCAAAGAGAAATACCTGCTTTTCTTGATTTTAGCTGCAAATAACCCGAAAACCTCCTTCCCCGACTTGGGGAAGGCCGGGATGGGGAGCGACTTGTTAAATCACCGGAGAAAAGCAAATATCCCTATTCCCCGTTCCGATTTCTCTGGCTTTTTAACGAAGAAAACGCATTTTTGTCATCAACAACAGCCTCCCCATCGTCACAACAAGGAAAAAAATCTACTTTTCTTTGCCCGCAGATAATTTTGCTAAATCTTCAAGAAAACAAGCCCCGATAACTCCTGAAAAATCGCCCAGCTTGGCTTTTTTGAACTCAATTGTCCTGGCCGGTATCGGGAGGGCTTTGGAGCGGGCTTTTTTGGTTGTTCTTTCGTAAAATTCGTCAATTGCGTCAATAAGACCGCCGCCGAGGATGATTATTTCGGGATTGTAAAAGTTAATAACCGTCGCAAGCCCGTTAGAAAGATAATCAGATGCCTCAAAAAGCGTCTGCGTTACTAATTCGTCGCCAAGCTCGAGCGCTTTTTTCAGCACTTTTGAGCTGATTCTTTTTCCGTCTTTTAAAAGCTCTGTTATAACGGATTCTCTGCCCTTTTTCAGCGCACCTGTGATTCTGTGTTCAATTGCCGTTCGCGATGCGTAAGCTTCAAGACAGCCGTTTCCGCCGCAACCGCAGGGTCTTCCGCCTGCGTCAACGATAATATGCCCGATTTCGCCTGCTGTTCCCGATGAACCATAGTAAATTTTTCCGTCTTTTGCAATGCCGGAGCCGATTCCTGTTCCGACAAAAACGCAAACAATATTGTTAAATCCCACTCCGGAACCGAATTTCATTTCTCCGACCGTTGCAATCCCCACATCGTTGCCCAA
Organism: uncultured bacterium; assembly: GCA_900547155.1. GTDB lineage: Bacteria > Cyanobacteriota > Vampirovibrionia > Gastranaerophilales > Gastranaerophilaceae > Spyradomonas > Spyradomonas excrementavium. The sequence goes on along the minus strand of URFH01000009.1, from coordinate 5,046 downwards.
AAACGTTGGAATAAAAAACTGGCGTTCAAGAATGGCTTTGAGGTTTATGTTTGAGCAATTCAGGTTCGGTGCGTTGATTAAAATCCCCTTTTCACGGTTAACCTGCCCGGGGGCGCCAATGCCGATTGAGCTGATTTGGTGGATATCCAGCTTTGTCGCCTCAAGCAGCTCATTTATTGACTGGATAATTTTGTTAATTACATAATCCGCTCCGTTTTCTGCGCGGGTTTTGTGTTTTGTAAAATATTCTACTTTTCCGGTTTCTTTATCAACAAGTCCGGTTAAAATCTTTGTTCCGCCTAAATCAATTCCGATAGCATAATTGGGCATATATTTCTCCGTTCGGGTTATGTCCTTTTTTCAAGATTATATCATGGTTTTTAATGAGTATGTGATTCATAGTTTATTTTGCTGCGGGCAAGGTAAGCTTTTTAAGGATTAAAGCTGTTTTTTCGATTATTAGACCCTGAACCAAGTTCAGGGTGACAGAAAAAAGCCGTCATTCCGAACTCGTTTCGGAATCGCCGGCTTGAAGTCGATGTGCCAAAACCTTGCGACCCTGAACCAAGTTCAGGGTGACAGAAAGAAGCCGTCATTCCGAACTTGTTTCGGAATCGCCGGATTTGTGTAGATATGCACTTTTTTACCCTGGAATCTTTACTCCAGCTCCCCGGCAACATGCCAGGTGCTCGCTTTTGTGATTTTTACGTTAACAAATTCGCCCACAAGCTCTTTTTTACCCTCAAAATGCGCAATTTTGTTGTTTCTTGCGCGTCCGGCAAGGATAATCTTTCCATCCTTTTCCTCAAACGATTCAACAAGGATTTCGAGCGTTTTTCCGACGAATTTTTGGTTGGATTTCAGGCATGCTTCGCGGTTTTTTTCGTTTAAAATCGCAAGCCGCTTCATTTTTGTTTCTTCATCAATAAATTTGTCCACCCACCGTGCGGCTTTTGTCTTTTCGCGCGGGGAATATGCTGCAGTGTTTGAATAATCCAGCTCAAACTCGTCAATCGCGCTTAAAGTTTCATTGAACTGTTCCTCGGTTTCTCCGGGGAATCCTGCGATAAAATCCGAGGTTATTGTTACATTTTCAAACGCTTTTCTGATTTTTTTGACGATTTTTCCGTATTCTTCGCGCGTGTAACGGCGGTTCATATCTTTGAGAAGCGTTGTGCTGCCGGATTGCATGGGGATGTGAAAATATTCGCAGACTTTTTCGCATTCTCCGACCGCTTTGATTAAATCGTCCGAAATATCCGTCGGATACGAGGTTACAAAACGGATTCTGAACTTTCCTTCGATTTTGTTCAATTCTCTTAAAAGGTTTGCGAGCGTAACTTCTTCGCCCAGCCCTTTTCCGTAGCTGTCAACGTTTTGTCCGAGCAGGGTGATTTCTTTGAACCCGTTTTCAATTGCTTTTTTTGCTTCGGCAATGATTTTTTCTGGTTCCCTGCTTCTTTCACGCCCGCGGGTGAACGGAACTATGCAGTATGTGCAAAAATTGTCGCAACCTTCCATTATCGGAATCCAGGCGTTCAGGCTTTGGGCGCGTTTTATTTCAAATTGGCTTTCGTCCGTAATATAAGGGCGTTCGGAAACGGCACAGACTTTTTCGCCTTGTTCAATGCGTTTTACAAGCTCAGGAAGCTGGTAAAGATTCGACGGTCCAAAGACCAAATCAACGTACGGGAAGCGTTTTTGGAGTTTTTCTTTGTCCTGTTGCGCAACGCAGCCGCAAAAACCGATTTTCAGGTTTTCGTTTCGTTCTTTTTTCCATTTTCCCCAGACGCCTACGCAGCTGTAAGCCTTGTCAGCGGAGAGCTGGCGGATTGAGCATGTGTTTATGATTAAAAAGTCGGCTTCTTTGGGCTCTGTTGTTTCTTCGTAGCCAAAATGCGAGAGCATTCCGAGGATTCTTTCCGAATCCGATTTGTTCATCTGACAGCCGAGTGTTTCAATATATACCTTTTTCATATTTACCTGTTTTTTGACTTCCTTAACAATTATAACTAAAAAATAAGCTGTTAATTGCAATTTTCTCCGCGCCCATCGTATAATATATTTGAACAAGGACATACAGGCGTTTCAAACGCTTTAGACCCTGAAACAAGTTCAGGGTGACAGTATGAAATCGTCATTCCGAACTCGTTTCGGAATCGCCAGATAAAGAAAATCCGGCAAAAAACCTTGCGACCCTGAAACAAGTTCAGGATGACAGCAAGAAACCGGTTCAGGAGAAGCAGATATTTTGAAATTCCATAAATTGAGAGGGCAAAAATGTTAGAAACTTTGAATAAATTAAGCTCAATTACCGATTTGGCAAAAGAAGTGCTTGATATTGAGGCAAATTCCGTGTTGAAACTCAAAGAACGGGTTAACGAAGATTTTGAAAAAGCAATTGATATCATGTACGGGTGCAAAGGGCGTGTAATCATTACAGGCATGGGAAAATCCGGCCACATCGGGCGGAAAATCGCTGCTACGCTTTCTTCTACCGGTACGCCGTCCTATTTTCTTCACCCCGCAGAAAGCACCCACGGCGATTCCGGCATAATTACGCGTCAGGATGTTGTTGTGGCGATTTCTAACAGTGGCGAAACCTCTGAACTTTTGAACCTTTTGCCGTTAATTGAGCGTTTTGGCGTTCCGATGATTGCGATGACGGGCAAAATGGGCTCTACACTTGCTCAAAAGAGCGATGTTACATTGGATATCTCGGTCGAAAAAGAAGCCTGCCCTCTGGGCAAAGCTCCTACAGCGAGCACTACGGCAACACTGGCAATGGGCGACGCGCTGGCGATTTGCCTGTTGAAAAAACGCGGATTTACGGAGGAAGATTTCCTGATGTTCCATCCGTCCGGTGCTCTGGGCAAGGGCGTGCTTTATAAGGTTGCGGATTTGATGATTACGGGCGAAAGGCTGCCTGTTATTAACGAAAAATCCTCTTTTCACGACACAATCAAATATATTTCGGACAAAAAACTCGGCTGTGCAATTATTACGAACGAAAATGGCATAATGCTGGGCGTTTTGACCGACGGCGACATCAGAAGAACACTTTTGAAATACGATTCGACGGCAAATCTCCTTGCAAGCGACGTTATGACCCAAAATCCGAAAACCGTTCTTGGCTCTGACCTTGCAGCCAAAGCGCTCCATATTATGGAGAAACATTCGATTACTTCGCTGGTTGTCTGCGATGATGACAAAAAACCGGTCGGTTTGATTCATATCCATGACCTTTTGAAAGCGGGGATTGCGTAATGTCGGTTGATTTGGCTCAAAAAGCAGGCAAAATTAAAGCTGTTTTGTTTGATGTTGACGGCGTTTTGACGGACGGGTCTTTGACTTTCACAGAAGAGGGCAAAGAGCTCAAAACTTTTAATGCAAAAGACGGTCAGGGCATAGTTATGCTTGTTAAATCAGGATATATTACCGGAATCATTACCGCAAGGAAAAATCCGACCGTCCGCCACAGGTTTGAAAACCTCGGCATGACCAAGCTTTTTGAGGGTGAAAAAAACAAGCTGAAAGCGCTTGAGGAATTTATGGCGGAATTCAACGTAAATTTGGACGAAATAGCTTATGTTGGCGATGATTTGCCCGATATTTGCGTACTTTCCAGGGTCGGTTTAGCTTGTACGCCTGCTGATGGGATGGATGAGGTTAAAAAATATGTACATTTCATCTCTTCAAAAAATGGCGGACGCGGTGCTGTTAGGGAAATTTGTGATTTTATACTGAAAAGCGCGGGGAAATATCCGGAAATTACGGAAAAAGGGCTGGTTTTTAGCAAATAATACCCAATGACGCGGAAAATTTCAATAAAAAGCCCCTTTGATGATTCAAAGAGGCTTTTTGGTTTATGTTTTTGACTGATTAGTCATCAGCGTGGCCGGCTGTGCCGAGAACATCTCTCATTTTGTGCATAACCATTTCTTTAACCGCTGTTCTGCCCGGGCCCATGTATTCTCTGGGGTCGAATTTTTCGGGGTGCTCAACGAAGAATTCGCGGATAGTAGAAGTCATAGCCAATCTCAAGTCTGTGTCGATGTTGATTTTAGCTACGCCGTGTTTTGAAGCATAGTTGAGCATATCTTCGGGAACGCCCTGCGCATTGGGCAGATTTCCGCCGAATTTGTTGCATTTTTCAACGAGTTCCTGCGGAACTGAAGAAGAACCGTGAAGAACAATCGGATAATCGCCAAAACCTGCTTCTTTCAGAGCGTCTTTGATTTCTTTGAGTCTTTCAAAGTCTAATTTTGCTTCGCCTTTGAATTTGTAAGCGCCGTGAGAAGTTCCGATAGCGATTGCGAGAGAATCGCAGCCTGTTTGTTTTACGAATTCAACAGCTTCGTGAACATTAGTGTATTTAGCGTCTTTTTCGCTTACATTTACGTCATCTTCAACGCCTGCGAGTTTTCCGAGCTCAGCTTCTACTGAAACTCCTCTTTCATGAGCGTATTCAACAACTTTTTTAGTTACTGCAACGTTTTCTTCAAATGAGAATCTTGAACCGTCAATCATAACAGAAGAGAAACCACCGTCGATGCAAGCTTTACAAATTTCAAAGTCAGCACCGTGGTCTAAGTGAAGCGCGATGGGAACTGTAGTTGTTGCCAGAGCTGCTTCAACCAGTTTTACGAGGTAAGTCTGGTTTGCGTATTTTCTTGCGCCTGCTGAAACCTGCAAGATGATAGGTGAGCGGGTTTCTTCAGCTGCTTCAGCAATTGCCTGAAGAATTTCCATGTTGTTTACGTTGTAAGCACCGATAGCGTATCCGCCTGCGAGCGCTTTTTTGAACATTTCGTTTGTTCCAACTAATTTTCTTTCTGTCATTTGAGTTTCTCCTCTTTTTTCTATGACCTGTACAAATGAAATCGTGTTTATACACACTGAATGTATCGCAAAAAAATTATGATTACAAGTTGCGTTTAACAGGTGAATTTAATGGTTGAATTGTGAACAAATGTAACAATCCCACCCAACAGATGTTAGAAACCACCAAAAAACGGGCATTAAATAATTAGATGGGCAATAACA
>URFH01000008.1 GCA_900547155.1 uncultured bacterium | reverse complement strand
ACATCGCAGCGAGGAGATTGAGAAAGTGGAAAAAAATGATGAAAACATAATAAAAACTGTAAATAAAACTTTCTTCCCGGAAGACAAACCCGCAGAAAAAACAAAAGAAACACACCTAATCCCAGCCCAAGACTCCTCTCAACAGGTAAATAAACACTCAAAGACGAAAACTACTTCACAGGAGGCGACATTGAGAATGCTTTATAGTGAGTAGATGTTTTTAGGGGTTAATTTTTGATAATATAATGAGTTGCTCTTGCTTCGCCTTGCTTTTGGAGAATTCCTTTGCTTATTAAATCTGTAATATCTCTGGTTGCGGTATCTTGAGAGCAATTGCAAATTTTTGCCCATTTTGTGGTTGTAAGTTTGCCCTCAAAATAATCTAATAGCTTGTTTATTATTTTGACCTGACGTTCGTTCATAGAAATATGGCGGTGTTTTTGCCAGAATTCCGCTTTTTGCAAGACATCTTTGAAAAGAGTTTCTGAGGAAGTAATTGCAAGAAGCAAATTTTCTAAAAACCATTTTAACCAGTCTGTAATGTCCAAAGATTGGCTTTGAGTGAGTTCGAGGGCTTTATAATAGGATTTTCTGACTTTGTTTATTTGAGATGACATTGAATAAAATCGGTTTTTTGAGTTTTCGCTTCTTGCCAGCAGCATGTCTGCCAAAGCTCTTGCAATCCTGCCGTTTCCATCTTCAAACGGATGAATAATAACAAACCACAAATGAACAATGCCGGCTTTTAAAATAAGGTCAGTTTTTGATTCATTATTTATGTAATCAATTAAATTTTTCATTTCAGAATCCAGCTGATTAGCCGGAGGAGCTTCATAATGAACTTTTTCATGCCCTATTGCTCCGGAAACAACCTGCATTGGACCTTGCCGGTCGTCCCTGTATTCTCCGGTTTTGATTTTATGCAGCCCGCTTCTGCCTGTCGGAAACATTGCAGCTTGCCAGGAAAACAACCGTTCTTCCGTCAGTTTTTTATTGTATTCCTGCGTTGCGTCGAACATCATATCAACAAAACCGTCGATATCCCTGTCAACATAAACATTTTCGTCGAAATCCAGACCGAGTTTTTTTGCAATAGATGAGCGCACCTGTTCAAGGTTTAGCTTTAGACCCTCAATCTCATTTGATTTAATTACATCCTCAGTTAATACATTCAGCAAAGTTTTCCGATGGTTTTCAAATCCGATTCCTTCCATTTTACCTAACAAATACCCCTGTTTAAGCCTGACAGTTGATAATAATGGAAGTATAACACTGCTGTCATAGCTGAAATCAGGATATTTAGGGTTTTGCCAGATGTATTTTTTCATTGGTATCTCCGCAAGTTTTGCATATATTGTACGGTAAAATCTCCGCATTTACAAATATTATCTCCGCATATTTTGCGTAGATAAAATGCAAAATCTCCGCATAAATGCTATTTTCAAAAAGTATCTGGCTTTTTTAGACGGGACAACAATTGTTAAAAAGCTTCGTTCACCCAATTTTGAGCCAATTTTCTTGTTGTTCAATTAATTTCTTCCCCGAAAGTCCGCTATTTAAAAAGAAGTTGCGATAGCCATCTTTTTTATTCTATTTTTATTAAATCATTTTCAATACATTTTTTAAATTCTTCAGATATATCATTTAAGTCTATAACATCAATTGTATATGGTATTGTTGACTCTTCAAAAGCTGTTTTTATCTTGATTTTTATTAAATCATTAAGTTTTTCACCGGATGAATTGATTGCGATATCAATATCAGAGTATTTTTTCGCAAGTCCTTTGGCACGTGACCCAAAAATATAAAAATAGTCATGCTCGTTAGGCAAAAAAATTCTTAGTATTTGAGATATTTTGTCTAAGTATTTTTGCTCAAGGTCTATTTTTTTCATATTCTTTCTTGTAGTTTGTTAAGCAGGTATTTTGCATCTTCAAAAAAGTCATTTACGATTTCAACCACTTCAAGAGCTTTTTTTTCGTCATAAGTATGTGAAGTTATGTTCCTTTTTTGCCTGTAAACAGTCCATATTTCCAGATTGTTAAAAAGAATCCCAATGCGGCTCGCTTCTCGTATGGTTCTGTTAAAATCCATCGTATCAACTTCTTCATTTTCAGTTAAATAGATTTTTAAATACCTTTTAATCATTTTTATTGCCAGTGAATATGTATATTCAAAACGCTGAATCAGCGCATCACGTATGGCAGTATCATCTTTTTCTTTTTGGTATCTTATTATTATTTCTTCTAAACTTTTTAATGCTTTTTCAAATGCTGATAAATTTAAAACATTTTTGTCCATAAAAGACCTTTGTATTGAAATTTTTTATTATCATATCATTAAACTTTAGATAAAAAAAGTTAATTTAAAAAATTATTTTTTCTAATTGTAACAATTTCGTAAAATAATTAAAGTTTTCCCAGAAATTGCCGATAATAAAAATAACTGGTAAAACCGAGGAAGATTATTTGTGCAAAAAATCGGCTAAACGATTGAAGAACGTATAATCAAAGGAATGTAGAATTTTATTAAGTGTGCAGGTCGCAAAAACGAGAATTATTAATGTTAAAAACAAATGAAAAATTGCAGACTCCCGCCCAAATGCCCGAAACCCCAGTAAATACAATGATTTCACGGGGGGGGGGGGCTAAAAAGTCTTGCAGTAGCGGCTTTGGCGGGTTGTGCTTTGTTTGCTCAAGGACAAAGTGCCCTGGCCGGTGAATTCCCCTTGAATTCCGAAACTGCGCCTCTTGATTTTGTTAAAGACAATCAAAAAACAGATAATTCCCCAAAACTTACCCTCAAAGATGTAAATTTAACCCGTGAAACCGCTTGCGCAACCGGTTTTGCTGTTGATATTAACGAACTATACACCCTGACACCCGCAACAGCAGAGGATTATGACTATAAAACCGACACAATCAACGCCGACGGCACGGTAACAACTAATTATTATAAAATTACTCTGAATCCGGAAAATGCAGGCTCCTCAGAGAATATTAAATGGACACAAACCGACGCAGCCGGCGCAAATACCATAGCCGTAACCCTCCCAAACAATGAAACTGCGTATCTGCAATACAGTTACACTGCCCCTGATGGCTACACGACAACCGGTACCCGTGTAACTTCACCATCTTCCGCTAATTCTACAAAAATGGTATTTAGCGGGATTAATAATGCAAAATCTTACACGGGTAGTAATGATTATGGTAGCGATGACACGAGTTATGGTTCGGATGTCAATAAAAGCGGTTCAGATGATATAAAGTCTGTTACTACGCTTACAACAACATCCACATATACCTCTGTTAGTGGAGATGCCAGCACCAGTGCAAATGCTGATGCTTCCTGTAGTTCTTCTTCGACCATTTATGGCGGAGCAATCTCTAATACAAACACCTCTGCAGTCGATATTACCGCTGATTTTGATGGTAATAGTGTTACTCAGAATGCTACCGGTGGAAATGCTTACGGCGGTACTGCAAAAGCTTATGCAGGGGATTCAACTGTTTATGGCGGAACGGCATCGTCTTCCATAAATTATTCAACGGTTGGACGATGGCAGAATTATGAAAGAACCAGCGGTTCTGGCTCAACCTCTGCACATACAGTTGCATATTCTTATGCTGATGCGTCTGCAAGTGCTGACGCTTCTACATCTATAACTTCAACGACTTTGGGCGGGGCTATAGCAAACCAAAACGGCGCTAAATTAGGTAATATAAATGGTAATTTTACAGAAAATCATTCTTCATCAACAGCTAATGGAGGATATGCCAGCGGTGGTGTTGCGCGAGCTTATGGCGGTACTGCTACAACCTATGGTGGCTCTGCGAGTGCCTCTACCTCTGTTTATATAAGCTGGAATTATGGCAGTGTTTCTACTTCTGCTACTGCTTCAGCAACTTCCGACGCTTATGCAAGCGCAGATGCTACTACTTATGCCTCTGCTTCGTCGTATGCAACAAGCTACGCCTATGGTGGGGCGATTTCAAATCAAGGAACCATTGGTAATATAACAGGCGATTTTATAAATAACTATTCTGAAGCAAAAGCTATTCTTGGTTCTGCTTCCAGCGGTTCTGCGTATTCTTATTCAGGTTCTGCTAATGCAAATCGCGGTAGCTCTTCTGCATCTGCATCTGCTGGTTCGGATTTTGGAGTTTCTTCAGATAATTATTATAATTCAAATTCAGCATCATCAAGTGTTTCTGGGTCATCCAGTTCAAATTCTACGCAATATGACAGCGATAAACCGGAAGCTTTTATTCATCCTGACGAAACATATCAAAATCCTGATGGTACATGGGGTGGAATTGGCGCATATTCTTTAAGTGCTAATGCGAGCACAAATGCCCAGTCATATATAAGCAATGGCGCCAGTGAATCAGAATATGCAAGCTCCTCTACCAGTGCCAAAGCCTACGCCTACGGAGGCGCAATCTACAACGCGAGCAGCAAAACAATCGGCAACATAACCGGCTCCTTCAACGGCAACTACGCCCAAGCCGAAGCCGCCACCACCTCCGAAGCCCACGGAGGCGCCATCTACTCCCAAGGAACAATCGGCACAATCACAGCTAACTTCACCGGCAACTACATAAACGCCAAAAACGCCACCTACGGCGGAGCCATCTATAACTCCGGTTCAATAACCGGCCTTAGCGGTAACTTCACCAACAACTACATAAAAAATACCGCCTCCGGCTCCGCCTTCGGCGGCGCTATCTACAACACCAGCACAATAACCAACGGCCTCTCTAACTCCACCCTCTCAAATAACTACGTAACCACAACCGGCTCCGCTCAAGGCGGCGCCATCTATAACTCCGGCTCAAACTTCGGAGATATTTCCGCAACCTTCATAAAAAATTATGCACAAACAAACTCTAACCCCTACGGAGGCGCCATCTATAACTCCGGCACCATAAAAAGTATCTCCGGCACATTCTCTAATAACTATACCCTCGCAAACTCCTCAAACGCCTGCGGAGGCGCCATCTACAACACAAAAACAATCACCAACGGCATCTCAAACTCCTCCTTCTCCAACAACTACACACAAGCAAACACCGGCACCATCCAGGGCGGCGCCATCTACAACAACTCCTCCAGCTCCCTCAATATCTCCGCCGACTTCTCAAATAACTACGCAAAATCCCTCTCCTCCGGAACCATCCAAGGCGGCGCTATCTACAACTCCGGCTCCGGCACAGTCAATATTACCTCAAACTTCAGCCAAAACTACGTAACCTCCACCTCCGGTACCACCCAGGGAGGCGCCATCTACAACACCAGCGCCTACCTCAACTCTGTCTCCGGCAACTTCTCCAATAACTACGCACAAGCCCAAACCACTTACGGCGGAGCTATCTACAACAACAGCACTATCAAAACAATCAGCGGCAACTTCAAAAATAACTATGCCCTCTCAACCGGAAACAACGCCTACGGCGGCGCCATCTACAACAACTCCTCAATCTCTACCGCTATCCAAAACGCCGAATTCACCGGCAACTACGCCGATGCCGAATCCGGAACCGTCCAGGGCGGCGCTATCTATAACAACAACACTATCGCCGGAATTATTAATACAAGCTTCTACAACAACTACGTAAAAACAAATACAGGAACAACCGCTCAAGGCGGCGCTATTTTTACAACTAAAAACCTGACAATCTCCGCTAATAACGGCTCCTCAACCTTCTCCGGAAACTACGTCCAAAATTCAACCGGAACAAAGGATTATCAGGCAATTTATATGAATTCCTCCTCCCTTACCCTCACACTCAACGCCACAAACAACGGCTCAATTATCTTCGACGACTATATCTCCGGCGTAAACGGCTATAAAGTTACCCTCTCAGGCGACTCTACCGGAAATATAATCTTCAACAGCGCAAACTCCATCCAAAACGCTACAACCACCCTCTCAAGCGGTAACCTCACCTTCGGCACCGACTCTTTCGCACACTCAACCTCAACCCTCAACACAACAGGCTCCGCCTCCGTAAACCTCAACGACGGAAAAATCTCTAACTACAATATAAACAAACTCTCCTCAAATACAAATTCAAAATGGAATATAGACATAAATATGTCAGATAAAACCGGAGATACAATAAAAACCCTGAACGCCTCCTCCGGAACCGTCTATATAAACAGCATAAACGTAACCGGCGCACCCTCCGAGGGCGCAAATACAATAAAAATCCTCGATACCCAAAATTCAAACCTCCGCCTCGCCCTCAATAGCTCCCTAACCGGAAATAAATTAATAAGCACAGTGGATAACTCCTACGTCGAAGAAATAAATGCCTCCACAAACTGGACAGATATCTACAGATACCTCGATGAACAAGTCGAAATCTACGGAGAATACGCCCTCGCAACCACTACAACAACCTACGACAGCATAAAATATACCGTAACCACCAAAATCCTCGGCACCGGCCTGAATGTCCAGGGCGATACCCTCATGCTCTGGAACCAGGCAAACCTCACCGAAGAAAAAAACTTTAACTTCGATGCCGTAGATAATATTTACTCGGTCGGCGCCAACCTCGGCTCCACTCAAGGCCAAATCCTTAATATAAACGGTGTCGCCAACGAAACAGAAAAATCTACCATCAACATGAATGGAAAAACCGGCTTTGTTCAGAATTCAGCTACAACTTTAACCCTGAATAACCTCGAAATAACCGGCGCCGCCGACTCCGAAGGCTCGGTTATAAATGCAACAAGCACAGACGCCGTAACCAACCTCAACAACATCACTTTCAGCGACGCAAAAACAAACGCCTCGGTAAAAAATGCCGGCACACTCAATATAATAGGCGGAACAAATACCCTCAACAGCGGATTAAGCGGAACCGGCACAACAAATATAACAAACGGATCAAAATTGGTAATAGGTGACGGAAAATCTGTTACCCAATCTTCCCTCAACATAAATAACGGCGAATTAACCCTCTCAGATACCGGAAAACTAAACGCCAACCTGTCTATAGAACAAAACGGCATTGCAAACCTCAGCGCTTCCGGCATAACCTCCGCTGTTACCAACAACGGCAGCCTGAATTTGCGCACCGGCACCCTCTCAGACGCTGTCCTGGGCTCCGGACTCACAAATATCTCCGGCTCTGTTATCAGCAACGCTGCTATCAATCAGGGCATTAATATCTCAGGGGATTTAACAATCTCTGCAACAAATGTCGGCGGCTCCGTATCAAACGGAGGCTCCCTAACCCTTAATGACGGCACTTTGAACAATACCGTCTTCGGGCAGGGCTCAACAATTATCTCCGGCTCCGTTATCAGCAACGCTGCCATAAACCAGAACATAAATATTTCCGGCGCATTAACTTCCAACGCAGATAATATAGGCGGAACCGTAACAAATTCCAACAATTTAACCCTCACAGGCGGAACCTTAAACCAGACAGTCAACGGAACCGGCTCCACAAGCATTACAGGCTCCGTAACCGCTAATAACGCGTTAAATCAGGCAATAAATATCTCGGATTCCGGCTCCCTCGCAGCCAACGCCTCAAATATAGGCGGAATCGTAACAAATTCCAATAATTTGACCCTCACCGGCGGAACCTTAAACCAAACAGTCAACGGAACCGGCTCCACAAGCATTACAGGCTCCGTAACCGCTAATAACGCGTTAAATCAGGCCATAAATATCTCGGATTCCGGCTCCCTCGCAACTAACGCCTCAAATATAGGCGGAATTGTAACAAATTCCAACATTTTAACCCTCACCGACGGCACCTTAAACCAAACAATCAACGGAACCGGCTCCACCAACATAACCGGAACCGTCCTCGGTAACGCCGCCATGAATCAGGCTCTAAACATAACCGGCTCCCTTACCGCAAACGCTGACAACATAGGCGGTACAGTTTCCAATTCCAACGACCTCACCCTCACCGGCGGAACGTTGAATCAAAAAGTTTCAGGCTCCGGCACCACAACTGTAACCGGCTCCGTGACAAATAACGAAACAGTAGCTCAAGATGTCACAATAACCGCCTCCGGCACCCTCACCAACAACAACGAAATAGGAAATGTAAGAAATTCCGGCATTCTTACCTCAAGTGCAGAAAATTTAACCGGAACAATAGAAAATAACCAGACCTTAAACCTTTCCGGAACTCTGGCTAAAACCGTTTCAGGTAACGGAACAACCTATGTTGCAAATATGCTGACCTTTGGCGACGGTGCAAACATAAATTCAACATTAAATCTGGCCGCAAATGCCGTTTTAAATACGACAGGCCCCGCTGACAGCACTTTTTCCGCCGGCTCAATAACCGGAAGCGGAGATGTATTCATAACCAATGGTGCTCTTACCGTAAAAAATAACGCGCAGCTAAATTCGCTTGAAAATACTGCTTCGGTAAGCGTTTTAGGGGATTTAAACGCCGCCGGAAGCATAACTTCCTCCGGCACCCTCGGTGTAAGCGGCTCCGTCAGTGCCGATACCTTATCTAATACCGGTATAACAACAATTTCCGGCAATCTGGAAACCAAAAACAACCTTGAAAATACCTCCGAAATGACTGTTGAAGGCAAGGTTCTTTCCGGCAATTTCACCAATTCCGGCACGGCTATAATAAAAGGTGGCGCTGAAACAAAGGACTTTATAAACGACGGAACAGCTTACATTACCGGCGATTTAAGCGCAAATGACATAACAAACAGCAAAAACCAACTTCTTGGCATAACCGGAACAACAACCGCTTCAAATGTCACAAACCATGGCGATTTGGACGTAGGCGGCAACCTGATTGTTCAACAAATTGTTACAAACACCGGCTCCATCGACGTTACAGGCTACATGACAGCTCAGGAAGTCAATAATACCGGCGAAATCAAAATAGGAGATGAAGCAAATGTCAGTATAACCGGCGATTTAACCGCCACAGAAGATATAACCACCTCCGGAACCCTCAATGTCATCGGCGCAATAAACGCACAAAACCTCGAAAACCAGGGCTCCCTAACTGCCGGCAAAAACGCTGAACTCACCTCTTTAACCAACTCCGCCGACGGTATTGTGCAAATTACAGGAGATATTGCCGCAACCCGGGATATTTCGAACCTCGGCTCGCTAAAAGCAAGCTCCGCAACCGGAAATAATATACTTAACAGCGGAACAATGACAATAAATAACAACCTCTCCGCCGCAAATGAACTCACCAATACAGGCAACTTGACCGTTTCCGGCCATGCAAGCGGAAATAACGTCGCCAACTCCGGTACCCTCATTGTTAAAAACGGGGCTGACTTCGGCGATGTCCTGAATGAATCAATAGCAGTGCTTACCGGCTCCATCCTCTCGGCAAATCTCGAAAATACCGGCGAAATGGACATTACAGGCTCCCTTGACGCCTCCGGAAATGTTACAAATACCTCGAAATTAACTGTTTCTCAAGATTTAACCGCTCAAGGCAACCTCCTCAACTCCCAAATCCTCGACGTAACAGGCTCAATCCGGGGAAAAAATATTACAAACAACGGCACCGCGCAAATCGAAGGCAATGTAACCGCTTCAGATAAATTCTCCAACACTAACACCCTCACCGCCGCCGGCTCCCTCAACACAAATGAACTAACAAACACCGGCACCCTCACCGTTAAAAACGGCGTAATCGCCCAATCCATAATAAACGACGGCTCTGCCTCAATCTCTGGCAATGTGCAAACAAATACCCTGCAAAATAATCTCAAAATGGAAATTTCCGGCTCACTTGACGCACAATCCAACATTACAAATACCTCGGAATTAACAGTAAATCAGGACGTAACAGCCGCAGGAGATATATTTAACTCAAAAACCATGCAGGTAACCGGCTCAACCACAGCAAACAACCTCACAAACGAAGGAACTTTCTCCTCCGGCGGAAACCTGAAAACTAATGCTGCCCTTATAAATAAAGACCAAATGACCGTTTCCGGCACCCTCAACGCCGCAGAAGCAACAAACACCGGCTCTCTCACCGTCCAATCCGGCTCCGTCTTCGGAAACTTCACCAACGAAACCCTTGCCCAGCTCTACGGCGGCGTAAATGCAGATTCAATAACAAACTCCGGCTCCCTCAACCTCTCCGGCGGCTCCTCAACAGTTAATTCCCTCTCAAATACCTCAATTGTAAACATCTCAGACGCCTCCTTCATTCTGGAAAACAATATCCAGGGAAATGGCGAAATAAACATAACAAACTCCACGTTCTCAGCCAACGGCCCCGTCGAAAACCAAACAATCCACTCCGCCAACAGCACTCTAAACCTCGCAGATAACTCCAATATTCTGAAAACCTCCACCCTCAACACAACAGACAGCATCGTCAACACTTCGGACGGAAAATACGTAAACTACAACATTAAAGAACTGAATTCCAACAACACAAAATACTCAATAGATATAAGCCTCAGCAAAGATGAACAAAAAGCAGACACTTTCACCCTCGAAAACGGCGGCAGCGGAACAATATTTATTTCCTCAATAAATGTAGGAACAAATATTTTAAACAACTGCGACGACCATGAACGCTACATTATTCAAATAATAAAATCCTCAACCCCCGATGCCCCGCAGCTCGACTACGACAGCTCAAAAGTCCTGAATCAGGCAACGGCAAATATGACAAGCGACATAATTTTCGCCAAAGATTTCGGGCTCTGCACAACCAACACAACAAACGACAGCCTCGAAATCCGCGGCCTGCAAGATACCTTCGGTGAATGGGCAAACTTCGTAACAAATTCCGACAAATCTTTCACTTTCGTTGAAAATTCAAGCTACATCCTCTCAAAAGATGTGGAAAAAATCTATGGCGAAAATATCTCCATAACCGGAAACAACAGCACTTTCGACGCAAACAACAAAAACTTCCTGACCGAAGTCGACGCAACCCAAAATATAACAATAACAGACCTCACAATAAATAATTCCGTAAACCCAACCCAAAACAACGGAACCCTCAACCTCCACAACATAACTACAACAAAAGACTTTATAAACGAAAATAATCTCAATATCTCCGGCTCAACCACCCTCGGCGCCCTCACAAACAACGCCCAAACAACTTTCAACGGCGACCTTTTAACCATCACAAATTTAACAAATAACCAAACAATAACCGCAAATGGCAACATCCAGGCACAATCAACAACAAATAACAACAATATTTCCATCTCCGGCTCCCTCAACAGCCAAAATGTAACAAATAACCCCGATTCCCTGCTTACAATCGGCGGCAATCTCTACTCGGAAAACCTCCAAAACGATGGAATGCTCCAAATAGATAAAAATACCTCAATAACAGACTCCCTCACCAACAACACCACCGGAGAAATAACAATCCTCGGCGATACTTCAACAAAAAATCTCCAAAACTCCGGCACCCTATCCATCTCAGGCTCCCTCTCCGCAACAGAAACCCTCACCAACAACACCACAGGCGAAATAACAATCCTCGGCGATACTTTAGCAAAAAATCTCCAAAACTCCGGCTCCCTCACAATAACCGGCGCCCTCTACAACTCAGAAACCCTCACTAACAACAACACCCTGACCATATCCGGCTCAACTTACACCAAAAACTTCACAAATACCGGCTCCGCCTCCATTCAAGGCACCCTCGAAGCTGAAGAAATCTCTAACAACAACACCCTCGAAACAAATTCTAACATAATAGTCAATAATACCTTAACAAATACCGGCTCCCTCACCACAGCCGGCTCCCTCAGCACCAAAGAATTAACAAACGAAGAATCAATCTCCGTTTCTCAAAATCTAATCGCCCAAAACCTTACAAATAACAAAAATATAAATGTAAATGAAAACCTCTCAATCTCCGAAAAATTAACCAACAACGGAACCCTCAACGCTCAAGGCTCCGCCTCCGTCGATGAAATAATAAACGCCGGCGAAATAACCCTCGGCAACAATTCAACCCCCTCAACTATAATAATAAACAAAACAACAAATACCGGCTCCCTCTCCCTCAATAACGCCCAAATAACCCTAAATACCATAACATCCGAAACCTCAGGCACCCTCAATATCTCAAACTCCACACTGGCAAATACAGGAAAAATAGAAAACCAAAATATAACAACAACAAATAGCACAATAAATATCCAAAACCCCTATACCCTGGTAAATAACAGCCTCACAATGACCGAAAGCACCCTCAACCTCGGCGCCCTGACCCTCTCCCCGCTCCACTTCACAAATCTGGAGCTCAACGAAAATTCAACAATAAACATCCCCTCCTCCCAGGTGGATTTCACCTCAAATACCATGGGCAGATTAACAGCAGACCAGTTCCAAACCACCGGCTCCCCCTCAACAATAAACCTGAACGCAATCCATACCCTCAACCTCCCCGATAGGCACGCAACAGTAATAAAAATCCCCTTCGCCGATACCTCCTTCTCAAATAACGTCAAATACCACGGCCAATCTACCGTCTATGGCCAAATCTTCCAGTACGGAGTAACCTACGACTATAAATCCGGAAACATGTACTTCGTCCGCGGAGGCCAATATAACCCCGATACCGGAAATATAGACGCCTCAACAAACCCCAGCGATATCTTCGACCCCTCAATCCTCACAGCTCCCGTAACAGCTCAGGCCGGAGCTACCGCAACCATAAACCAAAACCTCAACTACGCCTTCCAACACTCGGATAACTTCATGCTAATGCCCGCACATATCCGCTTATCTGAAATAAAAAGAAACAAATACGCAATAATAGGCGATCAGTACCTCCGACCCCGCCAAGAAGCCAGCATGTGGTACAAACCCTACGCCAGCTTTGAAAGCACCGCCCTCACAAATGGCCCCAAAGTCCACTCAACCCTCTACGGCTCAATAATAGGCGTCGATTCCTCCGTAAAAGAACTAAAATACGGCTGGGCCTCCGCTCTCACCGGCTACCTCAGCTACAACGGCGCAAGCCTCAAATATAAAGGCATAAACTCCATCCAAAACGGCGCAATCCTCGGCTCAACCCTCACCCTCTACCGCGGAAACTTCTTCAACGCAACAACAGTAAATACCGGTACAATAGTAGCCGAAAATACCACAATGTACGGCCACGAAACCCCCGTAATGCTCCTCGCCGGCATTGCCAACAAAACCGGCTACAACCTCGAAATGAAAAATGGAAAAATAATCCTCCAACCAAACCTCCTAATCGCCTATTCCTACATAAATACGTTTACATACCGAAACGCCGCCGGAATAACCATAAACGCCGACCCCCTCAACAATATCCAAATTTCCCCCGGAATAAAATTAATAGCTAACACCAAAACCGGCTGGCAGCCATATTTTACAGTAAACATGGTCTGGAACACCCTCAACAAACAAAAAGTAACAGTAGAAAATATCCAACTCCCCCAAATGTCCATAGAACCCTACGTCCAATACGGCCTGGGGCTGCAAAAAACATACAAAGAAACTTTCATAGCCTTCGGCCAGGCCCTTGTGCAGCAAGGAGGGCGCAACGGCGTGTCTTTGAATGTAGGTTTGAGATGGACAATAGGCAAAAATCCCGCACATCGCAGCGAGGAGATTGAGAAAGTGGAAAAAAATGATGAAAACATAATAAAAGCAGTGGACAAGGCATTTATTCAGGAAACAAATTCCCCTGACGGGCGCATAATTCCTGCCTCCCGCAAAGAAATAACCCCTCAAAAGCAAATTCCGCAGTCAAAAGAGAAAATATCTCCGAAAAAATCCGTTTCCACTGACATATTTCAGCAGCTTTACGGCGAATAGCTGCTTTATGATTACCCATTAGGGTAGAGTTTGCCTTTTTTCGGGTAATCTTTTTTAATATTTTCGCTTGTAATTTGTTTTTCTGTTACAATCATGGGCAAGAAGAGAATTAAAGACAGGGGCTTTATTTATGAGAAATAAAAAATTAATGTTTTGGGCAATAATCCTGCTTGTTATTGCAGCAGGTTTTATCATTTGGAAAAAGCCTACAAAACTGGGTCTTGACCTCGTCGGAGGTTCAAGATTGGTGCTTGAAGCGCAAAAAACTGCAAATATTGCTAAAATTACACCTGATATGATGGACAGCTTGCAGTATGCGATTGAAAACCGCGTAAACGCAATGGGTGTGTCGGAAACTACCGTTCAAAAAGCGGGTGATAACCGCCTTATCGTGGAGATTCCGAGCATTTCTGACCCTGCAAAGGCAAAAGAATTCCTCGGCGAAACCGCTGATTTGGAATTTAAACGCCCTGTTGAGGCTTTTAATGGCACGCAAAGCTGGGCTTCTACCGGACTTACCGGTAAAGATGTCCAAAAAGCGCTGGTTTCAACAAGTTCAGGTGGACAATGGGTTGTTTCTCTTGAGTTTAAGCCCTCCGGAGCTAAAAAATTCGGTCAATTAACGCAGGAACTCGTCGGAAAACCGATGGCAATCTTTTTTAACGGCGAATTAACCTCTGCTCCGGTTATTCAGGAGCCCATTCTCGGCGGAAACGCACAAATTTCGGGCGGGGACAACGGTTTTGCTTATGAAGAAGCTAAAAAAATGGTTGACCTTTTGAATGCGGGCGCTCTGCCTGTTCCGGCAAAAATCATTGAAGAAAGTTTGGTCGGCCCGACGTTAGGTGCGGACAGCCTCGACAAAAGTAAAACTGCGGGGATTATCGGCATAAGCGTTGTTATGCTGTTTATGCTTGTTTATTACCGCTTGCCCGGTTTTATTGCTGACCTTGCGCTGATGATTTACGGCGTGCTGGTTTTTGCGATTTTCAACATTATTCCCGTAACCCTTACGCTCGCAGGCATTGCTGGTTTTATTCTGAGTATTGGTATGGCCGTTGATGCGAATATTTTGATTTTTGAAAGAACAAAAGAAGAACTTAAAGCCGGAAGAACCCTCTTTACTGCGATAAATGCGGGTTTTGACCGTGCATTCACAAGTATTTTCGACTCAAATATGACAACAATAATCACCTGCGTAATCCTTTATTTCCTTGGAACAAGCATTATTAAAGGATTTGCGCTGACACTGGTTATCGGTGTTCTTGTAAGTATGTTTACGGCGATTACCGTAACCAAAAACTTTATGCACCTTATGTTTGGCGCAGGACAGCTTAAACATCCGGGCTGGTTTGGCATAAAAGAAAGCGAAATCGGTCATGCTTACGAAGCAACCGAAACAAAACGCGAAAAAGCTAAATTCGGAGTTTTGGACTAGGCCTTTAGCTGCGCTCTCACGTTAAGAGAGTGAAAAAAAGAAAAATCATAGGAGAAAATTATAATGAGTGAAACGATTTTACACCATAAAAAAATAATAGACGTTGTAAAATACAGATGGGTCTGGTTCGGGCTGTCATTGCTGTTGATTGTGCCCGGATTGGTTGCAATGATTTATTCAGTGATGACTTATCCGTCGCATTTGCCTGTAAAAGTCGGTATTGACTTTACCGGAGGCACAATTTCACAGTATGCAGTGCAAAAAGATGTTCCGAACTCTGAAATTGAGGTTTTGAGAAAAAATCTTGAAAACGGCGGCATTGAAAGCCCTGTAATTCAGGTTTTGCGTCCGAGCAGCGCTATTTCTAACGACAATTCCGCTGAAAAAATCGGAACTTTGATTTCCGTAAGAACCGCATTTCAGAGCAACGACCAGCAATCCGAACAAAAAATTGCTAATGTAATAAAAAAAGACTATCCTGACGCAAAACTCGTGCAGGTAAGCTCAATCGGGCCTACTCTGGGCAGCGAGTTGTTCAAAAATTCAATGCTGGCGCTTGCTTTAGCGTTTCTGGGTATTGTTGCTTATTTGACAATAAGATTTCAGCTTGATTATGCGGTGATTGCGCTCATTTCGCTTGCGCATGACGCGTTTTTTGTTCTCGGATTCTTCTCGATTCTGGGGATATTCTTTGATGTTCACATTGACGCGATGTTTATCACGGCTGTGCTTACTGTTATCGGGTTTTCAAACCATGATACAATCGTTGTGTTCGACAGAATCCGTGAAAATTGCAGATTTTTTGCTAAAAAAGCAACTTTCCCTGAAATCGTCAATGCCAGCGTAAACCAGACCCTTGCCAGAAGTATAAACACTTCCCTGACAACCTTAATCACGCTCGGCGCGCTTTATCTTTTCGGCGGAGAAACCACAAAAGAGTTCGTTCTGGCGATGATTGTCGGTATTGCAATCGGTACTTACTCCAGTATCTTCTTTGCGAGCACGCTTCTTGACTGGTGGAGAGAAAAACAGGATTCTAAGAAAACAACGGTGCCAATAAGAGAAAAAGCAGGGGTGTAAGTCCTTGACACAGCTATCTCTGGCACAATTTGTTTCACAAACAAGAGAAAAGCTCGGGCTTTCGCAGTCCGGGCTTGCTAAAAAATGCTCTCTGCCGCTTGAAACCATTGAGGAAATTGAAGCAGGGAGGGAACTTTTTCTTGCATCAACAATAAGGCAAAAACTCGCAAAAGGGCTGAAATTAATGCCTAAAGAGATAAAACCTTATGAAAAACATCCTGATTTGTCGCTTTTGCCGGAAACAGAGCAGATAATATTTTTAAAACAAAAAATTCTTGAGCATGATATCGAGGATATTGAGTGCCCTGTCTGCGGTTCGCGTCTCATAACGCGTATTGCGAAGATGTATGATCTTGAGGACAACCTGATTCTTGTTCCAAAGGCCCGTTGCGAAAAATGTCCTTTCCAGATTAGAGGCTGATTTCCTCCTTTTACATGATGTGCGGGCGGGCCATGCCGTAACATCATGTTCTTGACAAGGAAGGAGGTTAATACCATGGTATCAGGCATTGGTTCGGCTATGTCCGTGCAAAGTCTGCTTTCAAGCGAGCTTATGAACATGGGCTCATCGGTGCAGGGCAGTTCACAGGCAAGTGATTCTGCTACGTACTCGGCTATTTCTGACAGTCTTCAATCTACGGATGAAGCTCAGACTGCCTCTGCTTCTTCATCAGGAAGCTCAGAAAGCTCTTCGTCAAGTGAAATGGACTTGAACGGGGACGGAAAAGTTACTTTTGATGAAATAATTCAGTATATGCAAATGCAAATGCTGAATGAGCTGGCAGAAGGCTTGGAGGAGGAATCAAACAATATGGATGATTCGCAAAAAAGCAACGACGCGTTTGAAACAATCAAGTCCAAAGAGGGCTTAAACGCCTATTCAAAGGTCGGGAATGTTTCGGGCTCGCTCGATTTGCAATTATAGGGATATAGGGGTGGAAAACCTTGTGTTTTCCGCCCTTTTTAACGTTTTAAATGGGTTATTCAACGACTATTTCAGTTTCGTTGCGGTATGTGACCATCCCGCCCTTTTGCGCGGGCGGTTTTTTAAGATATTTTCGTTTTGTGTAAATTACCGGCACTTTTCCCGAATTTTTTGCGCTTGAAAATTCTTTTGCAATTTCTGCTGCCCTCAAAAGCACCTTATCCGGCGGTTCTTTGTCCTGAACTTTTATCAAAATATGCGCACCGGGCACGTTGAGCGCGTGAAACCACAAATCTTCCGGTGAAGAAATTTTTGAAAAAATAAAATCGTTCTGTTTGTTGTTTTTTCCTACATAAACGTTAAATCCATTGATATCAAGCTTTTGAACGGTAGTTTGTTTTTCTTTTTTCTTGGATTTTTCATCTTTTTTCGCCGGAATTATTTCCTCTTCAATTTCTTCAAGCTCGGCCATGCTCTGCGCAAGCTCAATTGAAAACATCAGCTCTTCAAAATATTCGATTTCGCCCTGAGCCTTTTGCGCAAGCTCCTCAGCTATCTGATAGGCCTTTTTTGCCTTGTTGTATCGCGCATAGTACCTGTTTGCGTTTTCAACCGGTGAAATATTCTCATCAAGCTCGATTTCGACCTGATTTTCCCCCTCAAAATCGCTCAAAACAACAATTTTCTCCCCTTTTTTCAGATTGTAAAGGTTCGCCATAATAAGGTCGGCTTTGAGCCTGTATTTTTCGGCTTTTTCTTTGTTTGCAGCCTCTTTTTGGAGATTTTTGAAACTGTTTTTCAGCCTTTTGAGCTCCTTTTGAACAGCTGCGCAAAGTGTTGCTTTCAGGTTTTTGAGGTTGAATTTTTCCTGATGATAAGCAAAATAATCGTCAATCAAGGCGTTTATTTCGGTGTATTTTCTTGCTTCGGGCGATTCAAAGGGCGAAAAATATTCAAAATCCCTGCTTATGAAGTAATTTTCCGGCGGATTTTCAAAAAATTCGTGCAATGCGGCAAAAAGCTTCAACATTTCTTCTTCTTTTAACGAATCTGCTGCAGAATCCCCGTTTATCCCGATTTTTTCGGCAATTTGTCCTGCCAGAATTTGCGTCAGCCCGAAAAAGTTCTCCGCTAAAACTTTTTTAAGCGGATTCGGGCTTTTTTTGAAAATCTTTTTAAAAGAATCCGAGCGCGTTCTCAAAAGCTCGCGTTTGTCCTGTTTGGGCGGGTAAATGTAGGGCAAACCGCCCGCAAGTTCCCTTTCTTTGCTTTTTTCTGAGCCGATATTGTGCGCGCAGCCGAGAATTATGTTGTTATCTGTGTTGTAAAGCACAATATTGCTGTGTTTGCCCATAAGCTCGATACTGAGGCATTCTTCGACCTTTGCTCCGATTTCGTCGTAGTTTTCAAAGAAAAGTTCGATTATTCGTTCGTTTTCGGGCTTGTTTATACGCACAATTTTTGCGCCTTCCATGTGTTTTCTCAAAAGCATGCAAAACATCGGAGGCTGGGCGGGGATTTTCAGGTTTCTTTTTGCCTCGTTTTCCTTGTTCATCAAGGCTGCGTGGTGAAACCGGGGGTGGATGTTTATGTAGAATTTTTTTGATTCAAAATTCGAGCGCAAATGCAAAATCAGCTCTTTTCTGGTCGGCTGCTGGATTTTTTGTACTTTTGCCCCCTCAAAAAAAGCCCTGTTTTCCTCCACAAATGCCTCTGCCAGAAGCGAATCAATGCTAATCACGCTGTCATCCCTTTCAGTTCAAAAATTTTGATTTTTTCATCTGAATTTTTAATGCGAATTTGACCTGCGGGAACCGTGTAGGCCGGTTTGTCCAGATTTTTAAGGCTTTCTTCCGTGACGAGAATTTTTTTATCAAATTCTATGCCTACGTTTTCGATTTTTTCAATTATATCAACCGTATCGCCCAGAAGCGTGAAATCCGAAACATCGCGCGAGCCGATTTGCCCGATTAGCGCCGTTCCTGTGTTTATGGCGATTTTTACGTCAATAAAAATGTTTTTTTCTTCTTCCGGAGCACAAAGCTCGTCTAAAAATTCTTTATTGAATTTTTTGATAGCTTTTTTTATTTCCAGCGCGGCATGCAGGGCGTTTTCCGTGTCTTTTCGGCTGTGAATCGGGTATCCCCAGTAAACAAGCACCGAATTTCCCACAAAACGGTTGATTGTGCCGTTATATTTGAAAATAATATTTTCTATTGTGCCAAAAGCCCTGTTTATCAGCTCAATATAGTCCTCGGGTCTGATTACGTCGGAGATTTCTATGTTGTTGAAAATATTGCACGACATTATCGTAACTTTTTGAAGCCCGGCCTTGAGATTTAGCTTGTGAGGCTTGTTAATCAGCTGTTTCAGGACTTTTTCTGATACAAGATTGCCGAAGATTTTTTCGATTTTCTTTCTTTTCTTGAATTCGTGATGAACCTTTAAAATATACGTCAAAATTAGCGTTATGCCCATACAATAAAGCGGCAGCGCCATATCAAGAATCAAATGGAACCTCGGGTGGCAAAATAGCACAATCGAAAGCCAGCAATAAATCAAAACCAGCAAAAACGAGTTCATAAACGCAAGAAGCATGTTGGTCGCAATCACAATAACAAAAATTATCGCCGCGCAGAAAAACGCAGTGAGCAAAATCGTCTTCAGCGGCGAAAGATGCTTTGCAAATGCGCGTTTTTTCACGGTTGTGATGTCGCCGTCGTTGATGTAGTTGTCAATTATCGTTGCTTTAATCTGCGCATCGGGCAAATCCTGTGCTGCGGGCGTGTTGTGGGTTTCTGTGCCGGTTTGGGTTTGCGCAATGAGGATTATTTTGTCTTTGAAGAAATCCAGCGGAATCTGCCTGTTGTCGTATTCAAAATACCTTGTTCCGCGCACCATACTCAGCAGAATTGCGTTAATCGGGATGTCAGTGTATGTATTGTCGCTTCCGTGCCAGTTTATGAGCACCTGCCCGTGTTCGTTGACGGGGATTTTGTGGTTTTTGAGGAGAAAAGCGTTGTTTTCAAACGACAATTTGTCGCTTTCTGCGTATTTTATCAGTGCTGCGAGCGGAATTGAGGGGAGATAATAGCTTTTGTTGCCTTTTATTAGCTTATAAACCGGCTGTGAGTATTTTATAATGCCGTTATTGCCGTCAGCTTGAAGATTTGTGACCGCCATTGTCGTGTTTCTTGTAAAAATGTCCGGAATCGGCGTGTGGGAGTAGTAGGAGATGTTGTTGTCCAGTTTCTGGTCGGGAATATCAAGATTCAGTGGTTTTCTTGCCGGATAGTATGGATTGTCGAAGTTGTCCAGGATTTTAGCCGAAACCATGTTGTTTGTTGCTTCGTAAGGCGTGCGCAGAGCGGTTGCGAGGATGATATTGTTGTATCCCCAGAGCGTGTTCGACAAAATTATATCCGCCGAGGACTGGTTCAGCGCCAAATCTTCGTAATTTGAGAAATTTAAATCAACGATAATCATTTTCGGGTCGCGGCGCTCAAGGAAATTGATTACATCAGCCCAAACTTTTCTCGACCACGGCCAGCGCGTAAGGTTTAGCTCGCTTGAGCGGGCTGCTTCGTACTGGGTGAGGTCGTTTATTGATAAAATTACGATATTTTCGTCCGCTGGTTTGAATTTGTGGCTAAAAAGCCCGCTGTCAGTGCTCAAAGACGCTCTGAAATCAATCAGCCTGTTTTCAACTCTGTTAAAAATATCTTTGAATACGTATGCAAAAATTATTGCAAGAATCACCAGAATTAGCGTTATAACGGCTTTTAGCCTGTTTATTTTCTTAAAATTAAAGTCCATATCATTATCCCGTTCTTGTTGTTTTTAATTATATGTAAAAAATCTGCCGAATGGAAATTATAAGCGGTTTTTGATTGAGAAACATTAAGTCGGAATATGTAAAAAAATGTAACAATACCACCCGCAGAATGTTAGAAACCACCAAAAACTGGGCATTAAGTAAATAGAAGGGTGTAAAACTAGCTCAAAATCCACCTGCTACCTTTCTTCTTTGTTTACTCCTCTTAAATAACGAGGTTATAGATTATGAAAAAGCATTTAAATAAAACGCTGAAAACCCTTGTGTGTAAAGCGATTTCGCCCATGGGGGGGGGGGCTGGCAGAAATATGTGTATTAAAAGATATGCTGGTTATAAAAACTTTTTCACCTTAGTTTTGTCTTTATTTTTTACGCTATCTCCGGTTTATGCTGCGGGGGCTTCTGCTGATTCTACAGAACTTCTTGTTCCCACCCTGGATTCTCTTGCCGGCAAACCCATAGCCGGTAGCAATCCGCAGGAATTTTACCCCGACAACCTCAAATCTGCCTATTTTCTCACAGAAACCTCCGGCACGGGCGAAAATATAATTAAAAAATACATAATAAATGAAGATGGTACAGCGGCTGCCCAAAACTATCTCATTTCCTTTAGAAATAATGATTTTGGAACCGGAGATGGCAAGAAGTATTTTAAATGGGACACAACAGACGGCGCAAAACTGGTTTCAACAGATGCTGCCGGAGCCCAAATTACAGTAAATTATGATACTGCGAACTCCCACACCTACACTGAAATAACTTCTGATTCTTCTGCTTCATCGATACAGGGAGGAAGTTTCATCGGGCTGTATAAAAATGCCGCAAAAGTTTACGGCGGGGCCTTTAATGTGGGTGCAAATGCAGCTTATGGCAATATAACTGCGGATTTTATAGATAATTACGTTTCCGGAACCTCCAGCGGCTCAAACACGCAGGGAGGTGCTGTTTATGTTAATAGCAATGGCTATATTGCATCTATAAACGGCAATTTCGTAGGAAACTATGCTGTAACCGGCAGTGCTGCATATTCTTATGCTTATGGGGGCGCAATTTATTCAATAGGCACTATTGATAGTATCAATGGAAATTTTATAAACAATTACGTTTCTTCTGCTGCAAATTCCAGCGGTGTAGAGGGCGGTGCAATTAGAATTGGCGGAACAATAAAGAATTTATCTGCGAATTTCATAGGCAATTATGCTTCTGCTCCGTCAGGCAAGGCTTATGGCGGCGCGATATATAATACTTATGGAACTGTTGAAAATTTAGTTGGCGGCTTTGTCAACAATTATGTTTATTCGAATGGTTCTTCTTCCCTTACTACCGGAGGCGGTGCAATTTATAATTACCATGGCACTTTTGAGAAAATTGCTGCTGACTTTGTCGGTAATTATGCCGTCGCAAAGGACGGTTACGCGCAGGGTGGTGCGATTCATAACAATATGGGGACTTTTGCTAATATTTCCGGCGATTTTATCCGCAATTATGCTAAAACCCAAACCGCTAACGCTCAAGGCGGTGCTGTCTATAATGCAGGCGCTATAAATTCAATAACAGGTGATTTTATTGAAAATAAGTTATCAATCAGCAATGGCAGTAGTTATGTTTCTGCTTCCGGAGGCGCAATTTACAACAATTTCGGCACCTACAAAATGAGCTATGCCGACAAAGGCATTATTGATACGATTACAGCGGATTTTATTAACAATAGCATTGAAACAACAGGATATGGCTATGGCGGTGCGATTTATAATGCCGGAATAATCAAAAACATAAACGGAAATTTCGCAGGCAACTATATTTCAGCGAGCAGCGCCCGCGGCGGTGCAATTTACAATGAAGGAACTATTGAAAAAATTACAGGCGCATTCATAGAAAATACCGCAACAGGCAGCCCACGAGGCGGTGCGATTCATAATGCAAGTAAAATCATTGATATTGATGCTTCGTTTACAGGGAATTATTTATCCGGCGAGGGTGGTGCAATTTATAATTCCGGCACTATTACAAATTTATCCGGTGATTTCATAGCAAACCACTCTGACGGCGATTACGGCGGCGCAATTTACAATGATGGCGGTACGATTACCAGCATATCAGGCAATTTTAGAGAAAATTATGCTTCTGATTCCGGAGGGAATGCCTATGGAGGTGCGATTTATAATTATGACGGCGAAATTACAAGTATAAAAGGTGATTTCACACAAAATTATGTCTTAACACAGGATGATGACAAGTCTTTCGGCGGTGCTATCTATAACAGTGCGACAATCGGCAGTATAGAAGCTGATTTCAATGGAAATTCTGCAGTTTGTCTTGATGACGATAATGCAAATGGCGGTGCTATTTACAATGAGGCAATGATTACAACTATAAAAGGAAATTTTGCCGGAAATTATGTATCTTCTGTTGATGATGACGCTTTTGGCGGTGCAATATATAATTCCGGCGAAATCACTGATATTAGCGGAACATTTACAGAAAATTATGCCGTTGTTGAAGGCGAGGACGCAAATGGCGGCGCAATACATAACACAAACACAATAACCAATATTAATGGTGTATTTAAAGGAAACTACGCATTTTCAGAAGAAGAAGACGGGTCGGGCGGTGCAATTTTTAATGACGGCAATATCTCCGGTTATTTAAAAGGCAGCTTTGAGGGAAATCATGCCACTAAAGGCGGTGCTGTTTATAATATTGATACAATAAATTCAATAACTGCGGATTTTGTGGATAATTTCTGTTATGATGCAGATGAAACAGTAAAAGGCGGTGCGATTTACCATCACGGCACTATCGGTTATTTGCAAGGGAATTTTGAAGAAAATTATATTTCTTCTGATTCCGGAACAGCTTATGGCGGTGCTATTTTTATTAATTATGGTTCAGAAATCAACATAGTTAATTCTAATTTTATAAACAATCATGCAAGTTCTAATAATCAAGCATTTGGCGGTGCAATTCACAGTGATTGTTCGGATGTTACTATTGTTGCCGATGCAGGTACAAGCCTTTTTTCCGGAAATTATACATCGGTAAACGGTAAAATAGTTCAAAACGCAATATATATGTTGTGTGAGGCGCCTACATACCCCGATCAGGTAATCGACGAACGTTATACCCTTACTCTCGAGGCAAAAAATAACGGTGTTATCCGTTTTGATGACCAGATTGCCGGAGGTGCATTCAAACTTACCCTGACTCAATTCCCTGACGGCGGCATAATGGTTTCAGGCGATAGAATATATATTGATGACCCCGAATACGCATTCACTCTGGCCTTAACCGGCGATGGCACCGGTACAATCAGCCTCTACAATGATGTAATCAACGCAAACGTTACCGCAGAAAACGTAACAGTGGATTTTGCAAACAACGCTCCCCTTGATTATGAATTTGTTTCACTTTCCAGCCAAAATAGCGCAAAATACAACATTGATGTTGACCTTTCCACCGGAAAGGCAGATACAATCACTACAGAAAAAAATTCTTCGGGTATTGTTACATTAAATATAATAAATTTCATCGGTTCTGCTGAGGGGCACAAAACTTTCCAAATTCTGCACACTCAGGATTCAAATCTGCAACTTGCTCTGGGCGAAAATATCCACATTGCGGAAAATATCCTCGAAACCCTCACAGATACCGTCTATAACACAGATATTTTCGCCCAGGAAGGCGGCATAAACCTCACCACGACTTCGACTACAAACGATTCAATTATTGTCTATAAAGATAAAATCTATGACACCCTCAACATCATTACAGCAAAAAATTCTGCTAATCCGAGAAATTTTATCTTTAACTCAGCCGACAACTACATCCTCTCCCAAAACCTCGAAACCGCCACAGCCGGAACCTTGAATATCTCCGGCATAAATAACAATATATCCACCATAAACGCCAACAACCACTCAATGTTCGAGCTGGCAAATAAAACAACACTCAATATCTCAAATACAACAATCAAAAACGCTTCATCAGCAACAAACGGCTCTGTTATAAACGCCTCCAACCCCGACTCTGAGATAAATATCTCAAACTCCTCCTTCGTCAACAATTCCTCTGACGGAATAGGCGGCGCAATTTACTCAAAAACTAATATCCAAATCTCCGCAAATAACTCCTACTCAAACTTCTCCTCAAACACCGCAAACGGCGAGTCCAAAGCAATATACCTCGACGCAACAGACAAAACCCTCACCCTTAACGCTACAAACAACGGCTCAATAAATTTTGATGACCAAATTAACGGACAAGACGGTTACAAAATAGCCCTGAACGGCGATTCA
Source organism: uncultured bacterium (assembly GCA_900547155.1). Lineage (GTDB taxonomy): Bacteria > Cyanobacteriota > Vampirovibrionia > Gastranaerophilales > Gastranaerophilaceae > Spyradomonas > Spyradomonas excrementavium. Next base: position 46,877 of record URFH01000008.1, on the reverse strand, counting down.
ACCGGAAAAATATCCCTGAATAACTCTGTAAACAAAGCTAACGTTACTATGGACAACATCACCCTCTCAATGAAAGAGGATACTTTCAAAAATGCAGATGTGACAATGAATTCAGGCACACTCGCCTTGCAAAACAACATTGCAGAAACCTACTCATTTAACACCCTGAATCTCAACGGAAACATTAGCCTTTCTCCCGATGTTGACCTCGAAAACGAAAAAATGGACAGGCTTCAGGCTCAAAATTATACTTCTACCCAAAACGCCTCCATTAACATCCCCTCCCTCAACCTCATTTCCCAATCTAACAAAGAATCCCTCTCAATCTTCTTCGCTGACCCCGAAATAGCCGGAAAAGTCAACTATACCGGTTCATCCACAGCTTATACACCAATTTATGTCTATAATGTCGGTTATGACGCTTCAAACGGCTCATTTACTTTCCAAAGAGGCGAAAATAACCCCGCGGTATTGCCCGCACCCGTTACCATGCAGGCAGGTGCTTTCACACAACAAACCCAAACCGTCCACTACGCCTTTCAACACGCCGAAACATTCATGAATATACCGTACCTTGAACGTATATCAATGATTAATGCCAATAAATACGCGCTCTCACCAACAGGTGACGCCACTGATGTCGGGAATTTCTCACCCATTTTTACAAAAACAGAAGATGAAGCTTTCTGGGTAAAACCCTACTCCTCTTTCGAATCAATCCCCCTCAAAAACGGCCCTAAAGTCAGCAATATAAACTATGGTACATTAATCGGACACGACTCAAAGCTCGAAACAGTTAAATACGGCTTTGAACGGGTTCTGACAGCTTATATAGGCTACAACGGCGCCTCCCAAAGATATCAGGGAATTGATACTTACCAGAATGGCGGCCTCCTCGGCGGTACTGCAACTTTCTATAAAGGAAATTTCTTCAACGCTACAACCGCGACCGTCGGTTCAACAGTCGGCTCAACCTCCTCCATGTACGGACACGAAAACTACACCATGCTTATCGCAGGTATAGCTAACAAAGCCGGCTACAACTTTGAATTCGCCAAAGGAAAATTTATTGTACAACCCAGCCTGCTCCTTTCCTACACCTTTGTGAATACTTTCGACTTCACAAACGCTGCCGGATTGAGAATTAAATCAGACCCCTTGAATGCAATCCAAATCGCACCCGGAATTAAATTTATCGGCAATACAAAATCCGGCTGGCAGCCTTATCTGGCCGTAAACATGGTCTGGAATATCCTCGATGAATCAAAAGTTACAGCAAATGACCCCCGCCTGCCTGAAATGTCCATCGACCCCTATATTGAATACGGCGTTGGTGTTCAAAAGCGCTGGGCTGAAAGCTATACGGCTTATATTCAGGCGATGATTCACTCAGGAGGCAGAAACGGTGTTTCCCTCACAGGCGGTCTAAGATGGAAAGTAGGTAAAAAGAAATAAAAAAATAAATCCATAAACCTCAACCCCCACTGTAAATACAATGGGGCTTTTCTTTGTTCCTGTCCCAGCTTTCCCCTGGAGCCAGCCCTCACCCGCCCGCCCATTCCCGCCATTGGCGGGGCGGGCACCCTCTCCCATCGGAGAGGGAAGACCGCAACCCCCAAGAATCTCCCTCCCCGCTCTTCGTGCCGAGCCTGCGCAAAGCAAGAAACGGGGCTGTGCCCCTAAACAACCGCGCTCAATGTGAAAAAACCGCATGAATCTCTCGCCCCAAGGCAAACCGCACCCGCCGTGTGACGGGGCTGTGCCCCTAAACAACCACGCTCAATGTGAAAAACAAATTTATATACGGCACGGAGATACTTCGTATCTCACTTAGCCTGCCTCCATCCGAAACGATACTTAATCGTTTCGCAAGGAGTCCTTGCCCTATATAAAAAACTAATTTTGGGGGAGGCTTCTGAGTTCGATATCTTTGAGGGGTTCTTCTTCTTCCTGAGGATGGGTGAAAACTTCGGTTGTGGTGTAGTTTGTGTTGATGATGTCCAGACCCTGAAGCCTCATTTTTGCTTCTGTTTCGGACGGCTGGATTTTTATGGCGTTTTTGTAGTGATATTTTGCTCTTTTTACGTCGTCCATTTTTTCATAACAGATTCCGAGCATAAGATTTGTATTGTAATCAAGCCTGTACCCGTTGGAGTAGGCATCGCCGTAGTATTTTATTGCATCGTCAAAATCTCCGTCCTGAAAGAACGTTTTTCCCAGATAATAAAGCACTTTCGGGTTGGATTCGTTAAAATTCAGGGCAATAAACAGATTGTTTTTAGCTTTTCTGATATCGTTTTGAATCAGCGCAATTCTGGCCCTGCCAATAAGCGCGTCAGCGTTTGAGATATCGATTTTGTTGGACTGGTAATAAAAATATTTTGCTGCGTTCAAAAATCTGCCCTGATCGGTTTTGTCGGGGAGCTTTTCGTAATAATTGAGAATTTTGTCCCCGAGCCGTGCAAAATGTTCGGCATTTTCAGGCGGAGCGTCTTGAATAATGGTGGCTTTGTACGTATCTGCGAAAACCCGGGTTGAATTAAACAAAAGTAGCAGTATTAAAATAACAAAAGTTGATATGTTTTGTGCGTATTTCATATTTTTATTATATCATTATTTTCCCGGTGATATGGCAAAAAAAATTTTGTTGGGATTTTAATTATAATATAGGAAGAAGGAGAGTGTCATGGACATGAAAAAAACTCAATTTTCACCAAATTTCAAAGCCGGTTATGTATTAAAAGGCTCTTATGGTGATATCAAAAAGTTTGAAAATAAACTTTTGGGGGCATTTCAAACTACTGTAGAAAAACCTGTTATGATTAATGGCAAATCGTATTCAATGCCTGTTACAAAACTGAATGACAGCAAGAATTTTTACCTTTTGAACGACACATTCGTGACTGATGTGAAAACGAAAAAGGACGAAGTTGCGCGTTTGTTTGTAACCAACGATTCTGTAATGCCCTTGCTCAAGCATAGAATCGAACAAAAGCCATATAGCAATTTCAACAGAGTGCAGGCGGATGATATCGGGGCTGTTTTTGATAAAGCTGCAAAAAAATCAAACGAAGCGCTGAAATCACTTATAAATAGTACAAAAATGAAACTTTCCGGCGTTTTCAATAAAGAAGAAGCGGCAAAAGTAGCGATAATTGACGCAAAAGATGCGTTAAAAGCCGCTGAGGAAAACAGATTCGATTTTGTAAACGGAAAAATCGGCTAATTTTAGCTAAATCAAGAATATTTTAAACGGGGCATAAATTTTTGCCCCGTTTTTCTTTGAAAATTCATCTTAATAAATCACAACAATACATATTATAACACTGCTGAATTATGTTATAAATATATATGTGATTAGAGCAAAAAATTGACGAAAACAGGAGTAAAAAGTTGGAATTTGAGCCGGTCAGTTTTTACGTTTCGGCAATGCTGCTGCTGGGCAGTACAGCGGGGGTGATTTTTGCTCCGAGAATGTTTCTTGCGTTGATAAGCCTGTTTTTTGCTTTTTTCTTTACGGGCGTGATGTGTTTTATGCTCGGCGCGAAATTTATTGCGGGTTTTGTGTTTGTGCTGGGCGCTCTGGTGCTTTGTCCGGTGATTTTTCTGCTGATGAAGAAAATCAACCGCTGGAACCTCCCTCTGAAACTTTCAGGCGTGTTCAAAATCGTTGTGAGCGCTGTTGTGCTGGCGGTTTTCGGGGTGATTGCGTGTTTGTTTGTTAAAGAAGAATTCAGCAATTCACTGTTTAACATTTTTAATTTTGTAAATGAAAAATCTCAGGATACAATGACTTTTTCCGGGCATGTTTTCCCGCTTCATATTGTTTTGATTCTGACATTTGCTGCAATTATCGTTATACGCGGAATTTTGACTGCTTCAGCGGACGGGGAGGATGTAAATGATTGATTCTTTGCTGCAAATCGGACTTTTGCACTTTCTGGCGGTCGCAGGGCTGATGTTTTTGCTGGGGATTGCGGGCATAATTATCTCGAGAAATCTTTTGAGGATAATAATGTCAATGCTTCTCGTATCAATGTCTATAGTTATGAATTTTGCGGCTTTCGGGGCTTTTTGCGACGGGTCGTTTTTGAATGCAAATTTAATTTGTTTTTTCTTTGTTTTAATTTCGGCTGTGCAGATTGCTGTTGCTCTGGCGATATTTTTCAGAATCTACCAGTCAAACGAGTACCTTGATATTGAAAAGATTAAGGAGAATTAGGTGCGATTTTTTATTGATAATATAAATTTAATGCTGTTTTTGCCTGTTTTTGTATGCTTTATCGCAGCAGCAAACGGTTTGACCGCGAACAGGTTTGATAAAAAGCTTGTTTCTTCGTTGAGCCTGTTTGTTTCTGTAATCTGCCTTGTTTTTGCGGCTGCGGGGTTTGTTGATTCAATAGGAAACCCGGTTTCTATCGAGTCAAACCTGCTCTGGCTTTCAAGCGAGAGCGCAAATTTTTATCTGGGCACGCTTGTTGACCGGACATCGGTTATTTTTCTGCTTTTGAGCGCGGCTGTGGCGCTTTTGATACAGATTTTTGCTTATATGAAAATGTGCACGAACGTAAATTATAACAGGCTCGTTTTTTACCTCAATCTTTTTGCTTTCGGGCTTTTCGGGGTTTTTCTCGCGCCGAATATTCTTCAGGCGTATATTATGTGCGAGGTTACGGGCGCGGCTTCGTATTTGTTGATAAATTTCGATTTTTCCAACAGAAATGAATCACGCGCAGCAATAAAATCCTTTATTTTTAACAGAATAGGCGATTTGACGCTTCTTTTTTGTGTTTTGACCATACTTTATTTTTCAGTCACTTACAACCAGCTTTTTGACGCAAGAAGTCTGGCGTTTACAAATATGGATTCGATTGCGGCCAATGTAAATTCGCTGATGAGCGACCCGATTTATACAGCTTTTTGCTCGATTTTGATATTTGTTATAATTATGAAGTTTATGCAGGCGTTTATTTATATTACGTTTGAACAAACTGAGCGGACGCCGCTTTCCCGGGTGATTTTTACGCAAAACGCGTTAATTTTATTAATCGGAATTTACTTATTTTTGAGATTTGATGTTTTCTTTTTCAATCTTAGCCATAACTGGGTTTGGGCGGTATTTATAATTGCCTTTATCTTTGTGCTCATAGGCTTTGCAAACAGGGTTTTTGTTCCGCTGTGCAAAGTAGCTGCATGGTTTGAGAGATATATTGTCGATTCTGTAATCGGATTTGTTGAATTGTTCATGAGAGGCGCGTCATTTTTGTGCTGCCGGTTTCAGGCAGGGACTTTTCAGACGTATTTGATTTATTCTCTCATTGGTTTGATAACGATTTTTGTTTTTGTATTAGGATTTTACCTTTTAATGGTGAAAATATAAGGGAGGGGAAGAATGTTATCGTTAATATGGCTCATATTTGCACCGCTTATTGCCGCCGGCATTATACTTTTCCCTAAATTCCCGAATCATCAGGTAAAAGTAAGAAGATTTGCAAAATCCTTTGCCGCTTTGCATTTTATTTATTCGCTTTTGTTTTTGCTTTTCTTTGATACGGGCATGTACGGGATGTCTTTTGAAAAAGAGCTTACATTTTTCGGGATGACCTGGTTAAAAAGCCTCGGAATCAGCGCGAAGTTCGCTGTTGACGGCGTTGCGCTGCTTATGGTTATTTTAACCTCATTTGTTGTCCTGATAACGCTTGTTGTAAGCAAAATCCACATAAGGTCAAAACATAAGCTGTATTATTCAATGGTTTTTCTCTTTGAGGCAGCGCTTCTGGGGATATTTTGCGCAAAAGATATGTTTTTGTTCTTTGTTTTCTGGGAGCTTTCGTTGATTCCTCTGTATTTTCTGGTTTCCCAGTGGGGAAATTCGGAGGCGAGGGCTGCTGCGATGAGGTTTACGCTCGGCTCCTTTGCTGCAAACATGCTGATGTTTTTTGCAATGCTCATACTTTATTATTATAACTTTGCGGTGAGCAATGTGATGACTGCGAACATTGAGTCTTTGAGTATGGACGAAAAAATCTACCCTTTGTGGTTCCAGATAATGGTATTTTCAGGATTTTTGGCTGCTTTTGCGATAAGGGTTCCTTTTGCGTTCCTGCATAGCTGGTTTCCGGATATACAAAGCAAAGCAGCGGCTCCTGTCAACATTCTAATCTCGGGAATCCTCCTCGGAACGGGTGTTTACGGGCTAATCAGGTTCAATATGCTTATTTTTCCGTCTATTTTCAGGATTTTTGCTCCTGTGCTTATGGTCTGGGGCGTTGTAAACCTTTTTTATGCCGGTGCTCTGGCCATTGCGCAGTCGGAAATTAAAAAAATCGTTTCTTATGCAAACATTGCAAGCTCCGGATTCGTTATGCTGGGGCTGGGGTCTTTGACCCAGATTGGTTTTAACGGGGCTGTTTTTATGACAATTTCTGCGGGGATAGTTTTTGCTGCGTTTTTTGTGCTTATTTCGTCCATCCTGTTCAGAACAAAAACGACTTATATCACCGCTTTGGGCGGCCTCGGAGAGGTTATGCCGAAATGTATGTATTTTGCGCTGATAATCTCTTTTTGCGCAATCGGGGTGCCGTTTTTGATGATGTTTGCGCCAAAACTCATGATTCTCACCGGAGCAATGATTTCAGAGCTGGAAAATGACCTGCTGGTGAAATTATGCGCAATTGCCGGAATGGCCGCTGTTGCAATGTCTGCGGGGTATGTGCTTTATTTCTTTTACCGCGTATTTTGTTCGGTTTTGCTGGAACAGTGGAAAAAATTAAAGGATTTGGGGCCTCAGGAGGTCAGTGTTTTGTCGGCGTTGACAGCTGTTATTATTTATTTTGGCGTTTATCCGATGAGTATTGTCCGGATTTATCAGTCGGTCGCGGGAATTCTTCAGGATATATTGCAGGTTTGACAAGGATTTAGGTTGTATGGAAGTTTTGATAAAAGATATTGCGAATACTTATTTACCCGAGCTGGTTTTGATAATTTTCATAATGATTAATATGGCGGCTTCGGTTTTTTTGCACAAAAACATGTACAGAATCTCAAAAGGACTGACGATTGTGGGGATTGTGTGCGCAATTGCCGCAACTTTTTACCTTCCAATTTCCCCTGAAGATTCGTTTGCCTTCGGCGGAGCGTTTTTGTCTAACGTTTATACGTTATTTTTCAAAATTCTGATTTTGATAAGCGCATTTTTCCTTACGCTTTTGTCACGCAACATGGTGCGCTCAACAAGGGAGCTCGCGTTTGAATATTTTACGGTTTTTCTGTCCGGCGTGCTTTTTGCAATGTGCTGTGTCAGCGTTATGGATTTTGTGGGGCTTTTTGTCTGCCTGAGCGCGCTCGGGCTTAGCTGTTATCTGCTTTTGACCTATACAAAAAGCTCCAATGCAAGACAATTGAGTTTTGGCTATCTGGTAATCGGCGGGGTTGCGTCTTCGCTGTTTTTGCTGGGCTTGTCCTATCTTTACGGGCTTTGCGGGCAGTTTGGATTTGTTGATATAAGCAATTATTTTTCACAAAATCCCCCTCACGTGCTTTTGACGTTTGCGCTGATTTTGATGACTGTGACAATTCTCTTCAAACTCGGAATTGTGCCTTTTTCAAGCTGGCTTCCCGACACATTTCAAGGCGCCGGATACCCTATTGCCGCTTATATTTCGATGATTCCGCCGATTGCGTGCTTCGGGATTCTCGCAAGGCTGCTTTTGATAATGATGCCGTTCACGAATAGTTTAAGGCTCGTTTTTGCCTCAATTGCTGTTTTAACAATCATCTGCGGCTCGCTCTGTGCAATCCGCCAGTCGAATGTAAAACGGCTAATGGCGTACAGTATGAGCGTTCAATCGGGCATAATGCTGCTCGGGCTCTGCGTTTTTTCCGTTTACAGCCTTTCAAGCGTCCTTTTTTATCTCTTTTTCTACCTTTTTGCCAACATTGGCGCCTGGTCTGCAATTATCCTGTTTTATAATTCCTGCAAACTCGATGAAATCAACGATTTTAAGGGATTAATTTATCACCGCCCGTATTATGTAATTGCTTTTACCGTGATTTTGCTTTCACTCGCGGGAATTGCCCCTACCTGCGGCTTTGTTGCAAAATTGTTCGTTTTTTCGGCAGTTGCTCGCTCGGGCTTTGTGTTTTTGCCGTTCCTTGCGGTTGCGATGCTGGCTTCCGTCATAATGATTTTCGCTTACTGGAAAATAATCAGAGCAATGTTCCGGCGGGTCGAAAATTCCGTGGAAATAGACACAAATGTAATTTCCTCGAAATTTCTCCTTTATGCTTGCGCATTTGCGACGGTTTTATGCTGCATTTTTGCTGATAAAATCTTCGGACTCACCCAGCTGGTTTCTTATTATATGTAATTGTTTTTATTATAATTAAATAATTAGAAAATTAATAAAACTTTACAAAAAACACGAAAATTCTCATAAACACTGCGTCTGAAATAGGCTGGAAAATATTAAATATTTTCATAGTTTTAATAAACAATCATTGCTCAAAATTGTAAAAATCGGCGAAAGTTTAATAAAATCAATGCAAAAAGCTTGTCAAAGATTTTTCAGCATGTACGATGGTATAACATGCGATTATAATACAATGAAAAAGAAGGTTTAATGGCTAAAGACGTAATAGAATTTGAAGGAAAAATACTGGAATCACTGCCGAATGCGATGTTTCGCGTAGAGCTTGAGAACGGACACGAGATTCTGGCACATATCTCCGGAAAAATTAGAAAAAACTTTATTAAAATTCTTCCGGGCGACAAAGTAAAGGTCGAAATGACCCCGTACGATTTAACCCGCGGCAGAATCACATACAGATTGAAATAAAAAGAAAGAAAAAAGGAAAATAAAATGAAAGTAAGAGCATCAGTTAAAAAAATGTGTAAAGACTGCAAAGTCATCAGAAGAAGAGGCAGAATTACAGTAATCTGCAAAAACCCCAAACATAAACAAAGACAGGGTTAATTCTTCTGTCCTCCTGGGCTTGTTTCAGGGGCTTGCCGGCTAAAAAAGTATTAACCCTATCGCCGGAAAGAATTTCAAAGGAAAAACAATCAATTAAAATAAACAAGGAGAAAAAATGGCAAGATTAGCAGGGGTAGATTTGCCCCGTAACAAAAGAATGATAGTAGCGCTGACCTATATCTACGGAATAGGCCCCACACGCTCTGCTAAAATCCTCGAAGCCTGCGGAATTTCACAGGATTTGAGAACAGACGACCTTACCGATGATGATATTAAAAAACTCAGAAATGAGCTTTCTAACTACCACATCGAAGGTGACCTCAGAAGAGAAGAAACTCTGAACATTAAAAGACTTTCAGAAATCAACTCATACAGAGGAATGCGCCACAGACGCAAACTTCCTGCAAGAGGACAAAGAACAAAAACAAATGCAAGAACCAGACGCGGTAAAAAAACAGGCCCAATCGCTAAGAAGAAAACAGCGTAGCGGATTTTAGCGGATGCGGAGTCGAACGAAAGTGAGCGAGCATCCATGCGAAGGCGGGCGATGGAGCGAAATAAAGCCCAAAGGGATTTATGAAGCGGAATGCAAGACCGCCGGAGCGTTAATAATCCAAGACAACCCAGCCTGTTAAAAACAATAACAAATAGATAAAAGGAAATAAAAATGGCAAGACCAGTAAAAACTAAAAAGAAAGAAAAAAAGAATGTATTGCAAGGTGTAGTACACATTCAGTCCACCTTTAATAATACAATCGTAACTTCTTGCGATACGCAGGGTAATGCTGTTGCATGGGCATCAGCAGGTGCTTGCGGTTTCAAAGGCGCAAGAAAAGGCACACCGTTTGCAGCTCAATCAGCAGCAGCATTGGTTGCAAAAAAATCAGCAGATCAGGGTATGAAAAAAGTAGAAGTATATATCAAAGGTCCCGGATCAGGCAGAGAAACGGCTATCAGAGCAATTCAGGCAGCCGGACTCGAAATCACTTTGATTAAGGATGTTACTCCGATTCCACACAACGGATGCCGTCCTCCTAAGAAAAGAAGAGTGTAGCGGATTTTTTCGGGCACGAAGCTGCCTGTGCGAACAGGGACGGTGAAATGGAGTTTTGCAAGGCAAAACGAAATGGAACAGAGGCCCTGAGAGCGGAAATAATCCAAGACCCAGAACAATTTCAAAAGAAAATTATAGAAAAAGAAAGAAAAAGGAGTCAAAATTGGCTAGATATACAGGACCTAGAAATAAATTATTCCGTAACTTCGGTGTTTCGGATTTATCTAACAGAAAGCTCGTTTCTTCAATGAGACAAAGTGCTTCAGGTCAGCACGGCGCAGTTCGCAAAAAGCTTTCTGACTATGCAATTCACTTGAATGAAAAGCAAAAAATCAGACTTACATACCTCGTAAGCGAAAAACAATTTGCAAAATACTACAGCGAAGCTGCAAGAAGAAAAGGCGTTACAGGTACAATCCTGCTTCAAATGCTTGAAAGCAGACTGGACAACGTACTTTTCAGAGCAGGTTTCTCTGCAACAAGAAAACAGTCCAGACAAATCGTAAACCACGGACATGTTCTTGTAAACGGCAAAAAAGTAGATATTCCGTCATTCCTGGTTAAAGCCGGTGATGTAATCACAATCAAATCAAGAAGCAATGATTTCATCAAAGCAGTTCTTGAACCGATTGATTCTGCAATAGCTCCTGCATGGATGACTATTGACAGAGATGCACAAAAAATTACATTCGACAGAATACCCGAAAGAGAAGAGCTTGATCCTGAATTCAAGGAACAGCTTGTAATCGAGTACTATTCAAAATAATTAATCAGGAGAATTTGATTATGGAATTAAAAATTAAATGTGTAAATACAACTACAAGTTCTGACGGTTCACAGTACGGTCAGTTCGTAATCGATCCGCTGGAAAGAGGCTTCGGTACAACAATCGGCAACGCTCTTAGACGCGTATTGCTTTCTTCTTTGGAAGGCGCAGCTGTTACTTCTGTCAGAATTGAGGGTATTACCCACGAATACACAGCAATTCCGGGCATCGTTGAAGATGTAATTGATATTATGCTCAATCTCAAGGGATTGGTCGTAAAAACTGACAACAAAGAAGAACAGCACCTCAGACTTGATATCGACAAACCGGGCCCTGTTCTCGGAGCTGACCTGCAGCTTCCTGCGGGCGTAAAAGTTGTAAACCCTGACTGGTTGATTTGTACAGTAGCTGAAGGCGGAAGCATTCACGCTGATATCACTGTTGAAACCGGCAAAGGCTACATCACAACCGACGTTCTCAAAGGAAATCAGGGCTCATTGCCAATCGACATGCTCCCGATTGACGCTACATTTATGCCGATTAAACGCGTAAGCTACACTGTTGACCATACACGTGTCGGCGACGTTACTGACTTTGACAAACTTACCCTTGAAATCTGGTCAAACGGCAGCGTAGATGTTACAAACGCGCTTTCTCAGGCTGCTAACATCTTAATCGAGCACTTTATGCAAATCGCAGCAATCACAGGCCAGCCGGTTATTCCTGTTGCGCCCGTTATTGTAACTGAGGAAGAAGAAGTTGTCGAAGCAGGCTCACCGAGCATTTCAATCGAGGATTTGGAACTTTCTGTCAGAGCTTACAACTGCTTGAAAAGAGCAAGCATAAACTCAATGGCAGAATTGTTGAAAAAATCAGAACACGATTTGCTCAACATCAAAAACTTCGGTAAAAAATCTTCTGACGAAGTTATCGAAAAACTCCACCAGTTTGGTTTGGACTTGATGCCGAACCCTGAAGGTGTTGAATACGAAGATATGGTATAAAATCGGGGCGAAAGCCCCTTTGAATAAGACAATTAAGTAAAACAAAGGAAATAAAAATGAGACACCAGTGTAAAAAACATACATTAGGAAAAGCGCAGGACCAGAGAAACGCTTTGCTTCGTTCTTTGGCTACCGAGCTTATTTTGCACGGCGAAATCAATACAACAATGGCCAGAGCAAAAGCTCTTAAACCTTATGTTGAAAGCGTTATCGGCTATGCAAAAAAAGGCGATCTTCATTCAAGAAGATTGGCTGCAAAATTCATTTTTGACCGTTTGACAGGTGAATTTATGGATCCTAAAACAGGCGCTATCATTGAAACACCGGCTGAAGGTCAAAAAACTATGCCCGAAACGGTTTTGAGAAAACTGTTCAACGAAATCGGAAAAAAATATACAAACCGTAACGGTGGTTACACAAGAATCTACAGAATGCCCCCCAGACGCGGCGACGCTTCTGAAATGGCGTTGATTCAGCTTGTATAATGACCCCCGGCGTGATTTTTGTTGTAAATCATACAACGAAAATAGAAAGGGGCTCTTGGAAAGGTGGGCTTTTGGCGACTCGCGCAGGCGAAACGGCTGAAACGGCACTAAATCCGGAGGAAAAATGCCCAAATATATTGTAGTTGTTGAATATATCGGCACCAATTATGCGGGTTCGCAAATCCAGCCTGATAAAATTACGATTCAATCGGAACTGGAGCGGGCACTTGGTACATTGATAAAATCGGAGGAAAATCCCTCCGGAAGAATAAAAACAATTTTCTCAGGCCGCACTGACGCAGGTGTGCATGCGAAAGGGCAGGTTGTTCATTTTGTGAGTGAAAAACCCATTGTTGCTTCAAGGTTTTTGAACTCATTGAACGGACTTTTGCCCGAAGATATCAGCGTTTCTTCAATAAAAGAAGTTCCTGATGACTTTCATGCACAGAAAAGCGGGCGATACCGGCGATATCAGTACAGAATCGCCAATCGTTCACAGCGCAGCGTCTGGGATTCACATTCTCTGCTCGTGAGAAAACCCCTCAATGTGGCGAGAATGAATGAGGCGTTGAGCTTTTTGCTCGGGGAACATGATTTTTCCTCGTTCAAATCCTCACAATCCTCAAACCCTGCCCTCGTTTGTACCGTATATAAAGCGCAGGCGCTGAAATCGGGTGATTTTATCACAATCGAAATCGTAGCAAATCGCTTTTTGTACAACATGGTGCGGACGATAGTCGGAACTTTGCTGATGATTGAGCATAAAAACCTGAAACCCGGGTTGATGGGCGAAATTCTTGAAGCAAAAGACCGGACAAAAGCAGGCCCGACAATCAGTCCTGACGGGCTGACTCTGGTTGAAGTGGGATATGCCCCATATCAGTCAGAAAACCCGTCGTCATTCTGAAATTGTTTCAGAATCGCAAGGACAATGGCGCCTTTGACACAAATTCAAGGCGGCAGGCAGTGAGCGCAATGCTCACAAACATAAAAAATAACTAAACACTATGGAGATAACTGAAAAATGAAAACTTATTCAGCAAAACCTCTTGAAGTTGAAAGAAAATGGTATGTAATCGACGCTGAGGGCAAAACTCTCGGAAGATTGGCTACTGTTTGTGCAAACCTTTTAAGAGGAAAAACCAAACCGAATTATACTCCTAACGTTGATACAGGCGATTTTGTAATTGTTATCAATGCGGACAAAATTCAGGTTTCCGGTAAAAAAGAAACTGACAAAATTTACTACCACCACACCGGCTTCCCGGGCGGGTTGAAATCTATTTCTTTCAAAGACTTGATGGAAAAAGACCCGACCAAGGCTATTGAAAAAGCAGTAAAAGGCATGCTTCCGCACAACACTCTGGGCGCAGAACAATTCACAAAGCTCAAAGTTTACGCAGGTGCTGAACATCCTCACGCAGCTCAAAAACCTGAAGTTTATGAAATGGAGGTTAAATAATGGCTAAAGATACAATCATGGCAACAGGCAGAAGAAAAACCTCTATCGCAGTTGTAAAATTGGTTAAAGGCAAAGGCAGAGTGTTCGTAAACGGAAAAACTCTCGCTGCATACATCGGCAACCGTCCGGCGCTTGAAATGCAAATCTTCAAACCGCTCGCGTTGACTGAAAATATGGAAAACTACGATGTTCGCGTTAAAGCAGTCGGCGGCGGAATCTCTTCTCAAGCCGGTGCTATCAGACACGGCATTTCAAGAGCTCTTCTTCAAATCAATCCTGATTTCAGACCCGTATTAAAAGCTGAAGGACTTTTGACAAGAGATGCAAGAGTCAAAGAACGTAAAAAATACGGTAGAAAAAGAGCCAGAAAAAGATTCCAGTTCTCAAAACGTTAATCGAATTGCCGAATTGGTTCAATTTTTACAAAAAACGGGCGCAAAGCCCGTTTTTTTGTTTATAAGTTTAAAAATTATCCGGGAAAATCCTTTTGTTGTTGAATTCAGGTAAAATTCCCGGGTTAAATCGCTTTTGTTTTAAATATAGTTATTCAAAACCGAATAAAGCTCGCTTTTTTCCGCTTCATCAAGCTCAACCAGCGGTCTTCTTACGTAATTTTTACAAATTCCCATTTTTTCAAGGCACTGCTTAACTGGAATCGGGTTTGGCGCCATAAAAATCTTCTTGAATAACGGATATAGCTTCAAATGCGCTTCTGTCGCTTCTGCAACGCGGCCGGATTTGTAAAGATTAATCATAGCTTTCATCTCACGGCCAATAACGTGCGACGCAACGCTGATTACGCCGTAAGCGCCCACAGACATCATCGGAAGCGTCAGGCTGTCATCTCCGGAGTAAATCAAAAAGTCGTCAGGGCAGGCTCTGCGGGTTTCTGTGATGACATCCATGTCCGCAAGGCTCTGTTTTACCGCTACGATGTTTTTGTGCCTTTTTGCGAGCTCTCCGATTGTTTCCGGCTTCATAGTTATGCCTGTTCTGCCGGGGATATTGTATAAAATTACCGGCAGGTCAGTGGAGTTTGCAATTGTGCCGAAATGCTCAAGCAATCCTTTTTGTGAGGGTTTGTTGTAGTAGGGAACAACCGACAAAATGGCGTCAGCGCCTGCATCTTTGGCGTTTTTTGTCGCCATAACTGCGGTTTGCGTGCAGTTTGAGCCTGCGCCGAAAATTAGCTTGCAGCGTCCGGCTGTTTTTTCTTTTACAAATTTAAAAAGTTCGACTTCTTCGTCATGCGTTAGTGTCGGCGATTCTCCTGTGGTGCCTGCTGCGAGGATTGCGTCGGTGCCCGAGTCGATGAGGTGGTTTATAAGCTTTTCAAGCGATTGAAAGTCGATTTTTCTGTCTTCTGTCATTGGCGTAATCATCGCCGTAATAATTTCACCCGCATCGTAACGCATTTTTTTGCTCCTTTTTTAATATTTATGATTTTTTAGTATAGCCGAATTTTTAAGCGTTTGCAAAGTCTTTCTGGTCCTGTGCTTCGCTGTTTTCTGATTCTGTGTCAATGAAATGGTAATGGCACATTGAAGCTACCTGTTTGCCCCATGTTTCAATGATTTCGTCCTGCGATAGTTCATGTGAAATAGGGGTGCCTATCCGGACTTTTATCTTTGCTTTGAAAGGAATCCAGTTGTACTTTTCAACTCCGACAATTGAAACCGGAAGAATATCCCATTTTGCTGCTTTTGCAATTACAGCAAAGCCTTTATTGACCTTTTCAATTGTCATATTTCTCCTGATTCCGCCCTGAGGGAAAATCCCGAGCATCCAGTCGCTTTTGAATACTTCTTTGACGGTTTTTATGGTTGCAACTTCCAGTTTTTCTCTGTTTACGGCAAAAGCGCCCAGATAATCCATGCAAAATACAAAAAACGGATTGCCCTCAAAAAGCTCTTTTTTTGCCATATATGCAACAGGTTTTTTTACCGCAACTGAAACCAGAAACGGGTCAAAATAAGAAATATGATTTGCCGCACAGATAAATCGTTTCCCCTTTGGTATATTTTCTCTGCCAATTATCTCATATCTGTAAAACAGCCAGAAAATAGGCACTGCAACAAAATACATCCAAAATTTTTGGAAACAGCTTCTTATAAAATTGAACTCGTCCGCGGTTCTTTTAGCATAATTTCTTTTCATCTTCTTTCCTTATCCCAGATTTGTTAAAAAATTAAACCTCAGCCAGCTTGTATTGCTTTCCTGTTAGTTCTGAAATAGAACTGCACCATTGCCTCATCATTTCATCGACATTGTCGCTGTATGGAATGATTTTGCCTACTTTGACAGTTAGTTTTTCACTGAACGGAAAGCGGATTTTCTTGTCCGAACCAATAAGCGCTACCGGCAAAATGTCCGATTCTGTTACTTTTGCAAAGGTTGCAAATCCTTTGTTGATTTTTTCGATTTTATCGCCGGAATCTCTTGTCCCCTGAGGGAAAAGGCCGAGCGCCCAATCGGTGTTTTTTATTGAAAGTGCTGTTTTTATTGTAGAAACTGCGACTTTGCCTCTTTTTACTGCAAAAGCGCCGCACCAGTCCATTAATGTGCGGGAGAAAAAGCTTTCAAAAAGTTCCTCTTTTGCCATAAATGCTACGGTTTTTTTCTTCAATGCACCCGCAACAATGAACGGATCTTTGCCCGAAATATGGTTCGCAGCGACAATGAAGCGTGATTTTTCAGGAATATTCTCAAGCCCCTCAACTTTGTAGTTGTAGAATAATTTTATATAGCTGCCGAAACATACTTTGCAAACAAGCCATTGAAAAAATTTTCTAAACCTGTTGAATTCGGAGGCTTCTCTTTTTGTAAATTGTCGCATTTTCTTCTGATTTCCTTTTTATAATATTTTAACACCAAAAATCCGTCAGGCAAAATGTGTTAATCTTCTAAAACCGCTTTGTCTTTGGTTTCTGTATTAAACATGTCTAGCAGTTTTTGAAAATCACCATCCACACCGAAAGCGAATTCCGGTACGGAGCAATATCCGTTTCTGTCGCCGAATATTACCCTTATGCGGCGCTGGTCGATGTTTATGATTTTAGGATTAAACTCTGTCGAGCCGATTCCTCCTGCCAGTGGTTTTTGCTGGAGCGTCATAAAAATCTTTGTCGCCGGAAGCCTGTGGACTTCATTGTTCTCTTTTACCACATAGGTTTTGTATCCTAAATAGGTCATGTGGCTGTTTTTTGACTTGTACAGGCGGGGAGTTTTCAGGGTAATCTCAAGATGTTCCCCCACATTCTTCATGTCGTTGACCGAACGGTCGCTCATCAGGACATTCAGGTTAATATCGTAGGTGTCGTGAATGATTTTTTCAAGAATAGGCTGGATTTCGCCGTAATCCTTTTCAATTTTTACGGTTTCGCCATCTTTGTAAAGACAAAGTGTGCATTTTTCTGTTGAAATATCGGCTGCAAGGGTTTGCAGGGTTGATATAAAGAGAATTGAAATTGTTATTAATAGTTTTTTCAGCATTTTATGCCTCGAAAGCTTTTTTGATTGATTCTGTGAAATCCGGATAAAGCACGCCTTTTTCTGTAATGATTCCGGTGATAAGCTCATGCGGAGTTACGTCAAATCCCGGATTTATTACATTTACGCCTTCCGCGCAGATGGTTTTTCCGTTTATATGCGTAACTTCTTCTTTTGAGCGTTCTTCAATCGGGATGCGGGCGCCGGATTCGATTGAGGTGTCAATTGTCGATAAGGGCGCTGCAATGTAGAACGGAACATTGTGATATTTTGCTGCAATAGCGACGGTATAAGTGCCGATTTTGTTGGCAGTATCGCCGTTTGCCGCAATTCTGTCTGCGCCGACAACAACCATGTCAATCATTCCCTTGCTCATGAAATAACTGCACATTCCATCTGTGATAAGGGTTACGGGGATTCCGTCCATTTTTAGTTCAAAGGTCGTAATTCTTGCGCCCTGTTGTCTGGGGCGGGTTTCGTCGGCAAAAACCTGAATTGTGTTGTCTTTTGCGAACGCTGAGCGCACAACCCCGAGCGCTGTGCCGTATCCGACCGTTGCTAGCGCGCCGGCGTTGCAGTGGGTGAGGATTGTTGCGCCTTTTTTGACCAATTTTGCGCCGTTGTCGCCGATTTTTTTGTTTATTTCAATATCTTCATTTTCGAGCCTGATTCCGTTTTCGATAAGCATTTTTACTGTTTCGTCAACGGTTTTTTCGGAGTTTTTTGCGAGCTCAAACTGCTGGTCAACCGCCCACATGAGGTTTACTGCGGTGGGGCGGGAACTTTTCAGATATTCTGCGTATTGTTTGAGTTTTTCGATAAATTCTTCTTTGTCATTTGTTTTTGCTGCGATTTCCATTGCCGCGAGAGCAACGCCATGCGCGCCCGCAATCCCGATAGCCGGTGCTCCGCGCACAATCATCGTGCGGATTGCGTCGAACATTTCGTTTGCGGTTTTTATATCGACCATTTTGTATTCATAAGGGATTAGCGTCTGGTCAACCATTCTGGATACGTTGTTCACCCATTCAATTGTTTTTATTTTTGATTTAAATTCTGACATTTTTACCTCTATTCTTCGATTTCAAAATTAGTTGTATTTTCTTCGGGTCTTGGTTCAAGCTGGGCATAAATGTATGTCGCAGCGAGGGCTGAAAATGAATTTATTACTGCGGAAAGGATTGCCACAAAAATTGAGAGCAAAAGCACCACAAAAAATCCCGAGCCCACAGAAAAAGTAACAAGACTGTACTGGGAATTTTTAAAAATTAAGCCGATAATCGAGGCGAGCGGAAAATAAACTGCCGCAAACCCCAAAAATGAAATAAAACCTGCAATTCCGCCGTAAAGAGCTCCGTCTTTGAGCTCCAGAAAACCAACGAGCGTCATTTTTTTCAGGTAAATTATCAATGCGGCTCCGATACACATCATTAAAAAGAGGAATGCGATTCCTCCAATGAAAGGGATTATTGTCACAACCCCGAGAGCCGCTCCTGCAATGAGCGAAAGTATAGATATTTGTTTTAAAAGCAGAATATTCATTTTTTCTCCTTATTTTATGCGTTGGCTGCGGCGAGTTCGCATTCGGCATTTCTTGCGTGGCAGATTGCGAGCGCTATTGAGTCGATTGTGTCGTCGAGTTTGGGCAGTTTTCCGTTAATTATCTGCCCGACGGCGAGAGCGACCTCTTCTTTTGTTGCGCGGCCGTAGCCTGTTAGGGTTTGTTTTGCCTGAAGCGGTGTGTATTCGTGGATTTTTATTCCGTATTTTTCCAGCAGCATTACAATTATGCCTCTTGCTTCCGCAACCGGGATTATTGTTGTTGTATTGCGGAAAAAGAAGAGTTTTTCTATGCTGGCATGGTCGGGCTGGAACTTTTTGATAATGTATTCCATATCCTCGCAGATTTCAAGCAGTCTTTGAGAATCAGGAGCACCTTTTTGCGTCCGAATCGAACCTGATGAAACAAGTTCATAAGAGTCCTCCTCTATCTCCAATACGCTGTAACCTACTATAGCAAGTCCGGGGTCAATTCCTAAAATTCTCATAGATTAAGTATAGCGCAATTTGATGTTTTTATAAAGGAGGAATTAACATGGGGTTTTGAAATGGGAATTTTGGGGATTTTTGAGGCGTTTTTGGGTCACTCCCTCCCCAACTCGGGGAGGGCCGGGGTGGGGAGCGGTTTTTTAGGTTGTTTAAATACCGGGTGACGAAAATCGTGCTGTCATTTTGAATTTATTTCGGAATCGCCAGATTGAAGTCGGTAATCACCGTCCCCGCGACCCTGAATCAAGTTCAGGGTGACGAAAATCGTGCTGTCATTCCGAATTTATTTCGGAATCGCAAGGTTGAAGTCGGTAATCACCGCCCTTGCGACCCTGAATCAAGTTCAGGGTGACGAAAAACTGTAGGGTGGGAAAAGTGAAACGGTTCCCACCGCAAGATTGTGCAAAAAGGGGAATTTTTTTTAGGTTTTCAAGGTTGTTTTGGGCTGCTCCTTCCTCGAGTTGGGGAAGGGGGCGTTATAATATTTTGGGGAAATTTTGCCCGTTGCTGCTTAAACTTTTGAGGCCTTTTCAAACTTTTTTTAAACTCCATCGTCTGTACGTGTTGTTAATCTTAGGATTTGATAAAATATCAAAATAAATAGTTAAAATAGAGGAAAAATTGTGCAAAATCTTGTAAAAAAAGAAATAAAATATCCGTTTTTGACCCGTCCGGTCGAGGTCTATGAACGGGAAAACGGGCATAAAATCGTGCTTGCGCATAAAGAGGGCGGCCTTGTGAATGTTTCGACCTGGGTAAAAACAGGTTCAATCAACGAAGATGACAAAATCAACGGAATTTCGCATTTTCTTGAACATTTGATGTTCAAAGGCACGAGCAAACATCCTGCAGGCTATTTTGACAAAACGCTTGAGGCAAAAGGCGCAATCGTGAACGCTGCGACGTGGAAAGATTATACTTTTTATTATGTAACGCTGCCAAAGGGCGAAAATTGCGAAAATTTGAACCTTGCGCTTGAGCTGCATGCGGATATGATGCTTGATCCGATTCTTCCGGAAAATGAGCTGGGGCCCGAGTTTGATATTAATGATACAACCGTAAAAGAGAAGCGCGAGCGCCATGTTGTTATCGAAGAAATCAGAATGCGCGAAGACCAGCCCTGGACAAAGGTTTACAACGTGGCAAACAACGCAATGTACACAAAACATCCCTACAAACGCGATGTAATCGGGCATGCGCACACGATTGCGTCGGTTCCGCGCGATACAATAATGGAATATTACAAAAAACATTACACTCCCAACAACATGACCACGATAATTGTCGGGGATTTTGACCATAATGAGGTTCTCGAGCGGGTTGTCAGGGAATTTGACTTCAGGGGGCGTGAAAATTTTGAAAACCCTGAATTTGAAATCGACAGACCTGCCGGCGAAACAAAATACATTGAAACAAAAGCCCAAATTAACACGGGATTCGTGATAATCGGCTATCTGGGCGAGGCTGCTTGCGCAATCAGGGAAAATATAGGGCTTGAAATGGCTTCGATAATCCTCGGTGAGGGGCAGAGCTCAAGGCTTTTCAAAAACCTTATCGAAAGAGCGCAGGAGCCGGTTTTCAATCTTGTTTCTGCTGATTTTTATAATTTCCGTGACGGCTCAAACCTTTTTGTGCAGGCAAATTTTGATGCTTCTAAAAAAGATGAGGCGATTGAGCTTTTGAAAGAAGAAATCAGGAAAGTTGTTGAAGACGGCATTGACGAAAAAGAGTTTGAAAAGGCGAAAAAACGCTTGAAAGTTAATTTTGCAGAAGAAGCCGAAACCGTTTCGGATATTGGCGAAACAATCGGCTATTATATGACCGTGTGCAATAATCTTGAGCTTGTTGAAGAATATCTTGAAGAACTCGAAAAGTTCAGTATAGATGATTTTAAAGAAATTGTGAAAAAATATCTTCCGGTCAAAAATGCCGTAATTTCGGTCTTAATGCCTGAATAAACAACTATTTATAAGGATAAAAAAATGAAAAAATTATATTTGAAAAACAATATTCCAGTAATTTTGAAAGAAAACAAAGAAACGCCGAGAATCGCGCTCTGTTTCTATTTAAAAATTACAAAACCCGAAGAAAAAGCCGGCGAATATTCGCTGATTTCAAGGCTGCTTTCGCAGGGAACGAAAAATCGCAGCGCAGAAGAACTGGCGGCTGAAATGGACGAAAATGCGATTGAATGCTTTAGCGAGATGAAACAGGACTATATCAGGATTAAGGCGATTTGTTTAAATGAAGATATTGAAAAATGTATCGAACTTATGGCCGATATGGTGCAAAATTCGACGCTTGCGGACACAGAAAAGGAGAAATTTAAGCTAAAAGGCGAAATTCAGGCAGAGCTGGATTCCCCGAAATCTAGGGCTGTTGACGCTTATTACCGAAATATCTACGCAAATCACGTTTATGGAAATACTTTTACAAAAATCCTTGAAGATATTGATTCCATCGGATATGAACAGCTGAAAACGCTCTATGACGGGCTTCTCAGCGATTCTGCAAAGGTTGTCAGCGTTGCAGGCGATTTTGAGGAAGAAAAAATCCTCGATTTGTTCAACAAATATTTTAATAACGTGAAAAACGGCACAGAAAGGGATTCTAGAATTCCGGCTCCGGTTCTCGGGGAGAACAAACTCGTAAAAATCGCAAAAGAGGACGCTTCTCAGGCGCAGATTCTTATGGGCTGGCATTTTCCGCCTATTTTTAGCGGGGATTATCCGGCAATTTTGCTTTTGAACACGATTCTGGGCGCAAGCGGGCTTTCTTCGCGGCTTTTTGTGGAATTGCGGGATAAAAAAGGGCTTGCTTACGTTGTGAGAAGCGGGTATGAAACTTTTGAAAAATCTGCGAATTTCTCGGTTTATATCGCGACAGAACCTAAAAATATCAAGACTTCTCTTGAAATGTTCAATGTTGAGCTGGAAAAAATCAAAAATATTCCGGTTTCAGAACAGGAGCTTGAAAACGCCAAGAATAATCTGCTCGGAAAACGCGAATTTATCCTCGAAACCAACCTCCAGCAGGCTTCGCAGATAGGTTTTTATGAGGATAAGGGGCTTGGATGCGATTTTGAGGAAAAACTTGTGGAAAAAATTAAAAATGTTTCCGTTAAAGAAATTCAAAATTGTGCCGATAAGTATATTAAAGACCCGCATGTTCTTGTGGTGCTGGCGCCCTCAAAATATCTCGGAGATATAGAATGAGAAGAATTTCAAAAGATACAAAAGTCAGAATAGAATTTGAGGATTCAAGCAAAAAAGTCTGCAATATTGACTGCTACGTGGTTGATACTGAGGCAGACAGGCTGATTTTGAGCTTTCCGCTCGAATCGCGCCGTTATTTGGGCTATCTCGGTGAGGGCGAGGTTGTTAAGGCTTATATTTATTCGTATTCCGGGATTTTGATTCTCAACCCTATGATTATTGAGCCGCCGAACGAAGAAAACCTTATCACCATTGAATTTAAGGAAGAACAGCAGGTTATCCAGCGCCGTCAGTACTTCAGAATTAGTTATGAAACCGATTTTTATATAATTGTTGACGGCAAAAAGCTTTCTGCACGCACAATTGACGTTTCCGGCGGCGGGGTAAGGTTTTTTTGCAAAGAAGAAATTAAACCTGAAGAAATTTATGCAGGAGAACTGCGAATTTCTTCAATTGACGACCCGATAAAGCTTTCGGGCAGGGTTTTTAAGAAAAATCCCGACAAAAAAAACGAATACGTTTTTGAATATACCCAGATAGAAGAAAAACAACGCGAAAGAATCATCAAAAAGTGCGTCCTGATTGAACGTGAAAGGATTCGCAAATATTGATTACGGGTTTGCAAAATTCAGGTAATTAAATTAAGATGAATAAAGAAACAATGGGCATGAAAAAGTAATGAACACCACCGAAGACATACAATCTTATAAAAGGGATATAGACAGGTTCTACAAAAACGGCAATCTTCAAAAAGCGATAGAATGCTGCCAGTTTGCGCTTTCTAATGACCCGACAAATGCTGATTTGCACGTCAGGCTCGGTGATTTGTACATGGAATGGCATTTTGATATCCATCAGGCGCGCCAGTACCTTGATGAGGCGATTACCGAGTATCAGCGGGCGCTCGAAACTTACATGGATTCGGGCGAAATCTATTTTAAAATCGGGATGGCGTTCTTTTATAAAAACGAAATCGACAGGGCGATAAATTATTTTAACCTTGCAATTGAAAAAAATGAAAAAATGGCGATTGCGTACTATATGATTGCGTCCTGCCATACAAAAAAGGCTCATTTTCAAGACGCGCTCGAGTTTGCTGAAAAATCAATAAAACTCGCGCCTTTTGCATCTTCAAGAGCGCATTTTCTGATTTTTAACCTGCTCAGAGTAATGTCAGTCAAGGGCTTTAAGGTCTCAATGCGGCGCAATTCCGAGCTTTTGCTGTCGGTTTTGACGCTTCCGTTTGATAAAGAAGCGCTGAAAAACGTTTTTAAAACGCTTTCTTACCTTTCGTTTCTGCCAATGCTCCTGAAAGGCTGGTATATGGCTGCAACGAGGGGCGTTGATTCCGCGCTTGAGGTTTATCGCGCTGCGCTTGAAAAAGCACCCGGATTTGTGCTTCTTTATTGCCTTCTGGGCGATATTTACAGGGCGCTCGGGCGTTTTGAGGACGCAATTCTTGAATATAAGATGGCGATAATGATGGACAGCCTGAATATTACCGCATACCGTTCATTGTGCCTTGTTTACGAAGAAATCGGCGATTTTGACAGCGCAATTGACGCTTACAAACGGCTGATTGAAATTCAGCCCAATGCTGCCGAATATCAGAGCAATCTGGCAAACATTTTGTACCTGAAAGGTGAAGCAAAAGAGGCAATCGGCTATTATCAGAACGCAATTTCGCTGAATCCGAACCCGAAATGGACAAGCGTAATTGCGCAGACGCTCGGATATGTATTTCAGGAGGGCGAAAAGAACACTGACGCGGCAATCAGCGCCTATCAGTGTGCATATTTGCTCACGCCTACCGATATTGATATTTTTGTGAACCTCGGAAGCGCTTTTTATGACAAACAGGAATATAACAACGCTCTGACGATTTACAGGCGCGCTCTGGAGCTCGATCCGACTAATGCGAAAATCCACTGTAACCTCGGTTTTCTCCACTGGGGAAAAGGCGACATTCCGGAGGCGATTAAGGAATACGAACTCGCCATAAAATACGATAACAGCTATGATATCGCTTATAACAACCTCGGCGTGATTTATCTGGACGATTTGGGCAGAATTCAGCACGCAATCGACCTTTTTGAAAAAGCCGTTGAATACAATCCGAATTATGCGCTCGCTTATTACAATCTTGCGCGTTCTGTTGCGATAAAAGGCGACAAAATCGAGGCTGCAAAGCTTTATCAGGTCGCAATGGATTTGAATAACGTTACGAACGAACTTGATCCTCAGGAAATTAAGGAAAAAATTCAGGATTTGTTCGAATAATTTTTTGAGGGAGAATTTTTATGAAATATACAAATGAAGTGCGCGTCTATTATGCTGATACGGATGCATATCAGGTTGTCTGGCATGGTGCTTATCTGCGCTGGATGGAGGCGGCGCGTGTTGAGTTGACAAATCTGCTCGGACTGGATTTAAAACAGCTTCAGGAAACCGGCGACATCCTCCCCGTGCGAGATTTGAGTGTAAAATACAAAAGCAGCGCAAAACTTGATGATATTGTGAAAATCGAAACAGAAATTGAAGAATGTTCACCGGTAAAAATCGTTTTTAAGCAAATTATAAGCAACAAAGAAACAGGCGAAGTGAATATTGAAGCCAGAGTGACCTGCGTTGCAGTGAATACGCACACAGGGAAAATGTATCGCAGAATTCCGGATTATATTTATAATGCGTGCAAAAAACAGGCTGCTGCGGTTTAAAAATCGAGGTTTAGCGATTTATTGAGGTTGATTTCCTTTCCTGTTTCGGACGGAGTGCTGGTGAAATAGCCTGCAAATCTTTTCTGGAGCTTTTCTGCGGTTTTCTTTGACATTTCCATTGCTACGGTATGGTCGAGATTGCGAACAGGCACAAATCCCAAATCAATATATCTTTCCAAAGGGTGCGAATGCCCGTTTACGATTGCTTCTATAGTGATTTTGTCGGAGCCGGCTTTTTTATGGTATTCAAGAACCTGATTAAAAAGGCTTTTTCCGGCAAATTTGACTTTTTCATTGATTTTCACGGGCCATGTGCAAATGCACTCGACATGGGTATCTTTGTTCATTGTTTTAAAGTTAATCAAGCCGCAGGGTTTGTTTTTTGTTACGGCCAGATAAGACCTGTATTCAGTGCGCATAGCGTTTTCTACGGCGTAGAAGAAAATTTCTTTCCAGCGTTCAAATCCATGCTTTTGTGCGTCTTTGGGCATTAGCCGTGCAGGCTCAACGGTTTGAGCCAGATTGTGCAAAAACGGGCAATCTTTATGCGAAAGCCGGTATATGTCGATTTCTGTCTTTATTCCGTCAACAAAACTCTGCGTTTTCGCTATTTTCACCGCTTTAAAGTTAATAGAAGCGGGCTGCGCAGAGATGTTTATTTTGTTTATCATAATTGTTCAAAAGTTCTGTCTTCAATCATGATAAAATCCCTGAAAAAATTTTTTTGCTAGTTTGCTTCTCTGGCTTTTGCAACTTTTGTTTTTTGATACCAGTAAATTCCGCCTCCGGCTGCTGCTGCAATCGCTGCGGCAATCCAATACCCTTTTTTGAAGTTTCTGGAAGCTTTTTTAATCTGGTTTTTTGCTTCTTCCTTGATTTCTGTTGCTGCAGTTTCAGTTTTCTGTTTGACTTCTGCTGTAGCTGCTTCTGCTTTTTGCTTGACTTCGGTTGCTAGAGCTTCTGCTTTTTGTTTAATTTTTTCGGTTGTTGTTTCTGCTTTTTGTGTGATTTCTGCTGCATTTTCTTTTATTGTTTCTGTTTTTGGGGCAGTTTCCGGAGTTTGTGTTGCTTTCTCTTTGATGATATTGAAAATATCTTCTTCTTTTTTAAGAGTTCCTGACTGGAATTGTTCCAGTCGGTTATTTTCCATGTAAGTCTGCTGCATACAAGTATTGTTTCTTAATATTTCATAGTATTCTATTTCTGACTTGTTTCCGCCTTTTTGTGCTTTCTCCAGTCTAATGTCAATATTTTTGCGAAGTGCACTCGAATAAGAATAAGCTTTATTTTTTGCGCCCTGATGGTCGTTTATGAGCCATCTGAGCTGTATTTTTTCAAGCTCCATTCGTGTTATTTCGTCAGTAGGATTGGAGAGTAATTTAGCAATAGTTTTTTCTTCGTCTATTGCTTTTTCCACCTCATCATAAGGGATGAACGCCCCTGCTTTTGATTTTGGGTCTATTTTCAGCGTTTTGAGAAATTTGATATATTCATTTGAATAATTTTCACTTTTCAGCTTCAGGTATTGCTTCATGAACTCCATCGGTTTTTCTTCTTTTCCGCTTTTAAGGTAATCGTATAGTGTTCTGAACTCAAAGTTTGCTGCGTTGCTGTTTCCCCACAGAAAGCGGTTGTCCACGGAGTTTTTTGGTTCAAAAAACAATACCTGACTATGATTATTATTAAATGGAGGGATGTGGTAGTATCTTGCGATGAATCTTCCCTCGCGTGTTGAGTTCATTTCCTTTTTCAACCAGCCGTTTTTGAATATATCAACTTCTGCTGTATCGGCTTCAATATGTCTGCCATCGTTTGTATAAACCAGATATGACCCAAAATCAATCAATTTTGTTTTATTTTCGGGGGTGATGATTATATTTCCGCTTTGCAGGTCGCTGTGGAAGATTCCGTTTGTGTCCAGCGTAAAGAATTTTTTCATTAAATCGGTAAGAATTTCTTTGTTCAATTTGGAATCCAACGGGTGAGCCCCCTTAATGTTTTCCATGACAAGATAATTTTTTCCGTTTTTTTCTATCAGGTCGTATGCCTTTGGTGCAATTTCCGGGTCTATTTCATTAATTTTTTGCAGGGCAAAATACTCTTTTATGTTTTTTAACCCCTTAACATCTGCGTCCGGCTTGTCGGCAAACATCGGATTTGGCGCTTTTATTCCTATTTCATCATTGATTTTATAATATGCACCCTGATAACCCTGACCGGAGGGTTTTAGTTCTCCTTTTTCTATCTTTTCGATAAATTCTTCTGCTGCTGCACGCTCGTAACCGCCTTTAAATGAAATATTTTGTGTGCGAACAAAAACGTCATTTGCCGGCATGTTTTTTTGTAAATACGAAACGCTTTTGCGATTTTGTGAAACACTTTCATAGCCTAAACTTCTTTGAACAGATGCAACTCTCATAAATTTTCCCCTTAGTTAGAAACCATTATTATAAATCCTACCACAAAAATTTTTTGCTATTACAAGTGTAACTTTTTGTTAAAAAACTAGCAAAAATTTTTATGTTCACGTTATTGTCATAAATAAACAACGAGGTTCTCTTTAATGAAGATATCGCTAACGGGCGGAATTCGCTATCGGACGCCTGTACAGTTCAAATCGGGTCATACATTTATTTATACGGATTTTGACAATACATACATGCCATTTTCTCACGACGAAATCTGTAAAGAGAGCCCTCTTTCCCATTCACCTGAACGCAGAAACGAATTTAGTGAATATTTTTCAAAAATTTCTAACTTTTTAAACACCCGTAAAGACAAAATTACGCTGCTTTTGACGACCGGACGAAATCCATCTGAATATTATTTTGTCGAAAGAAAAATAAAAGACAAAAATCTTACTTACCACTCGCCTGATGTATTAATTACCAATAACGGGGGGGACAAATTCTACAAAAAAGACGGCAGATGGGTAAAAGACGATTCTAAAGCCGCAAAAATCCAAAAATATGCAACAAACTGGGATTCTCAAAAATTAAAAAGTTCTCTGGCCTCCATAATAAAACGTACAAATCCGTCTGCATATCTGGTTGAGGCTCCGGTGAATGCTGATTATTACTGTTATGAGCAGGATTCTCTTGAAACTGTACTAAACAGAGATAATAATCCCCAAAAACGCAATTATGCCTCATTTGAGGGGGATTATGCGGGCATGATAGAAGTTGCTTTTTCAAAATACCTGAACACAGCGAAAATCAAAGATGAAACAGTTGAAATGATTAAAAATGCAGGTGTTGGCGCAGAAGTTGAGTATTATGAAAACGATAAACACACCTGGCTGCCCCAATACAAGCAAGATGGCAGCTATGAAATCGCTCCGTCAACAAAACTTATATTAACAGCGGTTGTGAACGGCAAAAAGCTTTCAAAACTCTTCGACACAAGAGAAGAAATAAAAAATATCATCAAAAATGACACAAATGACCTTGTTATTGCGGCGGGTGACGAAATAAATGACGAAGAAATGCTCAATCCGTTGAACTATCTGGAACTTTATAATGTGAAAATTGACAAAAATTCACGGATGGAGGATGTATTAAGCAACCCGGAGGTTCTTTCTGCATTGAAAAAACTCCCGTTTGCTGCAATTATAACCTCAAACAGCCCCTCACTTGAACATTTAAGAAAAATGGGGGAAATTCTTGACGGAAAAGGAATTCACAAGATTTATTGCGCAAAAAACAACAGGGCAGAGTTTTTGAGCAAAATCCAGAAAGCGATGTACAACTATTCTCTGGAAAACGACGAATATTCTTTTGGCATGGGCAATGAAATATTTAATGACCTGCTGGCGGGAGGTGTCCTGTGGCAGTAGAGCTACCTTTTGAGATGGAATTTATACTCTGTCTTACTTACAGGTGCAATTTGTGCTGCTCAATGTGTACGCAGTACGGCGCAGGGTTTAAAAATTGCGCACCTGCTGAAATGAGTATTGAGGAGTGGATTTGCATTTTGGATTCAATAGCTGATGTTGAACCAAAACCTAAATTGCTCTTTATGGGCGGAGAGCCTCTATTGTATCCTGATTTTGACGTGCTTTTGCGCTCAGCCCAGGGGTATGGCTTTAGTGTGCAAATTGTTACTAACGGATTGCTTCTGGACAAGTATATTAGAGCTTTTTCTGATTTTAAGGAGAAGTTGACAATAACGCTGAGTATTGACGGGCTTGGAGAAACCCATAATCGCATAAGAAATATGCACGGGCTTTTTGATAAAGTTATAAATAATATGAAATGTATCCAAAAATTCTGCCCCTATGCAAAAATCAACATAAACAGCGTAATCTTGCCGGATAATGTTGATGAACTTCCGGAATTTCTTGAATTTATGATGGAAAATCGAATAAATGTCGTTACTTTGCAGCATTTGCAATTCTCCAGTGAGGCACTGAATGAGCTTACTAAGAAAGAATGGACGGAGCGTCTGGGGAAAAGCTACGGCGGCGGACTTATTCCGCGCAAAGAATATTTGATTGATGAAAATTATGTCGAAAAAATTAAAACCTCTTTTGAAAAAATGAAATACAGCGGGGCTAAGAATGCTTTTATGTTCCCTGCGCTTGAAGAGGAAGAACTCAAAAATTATTATCTGGATAAAGACCTTGATAAAATCAGACCGGGCAGAATCTGCACCACTCCCTGGATGAACCCTACTATCCATCCGGATGGAAATGTTTCTAACTGTATTGGCAACATCATCGGCAACATAAAAGAACAGTGTTTTTGGGACTTGTGGAACAATGAAACAGCAAACTCCCTCAGGGCGTCGCTTATGGAGCATGGAAAATTCAAAATCTGCTCAAAATGCTGCAACTTTTATAAGAGCAATTTTATTTGCGCTAAAGACGGGGTTTTGCGTATTAAAGATAAGCTGCTTCGCCTGCCGAATGAAATAAATTATGTAAAGTCCTCCAAAAACGGTGCTTTTGTGCTTGATAAAAATGTAAAAACTAACGACGGAACTATCCCTGTTGTTCCGGTTGAAATTTTTAGCAGGGAAATGTTTGATATCATAAATCAAAATGAAACAATAATCGCTGAATTTAAAGATATTTAATAATTTAGGAGATGTAAAATGAAAATTAACAAAATTAATTCATTTACCCAAAAGAAAACAAGAGAAAATTCCAGAGCAAATCAGGATTTAACAAGCTTCGGTGCCTCAGAAAACAAAGCCACCGCGCCTGTACATTCTACAAAGGCAGCAGCTGCTATCAAAAGCAAATTCCTTTCAGGCGTCTCTTTTAAAGGTTATACTGAAACAATTGTACACGGAAAAATTGGTACAGCCGGAGCTATCGCTATTGTTTCCGACCCTAAAGATGCGGATTCCGCAAATTTAACGACCTACTATTCAACTAAAGAGTTAATAGGAAAACGCCCGGGCAGCTTTGCTAACTCCAGCATAGAAGAAACGGGCCGAAAAAACGGATATATCACGGATAGAATATATTTTGCCGATCCTGAGGAGGTTGTAAATGAACAAACCAAACGCGACCATGATTATATCGTTTACGACAATCGTCCTCACTACCCCCGACTCGAAAAAGTGAAAGAAAACTATGAGAAAGTCGGGCAAAATGCAATAAATTACGGACAGGACTTCAAAACCATTGCAGAATACTATATAAGAAGAGAAAAAGCTGATAGAAAAGAGCTGCATAAGTTGAAAGAGGAGCTGAAATCATTTATTCCCGAGTATGAAGAATCATTGGGCTACAAACAAATGCTTGATGAAAAAGAAGAAATGTTCCCCTGGAAAGTTGACGCAGTCAAAAGAGATAGAGAAAAATCAGATTATTTTTATTCGCTAAACTCAAAAAAATACGAAAATCTCAATCAAAAAATAGGATATTACCAGCTCAGAATTGAAGATTCCAGAGCACAGCAGAAAAAGGCTGTAGAAGCTTATAAAATCTTTGATGAAGTGGGGCTGATGATGTTTGACAGGGATAAAATGCGCAATACCCTAAATTACACGGCGTCAAATATCTCCCAAACCGAAAAACATATCGAGAATACAGAAAAAAATCTTGCTGAGATGAAAGAAAAAGCTGAAGAAACCAGAGAAAAACTCAAAATTGCTAAAGAATGGAAAAATCTTCAGATGAAAAATCTCAAAAAGGAAGCAGAAAAGCTCGCGTCTTTAGAGAACCGGTACAGTTGGTATAATAGTGAAATAAGTAATACAAAAAAAGAAATTGAAGAGCTGAATAATGATATCAACAAATTCAATGATAAAATCTTGCGCCTTGCTGACAGATTAATCAAATTGGAAGCGTCAATAAAAGCGTCTGAAGATAACATCCGCTCCTGCCGTGAGTATATAGAAAAAGCGACTGCCCAACAGCCGATTCTGCAAAGAGAATTTGACAAAAAATGCAGCGAAATCTGGTCTTACTGGCCGAAAATGGAAGAGTTTTACCGCAACAACATTGAAGAATGGCAGTATTAGAAGCTAAATATTATAAAATAAAGCCAAAAGATTGCTTGAAACTGGATTTCGGGCAATCTTTTGAAATGCTGGAAAATCTCCTGAGCAAAGAAGTGCTCGAAACAGCAATGAATGTTGAAAACCCTTTCCCATCGCCGGTTTCCTGCGAAAATAATACAAACTGGTGCAAAACGCTTAAAATTATCAGCATAAATCCGAGATTGGCAAAAACTTTCTGGGGGATTGTAAAATATGCGCTTACTTTTCCCGAAAAAGGCGTGCATATTATGCCTCTGTGGGAAACGGGCGACAGGGGGAGCCTTTATGTCCAGAATTCGTGGAATTTGAACGATGAATTTTTTGATAAAGACCTCGAAAAGCTTGGATTTTCGACCTCAGAGGAACAGTTGAAACTTGTTATTAATGTTCTTCATGCGCTCGGGAAAGTTGTATGTTTTGACGCGCTGCCGCATGTGGATAATTTTTCCCAAATTTCGCTTTTGAACCCGTCATTTTTTGAGTGGGCAGAGCTTAATCCGGATAAAACAACCCAGCTTTTCCCGCCCGAAGTGGATTTTAATACTATAAGCAAAAAGGTCGAAAAAGTGATTATAAAAGCGGCAAATGCGCCGGAAAATTTCTTCGAGCTGGAAGAAAAAGCGCGTGAGGACTTCCTTTTTCCAAAAAACTCCGATAGAACGCAAAAACGTATCCGGCTGATGGAAGAAATCCGAAAATCAGGCTTTGAACCGCTTCCGGTAACAGAGCATGCACCATGCCGCCCGGTTGTTTTTAAAAAAATGGAATCTGACGGCGAAAAAAGCTGGGCGGTTTTTGACGTTAAAAACAGAACAGGTTCGGCAAAGGTTTTCGGGTGCATAACTCCTTATAAATGGTACAAAATCGATGAAAACGGCTTCCCTCTGGCGAATTGTAAAGAACGTGAGGTCTGGCGCTATTTTATTGAGAAAATTAACCGTTTTCAGCAGGAATATAATTTTGATTTTCTAAGAGCGGATATGGCTCACAACCAGATTTCTCATTCTCATGCAAATCCCGTTAAAAATACGGATGAAAGCGAAGAAATGTGGGCGGTTTTGAAATCCGAAATACAAAAAACAAAGCCCTATTTTGCTGTTCTTGCCGAGGCTTTTTACAACACTTATTATATCGACGGAATAAAGGACATGATTAACAAAAAGGCAGATATCGTGCTCGGAAATATGAATTTTATGTTCTTAAACGAAGATTTTGTTAATTTGCTTGATGATTTCGTGAATCCGTTTCGCGAAAATTTCCCGTTTTCTCCCTGCCTGTGCACATTTTCTACTGATGGAGATTTGCCCGAGCATGCAAAATATTTTCAGTCAGAAGAGGCGAACGAGCTTCGCTTTTTCATCTCGATGTTTTTCAATCTGCCGTCATATACGGGCATGGGCTACGAAACAAAGGCACTTAAACCTACAAAATATGAGGAATTTTCGCACGAATTTGTAAAATATCAACAAAATCCGTTCCTCTGGGGCGAAAATGAAGAGCTTTTTGAGGCTGTTTCCGATATAAGGGATTTGTATTTGAAATATAGCCCGGTGATTGATTCTTATTGCCTGAAATTGCTGGAGCGTCCCACCGACAGGGTGCTAATCTGGGGATATGAAGCAAAAAATGAGCCCGAAATCCTTTGTATTGCCAATATGGATAATGAAATTACGAATTTTCCGATAAAATTTGCCGCAGCCAAAAATCGGACTGCACGGCTGGTTTACACAAATTCCCGTTATGAAGAAATCCATGAAATCCTTGAGTTTTCCGATGGAAAAGCCTTTTTGCAGAATATTTATATTGGCGAATGCGCAGTTTATGAGTTTGTTTAGGTGGCAAAAAATTTTCTGTCCGCGTTTTTACCAATTATGAAGATTCATCCGTTATTTTCAGCACAAATATACCGTTCTTTCGGCGCAGAATCCGTAAAAAATGGGGATTCTTTCAGTAATTGCGCGCTAAAAACCGGCGATGAAATCCCTTATGTCGGGAAAGTTGCCGCAGAACCTCTGGTTTTTAATATAAAAACCAAATCTTATGAAAAATGCCTGCTTTTGTACCAGAATGACGAAAAAGACGGTTCTCTAAGGCTTGTGAAGAACGAACCGGAGAAACTCAAAAAATTAAGCATGTTTTATGCCCGAAATCCCCGAATCAGACAGGAAATTGCCGGCTCAAGTTTCACAATTTCCGATGAAACTATGCGAAATATCAGCAGAACCAGCCCTGCTGCGGCTGAAATCATCAAAGAAACGGGCATTGCACAGATTGTTTACACAACCCTGAACAAACCGGAGGAGCTAAATCGCCTCAGGGAGCTGGGTTATCGGAAAATCAATGCCGGTGCTGATATAATTTGTATTCAAAATTTTATTGTTAATCAGAAGAATTACAAAGATGCGTTCAAAATCGTTGCTGCGCCGCTTATGAGGGCACTTCATGAAAACGGAGAGAAAAATATTGTCCAAAAAGCGATTGCCTTTGGCGAGGACAGCTATTCTCCGGTGAATTTGTACCTTTATTTCGGGTTTAAGCCCCTGTCGATTGATATGCAGAGCCTGGAAAACAGCAAAATTCAAACCCGAAAGGGCTTAAGAATTGACCCTGAGCTCCCTGTTGTTATGTATCTGCCCGAAGATGCTATTTTGTATAAGCTGCTTGAGCGGATTCCTTACAAAATGGATGGATTTTACCGCAAAAAGGACTGAAATCCCGAAAATGCCGGTTTTTCTTCGGGTAATGGGGATTTTTGGGCGCTTTTTACAACAAAATTTCTCGGGTCGTCCAGGTCTTTCATCGCGCTCATGATACCGATTTTGCAAGCTTTTTTCTTTATTTCCGTGCTTATTGCGTCCATTGCGAGGAGGAAAAGCCTTGTCGCAACGAACGGAGCAATAAATATGCCCGTTAATTCTTTCATTGTGAGGTTTTTAGAGAGTTTCAGCCCCTCGAAAAATCCCGGAATTTCTTTATTTTTCGTATATTTTGAGAGCTTTTTGCCGAAAAGGCAGAGTGTGACGATGTTTGCAGCGGTGCAAACAACCCCTGCGACAATCTGTTTTGTGCTGTTCAGAGCCGCGTTTGTATCATCAACAAAGCTTTCCGCCTTATCATCGATTTTTTCAAATGCCGTAAATACCTGTTTCTGGAATATTTTTGCGTCTTCAAGCTGCTGCGGGGAAATTTCAACTTCTTTCAGGGCTTTTTGGAGTTTTAATTCTTCTTCCAGCCTGTTTTTCTTGAATTCCTGATATTCTTTGAATTCCTGTTTCAAATTGAAAATATCTTTAAAATCTTTTAAAACCTGTTTATGCATTTTTTCAGGTTTTGACTCAATTTTTCCGCTGAACTGGAGTTTTTTCTTTTCTTCGTCGCTATGAGCGATGAAATTTCGTTCGTCATTGAGCAATTCTTCTTTTGCTCTGTGGCGTCCGAGCCTTGAGGATTCTTTTGAAAGGCGCACAAGCGGGCCCGCTGCGAGGATTGAGCCGATAATGCCGGCGGGGATTGCTGCTTTTGAAAGATAATCTATGAAATTCCCTTTTTTCAATGCTCCTGTGAGGGCTTTTTTGTCGGCCAGCCGCCCGAGCGAGCGGCTGAGGAGAAATCCGCCTATCAATCCGACGCAGCTCGAGGCAAGCGCCACCAGATGTATGGCCAAATCAGCATTGATTTCGTAATTATTCGCTGAAATTTCCAGTTTTTTGATTGCAGAGAGGATTTTATCCTTGGCTTTCTGGGCTTCTGTCAGCTCTTCGGGGGTATAATCGGTATTTTCAAAAGTTTCGTGCTTTTTCGCTTCTGATTTTGTATATTCTTTGTGCCAGATTTTGTATTCTTCGTAGCTGTTTTTGAGCTCATTTATGGTTTGCAGGGATTTTTTGTAGGTTTTAGCCGGGTTGAAGCTTTCTTTAAAGGTATTATCTTCTGTAATGTCCTCGGGTGTGTCCATGTTTCGGGCGATTTCTTTTGCCTTTTCAATTTGTTCGTCCGTGTAAATTACGAAATTTCTCGGGTCTTTGAGGTCTTCGTTTCTTGTTTGGAATCTGGCTACGCGCGTCGCCATTTTTTCATAATGGGCGCTGATGAACTCCAAAACGCCTGCTCCGAGGATTGCAGAAGAACAATATCCTATGTAGGCGGCGATTTTTGGGGATTTGCCTTTAAAAAGCCTGGACGCGAGGTAGCCGAGCCCTGTTCCGGCGCCGGCTGCAAGCCATGCAAAAATCCCGAAACCGCTGTTTATTGCGACCATTGCGTTTTCGGATTTGTTAATGCTCAGCTGATCCATTATATTTACGGCGTTTATGAGCGTTTGTCCGTATTTTTTTGCATTTTTGAGCTCATCCTGCGTGGGAGGATTTTTTTGAAGCAGCTGTTCTTTTTTTGCATCGCCTTTTAGCTGGTCAGTTTCCCATTTGTGGTAAATTGACCAGTTGTTTTTGATATGTGTTAAATTTTTTACTGCTTCCATACCTGAACCGAGTTATACCCTAATCATATAAAACATCAAGATAGATTTTTTTGTTAGTTTTGGAAAATTTCTTTCGCATACCTGCACAATCCGTCAGGAGCGTTAATATCTTTGTATTTTTTGTATGCCGAAGCCATGCAGCCTCCTTTGCAGTACAAAAAATATTTGCAGGCTTTGCATTTCATCTCTTTTGCAAGTCTTTTGTTGAAAAATATGTTTTTGAACCTGTTGTTCCATATTTCTTCGAGCGAATCTTTTTTGCAATCCCCGATTGGCTCGCTGCAAGCCTCACATCCAAAACAGAGATAAACTTTTCCTTTTGAATTTATGAAAAGTGTGTTGTGTTTGTGGCAGATTAAGTCCCAAACCACGCCGGCGGGCGGTTTTTTCTCTTTAATGTAATCATCGGCAAGTGCGCGCAGCCTGCTGTTTTGCACAAAATCGTAGAATCTGTAATTGAACTCAAAAAATGTGCTTTTTGCGCTGTTTATGATTTTTGAAGCCTCACAGATAATCGTTTCAAAATCGGGAAGCATTTTTGTTTGCTCTTCAAAGCATGGAACGAACGCAGAGATTGAGAATTTTGAAACATTGCATTCATCGCATAATTTATAAAGCTCAAAAAGGTCAAAATCGTTGTATGATGTGGGTGTGCAGTTTACATTTACCCTGATACCCTGTTCTGTAAGGTATTTTATGGCGTTGATTGCTTTTTCGTAATTGCCTTTTCCTCTCACTGCGTCGTAAATCTCAGCACAGGAGCCGTCGAGGCTGATTTGTACAAAGTCGGTTTCTTTGTTGAGGATTGAGGCGAGTTTTTGGGCTTTTTCACGGGTTAAAAGGGTGCCGTTGGTTTGCAATGAAACGATTATTCCGCTGTTTTTGAGCTGTTTTAAAAGGTCAAAAATGCTTTTACAAAGGAGAGTTTCGCCTCCGGTGAGGCTTACGGCGATTGTATTGAATTTTTCATGAAGATTTTGTGCGATTTTGGATAATTCTTCTGCGCAAAGGTCGCCGTCCGTGTTATAAAGGCTGTCATCGCCCTCAAAAAAGCAGTGTTTGCAGCGCAGGTTACAGTTTGAGTTGATTTGCCAGGAAACTGTCCACGGGGTGGAAAATTTGTAATTTTCATCAAGGTTTTCCGCCACTGCTTCAAAAAAGCTGCGGTTTACGGTTTTGAATTTTTTATTTTGAAAATGATAGGAAAGCACATTTTCAAAATCCTTTTTAAACGCTTCCTCCGTCACAAGTTTAGACCTTTTCAATCATCTTTTTTTTCAACAAGTCAGAAAAAAGGATATCAATGCTTCTGTTCAAAGCGTCAATATCCTTTGTTTCAAATAATTTTTGTGCGTTTAGTTTGATTTTTTTCAGAGAAATATTTCCATCTGCCATGCTGATTAGAATACTGCTCGAATAGTTTAAAGACCACAGGTCTTTTGTCCGGTAGTTGTATAAAAACAGCGTGCCGTCCTCTAGATTGGGCTCAAACCGTGTCAATACCGAATTACAGAGCCTGAAAATATTTTCGCCGGAGAGATTCATAGTTTTTCAACTAGATTGCGCACTGGTCAATGCCGCAAGTCGGCCCTTTTACCGCGCTTTTTGTAAAAGTATCAGCCAAAGGAGCTGAAAGATTTTTTGCTGCGGGAAGGTTGAATTTTTCAGCGTTAGATTTTGCAGAAAAATTAGTTTGCATTGCACCTTTAATTGCTGCGAGGTTAATACCGTTCAACATAATAAAACCCTTTCTCTTTCCTAAGTAACGTGCAAATTTTTTTATAATTATGAAATTAACTTTCGATTTTGTCAATAATTTTTGCTATAAGTGTAATAATTTGAAAAGAAAGGTTAGAATTCAATAAATTTGTAGATAAAATCTATTTTTGTATCGGATAAATCGTCAAGTCTATTTTTAATTAGTTCAATTTTTTCTTTTTTAGTTTTTATGTGTCCGAATTCGAACAAACTTTTAAGTTCTACACCGAGTTGTTCAGAAATTTTGACAATAGTCGGCATGGACGGATAATGCCTGCCGATTTCGATTGCACTCAAAGAGCAGGTTTCGATATCTATAAGTTCAGCAAGTTTTTCTTGCGTCAAACCTCTAGCCTTGCGGATTTCTTTAATCCGCATGCCTAATGCTTTCTTTTTGTCCATTAAAAAATCCTTTATTTTATATGCTAAATGATTTCTTTACGGATTTTAATGGTTATATACACTTAGTTTTGTGTGAAATTATGTAAATAAAATATATAATTATTTGTAAAACACATAGTTTTTGTGTAAACTACATGTCATACACACAGTTGTATGTAAAAATAAACAAAGAAAAGCTGACCGAGCCTTATAACTACTTGCTTTTTTTCTTTGTTTCAATCCAGTCAAAGGTTCGGTCTTTTTTTTAGAGGAGTATTATGCAAATTTCTATTATAACGGCAAGCTATAATTATGAGAATTATATAAGAGAAACAATTGAAAGTGTTCTGGCGCAGACTTATACAGATTGGGAATTAATAATTGTTGATGATGGCTCTGAAGATAATTCTGTTGATGTTATTAGGGGATATTGTGAAAAGGATTCAAGAATAAGGTTGTACAGGCACCAGGATTTGAAAAATCATGGTCTTGGCGAGACAATTCAACTTGGGATTGAAAAATCTAACAATGATTGGATTGTGTTTTTAGAGGCTGATGACACTATTAGTGCTGATTATCTGGCAAAAAAACTTGCAATTATTGAGCAAAATCCGCAAGTTGGATTTATTTTCAATGATGTTAAGTTATTTGGGAACGAAGAGCGTATAAAAGAGTATGACGAATATTTTAAGAAGATACATAATTTGTTCAATCGCAAGACATTTCCTTGTAATTTGTTAAAAGATTTTGCAGAAGTTAATCTGGTGCCGACTTTTTCGTGTGTTATGGTTAGAAAGAAGTTTCTTTTATCTTTGGACTTTAATTCCCCTGTAAAACCACTTTTAGATTATTATTTGTGGATACAGATTGCGAAAAAGACAGATTTATATTATCTGCCGGAAAAATTGACAAATTGGCGGATGCACAAAGGTTCTTATGTAACAAAAACAGTTAATGCTGGAGATTTTCAGCAATTTTTGTTTAAAATTAAACGAAAAAGGATGATTTTAACGTCTAATAAGTTTAGTTTACGTTTTTTGTTGGTAGTTGTGTTGGATTTTTTTGATTATGTTAGGCGTCAAATTATACGAATTCATTTGAAAGAACATAGAATTTTTATTTTGGGACGATGGTATGAATTGGGAGGGAAAAATGCCTAGAGTTTCTGTGTTGATGCCTGTTTATAATATGAAAGAAGAATATTTGAGAGAGTCTATAGAAAGCATTCTTAATCAAACATTTACTGATTTTGAATTTATAATACTTGATGACTGTTCCGCTGAAGATATTCAGCCGATAATCAAATCTTATAAAGATGACAGGATAAAATTTTATAAGAATATTGAAAATTTAGGCATAGCACAGACCCGTAATAAACTGATGGATATTGCTAATAGTGAATATCTGGCTCTTATGGATGCAGATGATATTTCTTTGCCTCTGAGGCTTGAAAAACAGGTTGAATTTCTCGACAAAAACCCTGATGTTTCTATAGTCAGCAGTGCTTATGAAACTTTCCCGCAAAAACAGGTGGTGGTTCACCCTGAATCGGTTCGGTATATGGACTTGCTGAATGGATGTGTAATTGCAAATCCTGCTGCGATGGTACGGAAAAAAGATTTTGAAAAGTATAATTTGCGCTATAAAAGAGAATTTGTTTGCTGTCAGGATTATGAGATTTGGGCAAGAGCAATAAAATTTTTAAAAATTGCTAATCTTGAAGAAGTGCTTCTAAAATACAGGCTGAATGAATCCAGTGTCACACGAACAAATCCTCAAATGTTATCAAATAATACAAGAGATGTTAAAAAGCAGATGTTAGAGTTTTTGACATCTGACAAGGAACTGCAAACAAAGATTTTGAATCTTGTTGACAATAATTGTGAAAGAAAAAATTCTTTTTTTGAGAATATTTTTTCTATTAGAAACATTCAAAATTTTAAAGTCATAACAATATTTGGAATAAAAATTATGAGGAGAAAAGTGTGAAAAGTCCAAAGGATATGAAAATCTTACAGATAGATATAACAAATGCTTGTGTCAATAGATGTTCAAATTGTACGAGATTTTGCGGACATCATAGAAAACCCTATTTCATGGACTTTGCAACATTTAAAAACGCAGTTGACGCCTATGATGGATGGGATGGAATGGTCGGATTAATCGGTGGTGAACCAACATTACATCCTGAATTTGAAAAATTCTGTGATTATTTGAAAGAAAAACGAGAATCCTGTCCGCCCAAACTGGCATATAGACCTATTGTAGATATGCAGGAATATATATTTGAAAATGATATGCTAAACCCGAATACAAAGATAGGTTTGTGGTGTTCTTTAAATAATGGGTATTACAGACATTTTGAAACAATAAATGATACATTTAAACGCCAGTACCTTAATGACCATAACAATCAATGTCTTCACCAGGCAATTTTAGTGACCAGAAAAGAATTGGGGGTAAGTGACAAAGAATTTTTTGAAAAAAGAGACAACTGTTTTGCGCAAAATACCTGGTCTGCTACTGTAACTCCCAAAGGTGCTTTTTTCTGCGAAATAGCCGCACATCTGGATATGCTTTTTGATGGCCCCGGTGGCTGGGTAGTCGAAAAAGGCTGGTATAACCGGACTCCCGATGAATTCGGCGAACAGTTGCAGTGGTGTGAGATGTGTGGATTATGTTTGGATGTACCCAAAAGGATTTCTTGTGATGAGCGTGATGATGTTACGCCGATTATGCTTGAAAAGTTGAAAGAAATCAAAAGTCCCAAAGTTGAAAAAGGGCTTTATGAGGTGTTAGAACCATCAAAATATGATTCTTCCAACTACAAGTCTTTTGAGGGGCCGGCGGATTATATAATAGCAGGAGGAAATGTTAGAACTACTAAAGAAAATAGGAATTATTATCCTAGAAAATTTGATATCACAAATTTTCAAAACTTAAACAGCTTTATTAAGAAGAAGAAACCAAAGGATTGGGTTATTGTTACTAAAAGCCGAAAATCAGGTACTCAAATTGCAGAAAGGCTCAAAGACTTTGTTTTAAACCCGGGATGTATTTATAAAGTCGGTGACGTTATTGTTTTCAATGTTCTTGCGCGTTCTGTCAGAAATCATTTGAAATGTCCTGATAATTTAAACGCTGAAAATCTTATTTCTTATTATCCTGATGAGAAATTCATCAAACTCACTCCTCTTGCGTATCGTAATAAATTTTTTTCGTTGAAAGAAACGGAAAATAAAATTGTTATACATTTTTGTGGCGTAAAAATTTCATTCAAAAGGAGAAAAAATGGAAAAACTGCCTAAGATTTCAATAATCATTCCGGTTTATAATGCCGCGAAATATATTGGAAAATGTATCGAATCTTTGCTGAATCAAACGCATAAAAATTTAGAAATTATTTGTGTAGATGATTGTTCAACTGATAATTCTCTGGATATTATGAAAAACTATGCTCAATCTGACAAGAGGCTCATTGTTTTAAAAGCTGAGAAAAACAGTGGTCCTGCAACCGCCAGAAATATAGCTTTACAACATATTACAGGTGATTATTTGATGTTTTGTGACAACGATGATACGTACCAGGCTGAAATGTGTGAAAAGATGCTTGGTGCATTAATTTCACATGATGTTGATTTCGCAATTTGCAAGAACAATATTTGTTATGAATCCGATTATTCACATGACCAAACTGTTATTGATTATACCAATAATGGACCAATAGGTTACATTGACTTTACAGAAACAAACAAAAATATAATCAATGTGATTTTATGGAACAAGATTTTTAAAACCAGTATCATAAAAAAATATGGAATTTGTTTCCCTGACGGTATAACGCATGAAGACGATGCGTTTATTTTCCAATACATGACTATTGCCAGGACTTGCTATGGATTGAAAGACAGATTATATAATTATTTGATTCATAAAGATTCTTACATGGCAACCAGTTTTTTCCACAAAGCTAAAAGAAAAATTCGTTTTGACTGTGTACGGTCGTTGCAGTTTGTTTATGAATTTTTGAAGAGAAATAATTTATACGAGACCAACAAGGATTATTTCGCTCACTGTGAATATAATGAACTATTTGCATTAGTGCAATATCAGAAAAAAGGTGATAAAGAAATTGCTTTCAAGATGATTTCAGAATTAGTAGAAAGCGACAAGCTTCCGAAAAGCTCTCTGGATTTATTTAATAGCTTCTTTCCTAAAAAGAATCAGACTTTAAAGCCTTTAGAACGTATATTTTCAGTAAAAAATATTCCTAATCATAAGCAGATAGTTATCTGTGGCTTAAAGTTCAAGATAAGAAGGAGAGAAAAATGCGAATTGTAGTCACCGGAGCAAACGGTTATATTGGCAGTCATGTTGTAAAGGAGCTATTAAATAGCAAACACAAAGTGATTGCTGTAGATTTAAATGATAGCAGAATTGACCCAAGAGCTATAATATATAGCGAAGATATTTTTGATGATACAAAAAACTTATATGAAGAATGGGAAAAACCGGATGTTGTGATTCATCTGGCTTGTAAAGATGTTCCTGTGCACAACTCAATGTGGCATGTTGACAATATTCATAAAAATTTCAGATTTTTAAAAAACTTAATAGATAGCGGGTTAAAGCAGGTAATTACTGTCGGCTCAATGCATGATATAGGTTATCATGTTGGTGCAATTGATGAAAATACCGTTCCAAATCCACAGACTTTTTACGGTGTTTCAAAAGATTCCTTGCGCAGGTTAATGGAAATTTATACAAAAGACAAAAATGTAATTTATCAGCATTTGAGATTTTATTATACATACGGTGATGATGAACAAAGCTCGGGTTCAATTTTTTCAAAGATATTGCAAATGGAAAAAGATGGCCAGACATCATTTCCTTTCACAGATGGAAAAAATAAGTTTGATTACATACATATAAATGAGCTTGCTAAACAAATTCGTATGGTTGCAGAGCAAAAGGATGTAAATGGGATTATAAATTGTTGCTCTGGAGAGCCTATT
This sequence comes from uncultured bacterium, assembly GCA_900547155.1. Taxonomy (GTDB): domain Bacteria; phylum Cyanobacteriota; class Vampirovibrionia; order Gastranaerophilales; family Gastranaerophilaceae; genus Spyradomonas; species Spyradomonas excrementavium. The sequence continues at coordinate 3,538 of URFH01000008.1, read as the reverse complement.
GCTATTAAAGATATGGTGGAAAAATTTCTTATTGAAAATAACTTGAAAATAAAACCCGATTTTGGCAAATTTCCTGCCAGGCCTTATGATTCACCTTGCATTTATGGTGATAATCGTAAAATACAAGAAATTATCAATAAGGAAATTTGAAAAATATGAAACTCGGCATATCCTACAATTTATTCGACGGCGAAGAACTTCTTGAAGCTTCAATTAACTCAGTTAGAGAGGAGGCTTTTCATGTCAGCGTTGTTTACCAGACAAAATCCTATTACGGAAATGACGCAAACCCTAAGCTTTTGAGCCTTCTTAGCGGATTAAAACGACAGGGATTGATTGACGAAATTTATTTGTATGACGTTGATTTTTCTAAATCACCAAAACATGATTACGAACGCCAAAAACGCGATATCGGACTCACAATAGCCAAAAAAGCAGGATGCTCCCATTTTTTGAGTATGGATGTTGATGAATTTTATGATAAAAATCAACTCAGAAGTGCTAAAAACTATATTGTAAAAAAGCGTATAGAAAATTCTGCTGTTTCCATTGTTGAATACCTCAAAAAACCGGAATATAAGTTGTTAAACGGATATACCTTTGAGCCCGTATCGCCGTATAATTTTTATGTTCCGTTTATTATGAAAATAAACAAGTTTTTTTCACAAAAACATAATTGCAAATGGTATCCTTGCCTGGTTGACCCGAGCAGAGCATTGAATAATAAGGATAAATTCTATCTCTTTCCGATACAAGATGTTGTTATGCACCACATGTCAACGGTCAGAGCCGATTTGTACAAAAAATATGCAAATTCTAACCTTAATATGGGTGACGAAAAGACCAAAAAGCTTGTGCAGGAGATTAAAAATGATGTTTTGAACTGGGATTTTGAAAAAAATCGCCTAGGTAATAGTAATTATGCTACATTCCGCAATAAACTTGTGGAAAAAGTTGATAATAGGTTCAATATTTCTTTATAACACTATCTGCGTCCCCATCATAAGCCTGTGCGAATCCACCCTGTTGTCATTCTGACAGTAAATGTAGTTAAAAATCAACTTCAGCGCCTGACCTTTGAGATAATAGTTCGTGCCGAGCGTGTATTCTCGCTGCATATTGTTGCCTTTGTATCTGTTCGGGTCAAATTGATCGTAACGTGCAAGAATTTCGAGCTTTTTGGTGAGATGATAACCTACAGTGACGAACAGCCCCTGCGCACGATTTCTTGTCAAACCCGAACCGCCGTTTGAACCATTTGCATAGGCATATTCAAATTTTGTCCAGAATCTTTTGTAATCATAACCTGCATAAGCACTGGTCATGTTGTAGCTGACATTGTGCTTGCTTCCGGACTGGATTCCGGCGCCGGTTACGAGTTTTCCCCAGCGTCCGTCGGTTTTTCCGAGCGGTTTTATGTTTACCCAGGCATCCAGCTCATGACCCGGAAAAAATGCGGTGAAATTTGTCGAAGAACTGTAAATACCAACATCATAATCCATCAACGAATAATCACCGCGCACACGAAGACCGAATTTTCGCATATTAGCGAGGTTTCTTGATATCTGAGAACGGTTTATGAATGCAAGCGTATAAGGCGATTGCGCTCCTTCTATACCCACACCCGGCCTGGAGTTGCCGACGAGAATGCTGGTATGCGCCAGACGATGAGATTCTATGTATAAATCCTGAAAAAAAGGCTCCATAAACGGTATATGGCTGCTGCGGTGAGTGGGGTCAAGCATTATTCTAAAATTTTCTTTTCCGCCCTTAAATTTTCCGTCAATCAGCACATTTATCAGCCCGACATCAAACTTTGAGTCCGTGTCGCCGCGTTCGGGAATGGTTGTATTAAAATTCATTTGATACGCTGACCAGATGTGCAAACTTTCGAGCGCACCTTTTTCAAAATGCCATGTGAGCTGGTCTTTTAAAAGCTGCGAGGGAACATCCGTGCGTTCAATTTCCAGATTATAGACATGACGTGCCGTTTCTGCCATTGAACTGAACAAATTAAACCGTGCGCGTGCATAATCAGGCGCAGAGGCCGCACTTATTGACGCTGCGTCATGCAAAGGCGTTGTTTCATAAACAGAAGCTTCGTCTATCGGCATGACGGGGTTGTCATCGGCAGTTTCTTCGTCAAGAATTGCGTTGATAAATGAATTTTGGGGATTTTCTATGCTTGTGTCCAGCGTAATTACGCCTGTGTCCAGTGCTTTTGCCTGTGCGCAGGAAAATATCGCTATTAATAATAAAAATAGAATCTTTTTCACGTCAGTTATTTAATATTATATACGTTCCGGTGTGATAAATAAACAGGAGGCGGGCATTTAACCCGCCTTTTTCAATAATTAATTATTTTCTTCCATTTCAGGTTCTGAAGATTTGGCTTTGTGGTCATCTCTTAGATAAGCTGTCCAGAAAAGAAGAACCACGAAAACAATAGCGCCAACCATGTTTCCGAGAGTAACGGGGATAAGGTTTGCGGTGAAGATTGTTTTCATATTCAGGGTCGCAAGCTGGTCAGCGCTCAATCCTGAAGCTGCAACAATCGCTGCAGTATGTTTTGCGAAAATACCGTTGGTCAAAAAGAACATATTTGCAATACTGTGTTCATATCCTGACGCAACGAAGGTCATAATCGGGAAGAAAATTGCGAAAATTTTACCGATTACGAATTTTGAGGAAGATGCCATCCAGATTGCAAGGCAAACGAGCCAGTTGCAAAGAATTCCTCTTGTAAATGCTTCAACAAATGTGAGATTTACTTTCTGATATGCGGTTGTAAGGCTCAAAACGCCCAGTGCTTCGTGAGAATTGTGCGAGCAGCCTGAATAATATATGAGAAGCGCAATCAAAATTGAACCCACAAAGTTGCCGAAGTAAACAATTGACCAGTTTCTCAAAAGTTTTGCGAGGCTGGTTTTCTTTTCAATTACGGAGAAAGTCATCATAACGTTACCGGTAAAAAGTTCCGCACCGGTCAGAACCACCATCATCAAGCCGGTTGCGAAAGTCATTGCTCCGACGAGTTTTGCAATCCCCCAGCTGAGATTTTCCGCAGTTCCGGTCATTACGGTCAATGAAACCTGTGCGCCGAATGCGATGAGCGCTCCCGCTGCGATTGCGAGTACAAATGTTTTTGATTTTCTGAAATTTGCTTTTGCAGGCATTACGTTGTCTGCGAGTTCATGTGCAACGCTGTTAGGCGTCATACAGTCTTTTGCTTCGATTGTTTGGTCAGCCATTTTTGTCTCCTTTTTGGCTAAATTTTCTACTTTTCTAATTCCAACCCATACTAACAATCCACCGGTTTATTAATCCGGCGTGAAAGGCGTTATTAAAAGCGTCTTGCTGTCTTAAATTGTTAAAAACATGAACCTGTCATGTTGAGCTAGTGCGTTTAAAATTTTAGAACTAACAATTTTTAAATTCAAGCGAATTTTTTTGAAATTTATTATTAACTCCCTCCCCTTCCCCAGCTCGGGGAAGGAGCAGTCGTAGAAATACGTCAGTATTTCGTACGAATGCGGAT
>URFH01000007.1 GCA_900547155.1 uncultured bacterium | reverse complement strand
GAATTCCACTCGGTTTTTTTAGCCAGTGATTACCTCTCGTCAGGGGGTACTCAATACGCAAGAACTTTGCTTGAAAAAGCTTACGGTGCGGAACAGGCCCAAAACATGCTCGGCAGACTGGTTAATTTGCTTACCACAAACCCTTTTCAATTTTTCAACGACGCTGACCCGTCCCAGCTTGCCACATCGTTTCAAAACGAAAACCCGCAGCTGATTGCGCTTATTCTTGCTTACTTAAAACCCGAAAACTCTGCAAAGGTGCTTAACAGCCTTCCTGCCGAAGTACAAGCGCAAGTTGCGTTTAAAATTGCAGACATGAACTCCACAAATCCGGAGATTATATCGGAAATTGAAAAAATTGTAGAAGGAAAATTCTCTTCCGTTGTAGCTCAAGACTTCTCAAAAGCTGGCGGTGTAGGCGCTCTGGCCAATATCTTGAACCGTTCGGACCGTGCAACAGAAAAGAACGTACTGGAATATCTCGAAGTCAAAAACCTCGAGCTTGCAGAAGGCGTAAGAGAGCTGATGTTCGTATTCGAAGACATTATCCAGCTTAAAGACAACGCTATTCAAAGAATCATCCGCGAAGTAGAAACAAAAGACCTTGCCATATCTTTAAAAGGTACGCGTGAAGAAATTAAAGAAAAAATCTACAATAACATGTCAGAGCGTGCCCAAGCAATGCTCAAAGAAGAACTCGAATACATGGGCCCTGTAAGAGCAAAAGAAGTGCAGGAAAAACAAACAAAAATTGTTGGTATCATCCGTGCACTGGAATCAGCAGGTGAAATTATTATAACAAGAGACACAGCCGAGGACGAATACATTGAGTAGGATAGAAAGCGGCAAAATAAGCCTGGGTAATTCATATGTCTTAAACGCTGACGGACAGGCCAAGGCAAACAAAGAAATATCAGATGCAAAAATTCTCGCCGATTCCATCATTGCAGAGGCGCAGAAAAAAGCACAGGCAACACTGACACAGGCGCAGCAACAGGCCGATTCTCTTGTTGCGCAAGCAAAAGCCCAAGCTGAAGCTGAAAAAGAGCAAATTACTGCAGAATCAAGAAAAATGGGCTACGAAGATGGATATCAAGATGGAAAAGAAAAAATCACAACCGAGCTTGAAAACCTTGTCTACAACGTAAACAACTTTGCCAAATGCCAGTTTGATATGAAAAACAGGATAATAAAATCAATCCACACAGATATTTTAGACATGGTGCTTGATATTTCCGAAAAAATTTGCCTTACTGAACTAAGACAAAACAAAGAAATCCTGACAAAAATTGTTGCCAACGCTATCTCCCAGCTGAAAGAAAAAGAAAGCGTAACAATCATTGTAAACCCTGAAATGGCAAGAAAAATTTATGAAATTTCAAACGATTTGAAAGATGCAATACACAATCTTGAACACATAAAAATCGTTGAAGATGCGACAATTGCCCCTGACGGAACAATTGTTGAATCCGTAGGCTCAAGAGTAGATGCAAGGGTAAGCGCACAGATTGAACAAATCGCACAAAAGCTCTTCGCCGAGCTTAACAAAACTCCGGAAATAGAGCTGGCACGCGAACTTGATGATGTTGAAGCACAACTGAATAATGATAAACCTGAACAGATATAAAAACATAATCAACCAGACAAAAACCATGCAGGAAGTTGGAAAAGTCATCCAGATTATCGGACTGATAATCGAAGCTGACGGCCCAAAAGCCAGCATAGGCGACCTTTGCTATATTTATAACAAGCTTGATGCTGAACCTATCTGGGCAGAGGTGGTGGGTTTTAAAACGCAAAAGATTCTCTTGATGCCGCTTGGCTCAATGGAAGGACTCATGCCCGGTGCTGTTGTAATGAATACAGGCTCTTCCATGCAGATTAAAGTAGGCCCGCAGCTGTTAGGCCGTGTGTTAGACGGCCTTGGCCGCCCGATTGACAATCTTGGCGAGGTCAACACACAGTCTTTGTATTCCACACAGGCAGAAATCATTAACCCGCTGAACAGACAGCTGATTAGAACCCCGCTGTCTCTCGGAATCCGTGCAATAGATGCTTTTATCACTGCGGGTAAAGGTCAAAGGCTCGGTGTATTTGCGGGTTCAGGGGTAGGGAAATCAACAACCCTTGCTATGATGGCAAAAAACACAAACGCAGACTTAAACGTAATTGCACTCATAGGAGAACGCGGACGCGAGGTAAGAGAGTTTATCGAAACAACCCTCGGCCCGGAAGGAATGAGGCGTTCAATCGTTGTTGTTGCGACATCAGAGCAGCCTTCACTTGTAAAAATCAAAGCAGGCTTTGTTGCAACTGCTATTGCAGAGTACTTTAGAGACCAGGGAAAAGACGTACTGTTCATGCTCGACAGCGTAACGCGTATTGCGATGGCCCAAAGAGAAGTAGGACTGGCTGTAGGCGAACCGCCTGCAACAAGAGGCTACACGCCTTCTGTTTTTGCTCTTATGCCAAAGCTGCTTGAGCGCGCCGGAAGCAACGAATACGGTACTATTACAGGACTTTACACAGTACTTGTAGAAGGTGATGACTTTAACGAGCCCATCTCCGATACCGCAAGAAGTATCCTTGACGGGCACATTATGCTATCTCGTGAGCTTGCGCACAAAAACCATTACCCTGCTGTTGACGTGCTTCAAAGCGTCAGCCGTGTAATGAAAGAAGTAACCTCAAAAGAGCACGTTGGCGCTGCCGGTAAAATAAGAACACTGCTTGCGGGATACAAGAAAAACGAAGACCTGATAAACATCGGTGCATACGTTAATGGTGCCGATCCCGTGACCGATCAGGCAATAAAATTTATGCCGCAGATAAACAATTTCCTCCAACAAAAAGTTGATGAAAAAACCACCTACGACGAAACCATAGCAGCTCTCATGCAGCTTGGTAATCAGATAAAGCTATAAAAAAAGGACAGAATAAATCTGTCCTTTTTTTATTTAATTTATTTTGCCCATCTTGCACAAAATGCCAAAAACGGATCTTTTTCTTGAGGTGTAGGCTGTTGCGGCTGTGCCCATTGTTGTTTTAAAATGTTTATATATTTCTGTTTCATATTTTTGGGCTGATAAGTGTTATTTGCACCGTTGTTTCTAATATACGCAAGGGCATTTTTGATTTCTTTTGTAAAATCACCGCCTACAGTCCTGTGTAAACCATTATAGTTATAGTTGTAATCAACAAAACCTTTTTTAGCTTTATGCCCCAGTCTTGTTAAATCATCACCGCGATCTGTTGAAACTTTTATCATTTTGTCATAATTTGCTGCACCAAAATAGTGTTCAATTGAGCCTTTAGCATTCTTTTCCATAACACCGAACAAACCACCGTTGTCAAAAGTTGATTTTATTGTTGTTCCGTTTGTTCTTTCAACTATTTTTTCAATAACTCCGTTTCCTTTATTTACATAAGAAACTTTTGTGCCATTTGGTAAAGTTTTAGGTGTCCACTTTGCTGCACCTTTCATAGATGAAAAAATCTGATTTGCCTTTGCTAAATTGATTCCTGCCATAATAACCTAACCTTTCTTTTTTTAATTTAGATAACCTTCATATTTCTATAAAGGCATAAGGCCGGAATATATTGCCATAACTAACCTTCACTTATCTTATCTTACAGAAAAGCTTACGTAGCCTGGTTTTCGGTGTCAAAAAATTCGTATTTACATTTCTTAACACATGCCTGATTTGAGTCTGATTGCATAAAAAAAAGCTGTTGAATTAGGGGTTCAACAGCACAGTCTAAACAGGGATGATAAAATAAAATTATAAATTTTGAAAAGTTGTTGCGTTAGAAGATGTGTAAGAAACACCTCTGAAAGAACGCTCTTGCAGCAATGCCGGAAGATCGTCTACACAATTTAAGAAAGTCAAAGACTTGTCGCTCATCATTCTTAATGTTTTTTGTTCGGGTTTTGCATTTGTAATTACGGTTTGGATGGGGAAATATTCGGAGAATTCGCTTATTGTAGAAGCTATAACATAATTGTACATGTCAGCATCTATAATAACGTAAGAGATTCCGGCAATCTCAAGATATCTTTGAGCAGATTCTGTCTCTGTTACCGAAAAAATATTTCTTTCAGAAATTCCCGCCTCAAGACATTTTTGTGTCAGCTCTGACAATGCCTGAATATCATTTTGTATTAAGAGTATTGTTGTTTTGTTTATCATTTTCTCTCATACCTCTTACAGTGAGTATATCGATACATGAAAAATTTTCTTTACAACTAAAGTTGTAATATCCTCCAAATGATGTAGTTTAAAAAAAGTCGTCACGTGGTACATCCCACAGGCAATAGACAAAGTCCATAGCGGTTTTTAAAATGACACTATGAAAACACGAGTTGTAATAATAGGCGGAGTTGCCGCAGGACCCAAAATAATGGCAAAACTTTTGAGAACAAAAGAGTTTGAATGCCAGATAGACCTTTATACGGAAGAAGATATGATCTCATATTCCGCATGCGGGCTGCCTTATTTTATAGAAGGGCTTATCGAAGACCCCCAAAGGCTTATTGTAAGAAGGCCCGAACAGTTTGAAGAACTGGGCGCTAATATACATCTTAATAAAAGATGTATAAAAATTATGCCTGATGAAAAAAAAATACGCATAGAAGACATAAAAACAGGTGAAATAGAAGAAGTAGAATACGACAAACTGGCAATCACCACAGGAGCAAGGCCTGTTTTGCCGGCCATAAGAAACATCCATTTGCCCAACATTTTTACTGTAAGAAAACTGCAAGACGGCATTAATATAAGAAACAAAATGCGCGACCCCGAAACAAAAAAAGCAGTAATAGTAGGCGCTGGTTATATAGGTATCGAAATGCTTGAGGCATTTTATTTAAACGGTATCGAAACGCATATGCTTGAGATGAACGAGCATATTCTCTCAATTTTTGACCCCGAAATCAGTGATATGATTCAAGAAGAAATACTTCGCATGAGTGACGGCAAAGTAAAAATCACCACATCCGATGCTGTCATAGCGTTTGAAGGCAACGGAAAAGTAGAAAGAGTCATTACCCACAACGGCCACATAATAGAAGCTGATATGGTAATAATAGCTGTTGGCGTAACTCCTAACACTGAAATTGCCAAAGCAGCTGGAATAGAGCTTGGTGTAAGCAACGCCATCAGGGTGAACAACCGCATGCAAACCAATATCAAAGACATCTACGCAGCAGGTGATTGTATAGAAAATTTCCACCTCGTGTCCAAAAATTATGCGTGGATACCGCTTGGCTCTTCTGCAAATAAAGAAGGACGCTGTGCTGCAATAAACATAGCCGGCCAGTATGACTCTTTCCCGGGAATTCTGGGCTCTGCCGTCACAAGATATGACGGACTCACACTATCTATGACAGGTTTGAGCGAAACAGAAGCAAGAAAATTCGGGTTTGATGTAATTTCTTCGACCATGACAAAGAAGGATAAAGCAGGATACATGCCCTCGGCAGAAAACATAACCATAAAGCTGATTGCAGACAGACGTACAAAAAAAATCCTCGGAGCCCAATCCATCGGAAGCGGCGACGCAGATAAAAGGGTAAACACCGTCGCATCTGCAATTCAGGCAGACCAGACCATTGACGAGTTTCTACATCTTGACATGACTTATGCACCGCCTTTTTCTACAGCGGTTGATCCTTTGTTATCCGCTGCGCTTGTTATCAACAACCAGCTTTTTAAACCATAAAAAACAGGCTCATTAATTGAGCCTGTTTTTTATTTCCCCAAATCTAATTGCATTGCCTAAATGATATTTTGCTTTATATTTTCTCTATTAGTCTGTTAGCCTTTGTTTCAATTTCCCCAAATCGAATAGCTTTGCCTCTTTATGTTGATTAGTCCAGTAATGCTTCTAAGATATTTGCATTTTTTGTAGCCAGTGAGTTTTCTCTTACTTTTTGTTTGTGAATATATGTTCTGAGTGCTTCTCTGATAAGTTCGCTTCTTGTACGATTTTCTACTTCTGCAACTCCATCAATTTTGTTTAAAAATTCTTCGGGCATTGAAATTAAAACTCTTGCCATAGTTGATTCCTCCAGTTATAAATCTTGTAATCTCTTTTGTGGTTTGTGTTTGGAAGTTTTGTTCCTTACTCTTATATAAAGTATTTTTTAGATAATTAATTGCTAAAACTTATCTAAAAAATATATACAAATTTCTAAAACCCTTGATTCTCAAGGGCTATATTGCTTTACAAAACTTAATAAAACAGATTATTTCCTGGCAAACTTCTGCATTTCCAACAGCGCAGTGTAAGTTGGCATAACAAGAAGCTGTTCGCCCTGTTCAATACTATCAAGGCAATAGTAAAAAGCTTCTTTAATATTGTTTTTTACCTCAATTTTTGAAGCGTCAAACCCCGCATATTTCAGCCTGACAGCCATGTCATAAGCACGCACCCCGCTTACAACAATTTTGTGAGGATAGTCTTTGAGCATCTCAAAATCCGCATCCCACAGCCATGACACATCTCTGCCGTCTGCGTAATTGTCGTTGATAATTATTAAAAGCTTTGCACATGTGCTGCTGTTAACGGTTCTCAAGACTTCTGACGCGCCTGTCGGGTTTTTTATCAGCTGCACAAGCACGTTTTTGCCTTTTACATTAAACTTTTCCGCACGGCCAAAAATCGATTTGTACGTATCAAGCCCCTTTTGGATTATATCAGGCGAAATTTTAAGCTCGAGCGCTGCACTTATTGCGGCAAGTGCGTTATAAGCATTGTACAGCCCCACAAGGTTTGTTTTAAAACAGAGCTCTTTCTCCTGATTATCCTGTTTAAATTTGAGATAAATTTCTGAACAGTCATCATAAATAACCGCATAACCTTTATAATCAGGCTCCGGTCTTGTTTTTTTGCATTCAGGGCAACAATACCGGCCTATATGTGCGTAATATCTTTTTTCATAGAACAAATCAGACCCGCACGGGCAATACACAGCCTCTGCAGGAGCTTGAGATTCCTGTATGGAATTTTTGTAGGTAATATTATCAAACCCGAAATAAATCCTTTTGTTATCTTTGCCAAGCTCTAAGAGCATGGGGTCATCAGCGTTGATAAAAAGCTTTAGCTCCGGATTTTTTGTTACAGCTTCTTGAATTTTTTTTGCTGTAGTATCAAGTTCTCCGTATCTGTCGAGCTGGTCTCTAAAAAGGTTTGTCACAAGCAGATAATCAGCTTTTAGATAATCATAAAGCTTTGTCAAATAAGCCTCATCACTTTCCAGCACCGCATAATCAAAGCTTGAAAACGGTTTATAATTCACAGCGAGCGAGCTGGCAATGCCGGAGAGCATGTTTGCGCCTTTTTCATTGTGCAGCACAGTGTTGTCGCTCATTTTTAAAATATGAGCCAAGAGCCCTGATGTGGTAGTTTTTCCGTTAGTGCCGGTGACTGTCACAATGTCTTTTTTACAATATTTAGACAAAAAAGACAAAAAGTTGCTCGAAATTTTTAATGCAACCACACCCGGCAATGATGTACCCGCGCTTTTAAACAGATGCAGACCGTGATTTATCATTTTTGCACCAAAAAGTGCGCCATAAAAACTTATTTTTTCCATCATGTTCATATGAATGATTATATCGTAAAATTATATTATGGAGAATGAAAACTATCTTAATGCAATAAACCTGATAACCTCAAGAGAAAAATTCCACATCTGCCTCGGGCTTGATAGGATTTCAAAAATGCTTGAGCTTCTTGGCAATCCTCAAGACAGGCTGAATATTATACACGTTGCAGGCACAAATGGAAAAGGCTCTGTTTGTGCAATACTTTCTTCTATATTAACTGCAGCGGGTTTTAAAACAGGGCTGTACACGAGCCCGCACATCACAGAATACACTGAACGCATAAAAATAAATAACAGAGATATTTCAAAAACCGATTTTGCATACCTTATTACAGATATCAGTGCTATTGCGTCAGAGCATGATATCTATCTTACAGAGTTTGAAATTCTGACTGCTGCTGCGTACAAATATTTTGCAGACAAAGAAACTGACATCTGCATAATAGAAACAGGACTGGGTGGACGGCTGGATGCAACTTCTGCCATTAGCACAAATCTGCTTTCTGTTATTACATCAATAAGCCTTGACCACACAGACAGACTGGGTGATACGATTGAAAAAATTGCATATGAAAAAGCAGGAATAATAAAAAGCAATGCACCGGTTTTGATAAGTGCTGAAAATAAAGGTTTTCATACAATAGAACAAATCGCAAAAGAAAAAAACAGCCCTGTTTTGACCCCGCAAAACAGTGTGGAGCTGTGTTTTGAAAACGGAAAAAATTACGCTGTTGTCCACAACAAAAAATACGCCTTCAATCTTCTGGGATTGTGGCAAAAAGAAAATTTAGAGCTTGCGCTTGGTGCGATAGACTATTTAAAAAATGCAAAATACGGACACTGTTTTGACATACCTGATTCCGCAGTGCAAAAAGGGCTTGAGACAGTAAGCTGGATTTGTCGTATGCAGTATATTCCAAAGTACAACATTCTTATTGACGGCACGCACAATCCTGACGGGGCAAGAGTTTTGAGACAGAGCCTTGATTATTACTTCCCTGACAAAAAAAGAGTGTGGGTTTACGGCTCTTTGACAACAAAAGATTACAAAACAGTTATGCAAACTCTTTTCAATCGTCAGGACGAAGTGTACTTTTACGATTTTGACTACCCAAATGCGGTTTCTTTTAAAGAATTACAAAACAACACAGACGCTATATGCAGCCCCATAGGCCTAAGAGAGCTGGAGTACCTCTCACAGGAGAACAAACAGGCACTTATTATTATTTCGGGCTCATTCTATATGATAGGACAGATATTAAAAAAGAGTAATTTTTTACAAAATATAGCCGAGTCGGTTAATATCTATTAATTCCATATTCACAGATAATGACATGCAATCGGGAAAACATGTTACTGCATAAAAGTGAAAGGAAAGACTATCATGCTTACTACAGTAGAAGAAAGTACAGATTTAATTAATGTGGTTATTGTTGAAGACTACAAACTAACAAGAGTAGGTCTGCGTTCAACAATAAATGAATTTGAAAATATTTCCGTAATCGGAGAAGCTGAAGATGCAATCAAAGGTCTTGAAATTATTAAAAAGGAAAAACCGCATGTAGTTTTGATGGATCTTGGTTTGCCTGAAATGAACGGTATTGAAGCAACACAAAAGGTTAAAGAAATTTCTCCCGATACAAAAGTTATAATCCTGACTTCACACGACAGAGAAGAAGAAGTACTGGCAGCACTGGGCTCCGGTGCATCAGCTTATTGCCTCAAAGATATTGACCCAAAGACTCTGGCATCAGTAATCAAAAACGTTTCCAAAGGCGCTTGCTGGCTTGATTCTGCAGTTGCACAGGTTGCTTTGAATCTTTTCCCGAAACCTGAAAATACCGACCTACAGCACGGTTCCGAAGTATCTGATGCAAGAGCACAGCTTACAGAACGGGAATTTGAAGTTTTAAGACTCCTCGTTAAAGGCAAAAGCAACACTGAAATAGCAAAAGAGTTAATTGTCTCAGTGCACACGGCCAAAGCTCATGTATGCAGTATTTTACAAAAATTATGCGTAGATGACCGTGTACAGGCAGCCGTAAAAGCGATAAAAGAAAACATAATCTAAAACAAAAACGGGGTCTTAAATAAAATAGACCCCGTTTTTTTAATTTTTTTCACAGTAATCAATAAGTTCCTGCTGCCAGTCTTCAACCTTTTCTATGTAAAAATCCGCACCTTTTTTCATGCAAAGCTGACGGTGCTCGCGTTTGGATGAAGCTGTCATAACCCCTATAACTGTCTGGCAGTCATTCATTTTAGAAAGTTTAACAAGCTCGTCTAAAAGCAAGAAACCTTCCCTGTCAGTGGGGATAAACAGGTCCATTATTACCAGTTTGAACATTTGTTTTTTGTATTTTGTAATGGCATCATAAATCTCTTTGGCAATAGTAACATCATAGCCGAGATTCCTGAACATAACGCCCAGCTGATAAGTGATTACGCCAAGGTCATCAACAATCAATACTGCTTTTTCATTAGCAATTTCTTCCTGCATTTCATCTGCGGTTTGGATATTGTCTGATTTCCTTGCCTTTGGAGCAGAAGCCTCTTCCAAAGCTTCTGTCTTGATTTTTTCCATCTTGCGTTTGATATCAAGAATCAAATCTTTTAACAAATCAACATTGATACCTTTCTCTCCGGGCGGAATTTTGCCTACGAGCCCGTATAGAGATTCCAAAAATTCGGTATCTACCTCAATTGTACGTTTTGCGCTTTGATTTTCTTCACTCATACTTCGTCTTATCTTTTTACTACTTATTAATATAATAATAAAGGTATTTTAGAAAAATTGCCACCATTTTTTTTGTTTTTCACGTTTTTTTAGACAATCCAGATGGTTTTTTAAAATTTTTTGCAGCTGCACATCGCTAAGAGCAAAATGTCTTTGCAAATCTTGCAAATATCTGCCCACATATTTTTCAGCAGTTTTTATATTCGTATCTTTTTTGTTCAAAAGGTTTTCGTGCATTTTTGCTCCTTCAATTTAATAATATAAAGAAGCAAGCTTAAAAACATTGTCAAAAAGAGCAATTATTTGATTAATCTTTGTACGATGACAGCTCTGATTCAGACACTGCAGCGGATATTGCGTCAAAACTGTCTTCAAAAGCTTTTACTACCACAGGGTCAAACTGCGTGAGCGCACCTTTTTTAATCTCATTTAATGCATCTTGAAGCTCAATTTTGTTCCTGTAAATTCTGTTGGAAATGATACTGTCAAATGCATCAGCTACCGCAATAATCCTGGAACCGAGCGGTATATCCTCGCCTTTAACGCCGTAGGGGTATCCTGTTCCGTCGTATTTTTCATGATGGTATTTAATGATTTCAACAACATCTTTGAGCTGTTTTATATCCTCAAGAATTTTTACGCTGTATGTGATATGTTTTTTAATCTCATCGTACTCTTCTTGAGAAAGGGCATCAATTTTATACAAAATTTCGTCAGATACACCTATCATACCAATATCGTGCAGCATGCCTGCAAGCTCTACCTTGCCTGTATCAATGGTTGAAAGCCCCAGTTGTTTTGCAACAATAATAGAATAATAAGTAATTCTTTTGCTTCTGCCCGATGTGTAGGAGTCTTTAGCGTCGAGTGCCTCCATTATCGCTTTGATTGTACCGGAGAACAGCTCTTTTAAATCGTTGATGAGTTTGTCGTTGTCATATTTGAGCTGATAATATTCCAAAGCAGATGAAACAATGAGTTGAAGTTCCTCCGGGTTGAACGGTTTTTTAACGTATCTGTATATTTTGGCATAATTTATCGCATCAATAAGAATATTTGCATCAGAATACGCTGTTAAAAGGATTCTCATTGTAGAAGGATAATGCACCTGTACATGTTTTAAAAACTCTACCCCGTCCATTTCAGGCATCTTGTGGTCAGAGATAACAAGTTCAAAATGTTTTTCCTTAAGAATTTCCAGCGCATGCAAAGGAGAGGTGGTTTTTTCGAGATTGTAAGCTCCTCTTAAAGTTCTATATAAAAGCGCGAGGTTATCTTCTTCGTCATCTACAAGCAAAATATTGTATTTTTTATCCATCATATACTTCCGTTATCTTAATTATGAATTTTCATTCTCAAAGGTAATGTAATTGTAAATTTGCTGCCTTTGCCGGGCTCTGTAACAAGGTCTATTGTGCC
This sequence comes from uncultured bacterium, assembly GCA_900547155.1. Classification (GTDB taxonomy): domain Bacteria; phylum Cyanobacteriota; class Vampirovibrionia; order Gastranaerophilales; family Gastranaerophilaceae; genus Spyradomonas; species Spyradomonas excrementavium. The sequence goes on along the minus strand of URFH01000007.1, from coordinate 65,238 downwards.
TTTGTGGTTTTTGATAACCTTGTAGCTGATTGCCATACCAAGCCCTGTGCCCTGGCCGACTTCTTTTGTAGTAAAGAACGGGTCAAAAACTTTTTTGCGTGTGGTTTCATCCATTCCGCAGCCATTGTCTTCAAACTCTATTATAGCATTATTTCCGTCTGATTTTAACCTTATCCAGATATCGCCCTTATCCTGTATAGCGAAAGCAGCGTTGTCCAAAATGTTCATAAACACTTGATTTAGCTGTCCGCCAAAGCCTTCTACGTGAGGCATGTTTTCTTGATATTCTTTGTGAACGGTAATTCTGTTTTTCAGTTTGTTATGCAGGATATTGAGCGTTGTATCAATTTCTCTGGGCAAATCAACATTGTTGATAACAGCTTCTTCCAAACGAGAGAAATTTTTTAAATCCAACACAATATTTTTTGTTCTCTCGGTTCCTTCCTGACAGCTTCTGATTAGTTCAGGGAGGTCGTCTTTTAAAAAGTCTAAATCTATTTCTTCTTTTAGTTCTTTGATTTTTTGTTTGTGCTCTTCTGTGAGATCAGCATCAAACTCGCTGTATTGGTTGATAACAGACATCATATCAGCAGTATAGTTTTTGAGGTGGATGAGGTTTCCGTAGATAAAGTTTACGGGGTTGTTAATCTCGTGGGTAATCCCTGCCACAAGCTCGCCTAATGATTTCATTTTTTCCGAATGAACCATCATTGCCTGTGTGCTTTTTAATTCTGAATAAGCAGCTTCCAACTCTTTTGTACGGTCTTTTACCTGTTGTTCCAAAGACTGGTAGAGTTTTTCCAAGGACTCTGCCATCTCATTGTAAGAACGTATAAGCCGGTTTATTTCAAGATAATTTGTCTCTTCAAGACGATGGGAAAAGTTCCCTTTTGCAAAATCGCCCAAACTCTTTATGAGTATGTTAATTGGTTTAATCAATATTCCGGAAATAAGATTGGAGAGGAAAAACCCGAGAAAGATAAATATAAATACCATTGCAAGCATGTTGTCTCTCAACATGTCAAGGTAAAGCTTAGTAATGGGTTCGTTATAAAAGCCCAGCTCTATTAATTTTCCGTCTTTTGTCACAGATTGTTTATAAATAGCATCATCCAGAGTTTTGCCTTTTTTTCGCAAAGCTTTGTCTGATATTTTGTTTTCTTTAAAAACTTCTCTTAGCTTTTCACTTGGTTGAGTATGGAGGATAACTTTTTTTGTGGCTTTATCTTTAACAACAACCGTTGCTACTATGTTGCTGTCTACCATTTTTTGAGCTGCAGAATCAAGCTCCTTGTAGTCTTCTGCAGAGATAAGCTCTCCCAAACGCTGAAAAAGTGTAATAGAAATAGAATCATTCAAGTCTTTTGACTGCGCGGTGATTTGTGTAGCAAGGTTGTTAACAGTAGCTATAGAATACCACGCTATACAAAATACCGTTATTGCAATAAGCATTGTTGTAAATGCCGCAAATTGTGTACTCAATTTTGTCCTGAAATTTTTACCCAAAAAACTCATATTTCTCACTTCATTATTTAAATTTGCTTAACTTCTTTTTCTTTTTAGCGGAATCAAATATTTTGCCTATTTGAAACCCGAGATAACCCACAACAAGCCCGGCCGGAACAATAATGCCAAGAGCATAAATCAAGGTGTTGATATTCATATGCCCCTGATTGTTAAGGAAAATAAGCGCACTGCATAAAAATACCGTAAGGCTCGCTGCCAAGCCTCCCAATTTATATGCATACTTAATTCCGTTTGCTGCCATTGTTAATCAGGTTCTTCTTATTTGTTTGTACTTTCCATTTGTTTTTTAAAACAGAATTGGACAATTGCTATTTTATCAATATTTTTTAAAGCAATAAATCGTCCGGATACAATATTTTTTGTGCTTTTGCCTTTTTCTCTGTCCACTCGGATGGGTTTAAAAAAGCATTGTATAGGGATAGAGCCTTCCAGCGTAAACTCTATGGGATAGTCCTGTGACGTATTTAAAGAGGCTTCTGTAGCAAACTTCATGCCGCCTGCTCCAATATCAATACCCTCGCACACGTATTCTTTTGTATCATCTTTGAGTGTAAATTCTTTTTGAAAATCAATTCTTGTAAATTCACGCCTTTGTAAAAGCTCATATTTTTCTCTGTTAAATTCAACCTTGATAACTTTATTAAGGTCATCAATCTCTTTTACAACAGGTTTAAAATACAGCATACCGTCATCCACGATAGTGAACATTTCAACAGTGTCGCCTTTTTTGTAATAAGGCATATCAGCATCTTTTACTTCCAGATCAATACAGCTGCCCATGATTTTTTTGATTTTTGAAGACAGTGCACCTTTGATATCCTGCGGCACCATAGATATTTTTTGCTCAAGTTTTAATAATTTTTTCATACTCTTTTATATTTTCCTTATTTTTTTAAACATTTGCAGCAGTAACCCTGATTACGCCTATTGATTTAGCTTTCACATTGTTACTGATTTCATTATACGACATAACCGCAATTTGTGGGTATGTTCTTTCTATTAATCTTCTAAAAGGAAGCCTTATGGGTGAAGAGCACAATAATACAGGCTGGTTGCCGGATGATGAAATAGCACGCTCAAGCTCGTAATTGAGGTTGTCCAACAGCTTTCTTGTAAATTCAGGGTCAAGAGTCAGGCTGGAGCCGTCAGGGCTGACACCCTGTGCAATGGTGTTTTCGACTTCAGGCGCAAGCGTAACAGCCAGAAGCTCGCCTGTATCTGCCAGATTCTGTTTGCAAATACTTCTTGATAACGCCTGTCTGACCTGTTCTGTCAGATAATCTGCATTTTTGCTTACGCGTGATTGCAAGCTCAATACCTCCAGAATTGTCTTGAGGTCTCTTACGGATACTCTTTCCTTTAACAGGTTGTACACAATCTGCTGAACCTCTGCCACGGTAAGGTCTTTCATCAAGTCGCTTACGTATTCTTCCGAAACTTCTTTTTTCAAATTATCGATAAGCTGCTGTATATCTGCACGCGATACAATCTCTGCGGAATTCTTTTTGATAACTTCCGTCAGGTGGGTAGAAATAACGGCAGACGGGCTCACAACAGTGTAGCCGTAAGTTTCTGCAATTTCTTTATCTTTTTCTTCAACCCAGATTGCCGGCAGACCGAATGCGGGTTCAATTGCACTGATACCGTTAATTCCAAGGTCGTTGTCAGAACCGCCTGCATTCATGGCAAGGCTTCTGTCAGGATATACCTCTCCGGATTCTATAGGCACACCCTTTAATTTGATTTGATAAGTGTTTGGAGGCAATTGCAAATTGTCTCTAACACGTATGGATGGAAGCACAATACCTAAATCTAATGCAGTTTGTCGTCTTATTTGTGCAATTCTTTCGAGCAAATCACCGCCCTGCTCAACATCAAGCAAAGGCACAAGACGATATCCTATTTCCATCTCGATAGTTTCTACGTTTAAAAGCTCCATGACACTTTCTCTTGTAGCTTTTTTCTTTTTCTTGGCAACTTTGCCGAGGCCGGCTTCTTCTTTTTTTGCTTCTTCCGCTGCTTTTGCTTCTTCGACTTTTTGCACTTTGTCCGCTTTGTCTTTTTTAAATGCCATCCACCCGAGTGAAGCAGCTACAAGCAAAAACGGAATAGTAGGCATACCGGGCACCATACCCAATAAGAACAAAAGTACAGAAACAATACCAAGCACCATGGGGTTTGAGAACATTTCTTTTTTGATATCGTCGCTCAAAGACTCTTCCTGGCCGCTTGCACGGGACACAATCAAACCTGTGGAGAAAGAAATCAAAAGTGCAGGCAATTGAGAAACAAGACCATCCCCTACTGTCAGGATTGTAAAAGTGCTCAAGGCTGTCATAATGTCCATCTTGAGCTGCCACAAACCAATAACAATACCGGCAAAAATGTTCACCACCGTGATGATGATACCCGCTGTGGCATCACCTTTTACAAACTTTGAAGCACCGTCCATGGTACCGTAAAAATCCGCTTCTCTCTCGAGTTTACGTCTTCTTGCTTTTGCCTGTTCCTCGTTGATAAGCCCCGAGTTAAGGTCAGCGTCAATAGACAACTGTTTACCGGGCATAGAGTCTAACGTGAACCTTGCTGATACTTCTGCAACCCTTGTTGCACCGCCTGTGATTACCATAAAGTTGATAACAACAAGCAGGATAAAAATAATGAACCCGACAATGTAGTTGCCGCCGACAACAAATTGTCCGAATGAATGAATAACCTCACCCGCAGAGCCGTTTAGCAAAATGAGCCTTGTTGAGCTGATGTTTAGACCGAGACGAAAAATTGTGGCAACAAGAAGTATAATCGGGAAAGAAGAATACTCCAGAGGCTCTTTTACAAACAAACATACGAGCAAAATTATTACGGAAAGAGATATATTAAGCGTAAGCAAAATATCCAAAGCCATGGGAGGAAGCGGAATAATCATCATGACAACGATAATGACAATACCTATTGCCATCAATATATCGTTATTCTTAAGTAAGCTTGCTAAACCGCCTAAGTTCATTGTCTGTTTTTGTATACTCTTTCCCAATTAAATAATAGCCTATATATGTTTATTTATCGAATTCTTTACCAAACTTCAAATATCGGTTATAATTTCTAAATGATTATAAAAACTTTTCCAATGGGACTTATAGGCACAAACGCGTATCTTTTGATTGACGAAGACTCCAAAGAAGCCGCTGTAATAGACCTTGGCGGTGATTTTACGCCTGTTAAAAACGAGATAGAAAAACAGGGCGCAAAGCTCAAATATATTCTTAACACTCACGGACATTTTGACCATATTTTTGGCGAAAAAGACGCACAAAGCATGACAGACGCGCCTGTGTATATCCATGAGGAAGACAAATACCTTGCTCAAAATCTGCCAAAACAGCTGGAAAGATTCGGGTTTGTACAAAATGTTGAAGCCCCCTGTGACCTTCACACATTTACTGATAAGGATACTTTTTCTTTAGGCAAAAACGAAATAAAAGTAATCCACACACCCGGCCACACACCCGGCAGTGTTTGTTTCCTTGTCGGGAAGCACCTTTTCTCGGGTGACACGTTGTTTTACACTTCAGTGGGAAGAACAGACTTTGAAGGCGGCAGCTTTGCTCAGTTGAGCAATTCTATAAAAGAAAAACTCTTTAAGCTTGATGACGACATCGATGTTTACCCCGGTCATGACTCAAAAACCAGCATAGGTTACGAAAAAAAATACAACTGTTATTTTGGTTCACAAGCAGGAATGTAAAATTTAAAGATTTTTCAAATCTTTTTTCGGGTCATCAGACACCTGTTTGATGTCAAATTTTTCTTTCAAAAACTTGAGCATGTTAGGAGTGATGATGTTTGACGTGCATTCAGGCAGATATATGCTATTTATGCCAAGATATTTTAAATTAAAAATATGAGACATAGTGTGAAGGTTGCATGTAGTTATAAACACACTGACAGGGAATTTGTCGAGGTCAACATGTTTTTTTATGTGAGAAAGAATTTTGTAAATCAAAGACGAGTTAAAGAATGAATCAAAATACAAAATGTTTTCTTTTTTTGAAGGAATAACCGTTGTGATTACGTAATGGTCGTCGCTCAAGTTTTCTTCAAGCACATCAAAGTACTGAGAATGCATGGCAGCATGGTTCAAAAGCCCCACTACAATAAGGTGTTTTATGTCTTTGTTTTTGATTTTTTCAATAATTTTGTCCACCTTCTGCATAACAAGCTCTTCGTCGTAACCGACTTTGACCTGTGCAATGCTGTGATCACGATCAAACCCTTGAGAGTTTTCTGCCGCATCCACAAGAGGTTTAAAATTGTTTTTTTCTATCCTTGTCATGCCTTTGCCGGCAATAAGGTTTGTGGTGAAAAGACGCCCTCTGTAAAGCTTATCAAGAAGATATTGAAAATTTCTTATAACAAGCACAGGCCCCTTAAATGTAGTAAAATCATACTGCACGCTGTCCATAGACATCTGGAAGTGGCCTTTTAGATTTTTGTATTTTGCAAACTTGGGGTATGCATGTGCAACAATAAGCCCGTTGTGCGTATAAACGTTGATATCAGTATCTTTAACGGCTTCTAAAAGGTTCTCCAAATCTTTTAAATTCTGTCCGGAAACAAGAATCGATTTTCCTTTTTCTACACCTATAGAAACGTCATGCAAACCGATTGCACCGTAGTATTCCTCTTTAAAAACATGGAGCTTTTTATGGATTTGATAGTTTATCTGTGCAAAATCATTGACTTTTTTAATAAGCTTTGACTCTGTCATAGCAGAAAAATTAAGGTTGTTGAAAAGTTTTAAGATTCCGTCTTCTTCAGGCAAATAGTCTTCTGTATAGCATTTGAGCTCAATCAACCTGATACTGGCGCTTTTGATAAGGTTTAGTATAATTTCATAAAGGTTTTTTACATCCGCACTCAAAGAGCTGTTTCGTCTTATGGCCTGTTGTTCACCCTGATTTACAATAGAGCTCAGGTCAAATTTTTCAAACTTTATGTTTGATTTCAAAATCTGACAGTCCATGTTTTTTTCATCACAAAATGCTGTATAAGCCTCTTTGACAGACTCTTTTTCTTTATGAATTTCCTTTAACAGAGCTTGGAATTCTTCTCTGTTAAATTCATAACCGATTAATATCAAGGACAAATAGTTGATAATTCTGCTTTTAAGAGCTTTGTTTTCGTACCCGAGCTCTTGCATTTTTATGTAATAATACGTAATCTGTTTTAACTCGTAGAGCAAAACCTCCATCAAAGAGTACATGATGGGGTCTATACTGCAATAGCCGTCGACCGCACAATCGTTGTATGACATATTTTCTCCGTAATCCATATTCATACCGGTATTTTAAACAACATGAATAGCATTACCATTGACTAAACGAGCAATTACAATATAGCCTGATATCCCCCTCATTAAGACTATGCGCCAATATTAAAATATATAGTATAATTTGTTATCAAATAAAATTATAAAGACAAAGGGAGATTTTAATAAAATGCTCAATTTTTCAACACGTTTTAAAAAGTTTTTAATCCTTTCCGTGATGACGCTTGTCACTATGGGGCAGTGTGTTTTTGCACAGGATTATAACAGCTACAAACTCGACAACGGCCAGACCGTTATAATAAAAGAGGTCCACGACAACCCGATTGTGACTATCGACACGTGGATAAAAACAGGTTCCATAAACGAAAATGACCAAAATAACGGCGTAGCCCACTTTCTTGAGCACCTGTTTTTTAAAGGAACTCAAAAACACCCCACAGGTGAGTTTGACAGAATAATGGACTCGAAAGGTGCTGAAACGAACGCTGCAACAAGCAAAGATTTTACGCACTACTACATCACACTCCCTTCAAAATACTTCCAAACAGCAATGGATTTGCACGCTGACATGCTCATGAACCCGCAGATTCCAAGAAAAGAGCTTGAAAAAGAAAGAAAAGTCGTAATAGAAGAAATCTCAAAAACAAACGACAACCCCGAAACAAAGCTCTATGAAAACATGATTAATGCGTTTTATGTAAACCATCCTTACAAAAGAAAAGTCATAGGCAAAAAAGAAATCATTGAAAACATCACAAGAGAAGAAATCCTTGACTTTTACAACACATGGTACAACCCATCCAACATGATTACCGTTGTTGTGGGTGATGTAAACACACAGGACGCTCTTAATCTTATCAAACAAAACTTTAACAGAAAATGCAAAAATTCTGCCCAAAACCCGAAATATAAAACTGATAAAAATATAGAAAAACAAATCGAAATATTAGCCAAAGACAAAGTAAAAACAGGCTATATGATGATAGGCTTCCGCGGAGTGCCGCAGGAAAACAGAGCAGACAGCTACGCGCTGGATGTGCTTGCAACAATATTAGGCGACGGCCGCTCTTCAAAACTGTATCAAACAGTAAAAGAGCAAAAACAGCTTGCCTACAGCATTTCAGCAGGCCATGCCTCGATGAAAGACGACAGCATCCTGTTTATACGTGCAAACTATGTTCCCGCAAACAAAGACAAGGTCAAAAAAGCAATCTTTGACGAAATAAACAGGGTAAGAAACGGAAACTTTGACGAACAGGATATTACAACAGCAAAAAATATCATTGAAAGAGACACGTTCTACTCAAGAGAATCTGCCTCGAACATAGCAAATGAACTCGGCTACACAACACTTGTGTACGGTGACACAAAATACTACGAAGAGTACATCTCAAACATCAAAAAAGTAACAAAAGCAGATATCATAAGGGTTGCAAAAAAATACCTCAACCCAAATCACGCAGTTATTTCCGTAATGCTGCCCGAGTCTGCAGCGCAGGAAAACATAAAAAAAATAAGCTCAATTATGAAAAAAGAGCCTGTTGTTGTGAGCACTGACAAGAATATTACAAAATATCTGCTACCGGGTGATATTACCCTCATAATCAACCACAACAAGCTAAACGATATTGTGGCAATGCAGATAATTTCCAAAGGCGGAAACTATATTGAAAAAAAAGCCGGAACAGGCGCTATAACAGCCTCTGCAATGATGAAAGGCACAAAAAAATACTCTTCTTTAGACCTGTCACAGGTTATGGAGCAAAACGGCATAAAAATAGCACCGGCCAACGGTTCGGATTATTTCTCAATTGCAGTAAAAACAACCAGAAACGACCTTCCGTTAACATTTGATTTGCTAAATGAAATTATAAATCATGCCTCTTTTGAACCTCAAGAAATTGCAAGAGTAAAAGCAGAACAAATACAAAACATACAAAAAAACCGCGACATGCCGGCAAGCACCGCATTTGAAGAATTCAAAACCGCCATCTGGACAGGCACACCTTACGGAGTCACAGGCAAAGTGCTTGAAAAAACCATCCCGACTATAGAAAAATCTGACGTGCTGGCTTTTTACAACACAGTATTCTGTCCGCAAAACTTAGTCATTTCAATAAACGGAAATGTGGATGACAAAGCTGTTATAGACAGCATTACAGATATTTTTGGCGCCAACAAAGCCGATAACAAAAATGTTCAAAGGTTTGAATACAATAAATATAAAAACCTGTTTAAGCCTTTGCAGAGCCCAAAAACCGTAAAAAAAGACAAAGACGTTGAAGCAGCATGGCTTGTAATGGGCTGGCTGACAGACGGCGTGGAAAACAAAAAAGACATTGCAGCACTTCAGGTCATAGACTCTATCCTCGGCGGAGGAATGAGCTCAAGACTCTTCACAGGTCTTAGAGCAGAGCAGGGTCTGGCTTATCAGGTCGGCTCAAGTTTTGCGGCAAATGTTAACCAGGGTGTTTTTGCGCTCTACATCGGCACAAACCCGCAAACAGCACTTCATTCCAAGAATGAGCTTTTAAAACAAATCAATATACTCAAAAAAGAATTTGTTTCAGAAAAAGAGCTTCAAGAGGCAAAAGACAAAATTCTGGGCAGCTTTATACTCTCACAGGAAACCAATATGGAAAAAGCCTCTACCCTCGGATGGTTCGAAACCTCCGGCAGAGGTTACCTCTACATTGACGAATTTCCAAAGCTCATACAGTGTGTAACTCCCTCTGATATTATCAGGGTTGCGAACAAATACTTTGATAACAATTACACCTTCGCAATCGTTGCACCGCAAAAATATCTGGAGCAGTTTAAATAATTAACGGCAAATATCGCCGGACTTCACAAAAAATTGCAGATAAAGGGGCGTAAAAATATGCCCCAGTCTGCCAAAAAGCTTTAAGCCCTGTATTTTGGCAATCTTGTCATCTCCTGTCAAAATCCACATGGCTTTGTTATTTTTCTTCAACACAAGACCTGGTTTGTATCTGTCTGTATGAAATTTTGTTTTGTTTTCAAAAAATTTAATTTTACCAACCTGCAAAAACGCATTCTTATGCGGGATATAAGCCGGCTGCCACGGGGTGAGCGCCCGAACAAGAGCATTTATCTGTGCTGATGTTTTTGTAAAATCTATGAGTATATCCTTTTCGCTAATCTGCGGGTAATAAGAAGCGTCTTTTGCATTTTGATTGACCGGCACGATTATCTCATCTTCCATGGAGCACAACAGCTCTTTTATCCCTTCGCGCGCAAGCACACAGCATTTGTTTTTGAGGGTCTCGCCCGTATCCCCATTAAACCCCTGCACAATATCTATTTTCTTTTGCAGCAGAATCGGGCCTGTATCCAGGTTTTCATCCATAAGGTGAAAGGTTATGCCTGTTTCTTTTTCTTCATTCATTATCACCCTCATATAAGGGTTAGGGCCTCTGTATGCCGGCAAAAGCGACGGATGGCAGTTGATTGTGCCAATTTTAGGCAGATTGATTACGGGTTTTTTAAACTTTTCGCTCCACGACCCCACAAGGATTATGTCAGGATTGAGCTTGAGCACAGCTTTTTGAAACTCTTTTGAGTTTACGCTTCTTGCTTTAATTTCTTTGAGTTTAAAACTTTTGATAAAAGATAGGTCTTTTCCCGGGGCAAAAATATCTTTAAAAAACAACAGCCACGGATGTATTGCCACCCTTTCATGCCGGAAGACACCCACAATTTTATTTTTAGAGTCCAGTGTCCCTAAAATAAGATTGGAAAACATTTTATCATATCCGACAATTACTATTTTCATTATTTTTTAAAATGGTTTGCAACAAGCAGATCCAGCAAAGAGTCAAATTGCTTTCAAATTTCGTTTTGTAATTTCTTTGCACATTCATTGCAAAGGAAGTTTGTTCTGTTTTCTATCGGAATAACTTTTCCGCATTTTGCACATTTAATAGTAACTTTATTAGAGATTCTTACAAATTTACCTGCAAGGAAAAATGCTTCAAACTCATTTCTTGTTATATTAAACTTTGCCATGATGTCTTCTACGGGGATAAACTGTTCACCGGAAAGTGTAACGTAAGAATTTATCTCGCTTATTAATTTATTTTGTTCTTCAAAACATTTATCACAAATATCTCTTTTGCCTGACTGAAGAAATAATGCTCCGCATTTTTTACAATTAGCTACGTTAGCCATAATCCTACCTTCTTAACCTAACTTAGATAGTAAAATATTAGCTAAACTATCTAAAAAAAGCAAGTAAAATCATCTTGACAACAGATAAAAATAAATTGTATAAGTGTGTTGGATTGTAAAAAAAATTTACTAAACTGTACAAGTAATGTAAATTTTTGTGTACAATATTATCAAGAGAAGAGAGAGATATTGGACAACAATTTTAACAGCTTTGATAACCTCGAGACATCGATTAGAAAATCCTCTGTTATTCAAGAGAGGATTAATCTTGTGTCTACTCACATGTACAAACAGTTTTTGGAATACCAGCGCTCTACAATGAACGCTACAGAAACTTTTGTTAAAATCACAGACAACATGCAATCTACAGTCGAATATCTTAAACAGTCATTTGGCGCACGCGGGGTTGCAACAGACAATATCTTTTTTGAAACAGATGAAACTAATACAGTGCTTGTTTTGCACATACTGTGGCATACAATCAGCTTTACCACAAGATGGAACAACCAGCCCCAGGCTCTGTACAGAGGCGTTGAAATGCCTATGATTTCAAACAGAATCATTGCATTAAAAGGCAATTTTCACGAAATAATCAAAGATGTGAAAGAAGAAGACCAGCTGCAAACAGTTTTGGAACAGGAAGTTGCTTCTTTGTTCATTCCGGCAGAACGCGGACAAAACTGCATCATAAAAATCAACCATCTCGGTAACAAAGAATTTTATATAAACCACATGGACGCGCCAAGAGAATTTCTTTTAAAAGTTATAGAAACAATATGCGGTGGCGGCATTTATCATGAAGAATTGAGGCAGTAATTCAAAGCTGTGAAGATTTTGGACTTAAAATTAAAAAAAATCTCACTGACTACTTGACACTTAAACATGTCCTTAATATTATAATCCTATGCCGAAGTGGCTCAATGGTAGAGCAACGGTTTTGTAAACCGTAGGTTGTAGGTTCGATTCCTATCTTCGGCATTTTCTCCTAAAAGGGGGGCTGGCAAGTTGTTGAAAAACATAAAGCCCAAAAGCCTTTGTGGCGCAGGGGTAGCGCACTCCCTTGGTAAGGGAGAGGCCACGGGTTCAAATCCCGTCAAAGGCATTTTTTGAAAATTTAATATGGGTAGGTGGCCGAGTGGCTAAAGGCGACAGACTGTAAATCTGTTCCCGCGAGGGTACGGTGGTTCGAATCCACCCCTGCCCAAATTAAAAAAGAAACCGAAAGGTTTCTTTTTTGTTTATGCAAATGGTGAACAGTGTTTTTGAGTAATTTTTTTAATGTAGGTTGGGCATACTTGCCCAACCTACAAACTTTGGCCATTACAAAACAGCACCGCAAATCTTTTTCATTGCATTGTAGCTGTTTGTGTACATTCCGCCGTTCCCCTCTCTGCTGTCAATTCTTGCGATAAACTCCCGGAAGACATTTTCCGATGTATTCAAGCCCTGATTTTCTGCAGCAATGGTGCATTTATCAAAAAGGGTTTTTGTTGTGCTAAGAAATTCGGCTTTGCCTGCGTCATCCATAACCTGATAAAATCTTTCAAAGTTCGGATAATCAACAAGCGGGCAGAATAAATCGTATTTTGTGTTCAGATGTGCGTCAACATCGTATTTGTACGCATCGATTATGTAAAAATGTTGTTTTTCAAAATCAATAAGATAATTATTCGGATTAAAACTGTCAGCTTTGTAACCCTTTTCGTCAAGAACTTTCAGCTTTTTTGCGTATTCGTTGAAAGCTTCCTGTGGAAATCCGGCGATTTTTTTTACATCGGAAAGAAAATCAACAGCTTCTTCCTGTTTTATCGGCACTTTGCTTCTCCTATGGGTTGACCAGTCGGGAATTGAGTGGGGTTTTCCGTTAATTCTCTTTAAAATATGTACCCTGTCGCCTATTTTTGCGATTTCCTGTCCCATGTTCAGCCCTGAAAACTCATCTTCGACCTGCTGTAGAGGTTTTGAAAAGCTTTCCATAAAATCTCCGTGCTTTGTGTCAATTTTTATTGCCCAGTTTTTCATTAACGGGTTTGTGAATTTGTAAACTTTTGAATTTGCGCCTGTTCCGAGGATATTTGCGTCTATACAGTTTTTTAAATAGTCTTCGGACTTGTTTAGGCCGGATTCCCGGGCTTTTTGGAGAAAATCCGCGAATGTGTTCAACTCCTGTTTTACTATTTCAGCGGCCTTTGGTTTTTGGTTGTTAATAATCACTATAGCTGCGCCAACAGCCGCCGCAGCAGTCAATCCGCTCATTATCAACGAGGATTTGTTGTTTTCTTTATTGTCTTGTCTATGTTCTTTTTTCGGGGGTGTTTTTTTTGAGCCCCAAAAGGCAGGTTTGTACGTTTGAATCGATTTTATTGCATTCATTTTTGCATATCCTATCAGTGCAGAAAAATAATATTGTATAAATTTGTTGATATCATGAGATTATTACATAAAAAAATAATTTAAGAAAAATTTAACTTCACTTTGGCTACTTTATTTATGTATTTTTTCTTGTGTAAAAAAAAACGGGCTTTTGGTGTAAAAGCCCGCCTGTCTGGAATTAAGAATAGTTGGAAGTATGAAAAAGATTTGATTATATTAAAAGAAAAAATAACTTGCCCTGCAATTAGTCGTCTGTCTATTTTGTCCGGGTAAAAAAAACTGCCTGACCGGAGAATTTAAAATACATCGGAAAATTTGTAAAGTATATTATTTACATCCGATAGTTTCCGTTTCTTTCATAACGTTTTTGGGCTTTAGTGATATTTCTTCTCGCAGGTCTTTTATGAATTCAGGCCTGTATAAATATCCAAGGTGTGAACCGTTGCTGAAAAAGAGGGATTTTTCACCCGAGTATTTTTTCAGTTGCCTTAATTGATGGGTGTTTACAAGATAATCATCAAGAGTGTGATAAATTTTATAGTTATCATTTTCTTTCAGATAGGGCACAATCGAGTGCAGGCTTGTTTCGTAATCCAAATCTTCAAGCGTTTTTATATCTTCGCCCAAAAGATATTTTTTCGCATAATCTCTGTAATTCATATTATTGACCATCTTATAAATCTCCGATTTTTTGTTTTTTGGCGCATTTTCTATTGTAAAAATCAGATCAGAGAGCTTTTGATGGAGCACAAAACCCGTGATAATTCTGGCCTCATCAGGCGTAAAGGCAAAGGTTTCAATACGTTTTTGGGGACTTTCTTCGTCCATGTTCAGCACCTGAATAACCTTGGCCGCCGCAACTGCAACCCTCTTTTTAAGCTCTTCGCCTGCTGTTTTCCAGCTTTCGTTGTTTTTATCCAGCTCATTCATTGCATAAAGCAGCTCCACCGGCGGATTTATTGAGATGTATTTTGAGATGTTCAGCGTGTTGTTCTGTGCTTCTTTGTCCGCAAGGAATAAGGCGGTAATTGCACCGAAAGAAGTGCCTATGACTATTTTGTCTTTGAATTTGCAGTCATATTTTTTTTCTAAAGCATTAATAACCTTTCCTGTTGCCAGTTTCAGGTAATCAGAGTCATTCGCAGGGCGGCCCGGACGGTATTCTGCTGGCATGCTTTTCATAAATTCCCAGTTAAACGGGCTGCTTTCGATTATTACCGAGTATCCTTCGTCGTAAAATAATTTCGCCATAACTACTGAGTGGTGAGTATTTACTCCCTCCCCGATTGAGGGGAAAATGATTGCCGCAGGGGCGTTTTTGTCTTTTTGCAGAATAAAACGGTATTTATAATCCTCCCTTTCAGGGTCAATATTTACATATCCTGTCTTAATTCTTCTTGCAAAGCTCCGGTTCCATAGAGAAAATTCCGACCAAATTGAATCATGAATCCCCGGCAGCTCAAAAAGTGCCGTCCTCATTGCGTCAATCACTGGATGTTGCGGATTGTAATCATCTAATCTGATATCAGGGTGCAGCTCCTCTTGCAAAATTACGTCTTCGGTGCTGGCACCGCCTCTGAGAAGGTCGTTTACCGCTAATTTGTCTTCTTTATTTGCTGCGTCCTGCGCGCTGCTGACGTTAATAAGCTGTTCACTTTGTGTGTTGACATCTTTTATCGCCTGTGCAAGCGTGTTTTCGTCGGCCAACGAGATACTTGTCTGTAAAAAACTCATACGGTCGAGATTTTTGCATTTTATGTAATTTTCAAGCCCGTAAAGCTTTTTCGCAACATCATAAGGATCCGCGTAAGTGTCTTCAAGCATTTTTGTTAAAGGCTGAATGTAGGAGGTTCTGTTTACGAGAATTCCTGCTTTTACCATCGCCAGCACAGGGGTGCCGATATAACACGACGGGTCAAGCGCGGCGTCCAAAAGCCCGCCCAAAAGCCCTCTGGGGCTGGAACCCGATAAAACCGGCACCACAAGATAGGGCCCCTGCTTACATTTGCATTTTGCAAGCGCTTGCTCCATGTTTTCTGTTGAGGGCTCGATTTTCAGGAGTTTTTTCGCAGGGTCGTACATTCCGCCGAGCCCGATTGTTGTATTTGTTAAAAATCTTACTGTTTCGTGTCCCGCTGTTTTGAAATCCCGTTGAATCAGGCTGCTGACAAGTCTTCTGGGGTAAATGATATTTGTATATGCACTTTGAATGCGCTCCATTCCGTATTTTGGCATAACCGATGCCCAGAGAATATGCACCGGACGGATTGCGTATTTGTTGAGCTTCAGGTTAAATTGAAACATTTTTCTGTTGAAGTTTTCAAATTTGTCATTTCCAACAAATTCGTAGGCATAATCCGGAAATTTGCTTTTTTGTGCCTCACTTGCAAAAGATGTTATGTGCAAATTCGCAAATAAAAACAGCGCGGCTAAAAATATGGACAATTTTTTCTGAAAATTCTGCATAAACCCTCTAATCTGAATTAAAATTAGTACACCGGTTTTATTCTAAATGCAGTCAATAAACGCTGCATTAACCGTGAGGACATCCTGTCAGGCTGTTCTAAAAATTGTTCAAAAAAATCACTAATCTTCTCCCTCCCCAACTCGGGGAGGGCCGGGGTGGGGAGCAGCATAAAAAACATAAAAAAACACCAAAATTAATTGCAAAACTTTACTTTAATCCTTAAAATTGTTAGAATTAAGAGAAAATTGAGCTTTTAAAGGGAGTTTTGGTATGAAAAACGTTATCTGTATGAAATGGGGAGATAAATTCGGCCCCGAATATGTAAACAGACTGCACAGAATGGTCGAAAAAAATCTGACAATCCCGCATAGATTCGTTTGCTTTACGGATAACGGCGACGGACTAAACGAGGGCATAGAAGTAAGACCGCTCCCCGAAATGTCGCTCGATAAGTCGCTTCCCGAACGCGGATGGCGAAAACTTACCGTTTTTCAGGAAAAATTGGCTGACCTTGAGGGGCAGGCACTTTTTCTGGATTTGGATATTGTTATTGCCGGCAATATTGACGCATTTTTCGAGGCTGAGGGCGAGTTTCTCATCATAAAAGACTGGGATTTCCCGAAAGATGTCATCGGAAATTCCTCTGTTTTCCGTTTTGAAATCGGAAAATACCCCGATGTGCTCGATTACTTTGTTCACAACGGCGAAAAAGTCAGAAGCGAAGTCCGCAACGAGCAGGCTTATCTTTCTTACAAAATGCACGAAAAAGGCATCCTGAAATACTGGGATAAAAGCTGGTGCGTAAGCTTTAAGCGTCAATGCCTGCATAAATTCCCGCTCAACTATTTTATGGAGCCAAAATTCCCGGAAAATGCAAAAATTATAATTTTCCACGGTCGTCCTACGCCGGAACAGGCTTGTGAGGGCTTTTTTGGCAAAATGGGGCTGCGTTACGTAAAACCGACCGGCTGGGTGAAGAAAATCTGGGAAGAAGAATAAATGGGGAAGAAAATTCTCGTTATCCGCTCCGGCGCAATCGGCGATGTCGTGCATTCTTCGATAATTCAGAGTGCAATAAAGGCGCAGCACCCTGATTCTGTCGTGCATTTTATGACGTCGGCGATGATTGCCCCGATTATCGAGCGGGATGTTAATCTTGAGCGGGTTTTTGCGTTCGATATGAGCAAAAAGGATGATTTTTCTTACCTTTTTAAGCTCGGACTTGAACTTCGCAAAGAAAAATATGACGCGGTAATAAGCCTGCAAAACAGCCTCCGCAACCGCTTTTTAGGGCTTATGGCAGGAGGAAAATATCTCCCGAGGCTCTCAAAAGGCGCAAAACACGCAACTGACGCGTTTTTTGCAAGCGCAAAAGCCGTATTTCCGGATTTAAAAAAGCCTGATGAGCTTAAATTGTACCTTGATGAAGGGATTTTGGAAAGGGTAAAAGCCCTGACTGACGGATTTCCTCGTCCTTTTTTCATCATAAGCCCCGCAGGAGAAAACGACAAATTCAGAAAAGGCAGAATTTGGCGTTTTGAGCGCTGGAGCGAGCTTTCTAACAGGTTAATTGACCGCTGTGGCGGAACGGTTTTCGTTGTGGGTTCAAAACCCGAGGGCGAGCTGCACAGAAAGCATTTAAATATCAAAAATTCAAGGATTTTTTCGGGCGAACTCTCGCTGGAGGAAAGTATTCATCTTTTTTCACTCGCTGACCTCTTTATTTCCGGCGATTCGGGGCCTTTGCATATTGCTTCGGCGTTGGGCGTAAAAACTCTGGGAATTTACGGCTCAACCTCGCCTGTTTTCTGCGCTCCGTACGGAAAAAACGGGCATGTTTTTCAAACTCCATTCGAGTGCAATTCCTGTGACAGCAAAACCTGCAAAAAATTGAATGACGGCGAAACTTATACCCCCTGCATGGACGCGATTGCGCCGGAAGTGGTTTTTGAATTTATTGTTAAGAACAATTTATTTAGTTAATTTTATGCTAAAATAAACCTGTTGAGTATAGTTTGAACTTTTAACAATAAGAGGTTTATATGAGTAAATATCAAAAAGCGGCAATTGCTGTGTTTTCCGTTATCGCGGTACTTTATGCGGCATTTTTGTTTGTGCTGCCCAGCGTGATAAATTTGAATAATTACAAAGGCGATATTCAAAAAATTGTCGAAGATACAGCAAAATTGAAGTTTTCAGCCGATAATATGAAAATCGTCACAACCCCTGCACTCCATGCCGGCGTAAAAATTGACGGCGCGAGGCTTACATACCCTGACGGTGCGGAAATTGCCTCCGTAAAATCAGCGCAGGTGCGGATAAAACTTCTGCCTTTGCTTTTGAGAACCCTTGAACTTGCCGATATAACGGTTGATTCGCCTGTTTTTCAGGCAAAACTTCTTGAAAACGGGCAGTTTGATATTGCTCAATACATAACGGAAAACCTTGCCCAATCCCAAACCGCGGATACCGCAGAAGCTCAAATGCCTGTAAAAATCTCGGAAAAACTGCCTAAAATCGTTGTCAAAAATTACGATATAACCGCTTCTGACGCAAAAAGCGGCAACGAAGTCGAAATTAAAGGCTCAAATTTTCTTCTTGATAAGGCTAAAATCAACAGCAGGTTTGTGATTGCAGCTGACGGCGGTGTTTTTGTCAATAAAAATGAAAATATCACATACAACGTGAAAGCGGACAGTTTCTGGCCTGAAATTGCGCCTGCAAAAGAGTCTGTTGACGCTGTTGAAGCACCGCAGATTGATTTTATTAACGAAATTGTAAAATTTAGCCCGAAAGCGGCGATTAATGCGGATTTGAAAATAAGAAATCACAAAAAAGGCTTGAAAATAGACGGTTTTGCCAACATTGACGGCATGAGCGTGGTTCTCGGCGGTTCAAAACTGCCCGACAGCTACCTGCATTCGACTTTTAAAGGACATGAAATAATTCTTGATTCGGATGTTTATATAACCGGTTCTGAAAAAGCGGACATAAAAGCGGATATTATAAATGGCGGCAAAACCGGGGTTGATTTGAACGTAAAAACCGGCAAAATCAGCTTTGCAAGCCTTCAAAAATTTTCAATAGCGCTTTTGAACTCGTTTAACGTAAAAAATGAGCTCTCAAGCCTTAATATGAACGGATTTATCGAATCTGACTTTTCATTGAAGACAGATTTGAAAAAATTTGAATCAAACGGCTTTTTCAAAGTCCAAAACGGCTCCATAATTCACAAATCAATGCCTGTTTCCATTAAAAACATCGCTGCGGACGTGGATTTCGGCAATAATACGGTAAATATCAAAAACGCGGGCGCGCTTGTAAACGGCTCAAAATTTGGCGCGGCCGGCACGATTGACAGTGATTCAAACGCAAATATAACCCTAAAATCCGACGCAATCCCCTTAAACAGCCTTTATACGGTCTTTGCGCCTGCTGATATTAAGGCTGCTTATGATTTGCAAAACGGTGTTTTGACGCTCAACGCGATTTTAAAAGGAAAACTTGAAAATATAGAGCCAAAACTCTCGCTTGTGCTCGAAAACCTGAAAATAAAAGACAGATTGAACGGTTTCTATATCACAAATGCAAAAACCGTCACAGATATTACGGCAAGCACGGATAGCAAAAAAGAGGCGTTTAAAGGTGAAGTCGCAGTGAACGACACCCGCTTTACAATGCTGAATCCGAAATTCAACGCTTCAATTCCTCAAATTAAGATTGCAATAAATCCAAAAGATGTGATTTTGCAGCCTTTTGAGGCGCTTTTGGAAGGTTCTGCGATAAAAGTTTCGGGTTCAATCAAAAATTACGCTCAAAAACCCAACATAAATATAACCGCAAACGGCAATTTAAAAACCGCTGACTTAAACAAACTGCTGGATAAGCAAACAAGGCAGCTTGTGTCGTCAAAGGGTACTTTGCCGTTGATTGCTGTTGTTTCCGGCAGCGATAAGGAGCTTGAAATCAACGCACAGATTGGTTCTGACGCGCAAAACTACTTTGCACCCGTTACGGTTAAAAGAATGACCGGCAAAAACGGCCTTTTGAACTTTTCTGCGTCGATAAAAGACAATGTTTTCAAAATAAATGACGCAGGGCTTTATATTGCTGCAGCGGGTTTCGGTGCCAATACAAAAGCGAACCTCCGCAATGCCCAGCAGCTC
Source organism: uncultured bacterium (assembly GCA_900547155.1). Classification (GTDB taxonomy): domain Bacteria; phylum Cyanobacteriota; class Vampirovibrionia; order Gastranaerophilales; family Gastranaerophilaceae; genus Spyradomonas; species Spyradomonas excrementavium. The sequence goes on along the minus strand of URFH01000007.1, from coordinate 45,185 downwards.
GCAGGAATCTCCGGAGCCGTGGAGGGGCTTGATTCAAAGGTTCAAAACTTCAAAAATCTCGTAATTTCAATCCCTCAGCCGCTCCAGCTTTCGACTGCGATGCTCCCGAAATCCTCATTTAAGACAAGGGGCAGAATTGAGGTCGCAGGACGGCTTACTTCGCCGGTTATGAAAGGCTTTTTTGAGGTAAAAGACGCTGATATCCCCGAATATCTTACAAAAATCGATATTGTGACGGTGAATTTTAATGATTCGCTGATTAGCGCCGATATTCAGAACCTGAGCATAAACGGCAGCCCGCTGAACATAAAAGCGGACGCTTCGCCAAAATTTAATAAAATATTTGTAATAAACAACATGGAAATCACTTCGACCGGGCTCGATGCAGAAAAAATGCTCAATGCAATGGAAACTCCGGAGGCTAAAAAGGCTGCTGCGCAGGGCTCTCCGGCTCCGGCGGGGGCGTCTGTTGTTTTTCCTGTGAAAATTACGAAAGGTCATGGCGTAATTGATAAATTCGTTATGGGCGAAATCAAAGCCGGCGCGATTTCCTCGGATTTTACGATGAATAATGACGTTGTTTACCTGAAAAATCTCAAGGGCTCGGCTTATGACGGTGAATTTTCGGCGGATGTTTCATACAACCTTGTTTCAACGGCAGTAAAGGCAAAAGCCGGCGGAAAATCAATGAATGCAAACTCGGTTGTTACGGCATTTGCCGCAATGAAAGACCAGGTTAAGGGCAAACTTTCATTCAACGCAGATGTTTCGCTAAAAGGCGCTACTTATGAGCAGCAAATGAAAACTCTCAAGGGCAGTGCGGACTTCAATGTTGAAGACGGGCAGCTCGGAAGCATCGGGCGGATTGAAACCTTTTTGCAGGCAAACAATTTGTTGTCGCAAAAGTTCGTTGAGTCGCAAATAGGCGCTCTGATTAACACGATTGCCCCTTATAATACAGGAAAATTTGATTATTTGAAGGGAGATTTGACTTTTTCAAACGGCTGGGTCAATCTGAATCCGGTAAAATCTTCCGGCCCGCACATGTCGCTTGCGATTACCGGAAAAATGAACCTCGTGAACAACAATGCAGATATGCAGATTCTCGGAACGGTTTCTCCGGAGGTTGCAAAGGCTCTCGGGCCTGTTGCCGAGCTTTCTGTTGATAAAATCACGGCGCTGATTCCGAAATTCGGCAATACCGTGTCTTCACTTTTGAATGCATACAATGTTACCGCGTCAAAAACCCTGCTGGAAACCATTCCTGCGCTTTCGCCGGCAAAAGAGGGCACAAAATCCTTTAAAGTTGCGATAAACGGCAGCCTTTTGAACCCGCCTAAGGCTGTAAAATCTTTCCAGTGGCTGAATACCGCTGAATCAATGCAGGATTCGCAAAAATCGATTCTTGATTTGTTCAAAAAAACGGAAACAACCGGGGAAAATCAGTCATCTTCAACTGTTCCGCTGACAAAAGAGGAGGTAAAGCAGGAGGTCAAAAATCAGGTTCAAAATGCGGTTGAAAGCAACGAAAAAGTGCAAAAAATCAAGCAAAACGAAACCGTGAAGAACCTCGGCGCGCTTTATAATTTTTACAAGGAGCAGAAAATCCAAAAAGAGGCACAATAGTTGAAAACCAATGAAAAAACTGAAAATGCCATACGAATTTGTATGGCTTGTGACGATAAATACGCAATGCATTGTGCAAGTGCGGTTGCGTCGATGATTGACAATCATAAATCCGAAGAAAAGCTTGAGTTTTTTATTTTGAACAGTGCTATTTCTAAAAAAAGCCAATCCCGCCTTGAAAAATTAGGAAATACGAAAGTTTCATCACTAAAGTTGATAAATGTTAATCCGCTGGATTTTAAAAACTGCCCGCTGCCTGAAAATATGCATTTTTCGCTGGAAACATATTTTCGGCTAAAGCTGCCTGATTTTTTTCCGGATTTTGATAAAGTTCTTTACATAGACTGTGATGTTACTGTGCTTGGGGATGTTAAAGAGCTCTGGGAGCTTGATATTGCCGGGGTTTATGCAGCTGTTTGCGAGGATATTGTTCCTGTTGAACATCTTAGGGAATTTATTGGCGACTTTGCTAATTTTAATGCGGGAGTTATGGTCATAAACCTCAAAAAATGGCGAGAGGATAGGATTTCTCAAAAATGTTTTGATTTTATTGAACATCATTCCGAAAAGATTTTTTTCGTTGATCAGGATGTTTTGAATTCGATGCTAATCCCGAAGATTAATTACTTCCCAAGGTTCTGGAATCTTGAATATATGCCTCTAAATGACGTGGTTTCAGGGCTTTATTCTGAACAGGAAATAAGATTGATTCATCATATAAGCAGAATGAAACCCTGGAACACTCCATTCGGGCATATTTATGCTGACAAATACTTCAAATATCTCGCAAAAACCCCATGGTGGCATCATATTTTGCTGTTAAAAGCTGGTATGATTGCAAAAGGTGTGAAAAAATCTATTTTGATATATTTGCAGAATTGGAACTGCAAAAACAGGCTCATTAAAACTGTAAAAGACCGTAGAGCTGTTTTGTGGGGGGCCAGTATTTTTATTTGTAAAATTATTGACGAATTTAACCCGGATACAGATAATATTCTGGGGATAATCGACAGAGATTCAGAAAAAAGAGGCAAAAAGATTGGAAAATATGAAATTTTCTCACCGCAGGATTTGCAAAAACTTAATCCGGATCTTGTTGTTTCTGCAGTGCTTTTTAATTCTAAAATGAAAGAATATATAAGTGATGAACTCAATAAATCCGGTATTACGGCAGAAATTCGGGATGATTTATTTAGCGGGATTAAAGATTTTTAAGACAGAAGAAAATGAGGGCCACTATGGTGACAAATGAACAAAAACAGCAAACTCCCATTAGGGTCTGCCTTGCTTGTGATAACAAATTTACTATCCATTGTGCACAGGTTATTTCTTCTGTAATTTCTAACCATAAAAGTGAAGAAAATCTTGAGTTTTATATTTTAAATAGCTCAATAAGCGACGAAAATCTTAAACGCTTGAAAAAAATGGAAAAGAATGATTCTGTTAAGATTTTTCCGATAAAAGTAGAGGCCTCAAAGTTTAAAAACTGTCCTGTGCCTGAAGATATGTATTATTCTTTAGAGGCTTATTACCGGCTGGCAATTCCGGAACTTCTTTTCGGGGTTGAAAAGGTGATTTATCTTGATTGCGACGTGACTGTTCTGGGTGATATTGCAGAGTTGTGGGCGGTTGATGTATCAGGTATGTATGCTGCTGCTTGCAAGGAATTTTCTCCCGTAAGCCATATGAGCCGTTTTATGGATGAAACTCTTTATTTTAACAGCGGAGTTATGGTCATAAACTGTAAAAAATGGCGGGAAGAAAACATATTTTTGAAAAGTATGGAATTTGTTAACCAAAACGCGGAACATATCATCTACGTGGAGCAGGATGTGCTTAATGCCTTGCTTTCGGAAAGGATTTTTCATCTAAAGAAGTGCTGGAATTTTGAATATATGCCTTTTAATACCGGTGTAAAAGATTTATCTGATGAACAAATAAAGCTTATTCATTATGTTTCCCGATGGAAGCCGTGGAACAAATTCGGGCATATTTATGCAGGCATTTACTTTAAATATCTGGCTAAAACCCCGTGGAAATGGCAAGTTTTAAAAATAAAATCTATTTTGGCGCTGCAGCACCGGTGCAGGCCCTTATTAATGATTGATTGCAGAAGAAGATTGGAGCATACTGTAAAAAAGCGCAAAGCCGTGCTTTGGGGTGCAAGTCTTTTCATTTCAAAAATTATAGAAAAATACAGCCTCAAAACTTCTGATATTTTGGGCATAATTGATGTTGACCCTGAAAAATGGGGCAAAAAAATTGGAAATTACACTATATTTCCTCCGCATGAGCTTTTAAATTTAGAACCTGATCTTGTCATTTCTGCTGTCCTCGGGCAGCCGAAAATGAAGCAGAAAATAAGCAGGGAGCTTGAAAAATTCGGTTGTAATATTGAAATAAATGATAAATTGTTTTGCAATATAGGTGAATATTGATGAAAAATGGCAGAGAATACTGGAATTTAAAAATAGAAGAAACAAAAGAATTGTTTGCAAAACGCCCGGTCTGGATGGAAAATTTTGATAACGATTTTCCGTCAGCTGCGTTCATTAAAGGGCTAATAAGCGACTATAAACCTGAAAACATGCTGGAAGTTGGCACTGCTGCCGGTTGGGCTGCATATTATATGTTGGAAGAAGCTCTCAAATACAGGAAAAATGTAAAATTAACCTCCATTGATATTGCGGAATTTATATATTATTCAACGGGAAGAAAAGTCGGTTCTGCATTTTTTGAAACTGCTCCTGAGCTGGTTAAATTTTGGGATTTGCGCACGAAAATTACACTAATTGATTATGTTTCCGAATATAAAGGCAAAAAATTTGATTTTGCGTTTATTGATGCAGAACATTTTCACCCCTGGGCAACTTTTGATTTGCTTGCGGCTCTTCCTTGCATGGTTGAGAGCGCAATTATTGTTTTTCATGATGTATTTTTGAATATAATCGAAAACGGTCAGCTTCCCTCGGACAGGCATCCATACTGCATAAACGGAAAACGTGAAAAGTATTGGGGGCCAAATAGCTTGTATGAGGCATTTAAGGAGAAAATGTGCCTTTCTTATGATGATATCGCGCCGAATTGTGCGGCAATAAGATTATCTGATTTAACTTTTGACAAAATCCTCTCCGCTCTTGGGCGCCCGTGGGAAAAAGAAATCTGGCAAAACACATCGACGAAAGATTTGTTGATTCTTGTGCAAAAATTAGAAAAATTTGTCAAAATTTTTTGGGGTGAAAATGAAGCTGCTGATTTTATGCAGCTTTGCCAAAAAAGGATTGAAGAAGATGGAGAAAATGCACAAAGATTTTATGCAAAACAACACAAACAAAGAACAGCTCTTTTGAGAGAAATTATAAAAGACAAAAAAACAGTTTTGTGGGGTGCAAGTCGTTTTTTACAAAAATTACTTTTGGAAAATGAAATTGAGCGTGCAAACATAACAGGAATCATTGACATGAATCCCTCTTTGCAGGGCAAAAGTATTGGCGGGCTGATGATTTATCCGCCTGATAGGATAAAAGAACTTAATCCGCAGCAAATTTGCTCTACTGTAGTCACTACGCCGGGCATGAAAAATAAAATTAAGGAAATTTTGCACAGAAATTCAATTTTTGATAATTTTGAAATTAACGAAGATTTATTCGAATGCTTTCAAAATTTTGAAGATTAATTTCCGGTTTTCGGGCGTTTGCGCCTTGTAAATCTCTACAATTTGAGATTCCAGAACATCTTCTTCTTTGTGATGTTCAAATTCAAACAGCTCAAATTCCCTCACCCCCAGAGCTGCGGCAAGTTTTTCCAGAGTTGCAGCGCTGGGATAGTTTTGACCCGTTTCTATTTTACCTATATTTTTGTAATCTATCTCGACAAGCTCCGCAAGACGCTCCTGCGTCATTTTTCGTAATTTTCGCAGCTCTCGAATCCGTTTACCCAGAAGTATTTTGAGTTGCATATTTTCTCCAGTACGTTTAATTATAGAGGCTTTTAGCGCAATAAAATACCATCTGTCGGGCAACCAATAGATTGATTTATTATCTTTTAGATATTAAAATAAAAACAGCCAATCTAAAGATTGGCCAAGAGCTCTATTTTGAGACGTAATGTCCAGACGGGGGAAAATCCCCCGCTTTTTATTTGTTAATTTTTCGCAGTGACAAGTTCTTCGTGTTCTTCGAGGTATTTTGTTGCAAAACATCCCGCAATTGCGCCATCAGCGGCCGCTGTTATGACCTGACGCAGCGGTGTTGTGCGAACATCGCCTATTGCGTAAACACCCGGGATTGAGGTTTGCATTCTGTCGTCTGTAACAATGAACCCGCCTTCGTCCTGCTTCAGCTGGCCGGCGAATAAATCGGCGTTTGGCGCAAATCCGATGTAAGGGAAAACGCCGTCAACTTTAAGATTTGAAATTTCGCCGGTTTTAACGTTTTTTACGACAATATTTTCAACCGTTTCCGTTCCCTGTATCTCCAGCGGCACCGTGTCAAACACAAATTCCACCTTTTCGTTTTTAAAAGCGCGTTCCTGAACAATTTTGTCAGCACGAAGTGCATCGCGCCTGTGAATGATATAAACTTTTTTTGCAAATTTGGTCAAATACATTCCTTCTTCAACCGCGGCATTTCCTCCGCCCACAACCGCAACGGTTTTGTCCTTGTAAAACGCTCCGTCGCACACCGCGCAGTAGCTTACGCCGCGTCCGGCAAGTTCTTTTTCACCGTTGATTCCGAGTTTTTTTGCCTGTGCGCCTGTTGCGATAATCAGGGTTTTTGCGTTGAAAATTGAATCAAGCGTTTCCACTTTTTTGATTTCCGGCGTCAAATCAACGGACTGAATCTCCTGCATGGGGAATTTTTCGATATTGAACATATCAGCGTGCTCTTCAAACTTCTCCATCAGGTCATATCCGCCTATGTGCCCGAATCCGGGGTAGTTTTCGAGCTCAAGATAATTGGACGGCTGCCCGCCGAACATAGATATGTCAACAATAGCGGTTTTTGCAGCGCCTCTGGCCGCATAAAGCCCCGCAGAAAGCCCAGCAGGCCCGCCGCCGAGTATTAAAACATCGTAATCGTAGATTTTTTTCTCTTCCATTATTTGTAAATTCCTTCAACTGTATCACTTTTTAGAAAAAATCTCTCCGGCAGAACTTCCCCAAACCCGCTGTGCGGTAATTTTATACTCAACTATGTCGGTTCTGATATGTTCGCCGTACTTATATTTTTCTATAACTATTTTATCAGTTCCATAGAAATTTTCACCATCCAATGTCAAAATCGGAGTTTCTCTGACTTTTTCATCGTTTTTGTCCTGTTTTCTAAGGAATTTAATCCTGTTACCCTCGACCTCCTCCAACGTAACTGACGCCTCGGCTCCGGATACGGGATTTGATAATGTAATGACGTCATTTTCTTTTGATAAGTTCCAATAATCTACACTTTTTCCTGTGAAAAGTGATGGATTGTTGGTATAAGTTTGCACCGAGGTCACTTTCCAGGTTCCGAAAAAGCCTTTCGGAACCTGATTTGAGAGCGAAACGCCGCCTTTTATCACGGTTGTGTCACTGCAAAAAACACTGCCTCCTCCCGTTGCCGTCAGCAGCATGGCCGTCATGAATATTGTTAAAATTTTTATTCTAAATCCGTGCATATTTCCTTTATAATGAAGATTTTGTCTATATCAAAAAAATTAATTCTCCAATTTTGTTTTTATGTTATCATACTAACTATGTACAATAGTTATGAAATTACCGTTAAGAATATAGATGGGACGGCTAAACTTGCACAAAAACTGGGCGATTTGATAAAAGACAAAGGCGCTTTTATCTGTCTGTACGGCGATATCGGAGCCGGAAAAACAGCTTTTGCAAGGCAAATTGCCCAACATCTCAATGTCCGTGAAAAAGTCACAAGCCCGAGCTTCGTAATTATCAACGAATATCTTTCGGGTGATATTCCTGTATATCATTTTGATTTGTACAGGCTTGAAAAAGAGGGCGTTAAGACTGTTGTTGACGAACTGCTCGAATATTCAAAACCGGGGATTATAACCCTCGTTGAATGGGCCGAATTTTCAGATATTGAACTGCCTTACGACCGAATTGAAGTGAAAATCGAAGTTACCGGTGAAACAGAAAGAACTTTTAAGTTTAAGGGTATCGGTGCTGAAAATATTTCGGTAATAGAGGGGCTAAAATCTTGAAAACACTGGTTTTCGATACTTGTCTTAACAAAACTTACGTAGCTTTATCACTCGACGGGAAAATCGAATCAAAAATCATTGAAAACCAAAATCAAAAATACCATTCGGCGTTTTTGATATCTACGATTGTGGATTTTTTGAAAAAGCATGCGCTGCGTATTCAGGATTTTGACGTTTTTGGTGTAAACCTCGGCCCCGGCAGCTTTACCGGAATCAGAGCGTGCATAAGCGTTGCCAGGGTTTTTGCCCAGCAGGCTGACAAACCGCTTGTCGGAGTTTCTTCGCTTGAAATCCTTTCAAAAATCAACAAAACTTCCAAAAATTCGCTCATTCTGCTCGACGCAAGAAGAAAGCAGGTTTATGCGGCCGTTTATTCAAAGGACGGCGGGGAAATTCTGGCGCCATGTCTTGTTGATTTGGAGAAAATCGGCGATTTTGATTTAAAGGGCTCCTTTATAATTTCTGACGAAGCCACATTGCCGTTTATAAAAGAACATGGCGCTGAGGCTGTTGATTATGCGGCTGAGGATGTAGATTTGGGGCAATATTTGAGTGAAATCGTTACAGAACGCTTTAATAAAGGCGCAAAAGAGGATTTTATCTGGGCAAAATCCAAGCCTCTTTACCTGCAAAGCCCGCCTGTGTCCTGCCAGAAAGCTGCAAAATAGCAAATTTATAAATTTTTATGTATAATTAACTCACAATTAATATTGAAAGGTTTTTTAATGCACGAAATTTTACATTCATTTTTAAAATATTTTTCCGCGCTATTTGTGACACTTGATTCAATCGGGCTTGCGCCGGTGTTTATTGCCCTGACCGGAACTGCACCGAGAAGATGGCGCCAGATAATGATGAACAAGAGTATTATCATTGCTTTTGTTATTTTGATTTTCTTCGGGTTTGCGGGAACGATTGTTCTGGATTTGCTGGGCATAAGCCTCAATGCTTTAAGGATTGCAGGCGGTATTTTGCTGCTTTTGATGGCAATTGACCTTGTTCTTGCAAAATCCAACAACGGAATGAACCAGGAAACCAATGAAGAGCGCAGAGAATCCTTAAAAAGGGTTGATATTTCCGTTTTTCCGCTGGCAATCCCCCTGCTTTCGGGCCCTGCAACGATTACAATGCTTGCTTTGTTTATGAAAAAGGCTCAGGGCGATATTTTGCAGACGGTTCTGGTTATTGTTGCTCTGGTTTTGAACCTTGGAATTTGCTGGCTGATATTAAAATTTGCGTCCAATGTAAGCAAAATCCTCGGAAAAACAGGTGTAAACGTAATCAACAGAATTTTTGGTATTTTATTAACTGCAATGTCGTGTGAATTCTTTATTGACGCGGTTCTGGACATTGTTAAAAACATGAATTAAGCGTTAATTTCACCCTAAAAAAATAAAAACTGCCAAAGTAAAAGTCAGATGGATTCTTTTTTTTTGACCTATTCCAGCGAAGCGAATCGAGGCTAAAAAAAAGAATCCATCTGACTTTTACGCAATTTCACCAATCCCCGATACCACCCCGACCCACAGAAAGATTATTGTAATTATTTTAGTTAAAATTTCAATTTACATCCTTGCTAAAAGTTGAATTTGTTATAAAATAAACCTAAGGGTTAGTAAAAGCTATTTTATACGGATAGTTTAGAAGGAGAAGAAAATGGCTTATCTAGGAAAATGGTCCGGCTGGAAAGCATGTGCGCTTTCATTAGTTGCTATGCTCTCGACAGCCGCTTCTGCATTCGCAGGAGAAGCGGATTTGGTCGTTCCGAATCTGCAAGCCAATACCGGCAGCTTCCATTTGCTGTTGTTAGGTATTGGTATTTCGGTTTTAGGCTTGATTTTTGGTCTTATCGAATTTATCAAGGTCAAAAATTACAGGGTTCATCCTGCAATGGCTGAAATCGGAAACACGATTTTTGAAACTTGCAAAACTTACCTTATTCAACAGGGTAAATTCCTGCTCGTTCTTGAAACTTTGATTGCAATCTGTATTGCATTCTACTTTGGCTACCTCCAGGCTATGCCTGTTAAGAGCGTATTGATTATTCTTGCATGGTCAGTAATCGGTATCCTCGGCTCATACGGCGTTGCATGGTTCGGTATCAGAATGAACACTCTTGCTAACGCAAGAACCGCGTTTGCTTCATTGGAAGGCAAACCTTTGAACGTGTTGAATATCCCGCTCAAAGCAGGCATGTCTATCGGCGTTTTGCTGGTTAGCGTTGAGCTGATTATGATGCTGGTTATTCTTCTTTTTATCCCCGGAAACATTGCTGGCGCTTGCTTTATCGGTTTTGCTATCGGTGAATCTCTCGGCGCTTCTGCTCTTCGTGTTGCGGGCGGTATTTTCACAAAAATTGCTGATATCGGCTCTGACTTGATGAAGATTCAGTTTAAAATTAAAGAAGATGACCCGAGAAACCCCGGTGTAATTGCCGATTGTACAGGCGACAATGCCGGTGATTCTGTAGGGCCTACTGCTGACGGTTTTGAAACTTACGGCGTAACAGGCGTTGCACTTGTAAGTTTCATTCTTCTCGGCGTGTTCCCTGAATACCAGATTCAGCTGCTGACATGGATTTTCACAATGAGATTCCTGATGATTGTGACTTCTGTTGTTGCATACTGGATTAACACAGGTATTAACCACCTGATGTATTCAAAAGCAGAAAAATTAGACTTTGAACAACCCTTGACCAACCTTGTTTGGTTAACTTCAATCCTCTCTATCGCAATGACTTTCGGCGTAAGCCACTGGTTATTGGCTCCGATGGGCGGAAATTTATGGCTTGTACTTTCTTGCATCATTTCCTGCGGTACTTTGGGCGCAGCTTTGATTCCGGAATTTACAAAAATGTTCACCAGCCCGAACGCAAAACACACAAAAGAAGTTGTTACTGCTTCACGTGAAGGCGGTTCTTCTTTGACAATCCTTTCCGGTTTGGTTTCCGGTAATTTCTCCGGTTTCTGGATTGGAATGGTTATCGTGTTCCTCATGGCGTTAGCTTATTATGCAAGCACTTTCATTCCTGAAACAGTAATGATTTATGCTTCAGTATTTGCTTTCGGCCTTGTTGCATTCGGCTTTTTGGGCATGGGGCCTGTTACAATTGCTGTTGACAGCTACGGCCCTGTAACCGACAACGCTCAATCCGTTTACGAATTGTCATTAATCGAAGAACGTGAAGGCGTTGCTGAAGAAATCGAAAGAGATTTCGGCTTCAAACCCAACTTCGATGTTGCTAAACAGCACTTAGAAGAAAACGACGGTGCAGGAAACACCTTTAAAGCAACCTCCAAACCGGTTCTTATCGGTACGGCTGTTGTTGGTGCTACAACAATGATTTTCTCATTGATTCTGGTTATCAAAAACACACTGGGCATTATGCCCGAACAGGTGCTCAATATCTTGAATCCTTACACTTTGTTAGGTTTCCTGACTGGCGGCGCCGTAATTTACTGGTTCTCCGGTGCTTCAATGCAGGCTGTTACAACAGGTGCATACCGTGCCGTTGAATACATCAAAAGACACATTAAAATCGACGACGAAAGCGTAAAATCAGCAAATGTTGAAAACTCAAAAGAAGTTGTTAAGATTTGTACAATCTACGCACAAAAAGGTATGTACAATATCTTCTTCGCGCTCTTTGCGTTTGCACTTGCATTTGCCTGCCTTTCAGCTCCGAATATGAAAACAGCTGATCCTGTTGCTTATTTCGTAAGCTACCTGATTGCGATTGCTGTATTCGGTCTTTTCCAGGCTGTATTTATGGCAAATGCCGGCGGCTGCTGGGATAACGCTAAGAAAATCGTTGAAGTTGACCTTTGTGAAAAAGGAACTCCGCTTCACGACGCTACAGTCGTTGGTGATACAGTAGGCGACCCGTTCAAAGATACTTCATCAGTAGCTATGAACCCGATTATCAAATTTACAACACTTTTCGGACTTCTTGCGATGGAAATCTCTATCAACGAGCAGTTCAGAAGCGTTGCTCCGATAGTTGGATGGGTATTGCTGATTGTAGCTCTGGTCTTCGTGGTACGTTCATTCTATGCAATGAGAATACCTGAACAATCCTCCGAAGAATAAGGCGCAAAACGATAAAAAAGAGCCCCGGTTCGGATGAATCGGGGTTTCTTTTTTATGTAGCTCTTTTTTGCGTTTTTTTGCGCAATTTGTTGATTAGATTTTCGGCTTCTTTTATTTTCAATATTTCAAAGATTGAAAGCAGCTTGTCCAGTGATTTTTTTGAGTCAACATCATAAAATTCCGTTTTGTGGACTGCGGTTTGAACTCCGTTTTTAAAAAGAGAGAACGTGTCTTCCATAAATTCTCCTGCTTTTTGATAAATAACAGAGTGTTTTGCGTCAGCTGCGGTTTTGCTTTCAAACATTGTTTTCAAATAATCTGATTTCAAGTTGGTTATAGAGGCTTTGAACGAGATTTCCGACATAAATTTTCCTTTGTAGCAGTTTATCATTTTTAAAACCCCTAATATTGTTTTTTGCTATTTTTGGGGTTTTTTATTAAGCTTTATAAACATAAATTTGTTTTATTTGTCGATGAGCACGTGGTTTCCGTTAATTGTGACCCATTTCCCGTCAGTGGTTCCGGAAGCACTTGATTTTTTGTTGTTTGAGGTGCGGTTTTGGATTCTTGAGTTTCTGCTATACTGCATATTGCGCCATTTTTCTCTAATTTCATCAGAAAATTTTTCAGATGGTGTTTTGTATTTTCTCGTGTCATTGGGATTTGTGATTAATTCGCCATTTCTCATTTTTTGCATTACTTTTGCGGCTATTCTGTCATCTACTTCTGTTTTGGAAAATACTTTTCTTTCTTGATTCATTTCTTCTCTTATTTCTTTTCCTATGGTTCGACCAACAGCATTATTCCAAAGGTCCATATTTGATTCACCTGCGGATTGTCCCATGTAATTATTGCCTTGCCATTCATGGATATTGCCTGCGATATCAGCAGCCGCACTGTTATATTGAACAGCTAGTTGGGCTTGCATAAATGTATGCTTGAACGCATCAGCTTCATTGTTCCATGTGTCTTTATCTCCTGTTCCGATTTCAAAGCCATAAATTTGCTGATATTTTTTTGTTTTGGCATATATTTCATTATTAAATTGCTTCGCTGGTGTCCAGCTTTTTGTAAATTTATAAGTATGTTTTTTAGACATTATTTTGCGTTCCTTTCATTTTTTTGTGATGATAATTATGTGTTAATTGATAAATTAAAACATAATTTTTCTTTAAATCTCATATCCATTTTGGGGTATTCGGGTTTTGTTCTTTTGATTTACTATTTGATATTGGCTCGCAATATGCATAATAGCTTTCCTTTTATACCGCTTATGACCCTGGATGATTTTTGTAATTATTGGGTGTTTTCAGTAAAAACCACTTGTTTTTTGGTTCTGACAGCCGTATTAGAGCATTTTTTATATGAAGTTCCAATACTGTACAATTTAAAATCTTTTTTGAAGAAATATTTTAATTTAATTTCCAACTGTTTTTTTGTTATTGGCTGTTTTATTGCTCTTATGTCTGCATTTTTTTATTGGTGTTTTTACCTCCCGCCCGGATTAGCTGATTAGTTGTTGTTTTGGGTGAATTATTAGAAATAAGATAACATTTGCTTTCCTTTCCTTTTTCTGTGAAGATAATTCTGTGATATTTGATAACTTAAAACGTAATATTTCTTTAAATCTGATATCTTGTATCGGTTATATAGGTTTTGCTGCCCTAATCTATTACATATTTTTTTCGCTTATAATGCATGGCAAATTACCATTTTTTCCGCTTATGACGCTTGAGCATGCCTGCGCCTGGTTGACTCTTTGTGTTTTTTTATTTCTACAATTGTCAATAATTGCAATTATAGAGCCATTTATTATAAACATTTTGAAAATACATAATAAAAAACTACAGTTAGAACGCTATTTGCCGTTTTTACCTGAAAAATATTTCGCAATCGGGTTAATAATTGCTCTGTTTGGTCTGATTTTTTATTTGTACTTTGCTATTCCCGCAATTTCAATAGATTAATGCTCAATAACTCCTTTCTGTTGTCTTGCGCGAGGTTATTATATCAAATTTATTTGAGCCACTCGGGTAAAATCAGAAAATTTGAGCCAAAAGGCGCACTTATTGCGGGATTCTTTAGCTTAATCAAAATAAAATATGAAAACTATTCCATAATAATAAGAGCTTTTTCTTTTAATGAAGAATCTATTTTGATATGTAGTTTTTCATTTGGAATCTTTACGCAGCCTGCGGAAGAACCGTTTTCAAAAAACTTCAATTTTGATTGGATTAAATAAAAATAAGCAGATATAAATACCGGAATAACATTTCTGTCTTTTTTTACAAACATAAGTAAAGATGAGCCTTCGCCTAATCCTGACTGTTTTTTATCTTCTATTAAACTTGCATATTTGTTTTTAATGCCAATATTATTAAGCATTGTCTGCACATCAACTCCATATATGCTTTCAGAATAGCAGGCATAGCTTATATCATTCAATTCAATATCCAGTTCGTATTTTTTCAATTCATTAAATGCCGGTTCTTTATACTTTTCAGTAGAAATATCAGGTGCTTTTGAATTGGAAATAATATAAACTGAATTTTCTATAATTTGAGCCAGCTTTTTATCCGCCTGTGTTGCATATATCCCGTCATATGAGCGATTCTTTTTTATCCATGCACTTGCATATATTATGCAGGTAATTGTGCTGGCGCATAACACGGCCAATAAAAACAAAATAAACAGAAATTTTATAAATTTTTTCATTATTTTATTTTACCTGATAAATTATTTATACATATTATATCACCACCCATTTTTTAATATAAACAACTTGCATTCTATCAAATTAAAATGAGCCACCCGGGTAAAATCAGAAAATTTGAGCCCGAAGGCGCACTTATTGCGGAGTTTTGTTAAGTTTTCTAAACATCCGGAGTGCATATTGTAAATTTTTTCCCTTTTTCTCTGTTAAATTAAATATAGGTAAGGAAGTGTTCATGCAAATCAGCGCGCTTAATATAAATAGAAATATAACCCCGATTCCCGCTTTTAAAGCTCAAAAGCCGGAAAACCAACCTGCGAAAAATGCGGAAAATCCTCAAAATTCCCTCCTTACCGAAGCTTCAAAAGCTCTGTTCGCGCAAATTAGCGCAAAAGCACCGGTTCCGTATAGCTTTCTGGGGGATTATGAAATCAAAAACGCCGGAAATGCAAAATTATACAAACTTGCAACCGGCCAAAAGGTCGTAATCCTCAATAAAAAAGGCCCCACCGTCCTAAAATCGTATTTTAACGTCGGCTCAATGAATGAACCCGATAATCTGCGCGGAATCAGCCATTTTGATGAACATATGGCTTTTAACGGCGCAAAAGGGCTCGGAGCGGGCGAATTTTTCAAAATTACAAACGATATGGGCGCAATAACAAACGCCTCGACCGGTTTTTCAATGACTGACTATTTTATCTCTTCGCAGCTCTTGAATCCGGGCGATTTTGAAGAATCCGTAAGAATCCACGCTGCAATGCTCCAAAATCCTGAATATTCCCCCGAAATGGTGGAAAAAGAAAGAGGCCCCGTAACCTCAGAAATCAGCATGGTCGGCGATTCTCCGGAAAATACCGCACTGAACAACTGCATAAGAAACCTTTTCCAAATAAAAACGACTTCTCAGGATTTGGTCGCCGGAAGCATTAAAAATATCAACAATATCACCCGCGATGACGCCTACAACTACTACAAAACCTGGTATTCACCGGATAATTGCGTAACTGTCGTAACAGGCGAAGTTGAACCTGAAAAATGCCTCCAAACCATTGCAAAATACTTCAACAACCCCTCCTCAAACGCCCACAAAGAGCGAAAATACGAGGATTTCAACACAATCAATGCTCCGGTTCGCCAGGACGTGAAAATGAGAAAAGCGCAGAGCACCACTGCCGCAATCGGCTTTGCGGGCCCCAAAAACTCGGAAGAGAAAGAATATGTTGTGCTGGAACTTATGCTGATGGCGCTTTTGGGCTACAAAGGCGCAAGATTGAGCAAAGAACTCGACAAAATGCAAACCGGCGCGATGTTTAGCGTTGAGCGTATGGGAAATCGCCCCGAAGACCCGCGCGCAATCCTTTTGGTCGGCCAATCAACCCCGCAAAAGGCTGAAAATCTCATAAAAACAATGTATTCAGAAATCGGCGCCTTGCAATCAAAACCGATTTCGGAAGAAGAACTTTCCACCGCCAAAAATATGCTCCGTTTAGGATATTCAAATCTTTGCGAAAATTCCTCGCTTTTGAACAGTTTCCTTGGCACCTCGCTTATTGATAACAATTTAAACTATGCAAAAAATTACCTCTCAATCCTTGAAAGCATTACTACAGCTGATTTGCAGGATTTTGCAAAAAAATATCTTGATTTGAACAGGGCTTCGCTTTCTGTTGTGCATCCGGAAACCCTCAATGACGCCGAAATAATGGAAAATTACAAAAAATCAGCGTCCGTTTCTTTTAAAGGCTCAATTGAAGAAAAATCCTTTGACCTTTCCAAAATCAAGCAATACAGGCTCGCAAATAATATGCGCGTTACGTTCAACCCGAACAAATCCGAGCTTGCTAACTACGAAATAAGCCTTGATACGCGTATTCCCGCGCAAGCAAAGCCCGCAGCCGCACTTTTGCTTTCTGTAATGCTAAATGAGGGCTCAAGGGACAAAAATTATAATGAATTATACGCGCAGGCCCACAAAAATGGCACGGATATTAAATTTAAGGCTGATTTTAACTCCATAACGGCCAGCGTAAACGCGCTTTCAAAGGATATGGAATCTTCGCTAAAGCTTGTGAAAGAAGTCCTGCAGGCGCCGCGCCTGAATGACAGCAATTTTGAATATGCAAAATCTTTTGTGCGCGAGAATGTTCTGAACTCGCAAAATAGCGCTGCAGAAGCGCTTTTAAAGGATTTCTTCCCGAATTCTCCGGAATTTGCTTCAAAAGAGGAAATTTTGAAATCTCTTGATGAAATTACGCTGCCCGAGGTTGCCGGTCTTTACAATTATATCGTTGCAAACGCTCAGGCGACCGGAGTTTTCACTGCGCCGGTTGACGCAAATCCCGGGTTGAAATTTTCTGCAATAAACGAACTTTCTGACGGTTTTGTAATGTTCAAACCGGTTGAAATGAAGCATTTTGAGTCATTTGTGCCCGTTGCGGAAGATAAAATAATCAAAAAAGCCGACGCAAGAAACCAGGCGGATATTGTTCAGGCATTTAAGTTCAAAACTAATTTCAATCCAAAAGACCACCTCACGATTGCCCTTTTGAACACGATTTTGGGCGGCGGGCCTTATTCAAGGCTGTTTAATGACCTGCGTGAAACCCAGAAACTCGCCTATCGCGTGGAATCCAACATTGATTACCACGGAAACACCGGTGTTTTATCTCTCGGGATAAAAACGACTACGGACAACCCTGCTGAAAATGTTCAGGAGTTTGAAAACGTGAAAAAATCAATTGACGGGTTCAAAAAGCACATAAATTTATTAAAAACCGAAAAAGTGAGTGAAAACGAGCTTGCTGCAGCAAAATTGCGATATAAAACGAAAATTTTGAATGCAATTGAGTCCTCCGAGGGGCAGACGCATGTGCTTTCAAACTCCCAAAACACGCCCTATTCCATCGCTTCAACAGGTGAGGCCTTGAAAATTATTGATTCAATCGCCGCCGATGATATTTACAACGCCGCAAACTACATTTTTGGCGGACATTCAGTGATTTCAATTCTTGCCAGCCAAAAAACGCTGGAGAATGCCGGAGTTTAAAAATTGTGCTGTTTATTGGACTGTTGAAGCGCTGAAAAAGGCTATGAATTGAGGATTTTCATTCGTAAATAATTTTAATAAGCTTTTCAAACTCAATTCTGTTGCTATCGTCCTGAAAATAGCCGTAAATCTCTTTTGCCGTACAAATTCCTATCCCGTCTATGGCTGCGAGCGTGCTGATGTCGGATTTTAGAAGCGATTCGGGCGATTTTATGGCTGCAGCAAGGTTTTTTGCGTTGTTTTTGCCTAAATTGTTGATTCCAAGAGCGTAAAGCAGCCTGCAAAGGCTTTGTTTCTTTGAATTTTGGATAGAAAAATATAAATTTTCAGCTGATTTTTGCGAAAATCCGTCCAGTTTCTTTAAATCGTCAATGGAAAGACCGTAAATATCAGAGAAATTTTTAATATTTGCATTTTTTACAAGGTTTTTTGCCGCAGAAGCGCCCAGGCCCTTGATATTCATAGCGTCGCGCGAGGCAAAATGCTCAATTTTCTTTGAAATGATTTCTTCGCAATTTTTATTTGTGCATTTCAGATTATTGTTTTCATAGGAAAGCTTTTCACCGCAAAACGGGCAATTTTTAGGGATATTTATGCTTTTTGAGCTTGCTGTTTTTTCGCATGAGGCAACAATTGGCAAAATTTCGCCGGCTTTTTCGATTGTTATTTTGTCATTAATTTTTATGTCCAGATTTTTCATAAATTCAAGATTGTGCAATGTTGCTTTTGAAAGCCGCTGGCCGCTGATTTCCACCGGCTCGAAAACCGCAATCGGTGTTAAAATTCCGCTTTTTCCCATCGAAAATTCGACATTTTTAAGCGTTGTTCCGGCTGTTTTTGGTGAATATTTGTAAGCGATTGCCCAGTTGGGATAAGTTGTTGAAATTCCGGCTTTTTCGCGGCTTTTCAGGTCGTTTAATTTTATTACAACCCCGTCGGTCGGAAAATCTGCGATTTTTCGCTTATTTTCCCACAAATCAATATAATTTTTTACATCATCAAAATTATTTGCAAAATCGTATGGAATCGTTTCAAAACCGAGGGCTTTCAGCTCCGCCAGAGCCTCGCTGTCTTTGGAAAAATCCCCGCCAATGCACTGATATGCGAAAAATGACAGATTTCTTGCGCGTGTGATTTCAGGATTGTTTTGTCTTACAGAACCGCTTGCGGCGTTGCGGGGATTTGAGAAATTTTCCTTTAAATTTTCAAAATTTTCCCTTGTAATAAAAACCTCGCCTCGAACTTCAATATTAACAGGCTTTTTGAGCGTTTCGGGGATGGATTTTATTGTTTTTATGTTTTCGGTAAAATCTTCGCCGGTTTCGCCGTTTCCTCTTGTTGCGCCTTTTGTTAGTTTTCCGTTTTTGTAAATCAGGGTTATCGCCAGCCCGTCAATTTTGGGTTCGCAGAGCATTTGCTGATGATTCGGGTTGTTTTTATTGTGCCATTGTGCCAGATTGTCAATGGAATAGACCTTTTTAAGGCTTTGCATTTTTATTTTGTGCTTAATTTTGCGGGCGTTTTTGATTATTCCGCCGATTTTTTGCGTGGGGCTGTTTTTAGGGGCGAAATTCGGGCTTTCTTTTTCCAGTTTTAGGAGTTTTTCGTACAGCTTGTCGTATTCGGAATCTGAAATTTCAGGCTTGTTCAGAACGTAATAATTGTAATTGTGACGGTTGATTTCTTTTTGCAGCTTTAAAATTTCTTCGTTTTTTGCGCTATTTTGTGCGTAAATCGGCATTGAGCAGAAAAATAACAGTAGAATTGTGGTGAAAAGTTTTTTCAAGTTTGAAATTGTCCTATCTTTTGATAAATTATAAATCAAAAATCGGGGGTGACAAAAAGAATCCTTTGCGGATTCTTTTTTTGAGCGGGACTACGGTGCTTTTGCGCCGTAAGCGGCTTGTCCGCATTAATTTCGCCCGTTCGAGCCTCGCAAAGAACGCGAAAAGTGTACATAACAAAAAAGAATCCCTAAAGGATTCTTTTTTGGAGCGGGAGACGAGGCTCGAACTCGCGACATCTTCCTTGGCAAGGAAGCATTCTACCACTGAATTACCCCCGCGTATTCGTCTGTAAAAATTATTATACATGCGGAAATTATTTTTTCAACTCTTTTATTAAAAATTTTAAAAATTCGAGCTCATCTTCGCGTGTGACAAGGTTTCCGGAGAGTTTTTCTTCTAAAATTGCATCAAAAATTTCCGCATAAACCCCGCCGGGAGGCATGCCTGCTTTTTGAATATCCTCGCCCGTGATTTGGGGCTTAATTTCTGCCATTTCGTCCAAAAACCTTATTGCAGAAGCATTATTGGTCAAAAGATAATACGCAATCACCGCTTCTTTTTCCATAGCGTTGAAAAACTTGTAAACCTCAATATTCGTGCAGGGCGGGAGCTTTTTTGCGGCTTTTTCTAAATCCGTGATTATCTTTTTTTCAATTTTTGTAAAATTCATCAACTCTAACGCCGCAGAACCGCCAAAAACAGGCGCAAGCCAGACAAGCCAGCGATTTTCCGGAGAAAAACGTTCTATTAGCGCGATTGCGTTTTTTGAATCGATTTTTTTGTCAAAATCAGGATTTATGAGCCTGAAAATTTTTTGAAAAATAAATTTGTCCCAAACCTGCGGAAAAGGAAGCGAAAAAGCCTGTATCAGCTCGGATTTTAAACGGGAATAAGAAATATCAGGGTTCGGGTTGTTCAAATATTCCTCCTGAAGCTTCAGTGTTTCGCTTTCGAGCTCAAATCCGAACCGCACCGCGAATTTCAGCCCCCTTATTATCCTCGTCGGGTCGTCAATAAAACTGCCTTTGTGCAAAATCCGGAGCTGTTTTTTTTCTAGATCCTCTAAACCGCCCGTATTGTCAATAATTTCGCCGAAATTTTCACTGTTTAAAGAGGCAGCCATTGCATTTATTGTAAAATCTCTGCGCAGCGCGTCTTCCATAAGCCCGCAACCGGTTTTTACAAGAACGGGTAGGTGGCCTTTTTTCGGATAAGCTTCCGTTCTTGTGGAGGCAAAATCAATCTCCACGCCGTTTTTAAACCTAATTTTTGCGGTTCTGAGTTCCGGCTGCGTTTGGAGAATTTTTGCGGAAGTTTTTATTTCAAGAAATTCCGCAAGTTCAATCGCGTCGCCCTCAACCGTTATATCAACATCAAAAATTTCGCGCCCCAAAAGCAAATCTCTCACAATACCGCCCACAAGATAGCACCTGAAATCGCCTTTGTTGATTTTTATGGATTCAAGAGCCTGTGAAACCGTTGTCGGGAGCGAAGTTTTGATTTTTTGTGCAATGTTTTTCATATTTATTATATTAGCCGAATTTATGCTAGTATGTAAACATATGTAGAAATATTGAGGTATTTTTATGATTCGATTTGGGATTTTTCGCGGAAAAACTACGACCGGTGTTTGTTTTTTCAATAAAATAGAAAAACCTTTACAAAAACAGCTGTCTGAGGGGATTAAGTCGGTTCCTTTTCAAGAGGCACAATTTTTGCATTTAAAAATCTATGACCGTCCGATTTCCCGCTTTTTTAAAAGGCTGCTCGGAATGCCGGACACAAATGAAAACTTAAAGATGAGCGGTACTTTTGCCAGAGTTAATGGCTCTGCGAACAGGCTTTATGATGTTTCTGATACTTTTCGCTCAGGTGAGCTCAAGAGGCTCGAAAAAGGAGAAAATCTTTTAAAAGATGAAAATTCGTTTGTCTTTCGTTTGGCTAAAAAGATAAACCAGGCAATTTCCGAATAAAAATTATTGTTTGCAAGGCGGCCGGCTGCTTTTGTGCTGCGGGTTTTGTGTAAATTTATTAAATTATCAAAAAAACTTTCAAATTTCGCCACAATATGCTAGTATATCATTAGTGTAAAAGTAATAAAAATTTTTATATTATGAATTAATTATAATTTAACATATGCATATTGAATTCAACCCTGCGTGCGTGCACGTACGGGGATGTGTATATATAGAAAAACGAGGTACAGGACAATCGAAGGAACTATTGTAATTATTGCACTTTTGGTCATTCTTGCCGTTGCACTCTCGCTCGGCGTGGTTGTGCTCTGGCAGAAACAGAAAAAAGCGCAGGCAGGTTTAGACGCTCTTTCCAAAGAAACGGCTGATAAAGAAAGCCTTTTGAAGAAAGAAGCAATGATTCAGGCAAAAGAAATACTTCACAATGAGCGTGAAAAATTCGACGAAGAAGTCCGCGAACGCAGACAGGACCTTCTAAGACAGGAAAACAAGCTCGCTAAAAAAGAAGATACGCTTGAAGAAAAAATTCAGGAAGTGACTGACAGAGAATCACATCTTGATAAAAAAATGGAAGAATTAACCGAAAAAGAAGACTATCTTGCTGAAATGATAGCCAAACAAATCGGAGAAATGGAAAGAATTGCGGGAATGTCCCGTGAAGAAGCCAGACATATGCTGCTTGAACAGCTGAAACAGGATCTCCAGCAGGAGCAAATGCAGCTTATCCGTGAAAATGAGGCGAAAATCCGCGAAATTTCAAAGGAAAAAGCTCAGGAAATCCTCTCAACAACAATGCAGCGCTGCGCTATCGATCAGGTCGTGGAATCAACGGTTTCTGTTGTAAACCTGCCGTCTGACGATATGAAAGGCAGAATTATCGGGCGTGAGGGGCGAAATATTCGCACATTGGAAACCCTTACGGGCGTTGATTTGATAATTGACGATACGCCGGAAGCAGTTGTTTTATCCAGCTTTGACCCTGTCAGAAGAGAGATTGCAAAAGTCGCTCTTGAAAAACTCATCTCTGACGGACGTATCCACCCTGTCAGAATCGAGGAAATGGTCGAAAAAGCGCAGGAAGAAATTGAAGAAAAAATCAAAAAAGAGGGCGAAAACGCAGCAGTTGATATGGGCGTGATGAATTTGCACAAAGAGCTCATAAAAACGCTCGGACGCCTTTATTACCGCACAAGCTACGGCCAAAACGTGCTTAAACACTCGCTTGAGGTCGGCCACATCGCAGGAATGCTTGCTGCAGAGCTCGGCGCAAATGTAAATGTCGCAAAAAGAGCCGGACTTCTCCATGATATCGGAAAAGCCGTTGACCAGACCCAGGAGGGAACGCATATTGAGCTCGGCGTTGAGCTTGCAAGGCGATATGGCGAAAAAGAAGAAATAATTCACGCTATTGAGGCTCACCACGACGATGTTACAGCTAATACAATCGAGGCGGTGCTTGTAAAACTCGCTGACGCAATTTCTGCGGGGCGCCCGGGTTCACGGCGCGATACGCTTGAAATTTACATCAAACGTCTGCAAAAAATCGAAGAAATCGCAAAAAGCTACGAAGGAATCAAGCAATCTTTCGCGGTGCAGGCGGGCAGGGAGGTTCGTATTATTGTTCAGCCCGATATGTTCGATGATTTGGCGAGTGCAAAGCTGGCGCGTGATATTGCGAAACGCATTGAGGAAGAAATGGATTATCCCGGACAAATCAGGGTAACTGTTGTTCGCGAAATCCGCACAACCGAGATTGCAAAATAGACAGATAATCAAAAAAACGGGATTTTTAATATGAAATTTAAAAGTCCCGCTTTTTTCCGTAAAAAAACAATGACGAACGAAATTAACATACTATTTTTAGGAGATATGGTCGGACGTCCGGGGCGTACGATAGTAAAAAAGTATCTTTCAGAGGTGCTTGAATCTTCTAATGCGCCTGATTTTGTCATTGCTAATGTTGAAAACGCTTCGCACGGGTTTGGCTTGACAGAAAAGAACCACAATGAGCTTGCTGCTGCGGGAATTGACTGTTTTACCTCCGGAAATCATATCTGGGACAGAAAAGACATTTTTGAATATATAGACAAATCCGACAGGCTCATCCGCCCTGCAAATTATCCCGAGGGCACAAAAGGCGTCGGGTACAGGATTTTTGAGGTCAATGGAACAAAAATCGCCGTCGTAAACCTGCTCGGACGGACTTTTATGAACGCAATGGACTCTCCATGGGCTTATATGGAGAAAATTGCTCCAAAATTAAAGGAAGAAGCGCCGATTGTTATCGTGGATTTTCATGCAGAAGCAACGGCTGAAAAAATTTGCTTTGCAAAATACTGTAATTCGCTCGGCGTGAGCGCTGTTCTGGGCACTCACACCCATGTTCAAACCTCTGATGAAAAAATTATTAATGATTACACTGCTTATATTACTGACGCGGGCTTTTGCGGGGTTTATGACTCGGTAATCGGGATGGCATACGAATCCTCCTTAAAACGCCTTGTAACAAGCCTGCCCGAGCGGTTTGATATTGCAGAAAGCTCCGTTTTGGAGCTGAACGCGGTGAAAATGGCTTTTGACCCTGTTTCTGGAGGGGCGAAAAGCATTGAAAGAATTCGTTTTATAAAAGATATTAGTGAGGTAAGTTAATATGAGAGGATAAGAAAGGTGAAAATCGATTTACACATTCACACGTGCTTTTCCGACGGTGTTTTTACGCCGGAAAAGATTGTGGATACTGCAATTGACGCCGGTTTGAACGCTATTGCGATAACCGACCACGATAACGTTCTTGCGTATCCGATAGCAGTATCGTATTCCGAAAAAATCGCCAAAGAGGCGGGAGTGACGCCTCTGGAGATAATTTCGGGCGTCGAAATCAATACGATTTATAAAAATACGGAAATCCACATTCTCGGCTACTTTATGAACCGTGAAAATGCTGATTTTAAAGCAATGCTTAAGCAGCAGCAGGCAGCGAGAATTGAACAAACGAATGAAATCATTACCCTTTTGAACAAAAAAGAGGGAATCCATGTTACATTCGATAAAATCAAAAATCTTGTTGCCGAAGGCGGCTCAATCGGGCGTCCGCACATTGCAAAAGCAATAACAATGGCGGGCGGAACTTCGAGCGTGATGGAAGCGTATAACAAATACATCAACGACGACTCAAATGTCTATGTGCAAAGAAAAACCGTAACCCCGCACGACGCAATAGAAATTATCTACGACGCAGGCGGAATTCCGGTGTTTGCACATCCTTTTGACGTTGAAAATGCAGAAGAACTTATAAAAGAGTTTATGCATTACGGCTTGAGGGGCGTTGAGGCTTATCATCGCAAACATTCGCCAGCAATGGTTGAATATTATTCGTCAATAGCCGAAAAATACGGGCTTATCATAACGGGCGGCTCTGATTTCCATGCGCCCAACCCGAACAACGGCCAGATTATCCTCGGGAAAAACTTTATCCCCGAATGGATTTATGACCAGCTTATGAAAGAAAAAAAACAACTGGATTTGGCGCGCTGATGAAAAAAAACGCTTTTACAATGGTAGAAATCGCGGTAGTTGTGTCGCTTTTGATGACGACGGTGCTTTTGTGCCTGCCGTTTGTGTTTAATAACACAAAACAGGCGCGGCTGATTTCGGGGTGGAAAAATGTCTATTCCGAGCTCCAGCCGAATTTTGAAATCTTTGAAATTGCCGATTATAATGCAGTAAAGCGCGTTTGCAGCTCAAATATTGAGAATATGGAGGATAATATTTTTAAAATTCTCGCTCCGTACCTGAATATTGACGCGGCAGCAATAAATAAACCGGTCAAAGGCTACAACTACCGCTATTCTAACGGCGCCCAGATTCCTTTTGAATCAAAGTATTTCACCAGAAGCTTTTACCAGCGGGAAAATGGCGAAATTATCGGGTTTAAATGGCTGAATTGCGACTGCGATGAAATAAAACCCTGCGCTGCAGTTGTTTTTGACATGAATGGCAAAAAACCTCCAAACCGTCTTGGTCAGGATGTTTTCGGGCTGCATATTTTTAAAGGCGATATAAAAGCGTTCGGCGCTGATTTGCAAAACGTTGAACTTGAGCGCGAATGCGTAAAAGGACGGGGCTCCGGCGCTGCGTGCTCCGAGTTTTTCTTGCGCGGAGGGAAGTTTTAACTGAGGAATCAATTATGTTGGACACAATTTTAATACATCTGATTACTTTTATTGAAAATATGATAGAAGCCACGGGGCCTTTGGGGATAAGCCTTTTGATGGCAATAGAATCCTGCAATATCCCGCTTCCGAGCGAAACAATCATGCCTTTTGCCGGATATCTCGTCAGCAAAGGCGAAATGAACTTCCATGTGGCGGCTTTTGCCGGCGCTTTCGGCTGTGTTCTGGGCTCGGTGCCGTCGTATTACATCGGTTACTTTGGCGGACGCCCGTTTTTTGAAAAATACGGAAAATGGCTGCTCGTAAGCAAAAAAGACCTTGACGAAGCTGACGAATGGGTCGATAAATACGGTGATTGGGCGTTTTTCATCTGTAGAATGCTCCCTGTTGTCAGAACTTTCATTTCGCTCCCCGCGGGGATTTTGAAAGCACGAAAAAGAACCTTTTTTACGCTCACTTTTTTAGGCTCGCTCATCTGGTGCTACCTACTTGTTTATGTGGGCGTAAAAATGGGGCAAAATATGGCTATTTTCAAGGCTTTATGGCACAAATTCGACATCGCAATCGTGCTCGTTTGCTTTGTGCTCGGTATTCTTTATCTTTACAAACATTTTAAAGGCTTGAAAGACTGATATGAGCAGGCTTTTTGACGTTTTTGAAAAGAAAAAAATATTTAAGCTGATTTTGGGGCTGGGAAACCGCTCCTGCGAAGAAATCTATGAAACAAGCAAAATCTATGCGCTTGCCGGCTGCGATATGTTCGATATAAATGCCTCGGAAAGGGCAATTGAGGCATTAAAGCGCGCTTTGAAAGACGCAGGGCGCGAGGACGCGCTGATTTGTATCAGCATAGGGCTTGAGGGCGATGTTCATACCCGAAAAGCTGTTGTAAATGAAAAAAAATGTTCTGCCTGCGCAAAATGCCTGAAAAAATGCCCTTGCGGGGCAATTGTAATGAAAGAAGGCAGGGCTTTTGTGCTTTCTGACAAATGTATCGGCTGCGGAAAATGCAAATGCAGCGCAATCAGCTGCAAAAGTACCCAAAACGATGTAGCGGAAGCTGTCAGACTGGCAAAAAAATACGGCGCTGACTGCGTTGAGCTTCATGTTTCAATAAAAAAATCGCCCAAATCCGTTGTTGAATACCTTTTAAAGAACCTCGAATGCCCGCTGAGCCTTTGTCTTGACCGAAAATATTACAGCAACGAAAAAATTGCAAAACTCATCAACAAAGTAAAAAAAATCAAGGGCGATTCCCGTTTTGTGATTCAGGCGGACGGGGTTCCTATGTCGGGCGGGGAAGATTCATTGAATTCAACCTTGCAGGCGGTTGCAATGGCGCATATTGTGCAGGATTTCGGGACTTATATACTTTTGTCGGGCGGAACCAATTCAAAAACCGCAAAACTTGCAAACGAATGCGGCTTGCGCTTCAACGGAGTGGGTGTCGGGTCTTATGCAAGGAAAATTATCAAAAATCTGCCTCCTGAGGAGGCTGTTAAAAAAGCAAAAGAGCTGGTTTTGTCGGTGAATTGTAATTCTCATTAAAAAAGTGTATAAATATATAGTAAGCATTTTCAGGAAGGTGAAAGATGAGTTTTGAATTTAATATATTGCTTAACCCTGTAATTATAGCGATTTTACTGCTGTTTGTCTTGATTCTGGGCTATCTTCTGGCAAGAGTTCACAGCATTAATGAAAATCTTCGCAGGCTGACTTCGGTTTTGAGGGGATTTAAGAAAGGTACGATTGTTTACCGCTTCAAAGAGCTGGACGAAATCTTTTCAAAAGACCCGTTCATCGCGAATTACTGGGTTGAATTTAAAAATACGCTTGTTTTTTCGGACGGAATGGCTGCTGCGGACGCCGGTGCAAAGTTCAAAGCCCCATCTGCCGACACCGCCTCTATTCAGTGCACAATTGACGCGGGATATTTTTTCAATGAAGAAACTCTCGTAAACGGAAAGATAAATTACAAGTTTATTTCCGCTGTGCCCACGATTTTGACCGGTTTGGGGCCGCTTTTTACGTTTTTGCATATTTCTTTAGCGTTTTCAAAGGTTAATTTTGCGACTCAGGAGGCGACAATCGCTTCTGTTTCTTCGCTGATGGCCGCGATGAAGGTTGCGGCAATGATTTCGGTTGTTGCGGTCGGAACTTCGATTATATTTATGATTGTTGAAAGGCTTACTTACAAAAACCTCTGTCTGGCGCCGTTGAACGAGTTCCAGCTTGAGCTTAACAAGCTTTTTGACAATATTTCTTCTGAAAAGTTCCTCGTGGAGCTGTTAAAAGAATCAAAATCCCAGAATAACGCTATGAATCAGGCTTTTAACCAGCTTCCGGCAAAAATGAAAGAGGCTTTTGAGGCAAGTTTCAATGCAAGTCTTGTTCCTTATCTTGATAACTTGATTTTCAGCGTGAACAAGCTCCAGGAAAACCTTTTGCAGCAGAAGAAAAAGCCCGCAAATATTATAGATGAATTATTTAACAATGGTGATGAATAGGAGCGGAAAATGAAGTATGTAAAATATTCATCACAAAAAAATACCCCGGGCGGCGACGAAAACGTTTTCTGGGTGACGATGAGCGACCTTTTGCTCGGGCTCGTTGTAATTTTTATCATACTTTTCGTTTTTGCAATCACCGGATTCACCACAAACAAAGTCAACGAACAGAAAAATCAGTTTGAGGTTAGTGAAAAACTGCTCGAGGAGCTGAAAAAGAACAATATAAATGCAGATGTGGACAAATTTTCCGGCAGGATTAAGATTTCGGATTTGGAATTGTTCGAGCTGAACAGCTATGAGCTTTCAGAAGGCGGAAAAGCCTATCTTGCGAAATTTGTGCCGGTATATTTCAACACAATTTTAAAAGATAAAAAAATCCGTGAAAATATTTCGCAAATTATCATTGAGGGGCATACTGATTCTCATACTTTTGCCGGTGCAAAATCCGAGGAAGAAAAGTATTTCCGAAATATGGATTTGAGCCTGAAAAGAGCGTCTTCTGTTGCGCAATATATTGTTTTTTCAAATTATTCCGGCAAAAAATCCTATGAAAAAGACCTCTACAAGCTCCTGTCCGTGCAGGGGAAAAGCTCCTCCGAGCCGATTTTTACGAACGGAAAAGAGGATTTTTCAAAAAGCAGGCGCGTTGAGTTGAAAATAATGTTCAAAGACAAAAGCATTCTTGATTCTATAAAAAAACAATAAAAAGGGCCTTATTTTAAATAAGGCCCTTTTTTCTCCGATTATCTTTATACTTTTATGCTACTGCCAAATCCTGGTTTCTCTGCTGGCGTTGTTCCTGAATTCTTTCTCTGAGGTTTTCAACGCTCTGGTTGTTTTGTGTCATCATTGCATCAAGAGCTGCTTTGAATCCTCTGAAGTCGATGGTTGTAGTGACCGAGATGAAAGAATCAAGGTCTAAACCAAGGTCATTTCCTGCTCCGGCAAAAGGATTGGAAGATTGCTGGCCTTTTGCAGGTGCTGTGTAGTCATTTTGTGTTGCAGTGTTTGTTTCTTCAGTTGTTCCGGAAAGTTTGTTCTGTACGGACTTGATGTTTTTATCTACTTTGTTGATTTCTGATTGAGTTGAATTGATTTTTGTATCAACAACTTCAATATCATCTTGGACAACTGCCTGTTCTTCGCGAACTACTGTCAACTGGGCATTTCTGTTATCTATTTTTTCAGTTGCAGTTTCAATATTCACTTTGTTCTGGTTAAGATAGTTCAATGTTTGTGCCATTTGAGCTATTAATGATTTAACCTGTGCGCTGAAAGAGTTTACTGCATTCAAACCTGCTGTTGCGAGCTGGTCGATGAGGTTTTGGTTGCCGGATTTTTGAGCGATGTATGCAGGAATTTCGTCTTCTGTGATTTCACCTGCTTCGTACTTTTTGAAAGCCTCAGTTGTTGCATCTTCTATTTTTTTGTCTTCTTCTTGAGCTGCCTGAGCAACAGTTTGAGTTGTTTCGTTGATTTTGTCGTTCATCTTTTTGATTACAGAAAGAAGTGTGATGTTGTCTTTTTCATATTTTTCTTTCTGTTCTTTAGCCTGAGCTTCATAAGATTCACGATCGGATTCTACTTGTTTAATTTCTGTTTCAAGCTGTGTTGCTTTAGCTTCAAGTGCTGCATTTCTTGCTTCAAGCTGTGATTTTTCTTGTTTGTACTGCTGGAGTTTTGTTTCCAGTTCTTGTTTTTGAGCCTGATAAGCAGCAAGTTTTGCTTCGAGTTCAGCTGTTTCTTTATCGGTTGTGGAAGCACCCGTTACTTCTACATCACCGAAAAGCGTTTCTTCTGTGGAATTTGTTGTTCCGGTAGAAGATTTTGTTGAACCTGTCGGATAAGTTGTTGAATAATTTGTGTTAATACTTACCATGATACACCTTTACTTTGTCACTTACTCTTATATAAAAACAAATTGGGTATATACAATTTCAATATTTCTTATATTTGTTACAAACCTTAACAAAAATCCTAAAAGCCTGTAAATACAAGAACACCCCTGTATTATGAATTGAATACAAGGGCATTTTAATCTTATATTATTAATTAGCCTAGCCGTTTCTCATGTCACCAATGACATTATAAATAAATGCAAAAACCATACCGAGAATTACGCCGGGAACCACAAAAATCGAGGCCGGACGGGCTTGTTTTGCTGATGACGAAAGCAAAAATGTCGTAGTCTGGCGTGCGACTTTGATTTTGCTTGCCAGATTGTTTCTGATTTCAGTAAGCTGTTTCAGGGCTTCTTTGGGCAGGTTTTTACGATCTTTCAGGGCCTGTTTGGCGATTTCTTTATCTTCTGACTGTGATTTGATAAAAATATCAAGCGCCTTGTTCTCCGGAGCCCTTTTAGCTTCTTTTTCAACGCCTTTAAGGAATTTATTTCTTGTTTTTGTTGTTTTTTCTTCAATCATCTTCTGGTATTGATGATTTGTAAATTCATTTAAATCTTCAATTGTAACAGGCAAAGCATGCTTTAGCGCATAGCCTGATACTCCGCCGATAGCCGCGGCCAAAGGAATATTAATTTTGTTGTTTTTTGAGGGCTCAGAAGCCTTGATTACACGAACTTCCATAGTTCATATCCTCATTAAATTATTTATTAGTACTTAATTAATCACACGAATAAGAGATTATAGGGATACTTTTAGGTTCACGTATTATATCATCAACCTTAAAATATGTCAATAAATTATAAACTTTATCTAAATATTAGTAGCAAGCGAGGGTGCAATGTTAATAAATTCATCCACAAGCCTTTTGTCCCATTGGATTCCGGCGCCGAGCTTGAGAATTTCGCATGCTTTTTCTACTGATAATCCTTTCCTGTACGGTCTGTCGCTGATGAGCGCATGATAAGCGTCAGCAACAGAAACTATTCTTGCTGCGAGGGGAATTTCTTCACCTTTGAGTTTTTCGGGGTATCCTGAGCCGTCCCAGTGTTCATGGTGGTATTTGACAATAGGAATGAGGTCATGCAGCGATTCGTTAGGCATGAGCACCTTTTCTGCGCCGATTGACGGGTGCTGTTTCATTACTTCCCATTCATTATCGTCGAGTTTTGACGGCTTTTTGAGGACATTTTCCGGTATTCCGATTTTTCCTATGTCATGCAAAAGCGCTCCGAGCTTGATTCTTTCCACATCTTTTTCAGGAAGGTTCAAACTTCTTGCCAGCGCTTCAGAATATCTGGAAACTGAGGTCGAATGACCTTTTGTGTATTCATCTTTTGCATCAATCGCCGAAGCAAGCGAGGTTACGACCTCGATTAAGTGGTTTTGTGAAATAATTTCTTCGTTATGGAATTTTGCAACGAGCTCTTCATCAAAGTTTATGCCGATTTGCGAGTGGCGCTTCGCAATGACTGACGCAAATGAACTGAGCGCCATATCATCCCAGAAATCAAAATCCTCCGAGCAGACAATTGTGGACATTCCGTTTTTGTAGCCTTTGCTTTTGGAAATATACATTGCCTGTTCTGCCAGAATCCAGAGTTTTTCCGGGTCAATTGAGGATTTCGGGAAAGTTGAAATTCCTACAGAAACTTTTATCGGCCCTACGCCGTCAACAAGGCAGCAGGAAAGCGTGTAAGTGAGATATTCTGCAAGATATTTTGCGTCAGCCGAATCCGTATCCGGTAAAATAACCGCAATTTCGTCGCCGCCGTATCTTCCGGCGCTGTCGTTTGTTCTTATGTTCTGGCTGATTTTGTCCGAAACAAGTTTTATGATTTCGTCGCCTTTTGCCGCACCAAAATCCTTGTTTATCTGTGAAATATTGTTTATGTCAAAAATAACAACTGACATTTTCGTATCGGTGCGTTTGGCCTTGTCAATTTCCTGCACAAGGATTTCCTGAAGGCGTCTGTGGTTGTTCAGATTGGTCAGAGCATCGGTGTGGGTGTTCAAAAGAACTTTGTTTGAGAGTTCTTTGTTTTGAATGAAAAGGGCAAGATAATTTGCCATCATTTTGTAGATATCCGCGTAATTTGTATAATCATTATCGCCGACAATCATCACTCCGATACATTTATCACCGTCGCAAAGCGGGATAATTGCTGCGGGGGAGGCATTCAGGTAATGAATATTTAAAAATGAATTGTTGTTCTCAAAAATCGGCTGGCGGCTGTTGAAAGCATTTTCAATCGGGGTATGGTGGCCGTTAATCAGGACACGGCTGGAGAAAGTGCTGCCGATTTTGTCAATAATTTTGAGGTTTATGCATTTTGACTGTTCATTATATGTTCCGAACGCCGTAAACATGGCATTCATTTTGTTTACAAATATGTTATGAAGCGAATAAAACAGCTCATTCTGGGTTTCTTTGTCTTTTATGACTTCATTAAAGCACCGCAGAATCTCCATAACGTCTGTATGCTGTGCGGGTTTCCAGTTTTGCTGGTTGTATCCGCCGTAAAAGCGGTTGGCAGTAGTTCTGGTGCCCATATTGTTGATTTTTGAGACAATATCGGATGTAAGAATCGGGTTTGATTGCTTCAGCTTCGATTCCTGTTTATTAATGTCCGTATTATTATTTTCTGTTCTGCTATTAAAATTCAAGACGGGTACCTTCACACAAAATATGTTTATATAAAACAACTGATTGCCATTTTTTGACATAAATATTAAAAAATTTTACAATTCAGTGTTTAAAAACATTGTATCAATTAAACAATGTCTTTGTAAAGATTTATTTTTACTGGAATTTTCAAGTTTTTGTTAAAATTTTAATTTTGTTAAGTTTGGAGTAAAATACAATTCAGGAAAACAAAAAGGCAAAAAAATGTTAAAAGAATTCAAAACACCATTGAGCGAAAAAAGCGTTTATATCGGGCCTGACAGCAAAGAGGATATATATATACTGGCTCTGGAGTCCAGCTGCGACGAAACTGCTTGCGCAATCGTAAAAAACGGCAGAACCGTGATTTCTAACGTTGTTGCGTCGCAAATAAAGACACATCAGCAGTTCGGCGGGGTTGTACCGGAAATTGCAGCCAGAGAGCACCTTGATTCCGTGATTCTGGTGATAAATCAGGCGCTGGAAGAAGCAAATATGAAGCCTGAAGAGCTCACTGCCGTCGCTTCTACCGTCGGGCCGGGGCTGGTCGGGTCGCTTCTGGTCGGTTTGAACGCTGCAAAAGCTTTTGCCGTGACGCATGACAAGCCTTTTATCGGCGTAAACCATCTTAACGCGCATGTTTGCGCAAATTATCTGGATACTGATTTAGAACCGCCAATGCTTGCCCTGCTTGTGAGCGGGGGGCATACGCAGATTATAAAGGTCGATTCTTACCAGAAACAGGAGATAATCGGCGAAACAATAGACGACGCAACCGGCGAAGTCTATGACAAGGTCGCAAGACTCATGGGGCTTCCTTATCCTGGCGGCGTAAATCTCGATAAAATGGCGCAAAAAGGCAATCCCAAAGCCTATGTTCTCCCGAAAGCAAGGCTTCAGGGGGAATTTGACTTTAGTTTTTCGGGTTTGAAAACTGCGGTGTTGAATTTGACTAAAAAATTAACACTGGATGGCAGCCCCCTGCCTAAAGAGGATGTTGCAGCAAGCTTTCAGGAGTGCATAACCTCTACGCTTTTCGGAAAAACGCTCAAAGCAGCTGAAAAATATAATATAAAGCAAATTGTGCTGGGCGGCGGAGTTGCTGCGAATTCTGAAATAAGAAATAAATTTTTTGCTCTCCGGGAAAAAGGCTATAAAATTTATGCTCCGGCGATGAAATATTGCACTGACAATGCTTCTATGATTGCCAGTGCAGCGTATTTTTTAACAAATACAACGGATTCTCTCGATGTTGAAGTCTTTTCGAGATGTTAATTTTTGTTGCAGCTGTTTCATAAAAGAGGCAAAAAATTTTTTTCATAGATTTTAGGCTTAACACTTATAAGATAGAGAAAAAGTATGAAAGTAGATTCTGTTAGACCTAATTATTCAAATTCGTTCAAGGGAAAACGGGAGATTGTAAAAATTATCCCACAGCCGGTTCAGGCTTCTTTGGCTTCAAAAATAACCGATGATATTTTTTACGGCTCCCCCAGAAACCTCAAATACAAAAAAATTGACAACCTCTACGGCGAATTAAGAGATGCCGCGGGGAATTTGTATCTGAAAATAAAAAAATATACAGAGTTTGGAACTGATTCTGCAGAGGTCAAGCGCTCAAAACAGGCTGTAAAGTGTTTCAACCGCGTTATTACGGACGCAAATGACAACCTCATCAAGCATATCAAAACTTTCCATAATGCAGAAGGCCCCTACAAGGTGGAGGTATGGGACGCAGATGGAAAAACGCTCATAAATGAAGTTTTGGGTTCCGGCTATTACAGAAAGCAGATTGGCCCGTCCCGAAAAAACAGTTCCCAAACATATTTGAAATCGGTCTATAACCGTCCTTTGAAAAAGGGTAATCCGTTTGAAGTTGTTTATTACTACAAAAATAAAGAATTTCCGGCCGAAAAGTATGTTTATGACAACTCGCACAAACTTGCACGCATTGAGCGTGGAAAATACCGCCCAAACGGCTCGGTTTCGGAAATTCAAATTATGTCGCCCAAAAGAAAGCTCATAAACACCATAAAACTCGACCCGAATCGTGATTACAGCGGGCTTTTTAAGGTTAATAACAGCAGAGATTGGCCCGTTCTTGCTAGCAACTCGGTTTAATCGCGGGGTTGTTGCAATAGGTTGTTAAAAATGTTATATTAAATTGTTGCAGTTAGGGGAATATGGTAGATACAGCATGGCTTTAAGCAATAAAAATTTATCCCCCAAAGACAGACTGGTGCTGGCTCTGGATGTGGATTCGATAGAAGAAGTCGAAAGACTCGTTACTTTGTTAAAGGATTATGTAGGATTTTTTAAGGTTGGCCCGCAATTGTTCACATCCTGCGCTTATGACGCTATTGATACTATTAAACGTCTTGGCGGCGAAGTATATTTTGACGGGAAATTTCACGATATCCCCAATACGGTCGCAAAAGCAAGCTCCAACCTCGTAAAACGCGGTGTGAGCTTTTTTAATGCCCATCTTGCGGGCGGGTCAAAAATGCTTACCTCAATGGTAAAGGTTGCACGTGAAACAGCAAAAAGATACGAAAAACCTATGCCCACTATTCTCGGTGTAACCTTGCTTTCGAGCTTCGGACAAAGAACCCTGACCGAAGAACTGAATGTAAAGATGAATATTGATGAATATGTTGCTCATCTTACGTATTTGGCTAAAGAATCGAAAATCGATGGTGTTATTGCCAGCGCATCAGAGGCAAAACGCATCCGTCAGGAGTTTGATGATGATTTTATCATCCTCTGCCCGGCTATTCGCCCGACATGGTCTGTTGTTAACGACCAAATAAGGGTTGTAACCCCTGCTGACGCGATTCGTGCGGGTGTTGATTTTATGGTGGTCGGCCGGCCTATTACTTCTGCGGATGACCCTGTTGTTGCTGCGAATATGATTCTCGAAGAAATTGATGCTGCGATGAAATCCCTTACAAACGTCTAGAATCCGGAGGTCTTATGATTATTGGTGTGCCTAAAGAGATTAAAAACGGCGAAAAACGCGTATCTCTCATCCCCTCGTCAGTTAAGGAGCTTGTGAAAAACGGGCATACGGTTTACGTGGAAAAAAATGCGGGCTCGGCAATAGGTTTTGAGGATTCTTTGTACGAGGCGGTCGGAGCAAAGATTCTGGATAATTCTGCGGAGATTTATGCAAAATCCGAGATAATTGTAAAAGTAAAAGAGCCCCAAACCGGGGAATTTGCGCTTTTTAAAACCGGTCAGACGATTATTACATATTTTCACCTTGCTGTGGAGCCGGAACTTTTGGAAGTGCTGATAAAAAGGAAAATTACGGCAATTGCTTACGAAACAATAGAACTTCCCGACGGTTCTTTGCCTTTGCTTCGCCCGATGAGCGAAATTGCCGGAAAAATGTCTGTCCAAATCGGCGCCCAGTACCTGCAAATCGGCGAAAACAGCTACGGCACTTTACTCGGCGGCGTTGCGGGCGTAATGCCGGCAGAAGTGGTTGTTGTCGGAGCCGGTGTGGTCGGGCTGAATGCAGCGAGAGTTGCTTCGGGCATGGGAGCGCATGTTACTTTGCTCGATATTTGCCCGAAAAAGCTTGCTCATGCGGAAGAAGTCTTCCACGGCACCGTTGCTACTGCCATGTCTAACGAATATAACCTCAAAAAGCTCATTAAAGAGGCGGATTTGGTGATAAGCGGCGTATTGCTCCATTCTAAAAAAGCGCCGAAGTTAATCACGGAAGAAATGGTTAAATCAATGAAAAAAGGCGCGGTGATTGCCGATGTGTCCATCGATCAGGGCGGAATTTTTGAAACAATTGACTCGCCCACATCAATTGACGACCCGATTTTTGAAAAATACGGCGTAATTCATTATGCAGTGCCGAATATCCCCGGGCTTGTGGCGAGAACAGCTTCAATTTCTTTGAACAACCATATTCTTCCTTATGTTTTGAAATTTGCAAACAAAGGCTTTATTGCAGCTGTAAAATCCACTCCCGAGCTTTATAAAGGGGTAAATACCTATCAGGGCAAGCTCACAAATCCGGAAGTTGCGAAAATATTCGGGTATCCGTTCTCTGAATTGTCGATGTTAATCGGTTTTTAGTGCGCAATACGGCAAATATAAACTTAATAATTATGAAAAAGCCCCCGAATTCGCGGGGGCTTTGGATTTATTATTGGTTCGGATGAATTAACGTGCTTCCGGCGGAGGGCAGGGGCGTCCTTGAGGTTTCCGGTGTTCTTTTTTGAACTTTTCTCTGCCTTCCTGTTTGATTTGTTCAAATTTTGTCTTCTGGTCAGGCGTAAGAATTGCTTCAAATTCTTTCATGTTGTCCTGACGGATGGTTTTTGCCTGAAGTTTTAACTTTTTGATGTCCGCTTTTAAAGGTTCGATTTTTTTAGCTTTTTGTTCTTCTGTAAGTGTTGTGTCCTCTTTAATTTTTCTTATTTCTGCATTTTTTGTTTTCATTTTTTCCATAACAGGCTTGATTTTGTCATGACCTTTCATTCTTAAATCCTCTGCCTGCTTCTTTTGAGCCTCGGTTAAGCTGAGTTCTTCATCGAGATTCGGGCCTTTGTGAGGAGGGCGTTTGAAATCGGGCCGTTTTTTCTGCTGGCATTCGCAATTAGCAGGCTTTTGGGGCGGTTGGGCTGTTGCTTCTGCAGCCTGAGAAATTGACATTGTTGATGAGAGCAGGAATGCGGTGATTCCGGCCAATACGAGTGATTTTTTCATTGTTTTTCCTTTCTAAAGCAGCTCCCGCAGTTGTTCGGCAAGCTCTTTCTTTGCATTATATAAACGTGATTTTACAGTACCAATTGGACACTTGAGTTTTTGCGATATTTCTTCGTACGAGCAGTTATTTATCTCATAGAGGATGATAATCTCTCTGAGTTTCGGTTTTAGCGAATTTATTGCGGCAGAAATTGTTTTCTGGCGCTCACGCCTGACCAGTTCATTTTCCGGAGTTGATTTTTTGTCCCTGATTTCGGTCAGAATTTCTTCGTCGCTGACTGTTTGTTGGGACATTTTGTGTGCTGATGATTTAAGGTAGTCTTTTGTTACGTTGGCTGTCACCGTCCTTACCCAGGCTTTTAAATTGCCCTGTTCTTTGTATTTTTCTGAATTTTTCCATATTTTTACGCAGGCTTCCTGTTCGAGATCCTCGTTGTACTCGCCTGTTATGTTTTTGATTATATTTTTAACGTAGTTTCCGTTAATTATCTCTTTTAAATTCATTAGTTTACCAATAAAAATCCGTACTCATCGACAGGCAGCCCCATTTCTTCAATAGAAGGCGTGTTCTGTGCAACGATTTCGTCATAGAACCCTGTCATCATAAACATCGAATAGCATCCACCCATCACGAACACAACAAATGCCGCACAGGCCGCTTTTAAGAATGTTTTTTTCTTTTTGCTTTCTTTTAGTAAATAAGGTTTTGCTTCTTGAATCAGCGCAGAAACCCTTTGCATTTTTTCATGCTCAAGTCTGCATTCTTCACATTCTTCAAGATGTTTTTTGAAGTCTTCTTCACTCATAAAAGTGAATGCGCTTTCATAACCGTTACAAGTTTTTTTGTTCATATCGTTTTTCCTTACATATACTATAACGAATATTTTCAAAAAATGTTCAAAAATTGTTCAAAAAAATTACAATTTATTTTCTCTCCCGCCCTGAATGCGTTTTTTGGGGGTGATTAGCGCAAAATATAATACGGTAAGCCTCAAAATGCGTGTTTTGATTGTATTAAGTTTTGTAAACCGTACAAAATGCTTGAAAATACTGCATTTTGAGTTGAGTATATATTTTTTATAGCAATTTTATTTAATAAAAAGTTTTTATAAAGGTATAGAGCATTATGAGAGAAAGAGAGAATTTTATGTCAATTAATTTTCATTTTAACAACAAGGCGCTTGAGTCGTTTATCCAAAAATACGATAAAGACACGACAAAAGTTGATGTTAAGGGAAACAAAGTCAAAGTTGACTATGATGGCGACGGCAGATATGACGAAACCATTAATTTTAACTCAAAAGACATAAAATATTCTTATAAAGAGTTTGAAAAAGCAAATACGCAACCTAAAATAGACGGAAAATATACAATAATTGATTTTGACGGCGACGGTCGTGATGACGCTAAAATCAAATCCAAAAAACTTGCGAAAGACAACATGTCTAACCCCATAACCTTAAAAGGCAACAGTCGTGAGGTTCAGGAATTGATTGAACAAAGATATGCGCTCGATTTCGCTTACTCTGCCGCAATCGGCAGAGATGTTCCTGACCTGAAAGAAGGTCAGAAAATCAAGAAATTGATGGCTGAAATTGACAAAAAACTCGCAAAATACGGCGCCGGCGCAGGTTCTGATGAGTTCAAAACCCGTACAAACGGTCTGGTTACTGTATCACAGCCGGAGGAAACCGAACACGTTGAAGAAGTTGTTAAAAATGAGCCAGCTTCTGAAGTTGCAGAAAATCCGGAAATTGAAGAAGCACCGGAGGAAGAAACCGGCTTTAAAAAAGGTTCTGCATTGAAAGTTACAAACCCGAACAATCCTAACGGCGCAATCGACGGCAAACTTGAAGATTTTGAACAGAATGCGGACGGCATGATTACCAAATTTTCAATTAAGAGCGATAAATCCGGTAAAACATTTACTTATGAGTACGATGCAGCAACAAAACGCTACGTAAACAGGGCTGAAAATAAATATTATATAATGTCAGAAGACGGAACGCTCATCCGTGATAACAAACTAGGCAGAGCTGCTGCTCCGGCTCAGCCTGTAAAACCGGCAGAGGTCAAGGACGAAATTGTTGAACAGAGCGAAAAAGCAGCTGCTGCGATTACTATGAAAGACGTAAAACCCTACGGAAAAGGTCAGTTTATTGACAAAGACGGTAAAATCTATAAATTAGGTAAAGATGGCAAATTTGAGCATATAGCTTGTTCAAATGACGGCTTGTTCCATGAACCATTTGTTCTTCAAGGCAAGCCCGAAGTCAGCTCTTCAACTCCGGCTGATAACGCGCAACCCGCAGCGGACGCAGTTAAAAAAGCCCAGACCGGATTTAGAAGCGGCGCCGAATTCAAAGTTGTAAAAACTTATCCGGACGGTTCATTTGATATGTCATACGATTTCGGCTCCTGGTGGAAAGGCGGCAGCGGCACAAGACATTATGATAAAAATGGCGGTTATTTAGGAAAAGCGCAGAAAGCAGAAGAAAAAACTCCTGCGCAAAAACAAAAATCTGCTAAAATAGATTTAGCAACATTGAATGCAAAATTTAAACCTGTTGAAACTCTATCTAACGGCTACACAAAGCGAATTTATAAAAATGATAATATATTTTTCTACTTTGATAAGGATGGAAATGAAATTTCAGCAGCTGAATACGAAAAAGCCGCAAAAGCTTAATAAAATAAAAAAGACCGGATTGAATTTCCGGTCTTTTTTATTATTCCCATTGGTTCACATAAATATTATGCCCGTTTTCAACACATTTTGCACAGTACGGAGTTTCTAAATAAGCTCTGTTGCTGAAATCTTTCAAACTGCCCCCGCATCTTCCGCGGTAATCGTTTGCGAGCAGCGGACAGTTGTAAACACCGTTTTTCGTAAGCATTCTTGAGCATTTGCAGTCGAGATTGAGGCTTTCTGTGCCGGAATTGCCGGCAGGAATGCATTCAGAACCCTCTTCTGTTATTGATTCCGGAATAATGCAGAAATTTATATCCTCGGTTTCAAATCCGAATTTTGCACCGAGCTCTTTGAAGCCTTGAATCGGGTTTTCATCGCTTTCTCTTTTCAAAATTGCAAGAATCGGGTTAAAACCGTATTTGTTGAGCGAGCTGATAGCGTGCATTGCCTTTCTGAACGAGCCGCGCGAGGTTCTTTCGTCGTTTGTTTTTTCGTCAAAATGATTTATATAAATTTTAAAAATAATCTCGTTTGTTCCCTCATCTTCAACCCTTTTGAGGAATCTGGCTTTTTTGTCGTTAATGCAATTTCCGTCCGTGTAAATTGTGACGGGTGCATAATTCAAACACAGGCGCAGAATCTGGTTAAAATCCGTATGCGAAAGCGGATCTTTTCCCACAAAATATATGTATTTTAAATCATTTTTGTTCACCTCGCGAAGTGCTTCTTTTACCTCGTCGAATTGAAGATATTTTTTGTTTTTCTGATTAAAACTTCTGCTGCGGTAAAGAGTTGTGCTTTTATTTGTTGATTTTGTGTATTCCAAATCAATAAACAAATGTTCAAGTTTTTCCATTGATACGCATTGTGCCTGAATTATAGAATTGTACATTCCTCATTTCCTCCTTTGACTTTACGAGAATATTACCTGCGGCAAAAAATTTAATAAATTGTACAACTGTATATAATTTATTTGGAAATTGTGTACAACTTTAGGCTAAATTTGCCTGCGCTCCCTGTCTTGAAAGCCTCGAGGCCTCATTTTTGCACAATCTTGCGGTGGGAACCGTTTCACTTTTCCCACCCTACAATTTTCCGTCACCCTGAACTTGTTTCAGGGTCGTCAGGGCGGTGCTTATCGACTTCACCCTTGCGATTCCGAAATAAATTCGGAATGACAGCAGGTTTTTTTACCACTCTACAATTAAACAATCCCAAAATCGCTCTCCACCCCGCCCCCCCCAAAAAAAATCCCCATTTTCCCTAAAGGAGCGTGATTTTGCTTTGTGTTGCTCCCCTCCGACCCATTTCTCCGTGATAGGGTGAATAATTAAAATAATCCCTCCCCAACCTTGCACCTGATATCAAAAATGTGTTATTATTTATATATAATTTGTGTTGAAAAATAGTTAGGAGCACTATGGCATTTGAAGACAGTCTGGTCATGATTCTTGCGGGTGGCGAGGGAAAAAGGCTCTATCCGCTGACCAGAGACAGAGCAAAGCCGGCTGTACCTTTTGGCGGACGGTATAGAATTATTGATTTTGTTATTAATAACTTCATAAATTCCGGCTTTTACAAGCTGAAAATACTTACGCAATACAAATCGGACTCCCTGAACAAGCATATAGCAAGAGGCTGGCCGCTCTCTCCTATCATAAACCAGTATGTTGACCTTGTTCCTGCCCAGATGAGAATTGACGGGCACTGGTATCAGGGAACTGCTGACGCAGTTTATCAAAATCTTCACCATATAAAGGATGAAGATTGCGAAAATATCTGCGTTTTCGGCGGCGACCATATTTATAAAATGAATGTGGCTCAAATGCTCGATTATCACACAAAAAACAACGCCGATTTAACAATTTCGGCTATTCCTATCCCCATAGAAGAAGCGGGCGAATATGGAATTATGGAAGTTGATGAAAACTGGCGGCTTACCGCGTTTGTGGAAAAACCGAAAACAAAACCCAAACACATCCCCGGCGATGAAACAAAATGCCTCGCCTCTATGGGAAATTATATATTTAAAAAAGATAAATTAATCATGGAACTGGAAAAAGATGCACAAAAATCCGATTCCAATCACGATTTTGGCAAAAATATAATCCCTTCAATGCTCAAACAGGGCGACAGGGTGTTTGTCTATGACTTTGCAAAGAATACTTTCCCAGGCATGGAGGAATCCGAACGCGGCTACTGGCGCGATG
This sequence comes from uncultured bacterium, assembly GCA_900547155.1. Classification (GTDB taxonomy): domain Bacteria; phylum Cyanobacteriota; class Vampirovibrionia; order Gastranaerophilales; family Gastranaerophilaceae; genus Spyradomonas; species Spyradomonas excrementavium. The sequence goes on along the minus strand of URFH01000007.1, from coordinate 2,860 downwards.
TAGGAACAATCGACGCATACTGGCAGGCAAATATGGATTTGCTCGCTTATGACCCGGAATTGAACCTGTATTCTAAAGAATGGCCGTTGAGAACGTTTAATTACAACTATCCACCGGCAAAATTCATCTGGGAAGAGCTCGAAAGACGCGGTATGGCTACGAACTCAATGGTTTCCGAGGGCTGCGTAATCTCAGGCGGCTCGCTGTCGAGATGTATTCTATCGCCAAAGGTCAGAATTAACAGCTTTTCGAGCGTTGTGGACTCGATTTTGATGGAAAATGTCAATGTCGGGCGGCATTCTCATATTTCTAAGGCGATTATTGACAAAAATGTCGATATTCCCGCATATACGAAGATTGGATTTGATAAGGAGGAAGATTTGGCGCGGGGGTTCTACGTTTCTCCGAACGGCGTGACCGTGGTGCCTAAAGGAGCGAAACTATGATAAAGAAAACATTAATAGCAATTTTGGTTTTAATACTGGTCGGTTTTTCGGTTAAAAGCTGCATGGCTATTTTGCCTAAAAGCAACATGCGGCCCTCTGATTACGATATCGGAATGACCTATGAAAAGGCAAAATCGCAGGATTTGCCGGTTTTGGCAGTTTTTTATGCGGATTGGTGCACATATTGCATAAAATTCATGCCCAAACTTGATAAAGTCAGAAATATCTACCGCGGCGACATAAATGTCGTGCTTGTCGACGTTGAAAACCCTAAAAACGAAGCTCTCGTAAAGGAATATAAAATTTCTGCTTTTCCGACTGTCTATATAATCGACCCGAAGCTCGATTATCACTCTCATATCGATTCTCCGTACCTGAGCAGTGTTGATTCTCTGGGCAAAGAAGTGGCACAATATATTAACCTGAGAAAACTCGTACAGAAAGGAACTTCATGTTCAAATTAAATAAATTTAAAGCATTTACCCTGGCAGAAGCATTGATTGCTTTGACGATTGTCGCAATCATAGCTGCATTGTGCGTTCCTGTGTTGAAAAGGGATAATTTCAGAGCACAGATGGAAGTAGGCGCCAAAAAAGGCTATTATGCCCTGAATGCTGCGCTGGACAGGGCAATTGCCAAAGATTTCAAATTTGAAGATTGGGCAGCGGGAAATACCTTTTCGCAAAAAATGCTTCCCGAATTAAATATTATGAAATCTTGCTCGGGCGGCGATGAGTGCTTTAAATCAACAGATATAACAGTAAATTCTTCATATATTCTTGCAGATGGAGTTTCTATCGGCTCAAATGGGGCAATTATGTATGTCGATGCCAACGGTCCGGATGAACCTAACCTTGAGGGCGTTGATATCTACAAATTCCAGCTAAAAAGAATAGTCGATGCAGAAACTAATAATGTTACTTTAAAAATTGAACCTGATGACACGAGTCTGGGAGAGGGTAGAGAAAGTGCCGCAGATTTGGTTCAAAACGGATGGAAAATTACCGCCTGGTAATAATTACGAAAAATAGAAAGGTGCGTTGATGAAAAAGAAAAGAAAAGCCTTCACGCTGGCAGAAGCCCTCGTTGTAATCGCAATTCTGGCGATTATTGCCGGCATAACGATTCCGGTCGTTAAAAAACAGTCTTTTAATGAACAGACTACTACGCAGTTGAAAAAGGGATATCAGTCTTTGGAAGCTTCGCTTGACGGTGCTATCGTTGATAACGGCCCGATTGATAACTGGACAGGTGACAAATTCCAAAAATACATTGTTCCCCAGCTAAAAACAATCAAAAAATGTTCAGCAGCAGATATTTCTGATTGCTTTTCCGGTTCTATCTCCGGTTTAACAAGCGCAGTTGTGCTGCCGGACAAGGTTGTTATTGCAAACAGCGGTGACGATTATTACATTGACGTAAACGGCCCTGCTGCACCGAATCAGATTGATGTCGATATTTACAAATTTGTTCTTCAAAAAGTTGAAGATGATTCAGATGATACAGCCGGCGTTCTTGCGAAGCTGAATAACATGTTTATTCCTTCGGCTTACGCTGCTGTTTTTACCGAAACACCTACAATGCAGGGAGATGACATTTGGTCACATCATGTCACAGATAATAACGCGGCTATGGATAGATTTGAATCTGCCACCGGTGGTGGCGGAGGAGGAGGTTCTTCTCCCAAACCCACGGTTGAAACCCCTGTATATAACCCGAATACACCAGCATTGCTCCCTAATGATACACTCACTCCTATTGACCCGAATAAGCCGCTGCCAGATCTTACAGATGATTCAAGTGGCAGCTCCGGCGGTAGTTCCGGAGGTAGTTCCAGTGGCGGTTCCGGCAGTAGCTCCGGTGGCTCTTCCGGGGGTAGTGCCGGTGGTAGTTCATCGGGTGGCTCTGGAGGCAGTTCAGGTGGCTCAACCGGTGGAACTACAGGCGGTAGCTCCGGCGGGACTACGGGTGGAACAACCGGGAATAGTCAAGGTTCCGGAAACAGCGCTATTGGCGATATTGAAGGAGACAACAGCGCTGTGACAGGTGCACAGTCCGGTAATTTGCATCCTGCTAATGACGGAAATCTCAGCAAATCAAGAGGCTGGAAATTCGTTCCACAGGGAAAAGCTGCTACTGTCCTTAAAGATGGTTTCAAGCTTAAATAATTAAAAATCGTTACAAAAAACGGGCGCTTTATTCAAATGGCGCCTGTTTTTTTGTAAATTCACTCTTCCCTAACTCGGGGAAGGAGCAGTCGTAGAAATACGCCTGTATTTCGACGAATGCGGATGGGGAACGCCCCCAAACTACCTTGAAACCCCAAAAATCCCAATTTTGCACAATCATGCGGTGGGAACCGTTTCACTTTTCCCACCATACAGTTTTCCGTCACCCTGAACTCGATTCAGGGT
>URFH01000006.1 GCA_900547155.1 uncultured bacterium | reverse complement strand
CCCGCGCGAACCGCTCCAGCCTCGGCTCGCATTCGCTCCCGTCGGAGAGGGAAAAAACACACACCCCCAAAAATCTCCCGCCCAGCTCTTCATGCCAAACCTGCTCAAAACAAGAAACGGGGCTGCGCCCCTAAGCAAACACGCCCAATGTGAAAAAAACGCATGAGTCTCCCGCCCAATATTAAAAAAAGCCGGAAGTTGTGATTCCGGCTTTTGTTCATCTTCCACAATATTCTTAATAAAGCGCGAGCTGCCTTGTTCCTGCGTAGAATGAAATCAATGCAATACCCGTAAAAATCAGATTTACGCCGACAAGAATGCCGATTGTGAGCACTGCTGCGGCAGGGAGCATGTAGATTATCAAAAACGCAAGGAAGAATTGGGCAATTGCTGCTACAATTCCCATCCACCAGTATTTAAGAACATGACGCTCTTCAATGGCGACACTCATTGAGCTGATACCCTCGAGTATCAGGTAGAGCGCAATACCCATCGTTAGCACGAGCAGGTTGAACATTGGATTCATGGTCATATAAATACCCGCACCGATTAATAATACGGATATGAGCATTTGCAGCCATGCTTTTTCCATTTCATCTCTGCGAACAATGGAGCTGATGAGCTTATGGATACCGACAAGGATTAAACCGATACTGACCACCACACCAATCGCAATCGACGATACAGCAGGCAATACCAGCATAAGAATACCGATAACAAGCGCAAAAAGTCCTTCTGTCAGAAAGAAATTGTGATGTTTTTTCATAATTTCTGCCATAGTGAAACTCCTTTCCCTGGTTCTTATATATTAATCCCCGCGGACTTTCGTTTTCATTGGAAAAAAAGACAGTATTACTAGCCGGATAGTTTACTCTTTTAACTTAATTTTTTTGTTGCTAAAATTATCATAAAACAGGGACGTGCAATGGATAAAATATACAAACTTACTGATTTAATCGATAAAGACCTTGCGGAAGACAACCTCACAGAGGCAAAACGCGAAGAAATAGCCGAGGAAATGAACTGGCTGCTGCCTGATGGTGCAATCGTGCTTGCGCAGGCAAATCCTATCTCCGGATGGGTCGAATATAACGCAAAAAAAGCCGCAAAATGGATAAAATGGGCGAACCGCCTCAACATAGGGGCGATAGTTTTTCCTGAATTGTTTCTTGTCGGGTACCCGATTGGCGATTTTATTGACAGATTTCCGATTGTGGTCGGGGAAAACGAAGAATGGCTCCATGCGCTTGCGGAAATGACCGGCAAAGTCAAGGTTATAATAGGATTTATCGAAAAAAACAAAGAAAATAACGGAAAAAAGTATTACAATTCGGTTGCCGTGCTTGCGAACGGAAAAATCGAGCGCGTTGTGCATAAATCTTTACTGCCGAATTACGCTGAATTCAACGATTATCGCCATTTTGAACCGGCCTGCATTGATACTGCAAACAGAATTACAAAAATAAACGGAAAAAAGGCGGGAATCATCGTCTGCGAGGACGGATGGAACGATTTTGACTTTTTTGAGCACAATCTTTACCCTGTTGACCCTGTGGAGATGGTTGTCACAAAACGCAAGCCCGATTACCTGATAAACTGCTCCGCCTCCATAACAAGGGCGAAAAAAGAGCAGCTCAAGCACAATATGCTTTCGTTTGCGGCAAAAAAACACAAAACACCGATGGTTTACGTAAATCAGGTCGGCTCCGGCGAAAATATCTCGTTTGAGGGCGCAAGCAGGGTTTATGACTGCTGCGGGAAGCTGATTTACCGTGCAAAATCTTATGCCGAGCAGTTTTTTGTAGTTAGCCCGTGTTCTGCTAAAAAGGGGGCAATTTATCCGCTTCCCGAGGGGCTCGAAAAAACCCTGAACTCGCAAAAAGCGTTTACGCTCGACCATGAGCCTGATTTGGAGCGGACTTATTTGACGATTGTGCAGTCAATACGGGATTATTTCAAAAAAACAGGGTTCAAACGCGCTGTGCTCGGACTTTCGGGCGGGCTGGATTCGACTGTTTGCGCAACTTTGCTGGCTGACGCTCTGGGGGCAAAAAATGTGCTCGGAATCAGCATGCCATCCAATATTACAAGCCCTGAAAGCAAAAGCGACGCAAAAGAGCTTGCTGAAAACCTCGGAATAAATTTTGCCGAGGAATCCATAAAATATCTTTACGAAATGACAAGAAGCCACTTTGACAGCGTGTTTAAAACGGTTGAAAAAAAATGGAACTGCCGTTATAAAGAGTGTTTTACCAACGATAATATTCAGGCGCGCTCAAGAGCCCTGATTTTGTGGGGCGTTGCGAACGAATTTGAATCGACGTTGCCGATTGCGACTTCGGACAAGTCGGAATTGTACATGGGATATGCAACTATCAACGGCGATATGTCAGGCGGGTTTGCGCCAATCGCCGATGTTACGAAAACAAAGCTTTTTGCGCTCGCAAAGTGGATGAACGCCCATAGAAAAGTGAAAAACGCGATTCCGGAGGCGATTATCGCAAAAAAACCGGGCGCAGAGCTCGCTATTAACCCGAAAACCGGAAAACCGCTGCTTGCAGAAGAAGCGCTTATGCCGTACGAATTTCTGGATGAGGTAATCTGGCGTGTTGAAAACCTCGGGCAGTCAATTCAGGACATGATTGGCGAAAAATTCTTATACGAAACCAAAAATGCGCTTTCACGCGACCAGAAAATGCTCTGGCTCGAGAAATTTTTCCGCAGAATGTCAACAGCGCTTTACAAATGGTCGATATTGCCGCCTGCGCCGATTGTGGACGCGCGCTCTATCAACAAAGCCGAATACCGGCACCCGATTATTGCTTCAAAAATCAATTACAATAAAACAACTTTTGAATACAAACAAGGAGTTTTGAATAATTTGTAAAAAATTGTTAAATTCCATCAAATGCAGGTTTAAAAAATGAAAAAATGGGCATTAAATAAATATAGGCCATAGGCCATTTTTATTTGTTGCGGAACTAAGAAAAATATAGGAGTTTGTAAAAAGATGGATAAAATAATAACCCCTAAAACCCTTGCTAATAAAGGGATAACGCCCATGGGGGGGGGGGGCTGTCAGAATAAGGGTTTGCGCCTTATCTAACCCTGAAAATCCTTGTTATTTATCCATTTTAGACAAATCAGGCTCAAAAATTCGTGTAAACGAAAAAATTTTGGATATCCGAATATTTTGTGCTAAATACATACAAAATTTTCGCTTTTTCGTTAGAATAAGCGGAAAAGTCCTTAAAAACGGGCTTGTTGCTATTTCCACGGCTTTTTTAATGCTTGCTGCGCCTGCGTTTGCCGCGGATACATTTAATCCCGCTGATTATGTGAGTCCCGAATACGGCCATAAAGACAATGCGACCGATGTTTTATACTTTGGGTTTGATTCATCAGGCGGAAATGGTGTTTTGGTCGAAGCAACTGCGGAAAATCACGATTTTGCGTATTATATTGACAGTTCACGATGTTCTTCAGGCTCGATGAGTATCGACGTTGGTGATTCTGATAAAGATTTTATAGATATTGCTATTGATAGTCAAACTGCTGTCTTAAGTTTCATGTCAGGTGGTAATGTAACAGGTGACTTTGTTGGGATTTCTACAACCAATAGCAGTTTTGTTCACGGTGCTGCTGTCCACATATCGAATGCAGGTGCAGATTCTATTGAAGGCAATTTTATAAACAATTCTGTGATTTCCCAATCTCATTATGCTATCGGTGGAGCTATTTCTGCTGGCGGCGGAATAAAAGAAATAGCCGGAAATTTTATTGGCAATTCTGCGCTTGGCTATTCTAATACATTTGGCGGCGGAGCTATTTTTGTTTGGAATAATCGCTCCATTGAATCAGTAAAGGGAAATTTTATTGGCAATTATACAAATACAAATGGCGGTGCTATTTATAGTGATAGTAATAGCAACATTACTAATATTGCAGGGCTTTTTGCTGGAAATTTTGTGAGTGGTAAACAACTGTCCAGAGGCGGAGCCATCTGCAACTTAGGCATAATCGGCGAAATCAGCGCCTCTTTCATAAATAACAGCGCTAAAACCAATTCCACCAGCCAATTAGCCCTCGGCGGTGCAATCTATACCAGAGAAGACCTGAATATCGCTGCTGACAATAAAAATATCGAATTCACAGGCAACTACACTAAAGACTCCCGCGGCGAAATCCCGAATGCCATTTTTGTTGCAACAAAAGCAGATTCTACCCCCACAATAACCCTCAACGCAACAAATTCCGGCACAATCACTTTCAACGACCAAATTGACGGCGGAACAGTTATCGGCTCAACTGTTAATCGTGATTATGCTTACAACCTCGCCCTAACCGGCGATAAATCTTCAAAAATCATGCTCAACAACGAAATCATCAACGCAAACATCCAAATCAACGACACAAACGTCTTTCTTGACAACGCCGCAAACTTCGCTCAATCAAAATCCCTAGCTCTGAACTCCGGAACACTCAATATCGCCATTCTTGAAAATGAAGTGAAGTTTGAATCTCTCTCAAACGCCGGCACTATAATTATCAACACCGTTGCGGTCGATGGAGCAAATAAAACCTCCGGAAAACTCTCCGCAGAAACCTACGGAACCCAAACCGGCTCAATTATCATCGACAATATCCGGCTAATCTCTGAACCAACACAACAAATTACCGAAATCAACTTCGCCAACCCGAATTATTTGCAAAATGTCACCTACTCCGGCTCAAGAGAAACTTACTACCCAATTTATAAATACGATATAAGCTATAACTCCGCAACCGGCAATTTTATACTCAACCGCTCCTTTAACCCCGCTGTTTTAGCCTCTTCAGTCGCCCAAACAGCAGGAACCTATATCTCACAGCTCCAAACATACAACTATGCGTTCAACCACTCGGATTATTACATGAATTTTCCGCGCGCAAAACGCCTGGCGATAAAAAATAAAAACAAAATCACCCTTTTGGGCTCCCACAACCCAAAATTCTTTAACCACAAATACTCAAATCCGGAAAAACCTGCTTTCTGGGTCAAGAATTACGCCTCCTTTGAGTCCGTACCCCTCTCGGGCGGCGTTGATGTAAGCAACATCAACTACGGGACGATAATCGGGCATGATTCTGAAATTGAAGACCTAAAGAATGGCTGGCAACGCGTGATTACAACATATATAGGCTACAACGGCTCCTCACAACGCTACTCCGGCATCGATGCCTACCAGAATGGCGGCTCACTCGGCTCTGCCGCAACTTTCTACAAAAATAACTTCTTCAACGCCACAACAATAGCCGCAAATGCCTCCTCCGGCGACGCAAATACCATGTACGGACGTGAAAATTTTGCAATTTTCGCAGCCGGAATTGCCAACAAAACCGGTTACAACTTTGAATTTGCACGCGGAAAATTCATTGTCCAGCCGAATTTCCTTATCTCTTACACATACCTCAACACTTTTGACTATATCAACGCAGCAGGCGTAAAAATAGATTCCAACCCGCTGAACGCGCTTCAACTCGCACCCGGAATTAAATTTATAGCAAATACAAAGTCCGGCTGGCAGCCATATATAGCACTTTCGGTTGTCTGGAACATCATGGACAAATCCAAAGTAACCGCAAATGATTTACGAATTCCGTCGCTCGGCATTGACCCTTATGTCCAGTATGGAATCGGAGTTCAAAGGCAGCCCACCGAAAATCTCACCGCCTACGCGCAAGCAATGATTCACAATGGCGGTCGAAACGGAGTTTCGCTGTCATTCGGGCTAAGATGGGCTATCGGACGAAAAAATAGATAAAATTTCCGCATTTTTCGTTCGCACCTGCACTCTCAATGTGCGGGGCCTTATACATTCTTGCTCTTTTCTTATAGGATGTGGAATCGGAAAACATGATGCTTCCATAAACCCTTTATTTTAACGGGAAATAATAATTTGCAAATAATTTTGCTGTTGATTAATAGCTAAAATTAACGAATATCGCGCAATCTGTCGGTTTCTGTCCTGAAATCTGACGCTGTGCCGCGTGTGGGCTCCTGCTCTTTAATCACGGCTTCCTGTTGTTTGATTTTGTTTTCGATTTTTTGAAGTTCTGCTTTGTCCATTGATTCAACGACTTCAATTTGTTCGTTTCTAAGCTGCTGCTGCTGGGTTTTGTTCATTTTTATGAACGAATCCTGACTGAGTTCGCTGCGTTTGTCCTGATTTCTCAAAACAACGATTTCAACGCGGCGGTTTTTAGCCAGCGCTGCGGGCGAATTGCCTTGCATGACGGGTCTTGTATCGGCGTAACCCACGACTGTGAACAGGTCGGGCAAGAATTTAAATTTGCCTATGAGATATCTTGCGATTGATGAAGAACGAGCGGAAGAAAGCTCCCAGTTTGACGGATATCTGCCTGTGGAGGGGATTTTGTCCGAATGTCCTTCTATTCTTATCTGGTGCATTGCGAATTTTTGGATAATCAGCTTCCCGATTAAATCCAGCTTCTTTCTGGCTGCATTGCTCAAGTCTGCGGAGCCGGATTTAAACAGAATTCCGTCATCATTCATGTTGATAACAAGCCCGCGTTCGTCGATAGTGGCATTTACGCCGTCGAGTTCGCCTGTTTTATTTAAAGCCTCGATATCTTCTTTGATTTCTTCAAAAGATTCCTGTTCATAAGTCGGGCTGACATATTCAAGCATAAGGGAGTCAATCATTGCGTTTGAATTGGAATTATCAATGATATTTTTCCCCTGATTCATAACGCCGACATCGCCCTGCATAATTGAGGGCGCTGTGAACGCTTTTTTTATGGAAAGTTGAAGCTCCTTGAACTGTTCAAGGTTAATTTGCGAAAGTGCATACAAAACAACAAACGTCGCAAACAGCAACGTCAAAAAATCTGCATAGGAAACCATCCAGCGTTCTAAGTTTTCATGTTCTTCAGGTGGTTTTTTCCTTGCCATTTTATTTTATACCCATTTCTTTAAGGTGGCTGTTGAGTATGAAAGACTGGAGCTTTCTTTCTATCAAAGCAGGGCTTTCGCCGGCCTGAATTGCAAGAATTCCCTCTGTAATCATTTCTTTTTTCAACAATTCTTTTCTAAATTTTGTTTTAATCTTTGAACCGAACGGAATATAGAAAAGGTTTGCCGCGCCTACGCCGTAAACCGTAGCAACAAACGCAACCGCAATACCTGCACCGAGTTTTGAGGGGTCGGAGAGGTTCTGCATTACCTGAATCAACCCCAGAACCGCACCGATAATACCAATTGTCGGTGAATAACCGCCTGCTGATTCCCAGACTTTTGCTCTGGCGGCGACCTGAGTTTCTTCCAGTGTCATTTGTGTTTCCAGCATCTGGCGCACAAGCGTGGGGTCGGTTCCGTCGCTCACTGCCTGCAAGCCCAGCATTAACAGCGGGTCGGAGGCGTATTTTGCGTCTTTTTCGAGTGCGATTACGCCTTCTTTTCTACCTTTTACCGCATATCTGATTATTTCTGCGATTGTTTCGTCAAAATCTACTTTTTTATCAAGGAATACATCCTTTAAAGCAATAATTGCGCCAATAAGGTCTTCTTTTGAAAAGCTCAAAACAACGCCGCCAATTGTTCCGCCGAAAACGATTAATGCAGCCGTAATCTGCAAAAGCTGGCCGATGTTTCCGCCCTCAAGCGCCTGACCGATTAAAATACTTACTACACCGATTATTGCTCCTATTAACGAACTGATATCCATATTTACTCCATACTAATCTTTATTTTCTATTAAATAATACGAAGATAGTTTTTAAATCATACATTTAATTTAAATTTTAGAATTTGGCAGGCTTTTCTCTTCGCCACGGCGCTCTTTAATGCCTCTACCCCGGTTCTGTTTTTCCCTACGGGCAAGCCCTCACCCGCCCTGCGGGCACCCTCTGTCTTGAATGCTCGCGTTAAACGGCGTTACGCGATTCTTACCTCTCACAAAACGATACTTAATCGTTTTGTTCGGCAGAGTGCGAACCGCTTCAACCTCGGCTCGCATTCGCTCCCATCGGAGAGGGTGAAAGGGGGCTTTTAATCAGGAAATTATTTTATAATATAGCCCGTCGCCTGAATATTTCCGTTTTTGTACTCCAAAATATAATAGTTTTCATGCGAATCTTTTATACTCGCCGACATATCTGCCTGAATCTCCCTTTCCGAGTTGTCGCGCGGGCGCCTGCGGGGGTTGTTTTTATATTTTTTCCGGATTTTTTGTGCTTTTTCCAGCTTTTCGCGTTCTTCTTCCTCGCTTACCATTTTTTCAACCAGCTTTGCAACCGGAATTGAGGCCTTGATTTCATTGGATTCTACAAGGTACAAAAACTTCCTTGTCGGCGCCAGCACAACCTGATAATGCCCCGGCGGCAGCACATTGTCCTCAAAATCTTTCAAAATATAAGGAATATTTACAATCGGGTAGTTCGTCGAGGGGTAAGCATAGATTTCGTAACCCTTTTCACCGTCTTTGACGCCGGATTTGTAGGTTCCGTAGGGCATTATGTCGTCAGCGTTGTTCAAAGCTATGAGGTTGCAGTCCATTATCATAAAATTTACCCCGCAATTTCAAAGAATAGGTTTTCGAGCACAATTTGCGGCTTTACGTAAGCAGCGAGCTGTTTTTTTGCTTTTTGCAGTTTCATAATATCTTTTTTTATCTTCAAAGCAAGCTGTTTTGAGCCGAGATTTGCCCTCAAAAGTTGTGCAAAATAATACTGGAGGCAGTCCATTGCGTAATCTGTTTCATAACCCGATTCTTCTTTTGCCGCAAGAAACGCCTGCGCAATTTTTGGCACCTGTGACTTTTTTATTGCAGGATAATCTGCCAGAATCGGTTCAAAAAACTCTGTGTCGTATTTTTCGTTCAAAAACGACGGAATATAGAAGCATTGCGACCTTGAAACAATAGTTTCGAGCAAATCTTCCTTATCCTCGGTCAAAAATATGAACAAAACGTGTTCAGGCGGCTCCTCAATGGATTTTAAAAGCGCATTTGAGGCTTCGCTTTGCAGAATTTCCCTTGTGAGCGGTTTCGGGTACCAGAGCCCGTCGTTTACTTCGTTCGGGAGCTTGAATCCCAGTTTTGAAAAGTCTTTGAGGTGTTCTTCCTGTGCTTTTGTTAAAAAACGGTTTTCCGAGTCGCAAATGATAAAAACTCTGTAATATTCCGAGGTGTTTATCAGGCTGTTGCTTACGGATTGCATTTGTCTGACGGAAATAACCTTTTTTGTTGTGTCGTCGGAGGATTTGTTGTCGTTTTTGGAGATTGTAAGGACTGCGGGGTGCTGATTGTGCCTTATCCAGCTGCAATTTATGCAGCTGCAATCAGGCGTGGCGCCCTCTTTGCAGTTCAGGTTCCGCGCAATCTCCTGTGCAAGGTAATACTGGGCGAGGTTGTCCTGACCGTAAAGGATAATGGACTGGGGGATTTTGCGCGATTCTTTTGCAAAGGCGTTTTCAAAATATCTCGTAAAATATTCAAATTTTTCTTTTAAAACCGGTGAAAACATCAGCTCATCACCGCCATTTCCACAGGCAGGTCGTAAAACCCGATTTCACCCGTTTTTATCCTTGTTTCTGCGGTCAAAAGATTGCTTTTTATCTGAATCAGCCGCTCCAGAGGAACATCTTTAAGTTTTGCCATCTGTTTTTTTACAATAAATTCCGGAACATGCAGTTTTGAGGCGATTTCAAAGGGTGACATTTTCATTGAATCGATTTTTATGTTGAGCAGCCTTGAAAAATTCGTCTGCAAAACAGCAAGAATTTCAAGATAATGTTTTTGCGCGCATAGTTTTTGATACTCGTTAAGCGCCAAATCCCTGCGCCCCTCAAGGATATAATCCGTCATTATAAAAATATTTTCCGTTTGGGCGCAAATCTTTTTTATGTCCTCTTTTTTAACGGTTTTTTCCGGATAAATCAGGAGTTTTAACTTTTCAAGTTCGTTATCCATAACCCTCAGGTTCGTTCCCAGCCGCTCAATCAGGTAATTTATCACATCCGTGCTCATAATCAGGTCTTTTGTACGGGCATGTTTTTGAATCCAAGTTCTCAATTCGGACTGATACGCTTTAAACTCCGGAAATTCTTTTGGTTTAGCGTATTTTGCGATGGTTTTGTAGAGTTTTCTTCTGGTGTCTATTTTTTTGCTGCTATCGCGTTCAATTCTGCATACAAAAACCACATGGAGCGATTCAGCGACGGTTTGCAGTGCGGATTCGAGCGCTGCAATTTCTTTGTCGTCAAAATTTACCTTGCCTTTTCCTGCGTCGATAAAGTATTTTTCGCAATTCACGACAGCGAGCACTTTTCCGAACATCAACGGCGGTGTTCTCAAAAGTTCAATGATTTCCTGCGGCGCAGGGTTGTCTTTTACCTTGTAATTTGTTGACAAAAACGCCTTATCAACGGTTTTGGCCTTGAGTTTTTCCAGCTCCGCCTCAATATTAAATTCTTCCTGTCCGAAAAAGAAATCTAGCATACGAATATTGTATCACAATGTTTCTGTCGGGGGCGCGGGAGATGTTTTCTTTTGTGTTTTGATGTCTTGAAATCGGATATTTCGGTCAAGGCCTGTTTTTCCCTAATGGGCAAGCCATCACCCGCCCTTCGGGCACCCTCTGTCTTGAATGTTCGCATTAAACGGCATTATGCGATTCGCGTAGGCGAATCGCTTCAGCCTCGGCTCGCATTCGCTCCCATCGGAGAGGGAATTTTCTGCTCTCTTGCCCTGCGAGCCCACTCTTTTCGCGCCTAAATCCACAAAAATTCAAAAAAGTTTACAAAAAGCCGCAGGGGTGATATTCTTATTATAAGTAATATTTGAAAACTAAGTACTAAGGGAGATGAATAGATGAAAAAGTTTTTAGCGGGTTTATTGATTTTCATTCTTACCGCCGGAAATGTTTTAGCGGCAGTGGGAACGGATGTATCAGATGAATTTTGGGCTGAAAAAGAAATTTCGTCCTGCGTAAATGACGGAATTATCAGCCTTTACGATGACGGCTCTTTCCAGCCTGAAAAAGAGGTAAAAAGAGCAGAATTTAACTCAATGCTGCTCAGAGCGCTCGGGCATGCTCTTGAAGCGTCCGCAGTTGAAAACAAATTCAGCGATGTGAACTCCGAATCACCCTACTATGACGACATTTTGAAATCTGATTCAATGGGGCTGATTTACGGATACCCTGACGGCACTTTCAGACCGGACGCGAACATTACAAAATCCGAAGTCGCTTCCATCATCAGCCATATTACTAAAGACGAAGTTAAAGATGTTAATGTTTTGAATCAGTTTACTGACGCAAAAGATGTTCCTGCATGGGTTAAAAACCAGTTTGCTAAATCAATCGAACTGGATATCTATGTAAACTATCCGGACGCGCAAAAACTGCTTCCGAACAAAAACCTCGACAGAGCAGAAGCTGCTGTAATTCTTTATAAATTGAAAAATAAACTCAATGCGGTTAAAGATGAATATGTTCCGCCGAAAGAAGAAATCCTCGGCACAGAACACCTCAATATTAGTGATAAAGCGGCTACAAATGAAGTTACAATCACAAATATGAGAAAAATCATTCTCGCAGGCAATGTTTTGAAAGTAAATTTTGCTGAAAAATACAATTCAAGCAAATCTGACGTAGGTTCTGCCGTAAACTTTACTTTTAAAGACAACGTATTCACAAAAGAAGGCACCCTCGTTGTTCCTGCAAACACTACTCTCGCAGGATACGTTCAAACGCTTGAGCCTCAGAAAAAATTCAACAAAAACGCAAAAGTTACGGTGACTTTCAAAGATTTGACCACTCCGAACGGCCAAAATGTTACTGTTGCCGGCCGCGTTATTGATAATGACGGTGTTTTGACTGCCAGCAAGCTCAAAACAATCGGAAAAGTCGCAGCCTATACAGCAGGCGGCGCTGCTATTGGTACCGGCGCCAGCGTGGGCTTTGCTTCTATCCCTAACCCTCACAATTACGGCACAGGCGTAGCAATCGGTCTGCCTGTTGGTGCCGGCGTGGGGTTGATTGCCGGACTTGTTACTCCGGGGCTTGCTTACAAAGCAGATACGCATGATTCGGTTTATATTGAGCTTACAGAGGATTTGAGCATATACAACGAACAGTAATTTCTAATTAAATACTCAAAAACCGCTCGAAAAGGGCGGTTTTTTGTTGCAAAGAGTTGACAAAAAGTTGTAAAATTTGTGAAAAAATTATAAAATATAACCATGGCTATTGTTTATCTGTGCTTGGGCTCGAATATGGGTGACAGGTTCAACCTGATCCAAAATGCAGTGAATTTGTTCTCACTGTCGGACAGCTGCGACATAATCCGCACCTCTGCGCTTTATGAAACCGAGCCATGGGGTTATAAAGAGCAAAACTGGTTCCTGAATATCATTGTGGAAATGAAAACCTCGCTCAACCCGCAGGAACTCCTCGCAAAATGTCAGGAAATAGAAAGTTTTCTCGGCCGCGACCGGACTGTCGAGGTGCGCTGGGGCGAAAGGGTGATTGACGCGGACATAATTTTTTACGGAAAAGAAATAATTAATACCGAAAAACTCACAATCCCCCACAAACATATGCACAAACGCGCTTTTGTGCTCGTTCCCATGCTGGAATTGATTCCTGACTTTGTGCATCCGGTGATTAATAAAACAATTTCACAGATTTATGACGACCTTGAAGAGGTCGAGGACGTTTATCTTTACGGAACAAGACCAAATGCCCCGATTTAATATTGCCATTGCCGGAGCCGGCCCTGCGGGCGTTTTCGCCGCAATTTTCGCAGCTGAAAACCCGAATAATTCAATAACAATTTACGAAAAAAACGACCCGCTGAAAACGCTCCTCCCCACGGGCGGCGGACGTTGCAATCTCGCTCATTTTGAATTCGATTTAAAAGCGCTTGCCGCAAATTTCCCCAGAGGCGAAAAATTCTTATATTCTGTTTTGTCTAAATTCTCTACCGCTGACACAATTGAATTTTTTGAAAAAATCGGCGTAAAAACTTACACGCAGGAGGATATGAGGGTTTTTCCGCAGTGCAATTCGTCGCAAGAGGTCAGAAACGCGCTTTTAAAAAGACTAAACACCGCAAAAAATATAAAAATCGTGAAATCCGGGGTAAAATCCGTCAAAAAATCGGGCGCAAAGTTCATTGTCGAAACCTCTAACGGGGAAAATGCCTTTGACGCGGTGATTCTTGCCACAGGCGGGCGGGGTGCGGGGCATGAAATCGCACGCGGGCTCGGGCATGCCGTTGTTGAGCTTAGACCTGCGCTTTGCGGGCTAAAAATTCAGGAGGAATTTTTAACAGAACTTGCCGGTTTGAGCATAAAAAACGTCCGCGCTTCGGTTCCGGCGGCTAAAATCCGCGATTTGAGCGGGGATTTGCTGTTTACGCATAACGGAATCTCCGGCCCTCTGGTTTTTAAGATTTCTTCGCTCTGCGCGTATTGTGATTACTCGAAAAATGCGCCATTGGAGGTTATTTTCAATATTTCAGGGCAGAATTTTGAAGAATTTGACAAATCTTTTTCCAAAATCTTAAATAACGAAGCAAAAAAGGATATTTCAAACGTACTGTGCAATTTTGCGCCGAAACGCTTTTGTGATTTGATTCTCGGGCATGAGTCCATTGCTCACAACAAAAAATCCGGCCAGCTGAACAAAACCGAACGCCAGAAACTCTCGAAAGCGCTGACGGAACTTAAATTAAACGTTACTGCCCCGCTGAAAGGCGGCGAAATCGTTACTGCGGGCGGAGTTTGCCTGAATGAAGTAAATTCTAAAACAATGGAATCAAAAATCGTAAAAAATCTGTATTTTTGCGGGGAATTGCTTGATATTGACGGACTTTGCGGCGGTTTTAACCTCCAGAACTGCTGGTCAACCGGATTTGTTGCCGGCAGTGCGCTGAAATATCAGCTCTAATGCGCAGTCTGGCTCAAAAGCTTTTTGAACTGCTTTTTATCGGGATTGTAGCTGAATATGCGGTAATTTTCCCCGTCTGTGGCGATTTTTAGCGCGTTCAGGCTGTCTGTGCGCAGAATTCCGACCCCGTTTTCTCTGAGTTTGTTCATTGTTACGGGCGCAGGGTGGCCGTATGCGTTGAATCCTGTTGAAATCACCGCAAATTCTGTGTTTTTGAGCATTTCGCGGTTCACTGTGTTCTTTGCACCATGGTGACCGACCTTGAGTATGTCGATATCAGGCGGCAAACCGGATTTTATTTTTCCGTAGCTTCTTGTGGAACCGTCGCCCATAAAAAGCATGTCAAAATCTTTGTACTTTAAAAGCGTAATTACAGAGTTTTCGTTGTCATTTTCTTTTATGTGCGAAACGTAGGTTGTCACAGTCAAATCGGACTCTTTAAGCACTATTTCGTTGTTTTTCGCTATGGAATAATCAACTTTTTCGCTGTTAAGGTAATCCATCAGCGCATGAGCGGTTTTTGTATCGGGTTTGTTTTCGGTTATCAGGACTTTTTTGGTTTTGATAACTTTCAAAACGTCGACTGCACCGCCCGAATGGTCGGAATCAAAGTGTGTAAGTATCATCAAATCCAGTTTTATGCCGTTATCTTTGAGATATTTGTTGATTATTGCGTCCGCCTGAGAAAATCCTCCGCCAAAAGCCCCGTGTGACGTGTCAATTAGGACATATTGTTTTTGGGGCGTTTTGATGAGGAAGCTATCGGCATTTCCCACCGAAAAAGCGAGGATTTCGCATTTTCCGTTGTCGAATTTTATCAGGGAAAGCCCGAAAATCACCAGCACAACAAGTGAAATTGCCATCCATTTTATGTTTTTCTCGCCTTTGCGAATCAAATAGCCGATACTCAAAAGCGCACCGTAGTAAAAACCAATTTGAATCAGCCCCGGATGAGGCGTAATCAGCAGTGAATGCGGCAGATTTGAGAAGAAATCCGAAATATTCACAAGTCCGCTCACTACGGGGTTCAAAATAAAATCAAAAAGCATACAAACCCTGTCCGCAACCGGCGGAATCATCGCCAGAATCGAGGCGGCAAAGCCAAGAAAGCTTATTATCATAATAAAAGGCGTTATTAATATGTTTGCCAAAATTGAATAGGTCGCAAAATTGTTGAAATAAAACATCTGAATTGGTGCTGCCCAAAACTGCGCAACCATCGGTATCAGCACCGTGCCGCCAAGAAATTCTGCAATTTTATTTTCAATCCGCCCCAGAACCGGTGGACAAATGTACATCAGCGCAAAAGTTACAAGAAATGACAGCTGAAATCCTACTTCCATAATCATTGCAGGGTTGTAAAGGAGCAAAACAAGGGCAACAAAGAACAAAAGTGCGACGCCGTCGGCATTTCGGTCAATAAGTTTTCCGAAAAGCACGAATTCTATCATCAAAGCCGCTCTCAAAACAGAAGCGCCCATCCCTGTCATCAGCGTATAAACCAGCACCAGTCCGGCACCGATAAGAATATTCAACCTGAAATTCAGTCTTAGGCGCGAACCTATGAAGAACCAGATTCCGAAAATAATAGAAACATTCATCCCCGAAGCTGCAAGAATATGCAGCAAACCGGAATTTATAAACGAATGTCTGATATAATCCGGCGGATTTATTGCGTCATCACCAAAAACTATCCCTCCGAGCACCTCAATGTTCGGGCTTTTCATGTATTTTTTGTGAATGTTGATGATTTCCTGCCGTTTGTTGTTGAGATTTTGAAGAAAGCTCCACCCGAAAGAATCCGGCTCGGACGCGATTTTCCAGTAGCCTGCATTTGCGTAAAACGTTGAAAAAGTTTTGTTGTATTTCAAATATTTTCGATAATCAAACTGTAACGGGTTCAGCGCTTTCATCGGCTGGCGAAGTTTGCCGGTAATTTCAATATTGTCGCCGAT
Organism: uncultured bacterium; assembly: GCA_900547155.1. Lineage (GTDB taxonomy): Bacteria > Cyanobacteriota > Vampirovibrionia > Gastranaerophilales > Gastranaerophilaceae > Spyradomonas > Spyradomonas excrementavium. The sequence goes on along the minus strand of URFH01000006.1, from coordinate 63,171 downwards.
TTTCAGCTTTTCATAATTTTCACGCCTGTCCTTGATTGTTACAATGGTTTTTGAGTTCAAATTTTCGTATTTTTCTTTGCCGAATTCGGCTGATTTGACTTTTAGATAAAATTTTGTGCTTTCGGGCTTGTTTGTGGTTGGAATTGAGATGATTGTGCCGGAAATTGTGCCTTTTGACGGCGCGAGTTTTGAAAGTGCGTCGGAATTTTTAATTTGAAAATGGCAGTTCAAAAGCGCAATCGCAAAAAACAGGTAAATTATCATGGCGCGTTTCGGGGCGATTTTTTCTTTCAAAACTGCAAAAATCAGCACTCCCGCGCAAGCCAGCGCGCACGGAATAACCAATCCGGTCAAATAGCCCGTAATACCTGCGATATAAAATATAGAAATTAAAATCGTCAGCGCTGTTCTTTGCATAATTCCATTCTTTTTTTGTATTTTAGCAAAAAAACGGGCTTATGTAACAAAATCTATACAAATCCCGCCATGAGCGGAAAATTTTATTGTTCTTTGTACTTATTGTTAACATCGTGCAAAAGCAGGTGTAAAAATTACCGATTTTGTAGTAAATTGTTAAAGGCAATATTCATCCGGAGATTTTATGCTAGATGTTAAAAACGAAACAAAAGATAAAAACACATAAAGCGTTAAAAAAACGCCAGGAATCAGATGAAACAGGCGTTCATGCGCCTCTGGTCGAGGCTCTTGAAAAGTTTTACCACAATCCGATGGTGCAATTTCACATCCCCGGCCACACAGGCGGCCACGCAGCCTACGCACCGTTCAAAAAATTAGTCGGAAACCGCGCACTTTTGCTCGATACGACGGATGAATTTGACAATCTTGGAACTCTCCACCCCGCAACCGGCCCTATTAAAGAGGCGCAGGAGCTTGCCGCACAGGCTTTCGGAGCTCAGCGTACATTTTTCCTCGTGGGCGGTTCAACTATCGGAAATCTTTCTCTGGCAATGGGTTTGACGAAAAAAGGACAAAAAGTAATCGTAAACCGCAACTGCCATCGCTCGATTTTAACCGGAATGATAATTTCCGGCGCAGAACCTGTCTGGGTCAGCCCTGAACGGCTCGAAGAATGGTGCCTTTGGGGCGAAATTGAACCCTCGAGCATTGAAAAAGCATTAAAAGAAAACCCCGAAGCCGCAATGGTCTGGATTACAAACCCGACTTATGAGGGGGTTGTGAGCGATATTGCTTCTATCGCAAAAATCTGTAAAAAATACGATGTTCCTCTGATTGTAGATGAGGCGCACGGCTGTTTGTGGAATTTTAACAAGAATCTGCCCGTTTCTTCGCTGCACTTGGGGGCTGACGCGGTTGTGCATTCGTTGCACAAAACCGGCGGCAGCATGTCGCAAAGCTCAATGCTTCATATTGCAAAAGGTTCCAAATTTGATTGCGAAAAAATCGAAAAAGCGCTCCAGCTTCTTCAAACAACAAGCCCCTCAATGCTTTTGATGGCGAGCCTTGACGCTGCGCGTGCAAATCTTGAGTCAAAAAGGGGCAAAAGGCAGCTAAAACGCGCAATTCAGTTTGCTTCTTACATAAGAAAAAAACTCGGTAAAATTCCGGGCGTTCATTGCCTTGAGGCTTGTGAAAATTACAATCGCGATATAACAAAAATCTTCATAAAAATCGACGGGCTCTCCGGAAAAAGGCTCGAAAGTATTCTTGAGATTGATTTTGGCATAGAAGTTGAATCCGCAAGCGACGAGGGCGTTTTGTTCCTTGTAAATATCGGAAACACAAAGCAGGAAGTCCAATATCTCATTAACAGCATTGAAAAAATCGCGGCAGCAGGCTATTCTGATATTTATTACATCGAAAAACGCAAACACATGCCGATGATTACGCCCAAAATCGTTATGAATCCCAGAGAAGCTTTTTACAGTGAGAAAGAAACCGTTCCGAAATTGCAGGCTATTGGAAGAATAAGCGCCGAAGTCATTGCCGAATGCCCTCCGGGTATTTCAATTTTGCTTCCGGGCGAGCTTATTACCGAGGAGCATTTGCCGTATTTGAACGAATATACGCATATTGAGGTGTTATCGGTGGGAACCGCCGCAACGCCTGATTAATAACCCTCGATTTCAAGCAAGCTATTCCCACCCTACATTTTTATAATAATGACGTAGGGCGGGAAAAATGAAGTGGTTCCCACCAGCACTTTTCTTGACGAGTGCTATCGGTGGGAACCGCCGCAACGCCTGATTAATAACCCTCGATTTCAAGCAAGCTATTCCCACCCTACATTTTTATAATAATGACGTAGGGTGGGAAAAACGAAGTGGTTCCCACCGGCACTTTTCTTGACGAGTGCTATCGGTGAGAACCGCCGCAACGCTTGATTAATAACCCTCGATTTCAAGCAAGCTATTCCCACCCTACATTTTTATAACAATGACGTAAGGTGGGAAAAACGCAGTGGTTCCCACCGGAATCCTTATTTTCGCCTATAATAAAAACCCCCGCGAACCGCAGGGGACGTATGAAATTAGGATATTTATGAATTATGAACTTATAAGGTCAAGAATTGACTGCAAAAGCTGTTTGTTCGTCGAAATAATCTTGTTTGCAACGTCCATCTGCATTTTAGCCTGTTGATAATACGTGATATTCGCTTTGAAATCGCAGTTTGACATCTCCAAAAGCCCTCCGCGGACTTCACCTCTGCCAATAACTGGCGAGCCGGATTCTTCGGTCTGGATAAACTGCCCCTGCTTGACTTCATAAAGCCCTTCCGGATTGTGGAAGTTCATTACCGCAAGTTTGTACAACGGTACAACGGTTTTTCCGCCGTCAGCTTTACCGTAAAGGATTCCTTCGCCTTTGATTTCAAATTCATCGTATTTTCCGAGGTATTTTCCGTTGTTCGGGTCAATCCAGAGCTTAATATTTGTGGTCGGAATGTTGACCGCACCGCCTTTTATGCCGGTTTCTGCGTAAATATCGGCGTCAATGGGCTTTGTGCCCTGCATGATTTCGCCTTTGTCGTTCAAAATATAGCCTTGAACAGCCATTCCGTCGCGGTTTCTGTAAACGCCCTCTTTGTCGAAGGTAAATTCACCGAGCCTTGAATAAACGAGCTTGCCGTCGTCGCGTCTGAGTGTGAAAAAGCCCTCGCCCTCAAGAAATACGTTTTCATTTGAGGTTCCGGGGATTGATTTTCCCTGTCCGGTTTTTTTGTTGAACCCGTCGATGATTGCCGAATCCAAAAATGTCTGAAACGACGCCTGCGTTTCGCGATAACCGGGGGTGTAGATGTTCATAAGGTTTTCTGAAACAGCGTCAATCCAGTCTGACGTGGATTTTTGGGTGTTCAGTGCGTTTACGAATGAATCATTCATTGTACTTTCCTTTATTTTTTTGCTGATTTTGCTGGTTGGGGTTTCTTGACTGACGGTAGAAAATATCGTTATACTGGATACTTTCGTCGTCAAACCGCTGTTTTAAAGAGCGGATATTATTTCTTAAATATTCTTCAACGGCCTTATCGCCGGGGATAAATTCCGCAGAAATTTTGCCTTTTTTATCTATTTTCATAATGACGGAAACATTATTGTCAAAATCAAGGCGCACGGGCTGGCCTGTTTTGTATGCTTTGTCAATAAGGTTTGTTAAGACTTTTGAGGTCTGCTGTGATTTGTAAGTCGGGCCGATTTCGTCGGCAAACTTTATAAGCGAGGTTTTTGAGCCGTTTTCCTGCACAGCAAACTGCTTATTTTCGACCAAATCGGCAAAAAACTTTGCATCATCTTTGCTTATTGTCGCTGTATCAAAATTCAACGAGAGGGAATTTTTTGCGTTTGAAGTTGCAACGTCAAATCCGAATTTGCTTACATAATTTGCGTCAATATTTGTGATATTGTTCATCTGGTTGGGATTTTGCTGCTGCTGAAGCTGGATTTGTTCTTCATTTTTTTCTTTTTCTTTGTTTTGCGTTTCAAGCAGCTTCTGGAAATCGCTTTCCTCATTTTTGGTTTCTTCTTTTTTTGCAGCAGTTTCTTTTTGAGCTTCGGCAGCTTTTGTTTCTTCAGCTTTTTTGGCAGTTTCCGTTTTAACTGTTTCTGCCTGTTGGGTTGTTTCTTTGGTTTTTGTTGACGTTGCGCTAATATTCATAAAAGTTTCCGTTTTCAATCTGTTCTAGTTGTTTGAGGATTTTTTCTTCTTCTTCTTTTGTTTCTCTGGATTTTGCGAAGTGCCTTTGTACTGCTACTTCTGAGAGCCTTTTCAGTTCTGCGGCTTTTTCTTCCTCAAGATAGTTTTCTTTTGCGTGTTCTTTGTGTTTTTCGAGGACTTTCACTGCCTGCTCGAGTTTTTGGAGTTTTTCTTTCTCCTGATTAAGGATTTCTTGTGCGTTCTGGCGGTCAATTTCAAGGTTTTCGCCGACTACATACAGATGTTTGAGGAAATTATCATAGGATTCGTACATCATGAAATCTGCCTGCCGCATATTTATGCGTGTTTGTGAAATTTCCTTGTTGTTCCTTTCTATCAACCCTTCTATCTTGACTACTGCTGCCTGTGCCTTTCGTACTTCCTGGAGCTGTTTTTCTTTATCTCTTATACGTACGTCGAGAATTTTTTGGAGGCGGTAACGAAAGGGCATAGCTTTTCCAGATTACATTTGTACTTTTTAATTATGGAGATTAAACGCTCATCGCGCCACATCCATTTGTATGATTATGGTTTAAGGATTAAATACAAAAAGTCAAAAATTCGAGTTTAGAAGCGTTACTTTTTCTTTGGAGAGACTATGGAGGAGGCTCAACGGTTAAACATTTTCGATAAAATATTTCGCATGCCGGGGGAATCGGAACGGAAAAGGAAAAGTAACGCTTCTAAACGTCACAATATGCAATAATTAGGCACTTTCTAACGCTATTTAGCAATGGTTTCAAAACTTTTAAAAGCCTGAGAATTAGAAAGCCCCATAAAAAGCGACGGATTAGCAATTTTTACAGCCTGCATAGCGTCCTGTGCTTCCTGTGCGGCAGCGGCTTTTCTGCTGTCTTTCATCTGTTTTTCGAGCAATTTGGGAAGCGCAATACCGAGCATTGCAGGAACAATCAAGAACGTTGTTACAAAGTCAAACGAACTGTTGATTGATTTAGCTTTTTTAACGAGCGGATTGTCTTTTCCGTTCATAAGGTTGTAAAATTCGTCGAGTTCTTTTGTATGAGTAGCTTTATGGCCTTTTGTGAAAGTTTCAATAAAGTCAGCTGTTTTTGCTTCTTCAAATTTGACTTTGGGGTTCAATGAATCATAAGCTTTTTTAACGGATTCTTTGAAATTGGCGTTCTTTTTAAGGATTTTTTCAAAATTTCCGTCTTCTTTCCGGATAAAGTTGATTACGTCAGCAAATCCGTTCTTATAACCCTGTACGCTGTATTTTGTAACGATATCAGAGGAGGTCATGACTTTTATGCCGGAATTCGGCTTCAAATAGTCCATAGCTTTCTTGAAAATGTTAGAAGCTTTGTGTTCTGCGGGTTTTATTGTCAAAGCAAGACCGCTTCTGTTTTTAGAAAGCGTAGCAAAAGCTTTTTTCAAAGGAGGACGGGCGAAAATCAAGGTTCCAACGGTGATTGAGTCACGGGTGAGAATTTCGCGTCTTTCTTCATTATCTCTTGCAAAAAGCGCTCTGCAACCGAGCACCGCACCGAACAGAACTGCCAAAAATACTGAATACGGCAGGTCGTAACCGTCATTAAATTCAACATGCTTGTTGAATTTTGAAAGAAATCCGTCTTTTTTTACTGCATTGCCGATAGATTCAATAACAGAAGCTCTGCCTGCGCCGAAAGAAACTTTTTTGTTCTGCGCGAGCAAGGATGAATTATTAAATTGTGTTGAATTTGATACTTTCATTATGCTTTTTGCGCACCTTTCGTTTCGGGTTCAAGTCCTGCAAGCGCAGGGTTTGTTTTGTGCAATGTGTAAAGTTTCGGGATGTACATGTAGAAGCCGACAACTGCTGCTGCCATAGCAGCGTTGGAGAGGAATCTTGCCCCGATGCGTTTTGTGTTAAATTTATCAAGAAATTCGCCGACATTTTTCGGTTTGCGTTTTTCAATGTGTGAAACCGCGTCATGGGCGTAATTTTGAATATGTTTTATAAATCTTGAGAATGAAGTGTTCGCTGATTTATTTTCTGCATAATTGAAAGTTGTTGTGAAGTAATTTTCGGCATGATTTGTTGAATTTGATTTTCTTAAAAGAGCAAATTCATCAGCGAGTTTGCCGAGGCCTTCTTTGTATGCTTTTTTGTCTGTCTTTTTAACAGCTTCAAGGTCAACGAGTTTCTGTGCAAATTCAGAGGCTTTTTCTTTGCCGTCTTTTATGCCCGAATCCTTGAACATTTTTGCGAAAGTATTGTTGTAGAAAGATTTTTTGAGTTCATTCGTATCTTTTCCGGCTACAGTTTTCATGCTTTCGCCGAGCCCTTTAATGAAGTTTACAGGTACATCGCATGCTTTTCCGACAAACTTTTTAATACCTGCCATCATAACCATGGGGATTAAGAACATTGTGATAGATGAAACAAATTCTCTGATAGAAACTTCAGAGGCTTCTGCGTAGTTCCATTTTCCGGTGATGTCTTTATTTCTGTAAAAAGCAGTACCCGTGCGCGGTACGCAGGAACCAAGAATATCCTGTGCCGCAAAAGAAGCAAACAACCCGCCTCTTTCAACCGCGTCCATTGTTGCAACGATAAAATTACCGAAAGCAGGGTTTTGCTTGCGTGATTTATTGTTGCGGTTCTGACTTACTTCCGTATATTGTCTAGTGTAATTGGGTTGAACTTTCATTTATTTCCTAACAACATCTACCTGTTTTTATAATGATTATCAAAGTGAGAAATTGCTATTTGTAATAAATATTTTAACATAATTTTACACATTAAGTGTATTTTTGATACTTAATCTCAAGTTTTGTTAAGTTTGAATAAGTATTGTAAACTTTATTTCACTTAAATTTATCGGTCAGATGATGGAAATATCTTAAACTTCTTTCCGGCTAAAAACAAGATACAACGGGATAGCCCGACAGTTTAATAAAAATTTTAACAACTGAAAAACAAACATGTGTTTTTTGTTTTCAAAAATGTTATAATCGTCGTAATGTTATCAAAAAAAATTTTGTTTGCTTTATAATTAAGTAAAAATTAAAGTGAATTTATTAATAAGTGTATAAAAGTATAAAAAAGGACTATTAAATGCAAATCGGAATTCCAAGAGCAATGTCGTATTACAATTTCTTCCCCTTCTGGTTCGGTTTTTTCGAAGATTTAGGGATAAAAGTGGTTCTGTCGGACAAAACCACAAAAGAAACCATGTCAAAAGGCTCTGCTCTTGTTGTCACGGAAACCTGCCTCCCTGTTAAAGTCTATGTAGGGCATGTTCTCAACCTGCTGGAAAAAGGAATTGATAAAATTTTCGTTCCCTCGCTCCAGTCAATTGACCACAAAATTTACAACTGTTCTAAAATCAGAGGGCTTCCCGACCTGATTAAAAACGTTGTGAAAAAGGATTTTACCATTATCGACGCAACTTTAGACAAATCCGAAAAAAATCAGGGGCTTTATCAGTTTTTGAAAGAAGCTGTAAAGGCTTTTGGAATTACGGATGAAAAAAGGATAAAAGCTGCTTCAAAAGCGGGCTGGAAAGTATTTAATAACTTCAAAATCATGATGAATTCGGGTATTCCCTTTGAAAAAGCGCTAAAATTTGCAAAAGAGGGAAAAGTTGTTATCGTCAACAGCCAGAAAGAATATCCGATTAATGTTGCGCTAATCGCCCATGGATACAACCTTTACGATGAACGCGTAAACATGAAAATCTTTGACAAACTTGAAAAACTTGATGTAAAAGCATTTACCGCTAATATGGCGTCCGAAGAACAGCTCATGGAAGGCGTCAGCGCGCTTGATTCCAAGCTGTACTGGGCAAACGAGCTTGAAATGACCGGTGCTGCGGGACATTATTTGCAGGACAACAAAATCGACGGCATTATCACCCTCAACGCTTTCGGTTGCGGGCCGGATTCCATAATGATTGAAAGAATTCAGCGTTATGCAAAGAAATTTAACAAACCCTGCTTGCATCTTTCTCTTGATGAGCATACGGGCGAGGCGGGTTTTGTCACAAGGATAGAAGCGTTTACTGATATGCTGTTCCGTAAAAAACGCGCGAAAATTATCAACAAGATTAATATCAGCGAGGAACAAAATATCATTAAACCGCCTGCCGGCGAGCAAGTAGGCATTAATAAATAGAAAATACCCTGAGAGCGAAGAAGACCGCAGGTCGGAGAACTGCCGTGAGTGCGGAGAAGTTACTGATACACAAAAATACAAATAAAACCGCAGTAAGCAAAACAGGATATCGTGCTTTGTATTTGCTTCGTCTTCTCATCACTGCTCCGCGTTCACGCGAGGAGATTCTTGCGGCGTTTGAGCGTGATATTGTCATTGCAAAAGACAAAAAACTCTCAAAAGATACGGTCACAAACACCATAAACATGCTAAAAGCATGCGGATGTGATATAAAACGCCCGAATTCAAAAAACGGATATAAATATGAGCTCGTCTCTCATCCGTTTTCGCCCGGGATTAACAGAGGGCAGTTCCAATATTTGCAGGAATTGCGAAAAAGCCTCGTTACTTACGGTGATTGGAAGCTTATTGATGAGATAAATGAGCTTTATGCTGCACTTTCGGGTTTTTGTGATGACGAAAAAATCAAATCCGCAATGCTTAACAACCGTCCTATGAAAAATATTTCACAGGCAGTGCTCGAGCAGTTGAAAAAATTCATAAAAACAAACGAAATTGCGGATATAACCTATCTTTCTCCGCGAAACGGCAAAGAAAATATCGAATTTTTGCCGCGTTTTTTGCGATTTGAAAACAACAAGCTTTATCTGTGGGGATTTTCGTACAGTTATAAAAATATTGGCTATTTGAGAGCGGATAAAATCCTGAATATTTCCTCAAAAGCTATCTGCAAAAGCGTCAGCGCAGATGTATACAAACAGTTTCAAAATTGCTGCCTTTGTGCAAGATACCGGCTGACCGGCTACAGCGCACATATGTTTTTTGCGGGCGCTGACGACAGAATAATTTACAGGGACGAAAAAAGCGTCGTTGTTGAAACGACTGTTTATAACGAGTTTAATTTTCTTCAAAAACTTATGAGTTTTGGCACTGATTGCGAATTTATCTCGCCGGATTATTTCAAAAATAAGTTAATTGAAAAAATTAAAGAAACGAGGGCTTGCTATGACGACTAGGGAAGAAAAAATGGCAAATTCCGGTATCAGAGTGCTGGAAATTTTAAAAGAGCTGGCGCAAAAGCCCCTTTCCAAAGATGAAATCATAAAACTGATAGAGGATAACTCTGCAACGAAAAATATTTATTCGAGAGAAACTGTTTCAAAATATTTGAACACTTTTAAGCTTCTCGGAATTGATATAGAAAAAATAAATGACAAATATTATCTGCGCACGAATCTTAACAAAATCCACCTCAATAAAAAGAAGCTGGAAACCTTGAATTTTCTGAAAAATTACGCTCTGGGCGTGCACAGAAAAGAGCAAAGCATAAAAATTACAGAACTTTTCAGGCTGATAGAGAACAGTTTTGATGATGAAACGGTCAAAGAGCAGGCTCATCTGGGCGGACTTCATCTGGGGCGGCGTGTTTCGGATTCTGCGGCGCTGATGATTCGCACTTACGAAGAATACTGCAAAGACCGCCGCAGGCTGAAAATTTTCCTGAAAGACGGCAGAAATTTTTCAATAGAGCCAAAAGATATTATTTTTAAGCAGGAGAAAGCGTTTTTGCTGGGTTATAATCTTCAAAAACGCGAATTTAAAGAATTTTTGCTTGAAGATATTACGGAAGTCATCCGCCAGCCTCAAAGAGCGCTGGATAATAATTTTCTCAACCCCGTAATGTTCCGTGTAAAAGGCGGATTGGCAAAGGTTTATGATTTGCGCGAGGGCGAGCAGATTTCAGAAACCCACAAACCCAAAAAAGTTATTTTGAACTACTCGGAAGACCGGGAACAGCTTGCGAGAAGACTTTTGCGATATGGTAAGGATTGCGAAGTATTGAGCCCGATAGAGTTCAAAAGCTATTTTGTAAAACTCCTCGATGAAATGGCGGCAAAGTATGTACTATAAGCTTTCAAACAAAGAAAAAGGCCGCTTTGGCGAGGAGATTGCGGCAAAATACCTCGAAAATAACGGATACAAAATCCTCGAGCGAAATTTTCATTATTCAAAATACTCTGAAATCGATATTGTCGCCAGAGAAAAAGATTCAATTGTTTTTGTTGAGGTCAAAATGCGCTCAACTACCGGTTTTGGACATCCTTTTGAGGCAATCAGCAGGAAAAAATTGGAAAATATTTTTCATGCAGCGCAGTTTTACTTGCAGAACACAAAGGAAAGATACAGAAGCTTTCGTATTGATGTAATTTCGGTTATCGGGCTGAAAGAGTGTAAAATTGAGCATTTGAAAAATATTTGCTTTTATTATGATTAGTCAGAATAATTTTCTTTATAAAATGCTTCTATTCTTGACATTATTTCGTCAAGTTGAGCGTCTAGTTTCCCAAAATCCCGGGCAATTTCAGTCCGGTTATTTTCTAGTTTTTGTATATGTTGTTCAAGTTCTAGTTTGTGTGCTTCTGAGCTTGCAATTGATTTTTCAGTTGATTTAAGTTGTTCTTCGTCTTTTTTTAAAGAGTGTTCAATATCATAATTGTAATCTTTCTGGCGTCCTTCCTGTATTGCTTTTTTTAACCTTTTAATAAAAATATTCAGAATTTCTTTATCTCTATAATCACTATCAAGGCTGTCATTTACGAATTTTAAGTGCTTATTTATTTCTCCAATTTCTCTGCCCATATCATTATAGGCATCTTTTGCACTGGCCTTGTCATCCAGCTCTTTCAAAAGTTTATATTTAGCTGCTGCTTTTGGGAGTCTTTCATGTGCTCTTTGAATTTGTGCTTCATAGACGATTTTCTTGTAATCATTTTCTTCAAGTCTTTTCCTGTTTAAATCGTAATAATAGTCAGCTTCTTTTGATTGTTCCTCATACTTGCCTTCTTCCCACACATGATATTTTTTTGCACTATCAATACGCTCTTTTTCTTCTTTCGCTATTTCAAAGTTTTTTCTGTATTCATCAGCAAGGTATTTGCTTTCTTCAATACCCTTTTTCGCATTTCTTTCCAGCTTTTCAAAATACTCAATTTCTTGAATTGCTTTATTTGCAAACTTTTCATAGCCATACCTGTAATTACTTTTTAAGTATTCCAGATTTAAAAATGGTTCATTTTTTGTGACAATATAGTGATATTTTTTTTTCATATCTTCTGTAATAAATTCACCTTCGTCAGCATAATAAATATCAAGACAGGCGTTATAATAGGCATCTTTGCCTATAAACTTCCCTGTTCTGTGAATGGACTCGGCAGGATTTGTTGAAATATGAGAAGCATCAATGAATATTCCGGATGTACCAACATAGACTTTTCTATCAATAATTTCCGTTCCCTTAAAAGAGATAGATGCTATTGAATTGCTAATAACAGCTTGTGATGCTTTTGGGGATAGAACTTCTTTTTGATTTTTTATTTCCTGAATGCCAAAACTTATTAAATCTTGTTGTCTTTTTTGTTTTCCGGGGTTTTTAACTAATACATTAGGTGCCACTTGCAATATTTTCATCTTTTAATCCTTTTAGTGCAGCTTAATAACTACACAATTATTAATTTTTATAATTCTAGCATAATTTAAAAAATACAAAATTTTGATTTTACAAAATTTTACATTTGTAATAGCAAAAAAAAGCATTTATAATACTTAAAACAAATTGAAAGATTGAGGTATAAGAGTATGACTATTTCTGCAATCCAAAATACAATCTCAAGCGCAGTAAAAAAGAAACAACAAATAAATAATTACGGTAATGTCGCTGCTCATAGTCAAGCAAACGATGTTTTTGTAAAGCAAAAAACACAAAAAATTTCATTTAAAGGTTATGACAGAGCGGCTGCAGAAAAATTTATTGAACAAATAGAGCAATCAAAAGTTCAGCCATTGGGTAGAGGGGTTCAATGTGAGTTTTATAAAATTAACGATGAAGTGGGAATTAAATCTCCTAAACCGCTTCCAAAATATTACAGAGCCGATTTAAATGGGGATAACAATATAAAAGAGTTTTTTGCATTAAAAAAAATCAATGAAATTTCACCTGATATTGCAGTAAAACCGCATGAAATAATAAACAAAAATGGCAAAACTTATCTTGCAGAAGAGATTGTAAAAGGGAGCCATCCCGGCAAAACAAAACTGACTCAAGAACATGTGAAAGACTTATTAAATAAAATATTTATACTTGATACAAATGGCATAGTCAATAAAAACCTTAATGGCGGAAGTATCGTTTTAACAAGTAATGACAAAATTAAGCTTATTGATTTCGGCTCTTTTTCAATTCTGGGAAACAACGGACATTATATAAATTCGGACGCAATACAAGCAGAAAAATATCAAAACGGAAAAATAGCCAATCAGGTGAATTCATCAAGAGAAGGCAAGTTCATGGCAACATTTTATTCTGATTACAGGCCGGACTACTTGATGCGTTCTGATAACAGATTTTTAAGAATAGACTCAAATTCTTCTGTGTTTGAATACAAAACGATTTATGACTATTTAAAAACAGAACAGGATAATAAACCAAAAGAGTTTTTTTCAAATTATCTCAAAACAAAATCAGAACAATACCATAGTAAAATGATAGAGTTTCTTGAATCATTAGAATTGTCAAAAACAGACAAAACGCAGTATGAAATGCTAAAAAATGCAGTTGAAGAAGAAAAAGTCTTTAAAGAAGTTTTTGCAAATGCGTCTGAGAATGTAATGAAGGCTGAGCTTGGCAAAATTCAACTTAAATGGTTATCTGTGTGCGATTTAGAACAGCGGCATGGAACTTTTGGCTACTTTCAAGATTATCTGAATATGCTTAATGAGTTTGAGAAAAATGCTCAGGGGGCAGAAAAGAAATATTTTGCTTCTCTAAAGAAAACAATATCTTCAATAAACTTTGAACATGGCGAATTTCAGGGGCGAAAACTTGCTGATGATGAAAACATTATTAAGATCATATTTGATAACATTAAAACTAAAACATCTGCAACCGGAAAATTAATCAGCAAAAAGACATTTGCTTGGCTGGGGCTTGCAGGTATTCTTGTTGTTGGAAGTTTGTTTGCTCATAAAAACCATAATGAAAAAAATGAGAAAAAGTAGCTCTGATTTTAGAATGGGAAAAATTAATTCCGGCCATCAGGTTACGATTTTACAAAATTTACATTTGTAATAGCAAAAAAAATCATTTATAATACTTAAAACTAATTGAAAGATAGGGTAAAAGGCATGGTTATCTCAGCAATCAGTAATACGAATTTAAGAAATTACCGTACTGATGCTGCAAAAGCTCGAAATGGGGCAAACAGGTTAGGGTACGTTACTTTTAGGCCTCCATCCGGAGATGTTTTTGTAAAACAGTCAGTATTGCATGTTTCATTCAAGGGCTATGATAGGGCAGCTACAGAAAAATTCATTGAACAAATTGAACAATCCAAAATTCGCCCTCTGGACAGCGGCTGGCAAAGTGAGTTCTACAAGATTAATGGTGAAATAGGTATAAAATCCCCAAAACCGCTCCATCCTGAATATCCAAATGCTGATTTTTACGGTCATGGAAACATAAAAGAGTTTTTTGCGCTGAAAAAAATCAATGAAATTTCGCCTGATATTGCAGTAAATCCGCATGATTTGATACATAAAAACGGCAAAAATTATCTTGTGGAGGAATTTTTAAAAGGCGGTCATCCATACAGAACAAAACTAACTCCCGGGCATATAACAGATATAATAAACAAAGCATTTATACTCGACACAAACGGCATAATCAATAACGACCTGCAGGGCGGAAATATTATATTGACCGCTAAAGACAAAACAAAGTTTATTGATTTCGGCTCCTTTTCGCTCCTGGGAAACAACGGCCATTACATAAACTCCGATGTGCGGCCCTCGGAACATTATCAAAACGGAACAATTTCCAATTTGATAAATTCACCAAAAGATTGCAAATTTATGGCAACATTTTATTCCGATTACAAGCCGAATTTTATTATGCGTTCTGACAACAAATTCCTGAAAATATATTCAAATGCTACTGTTTTTGAATATAGAACGGTTTATGACTACTTGAAAACCGGACATGATGAAAAACCAAAAGAATTTTTCTCAAATTATCTCAAAACAAAATCTGAACAATATCATGGCAAAATGATTGAGTTTCTTGAGTCATTGGCGCTCTCAAAAACAGACACTTACCAGCAAAATATGAGAAAAAATGCGGTTGAGGAAGAAAAAATCTTTAAAGAGGTTTTTGCAAACCCCTCAGAAAATGTAATGAAAGCAGAGCTTGGTAAAATGCAGCTTAAATGGTTGATTCTATGCCACGGCGACCAGCAGAAGAAAACTTTCAGCTGTTTTCAAGATTACATTAATATGATTAACAGGCTGGAACAGGGCGCACAGGGTGTTGAAAAGAAATATTTTGCCTCTTTAAAAGAAAGAATTTCGGAGATGAACCTTGAGCACGAAGTATTTAAGGGCAGACAGTTTGCTGATAGCGAAAATCTTGTCAAAATCTTATTTGAAAATGTGAAAACAAAAGCACAAAAGGCTGTTGAAGAAGTATCAAATGCGGCAAAAACAACCGGAGGCAAAAAAGCGGCCGGTATATTGGGCGCGGGTGGTTTGCTTGCTGCGGGCAGTTTGTATGTTTATAAAAATTACAATGAAAAAAGGCAGATTCAGCCTGAAACCCAACCCCGCCTGCTGGCTAAATCAGCTTAACAGGGTTTAAGTTAAAAATGTCCGAAAAAAGTTCGTGATAAGGAGCACCTTGTCCCTTTCCTGCTAATTGCTGGTGCGAGAAATTGGCTAAATATCTCGTTTTGCGATAGGCGATATGCGACTAAGGCGAAATTGGATTAGATAATGAAATTGTTAAATAAAAAGCCCCTTTTCAGGGGCAATAATCGGTTAGTAGTGTCCGGCTTTTGCTGCGGAGGCGGTCAGGGCTTCCTTGCGCGGCCGGATTTGGTAGTTAGGTTATAGGTTTTTATAAGGATTAGTTTCTGGGAAAACTGCCGTTTTACGGGCAGTATAAGTGTGCGCTTCCCGCTGCTGCAGGGCTTTGGAACGGTTGTTCTTCGCACTTATGCCTCTATAACAATTCTGAATTTTTAAAATTTACCTTTTTTGCGGTCTTTGTTACATTAGTTAATATTTTAAACACCAGCAATTACGCGGATTTTGGCCGTATTTTGTTAAGTTATGTAAAAAAGAGCTCAAAAAACTGATAAATCGCTAAAGAAAATTAAACTGTATGCCGATATAGATAGTGTGGACAAAAGAATCATCTAAAAAACAGGAGAATATATTATGACAAACAACATCAACAGAATTGGCATCAATGCAGGAAATGTAAACGCGAATTACACAAATCCGAAACCTCAGGATGAACCCAAAACAGAGGAAAAACCGCAGGGTTCCCAGGCACAAACAAGAGGCACGGATGTAAAACCCGATGACGTATTAACTTATATGGCTAACGCCGCAATGGTAAATGCCCCGAAAGTTAATGCACCAAAGACTTATGACGTATCAAAATACGTAACTCCCGAACAGGCTCAAAGAATTGCCGGATTTATCGGCGGATTTGAAGACGCTGTTGCTCAGGGATTACTCGCCATCGACGCAGAACTGGGCGAACTCAACCTTCCGGATGATGTAAAATACGAAATTGCAGCCGGAATGGTAGAATAAAAACTTTAACTCCTCCTCCAATTGTTTGTCTGATATAGATTTAAGCCTTTTGAGCAATCAAAAGGCTTTTTATTGCGGATTGCGAGCAGAGGGCGCAGCGGTTCGCGTAGGCGAATCGCGAAGACCCGTTTAACGCGAGCAACCAAGGAGCGGATTGCGAGCAGAGGCTGGCGGGAGGCGCGCAGGCGGCTTTCGCAACGCCGTTTAACGCGAATAACAGGGCGGGGATTAAAAAAATCGATACTTCCAACAATTTACATAAATTAATGCTCCGCCACATGGGCTTATGATAAAATTTTTAGTATGGTAAGGGAGTATAAAACCGATAAGGATAAATTTAAGGAGTTTGATAATAAGCTCATTTTCTGGCAGATAATCTGTATAATAATCTGCTTTGTAATAATCGTTTATCTCTTTTTGCTGATGGTTATTGATATAAAACACTACCGCGGGCAGGCTAAGCGTCAAAGAAGCGCAAAAAGCTTTGTCATGAGGGGCGCAATCACCGACAGAAACGGGATAAAACTCGCGTCGGACAAAACTTCTTTTGATGTTTATGCCCATCAGGACTATTACGACCACACGCCGAACGAACTTGCTGAAATTCTGGCGCCGATTCTGGGAGTAAATAAAGGCCAGCTCGCAAAAAAACTCGCCCGCGACGAAAAAGTCATTGTTTTGAAAAAGGATGTTTCAAGAACTACAGCAAAAAAAATCCGTGAACTCCAACTCAGGGAAATAAGCCTCGGCAAAAAGAACGAACGCGTATATCCGCAGGGCACAATGGCTGCGCACATCCTCGGGTATTACAATTCGGACGCTGATGTGGCTGCGGGAATTGAATTGACCGCAAAAGACGTTCTGGAGGAAGTTGAGCAGAATGTAAATTTTGAAAAAACACCTGACGGTGACATTATCTACGAAGTCAACACAGACCCTGCTGCGACAACTGCGCCCTTAAAAGGGAAATCAATCACTTTGACAATAGATTCGGCTATTCAGCATGTTTGTGAGGTTGAGCTGGAAAAAGTAATCCATGAAAAGGCGGCTCTGCGCGGTACTGTCATTGTTTTGAACCCGAAAAACGGCGAAATTCTCGGTTATGCTGTTTATCCGACCTATAATCCTAATAATTATAAAAAAGCAACGCTAACGCAGCTTACAAACTGGACTTTGAGCGATGTTTTTGAGCCCGGTTCTACATTTAAAGTTCTGACAGTCGCTTCCGCTCTTGAAAACGGGCGGATTCAGGAGGATTCAAAGGTTCTTGACAGCGGAAAACTCGATATTGATAAATGGACAATCAAAAATTATGATTATTCGACCAAACCTTTCCCTGGCTGGATTGATTTGTACTACCTTTTTGAGCATTCAAGCAACGTTGGCAGCGCAAAAGTCGCCTTGATGATGACGAAAAAAGAGCATTATGACGTATTAAAACGCTTCGGGCTGGGTGAAAAAACAGGTATCGACCTTCCGGGCGAGTCCAGAGGGCTTTTGACAGATTATCGCGACTGGCACAAGTCCACACACGCTTCTATCGGCTACGGATACAGCGTTTCGGTAACAGCAATCCAGCTGGCTTCAATAATTTCCGCTTTTGCAAACGACGGCGTAAAGGTTACGCCGCATGTAATCAAATATTCGCAGGAACAGGCGGAAGAAAAAATTCACCACACAAGAATTATGTCGCCTGAAACTGCCCGTTCTATCACAAAACTGCTCGCAGGCAGCATTGGCCGCTCAAAATCGCCGGTAAACCTTGATATGTATCAGGTTGCGGCAAAAACAGGCACGGCAAGAAAGTCAACCTCCGGCGGAAAGGGCTATTCCAACAAGCTCGTAACCTCTATTATCGGCTATCTTCCGGCATCTAACCCGCAGGTGCTGATTTATGTGGTTGTTGATTCGCCATCCAAGGGTGCGTTGTGGGGAAGTACTGTTGCTGCGCCCGTTTTCAGAGAAGTTGCGCTCCAGACTGCCCGTATAATGAATATTGCGCCGGATAAACAGGCGCCTAAAAAACCTGTAAAGATGAATTGAGGATAAAAATATGAAACTTGAAGATTTAATAAAAAATGTCACCGGAAAACAGCTAAAAAACTTTGAAAATGTAGAAATATCAGGGATTTCCTACAATTCAAAAACAACAAAAAAGGGCGATATTTTTGTTTGCCTTAAAGGCGAGCACTCTGACGGGCATGAATTTGCGAAAATGGCTTACGAAAACGGCGCTTCGGCTTTTTTCTGCGAACATGAGCTCGATTTGAGCGCTCCGCAGGTTATTGTGCCTTCAACAAGACATCAGATTGCGGAAATTGCCGCCGAATTCTACGAATATCCCTCAAGAAAAACAAATCTCATCGGCGTAACCGGAACAAACGGAAAAACTACGGTTACGCACCTTTTGCAGCGGATTTTTGAAGACGCGCAAAAGAAATGTGCGCTTATCGGCACGCTGGGCTACAAACTTTCCGGCTCTGACACCTACCACGAGGCAAAACACACTACTCCGCAGGCTCCTGAACTCCAGCATACGTTAAAAACTATCTGCGAAAAGGGAATTGATTATGTTGCGATGGAGGTGAGCTCCCATGCGCTGGAACAAAACCGCGTCGGAGGCTGCGAATACAAGGGCGCTGTGTTTACGAACCTTACTCAGGACCATCTGGATTACCACATTACGATGAATAACTATTTTGAGGCAAAAGCCATACTTTTCAAAGGCCTGAAAGCCGGTTCTTTTGCTGTTATAAACAAAGATGACGAATATGCGCAGAGATTCATTGACGTAGTTCCTCAGGGAGTGAAAATTTGCACCTACGGCATAAAAAATGACGCTGACATAACCGCTTCTAACATTGATTTTTCAATCCATGGTGCAAAATTCGATTGCAAAATAGGTTCCGTCACGAAAAGAGTGCAATTGCAGATGAACGGGATGTTCAGTGTTTATAATGCTCTTGCGGCTCTTGCAGGAGGGATTGCTGCGGGCGTTGACGCGGAGATTTGCATAAAAGCGCTTGAAGAAACACAGAGCGTTGCGGGTAGATTCGAGATTGTGTGCAAACAGCCGCTTGTTATTGTTGATTATGCGCATACGCCCGACGGGCTGCAAAATGTGTTGAAAGCAGCAAGGGAGCTTACGCCGGAAAACGGAAATTTAATCTGCATGTTCGGCTGCGGCGGCGACAGGGACGCAACAAAACGCCCCAAAATGGGCAAAATTGCTGATGATTTTGCAGATGTTGTCGTTGTTACGTCGGACAACCCGAGAAGCGAGAATCCCCAGCTCATAATTTCGGATATTATGACCGGAATAAAATCCGTCAACACAAGAAAAGTTTATGTTGAGCCCGACAGAAGGGCTGCAATCGCAATGCTCAAAAAGATTTCAAAACCGGAGGATGTTGTTCTCCTTGCGGGCAAAGGGCATGAGGATTATCAAATTTTAAAAGACAAAACAATCCATTTTGACGACAGAGAAGAGGCAAGGGCTGTTTTTGGGTAGCTTTTGCGCAAAAAGTGCCTGAAATAGGCTTTGTGCGGCCGGTTTTCAGGAGGCTTTTTCCTTTTTGGCGCCGCCGAGGAGCTTTTTCTCGCAGCTAATCATTTTGTCTTCATATACGCTGATTTTGTAGTCCAGACGGTCAATTGTAGCCTGAATTGCGTCGCGTTTTTCGATTAGTTTCTGGCGTTCTTCGACGAGGATTGATTTTCTCGCCATCAAAGTCGAATCGCCCTCAAAAAACAGTTCAATATATCTTTTCAAAACCTCAACAGGCAGCCCCGCGCCGCGCATGCACTTGATAAATTCCACCCATCCGCAGTCACTTTCGGAATAATCTCTAATTCCGCTGGAATTTTTTCTTACATTCGGCAAAAGCCCTGCTTTTTCGTAATATCTGAGCGTATCGACCGGAATATCATATTTTTTGCTGACTTCTGAAATTTTCATGCTGCATGTTTCCTTTTTTTGTATTATAACATATTTTTTGAGCGCCCGCCCCGTCGACGGCTGGAACTGGTAGAAAAGGTGCGCCCCGGGCGGTTCGCATAGGTGAATCGACTGAGGCGACACGGGATTAGATGTTAATTTTTATGATACTTTTTCAAAATTTCTGTCTGTGATTTCGCAGCTTGAATTTTTGATTTTGTGTTCATCAAGAATTATTTCTCCGATTGAATCAGCGCAAATATAGCCGCTTTTCGGGTTTTTTACGCTCAAAATTGAGCCTTTTACGTCCGCGCGCACATCGCTGTATTCAAAAGATAAATCAGTATCAATCATTTCGCAATCCTCAAGCACAAGGTTCTGCGCATAGCACAGCGGCTGGGTTCCGAGGATTTTGCAGCGTACAAATTTGAGATTTTCCGAGTACCAGCCCAGATATTCGCCTTTTACAACGGAATCCTGCACTGTAATATTTTTCCCGTGCCAGAAAGCGTCTTTGGTGTCCAAATATGAGTCTTTAATCAGAACATTTTCGACATACTGGAAAGAATATTTGCCTTTCATCTCAAAATTCGTGATTTCAAGGT
The DNA here is from genome assembly GCA_900547155.1 of uncultured bacterium. Lineage (GTDB taxonomy): Bacteria > Cyanobacteriota > Vampirovibrionia > Gastranaerophilales > Gastranaerophilaceae > Spyradomonas > Spyradomonas excrementavium. The sequence continues at coordinate 42,683 of URFH01000006.1, read as the reverse complement.
TTCGGGTTTTCATAAAAGGGTACTCCGAAATGAGCTTTGTGTCTTTGATTTTCACCCTGTCACAAAACCAGCCGAATTCAAGCGAATTTATATCGCAATCTTTTATAAGCACGTCCGAACATTCCCGCAGCGCCTTTATTCCGTGTAATTTTGAGTGCGAAATGCATATTTCGCGGTCGTACCAGAGGGCTGCGCGGCAGGTTTCGGACATTGTGCTGTTTTTTATGCGGCTGCTTTGCAAATGCCACATCGGATAACGCAAATCAAAGCTGCAATCGCTTATACTTATGTTTGTGCATTCTTTCAGGGCGGATTCGCCGTCGAGCGGGCCGGAAAAACGGCAGTTTTTAACCATTGCGTCTGCAATCCCGTACAGGGCGCGTTCTTCGTCTAAAGTCAAACCTTCAAAATTCTTCATTTTTTCACCTTTATTAACTTATATTTGCAGTTTACACCTTAGAGTTAACTCCAGGTCAAGGGCTCTTTTTATAATTCGTAATAATTATTCCGAAAACACCCATTTTTTGCGAATATTCCACTGAATTACAGTTAAAACAAACACAATTACGAATAAAATATAAGCTCCGGCGGAAGCTGCGCCGATATTGAAAAATTCAAACGCATTTTTGTAAATCCAGTAAACAAGCACATTCGTGCTATCCATCGGGCCGCCCTGCGTCATCAAATAAATCAAATCAAAAACCTGAAACGATGAAATCGTCGTAATAATCACAACAAAAAATATCGTCGGGCTCAAAAGCGGAAGTGTGATTTTGAAAAACGTATTGAGGGGCGAGGCTCCGTCGATTTTTGCGGATTCGTAGATGTTCTGGCTGATTGTGGAGAAACCGGAGAGCAAAATGACCATGTTGTAGCCGATTAGTTTCCATGCGGACACGATTATGAGGGCGAAAAGTGCGGTTTTTGTGTCGTAGAGCCAGTTTATATGCGTTTTTAAAAGATAATTCAAAAGCCCGAAATTTGGGTCAAAAATCCACTCCCAGATTATCGCAATAACAATCATCGGCGTTATGAACGGCAAAAAATATGCAGTTTTGAAAAATTCGCTGCCCCTGATTTTGTTGTTCAGCACTGCTGCGAGGATTATTGGAATTACAACCGCGATAAGGGTTACGGAGATTGCAAAGACGAATGTGTTTTTTAATATTAGGGCAAAATTCGGGCTGGTCAGCAGTTCAAAATAGTTCTTTAGCCCTGCAAAACGGACATCTGAGAGCAAATCCCACTCACAAAAGCTCAAGCCAAAAGAAAAAACAACAGGAATAACGATAAAAATCAATGTGCCAATCAGCGCGGGGAGAATCAGCAGTTTGTACTGAAAATTGTCACTGTCAGCAGTTTTTTTCGCCATTATGCTCTACTTTTTCTTGGATTTTTTCTTAGTTTTTGTATCTGACGGTGCTTGCTGCTGGGGTTTGTTGATAATAACGAGAACCTCGTCTTCGCCTGCCATTTTCAGGTTGTTTCTGGCGATAGCTTCGAGGCTTTTCATTGAGCTAAAATCCTCGAGTTCCTCTTTTAGCCGCTGATTTTCTGCATAAGCCTGTTTGTTCAGCTCTTTCATTTTATTGATTTTTCCGTGATAGCTTATGCTTTTTGTGATGTTATTAAAGGCGCTTATTCCTATTTGGGCAAGGCAGACAAGCAGAACAATTGTCAAAAATGAATAATAAAAACGGATTTTGTTTTTGCGTTTGTTGTTTTTTTCTTGAGTTTTTTCGATTAAACCCGCCAATTTATTTGCCCCGCCTAATTATCTAAACACCCTGACATTATATCCCGAACAAGCCCGAATGACAAGTTTTTGACCGTTCACGAAGTAAAAGTAAATGATTTTAATTTTTCTGGCTCGATTCGCTTCGCTCACAGGCGTCGAAAAATCAGAATTATTTACTTTTTACGTGCAATTGTTGGATTTTTGCGGAATATTGTCGTAAGGTTACTTTTCCGTTCCGATTCCTCCGGCATCCCACAGGATAAGCCGCTTTCCATGCTTGATGAAGCCTCCCCCATAGTCACTACAAAGTAACCTTACGACAATATTCCTCTTCACGTTGAATCGTTGAATTTTTTATGAAATTATTGGCATTTTTGCACAAAAAAAGAGCCCTTTTGCGGGCTCTTTTGATTAAATTTTTAAAATTATGCGTTAACTGTTTTTTTCTGGGGAGCAGCGCCCGGAATAGCCTGCCAGTTAGCAGCCATAATCTTTTTGAAAGATTTTAAAGCTGTATCTTCAAGCTCGCCGAGTTCTTCAGCGCCCATAATGAGTTCACGCAAAGGCATCAACGCTCTCTGGTCGCGTAATACGCCGAGTGCAGCAGCTGCGCCGGCTCTGACCAGGTCATTTTCTTTAACATTCTGCATAACTTCAATCAAAGCAGGAACCGCTTTTGCGTCATTCAGCTTGCCCAGTGAAGTAACTGCATAAATTCTAACGTTGACCCATTCGTCTTTCAGCATAGTGATGATTTTGTCAACAGCTTTGGGGTTTCCGATTTCGCCGAGTGCTCTTGTTGCGTCGCATCTTACGTTTACTTTTTCATGATCAAGTGAATCCATCAATGCGTCGGTCGCAACATCGCCGATTTCGATTAAAGCGTCGGTTGCTGTAATGCAAACCTGCGGATTTTCGTCGTTTAATGCTTCTACAAGCGGTTCAACAACTTCTTTTCCGCCCAAACGTCCGAGTGCACGGGCAGCACGAACGCGAACATCAACGTTTCTGTCTTCTCTTAAAGATTCAATAAGAGGAATAGTTGCGCTGACATCGCCGAGTTCGCCGAGTGCGCGGGCTGCATATAAACGAACAGAGCCGTTTTTGTCATTTTTTAATACGTCGATAAGCGGTTCAACAGCCTGTGAATCGCCAATTTCGCCCAAAACTCTTGCAGCATTATATCTTACTTTTTCAGAATTGCTTGTTCTTAAGTCGTTTAACAATTCATCAAATGATTTTTTTGCTTGTTTTTTTCTTGAGTTCACACTAATTGTCATGTCTTTCCTCCGACATATTACCTAAATTTTCCCTACATTATTATTTAAAAATTTGTTTTAAAAATAATTGACTTTTTGTGGCATAATGTTAACAATTTTGTTACATAAACTTTGTTTGTTGTCATAAAACCTTTTTGTTATTGTCTTTAATATGTGTTTTTTATATAAAGGGTATAGAGAACACTTATTCTTCTCTGTTTTTATATTATAGCATGTTTTTGGAGGCTTTGCCTACATTTTTTGTATTATTTGGGGAAAAAGTTGAAATTGTTTTTTAAAAAATAAGGTTGTTTTATTAAAATTAATATGGCAACTGTGTTACATTTGTTTACAATTGATAATTAATAGCCTTTTTTGAATTTAATTTCGAGACGCATAATGGTAACGACCAGAAAAATCCCGATAAACAGCCCTTCCAACAGTCTAATGTAATTATTTATAAAAATCAAATTAAAATATTCCAGCACAAACGCGCCCAGCCCGAGAATTCCGAAAATAACGTAAAGTGCATGGCCGATTTTTATCCTTTCAAAATAAAGCACAAAAGTAAGAAAAATCCCTGTCCAAATCCCCAAACATCTTGAACATAGCGGCATTGCGTAACCGTTAATTAAAAAACATGTCGCAATCGGGCCGTGGCAGAGCTTTCTGTAAAGGACGTAAAACCCTTCTGAGAAGCCTATTTTGTAATATGCGAGGAGCGGAACGCACAACGCGCCGAGGATTATCAAAAAACTTGCCGCAGTTGCGGCCATTATCACGATTTCTTTTAAAGTGAGCTTTTCAACTTTCATAATACCAACCCTGTTCCATATTACGGGTTGATTTTACTATAAAAAATGTTTTGCGGCAATGTGAGGGGTGGGTTTTGCGCAAACTTCCCGAAATAATAATCCTGAACCTGAACGGGCTTCGCCGCTTTTAAGGTTCCGGATTATTATTTTGGAAAGTTTGCTTCTGGCGCTTAGGTTGCGGCATTGCGCTTTAATTTGACCATGATATTTCTTGCCCTTGCTGCGCAAAGTGGCAAATTCAGGCTTCCGTCAATATTTTGCTTTTTCTGTAAACATCAATGCTGTCATAAGTAAGCTCCGGCCTACTGACGTAATATTTCAGCGCCCGAAGATATGCGTTCGCCGTGTCAGTCGAGGTAAAGCATGGCGTGGAGTACATTTCAGCGATTGTCCGGATTAAAAATCCTCTGTTTTCCGAGCCGACACGTGCGGAGTTCGCATTCGTTGTGGGGGTGTTTATCACAAAACAGAGCTGTTTCTTTTTCATGTGCTCCTGAATCTTTTCTATGTCAAAATTTTGGATTTCTTTTGAATTTATGCCGTATTTTTTCAGGAAATTATGCGTTCCCGTTGTCGCAACGATTCGATAACCCAAATCAGCAAGCGATTTTGCGATTTCAATCCCGTCGGGCTTTGTGTTGTCATTCAGGGACAACATTACATCCCCGCGCCTTTCGGGGAACGTGTAACCGGCCGAAAGGAAGCCTTTTAAAAGCGCATTATCAAAAGTTGTGTCAATCCCGAGGACTTCGCCTGTTGATTTCATCTCCGGCGCAAGGGCGGGGTCGATACGGTTCAATTTTTGGAACGAAAATACCGGAACTTTTACGCAAACAAGCGACGTTTTTTGCGCAAGTCCCGTGCTGTAGCCCTGTTCCGGAATTGAACGTCCAAAACAAGCATTTATGCCGATATCCACCATCGGAATTCCCGTAACTTTGCTCATAATCGGCACTGTGCGCGATGCTCTGGGATTCACCTCGATTACGTAGGCTATATCGTCTTTTACAACGAATTGAATGTTCATAAGCCCCTTAACTTTGAGCGCTCGCGCGATTTTTTCGCAGTAGTCAACGAGCCTGTTCTTAACGCTTTCAGAAACGTTCTGCGTGGGGTAAATCGCCATGCTGTCGCCCGAGTGAACCCCTGCGCGTTCAATATGCTCGGTGATTCCCGGGATTAAAACATTGTCGCCGTCGGAAATTGCGTCCAGCTCGACCTCTTGCCCCTCAATATACTGGTCAATCAAAACAGGATGTTCGTCCGAGAATTTCAAAGCGGAATTAAAATAGGTCAAAAGCTCATCTTCGTTGTAAACCACCTGCATTCCGCGTCCTCCGATTACGTAAGACGGGCGGACAAGAAGCGGAAAACCCAATTCTTCATAAGCTTTTACCGCTTCTTCAACTTTTCTAACCGCACGCCCCTGTGGCTGCGGAATGTTCAAATCGCGAAGCAGTTTTTCAAAGAGTTTTCTGTCCTCTGCAATATTTATTGATTCAATCGAGGTTCCGAGGATGTTTACGCCCTGTTCATGAAGCTTTCCTGCCAGATTTATCGCTGTTTGTCCGCCAAATTGCACCATTACGCCAACAGGATTTTCGGATTTTATAATATTCATGATATTTTCGATGTTCATCGGCTCAAAATAAAGCTTGTCCGCAACGTCAAAATCAGTGGAAAGCGTTTCGGGGTTTGAGTTTACAATAAGCGACTTATACCCGTTTTCTCTGACGCTCCAGGCTGCATGAACAGAGCAATAATCAAACTCAATCCCTTGTCCTATGCGGATAGGGCCGGAACCGAGGATTAGAATGGATTTGTCGTCGGGATTCACCTTGTTTTCGTCAAATTCATTGTAAGTCGAGTAATAATAAGGCGTTTTTGCCTCAAACTCGGCTGCGCAGGTGTCAACGATTTTGAAAGAAGCGCTGATTCCGGATTCTTCACGGAGCTTTTTGACATCAGCAAGCCGTTTTTTTGCGAAAACCGCGATTTCTGCGTCCAGAAAGCCTTTTTCCTTGGCTTCCAGATACAAATCTTCCGTGAGAAGCTCGCCTTTGAGCCGCTGCTCAAAATCTACGAGATTTTTAATCTTGTAAATAAACCATTTGTCGATTTTAGTAATCTGATTAATCTCATCCACGCTGATTCTTCGCGTCAAAGCCTCGGCAACGCGGAAAATCCGCCTGTCATCCTGAACATGCAAGAGCGCTTTCAATTCATCGTCGCTCAGCTGCATATATTTTTTGCGCACAAGCCCTGTGTTTTTGTCCTCCATTGAGGTTACGGCTTTTTTGAACGAGCTTTCAAATGTGCGCCCGATTGCCATAATTTCGCCGGTTGCTTTCATTTTTGTGCCCAGAAGCCTGTCGCCCTGCGCAAATTTGTCAAAAGGCCATTTCGGGATTTTTGTAACAACATAATCCAGCGCAGGTTCAAACGCTGCAACGGTTTTGTGGGTGATTGCGTTCGGAATTTCGTGCAAATAATAGCCCATGGCGATTTTTGTCGTGACTTTTGCAATCGGATAGCCCGTGGCTTTGGACGCAAGTGCCGAAGAGCGGCTCACGCGCGGATTTACCTCGATTACATAATATTGATTGCTTTTTGTGTCCAGCGCGTACTGAACATTGCACCCGCCTTCGATTTTCAGCGCTTTTATGATTTTTAAAGCAGAGGTGCGCAGCATCTGGTATTCTTTGTTTGTAAGTGTTTGTGACGGAGCAACAACAAAGCTGTCGCCCGTGTGAATTCCGATAGGGTCGATGTTTTCCATGTTGCAAATGGCGATACAGGTGTCATTTGCGTCGCGCATAACCTCATATTCAATCTCTTTGTAGCCTGCAATGCTTTTTTCAACAAGAACCTGTGAAATCGGGCTTCTTAATAGCCCCGAATGAACAATTTCTTCAAATTCCTGCTGATTTGACGCAATCCCTCCGCCCGAACCGCCCAGAGTGAACGCGGGACGGATGATTATCGGGAAACCGATTTTGTCAGCGAACTTTTGAGCGTCCTCAAGGGTCGAAACCGTTGTACTTTCGGGCACTGGTTCGCCGATTTTTAGCATTAATTCCTTGAAAAGCTCTCTGTCTTCCGCGTTGTTAATTGCGTCGATTTTTGTGCCGAGCAGTTTCACATTATATTTGTCCAGAATGCCTTTTTCATGCAGCAGAACCGCCAGATTCAACCCTGTCTGCCCGCCCAAAGACGCAATTATCCCGTCCGGACGCTCTTTTTTGATGATATATTCAAACGCCTCGACCGTCAGCGGCTCGATATAGACCTTGTCCGCGATGTTTTCGTCGGTCATAATCGTTGCGGGGTTGGAATTCACGAGCACAACCCTGACTCCCTCTTCTTTCAGCGCCCTGCAAGCCTGCACACCCGCGTAATCAAACTCCGCAGCCTGACCGATAACAATCGGGCCCGAACCTATTACGAGTACATTTTTTATATTTTCATTTCTTGGCATTTTAAAATCCCTTTCGTTAATTTTTGTTTTCACCCTTGCCCTTAAGGGGGTGCGGGGCGTGAGGAATTAAGATTGTCCTAAATTGCAGAACATTTTTTTCAAAAAATTACCTGCTCTGTTCTTTTTCTCATTTTTTAAGCCCTCAATCCAGCCTTGAAGAATCAAATTCGCGTCAGTCGGGCCCGGAGCGGCTTCCGGATGGAACTGAACAGCTTCGATTTTGTATTCAGGGCACCGGAACCCCTCTAATGTCTGGTCGTCAAGGTTTTTGTAGGTCGGAATTACATTTTCGGGCAGACTTTCCAGAAGCGTTGCATAACCGTGGTTCTGGGAGGTTATCAGCACTTTGTTTGTTTCAAGATTAATAACGGGGTGGTTTGCACCGCGGTGTCCGTATTTGAGTTTGTAAGTTTTTGCGCCGAGCACAATGCACAAAATCTGATATCCGAGGCAAATCCCGAACATCGGAATTTTTCCGACAAGATTTTTCACGGTATTGATGGTTGTTGTTGCATCTTTCGGGTCACCCGGGCCGTTTGAGATGAAAACCGCGTCGAATTTGCCGTTCAGGATTTCTTTTGCGGACACAAAACCCGGAAATATCGTGAGTTCGCACCCCAGAGCTTTCAGGTTTTCAATTATGCTCTTTTTTATCCCTACGTCAATCACTGCGAGCTTTAGGCCGTTTTTTTGCTTTATAACATCGGTCTGACGTCTTGAAACGTTCAGCGCGACATCTTTGCTCATTGAATAATTGTTCAGATTTTCCCTTATTTCGTCAGTAATCTCGCCTGTTGTGACGACGCAGTTCATAACGCCGGATTCTCTGATAATCATTGTCAAATATCGCGTATCTATGCCCGAAATCCCGACAATACTGTTCTTTTTGAGGTAATCCGAAAGATTCATCGAGCTTTTGTAGTGACTTTCGTGCTCGCAGTAGTTTTTTATGATAAAACCGCGTGCGCTCACCCTGCTGCTTTCAAAATCGTCCGGATTTATGCCGTAGTTGCCGATTTCGGGGTAGGTCATGACGATTACCTGCTCTGCGTAAGAAGGGTCGGTCAGTATTTCCTGATATCCGGCCATTGAGGTGTTAAAGCAGATTTCGCCGTATGCAGTGCCCTCTGCGCCCACTGAAATTCCCTCAAATAACATTCCGTTTTGGAGTAAAAGCTTTGCCATTACATTACTTCCTCTATTTCTTTATAAATCTTTTCCATCGCCTCAACCCTGTCAGGCGCGGCTGTTACAGCACGGCCGATTACCAGATAATCTGCCCCCTCGTTAATTGCAAATGAGGGCGTTGCAAGCCTTTTCTGGTCGCCTTTTACCGACCATGCGGGGCGGATTCCCGGGCAAAGGACTTTAAAATCCTTTCCGCAAACCTCTTTTATCTTCCTTGCCTCAAAACTCGACGCCACAACCCCTGTCATTCCGCTGTCTTTGGCGAGTTTTGCGAGTGTGCCGGCGTAATCAAGCGTTTTGTGCGGGATTTGCAGCTCATTGTTCAAAACTTCGTCATTTATGCTTGTTAAAACCGTTACAGCAAGGATTACCGGCTTTTCAACGCCCATTTCACGGGCTGTTTCATTTGCGCCCTCAGCAGCCTGCCTCATCATCTCGGCGCCCCCGAGAGCGTGGAGGTTGTAGAAACTTGCGCCGCTTCTGATGATATTTTCCGAGGCTTTTTTCACTGTGTTGGGGATGTCGAGGAGTTTTACGTCAAAAAAGAATTTTGCGCCGATTTTTTTCATAAATTCAAAAACTTCGCCGCCGTTTCCCGTGTAAAACTGCAATCCGACCTTAAAAACGCCGACATAATCCTTTAATTCGCTGATAAGTTCTTTTGCCTGCGCAACCGTATCAACATCCAGCGCCAGCACGATTTTTTCTTTAATTTTAGGGTTAATTTTCATAATATTTTCCTTTTATATTTTTAATTGTCACTCTGAACCGGCTTCGGGGGCTCATTTTCATAGAATACGCCTTTTGCAATCGTCGCTGTGATTTTACCTTTCAATTTTCGCCCCTCAAACGGTGAAATCTTGCATTTTGAGCGGAATTTCGCCGCTTCGACTGTCCATTCAAAATCAGGGTCAAAAATCGCCAGATTTGCGTACTGCCCGATTTCAATTCCCCCGAATTCTTTTAAACCAAGGATTTTTGCCGGATTTGAGGAGAATTTTTTAACAATTGAGCTCAAAGTGAGCAGATTTGTCCTTACAAAACGCTCATAAGCCAGAGAAAACGCGGTTTCAAACCCCACAATCCCCATCGGCGCCCGCTCAAACGGAAGATTCTTTTCTTCAATCGTATGGGGCGCATGATCTGTGGCAACCACATCAATCGTTCCGTCCAAAAAGCCCTCGATTACTGCCTCTTTGTCCGCCTCAGAACGCAGGGGCGGGTTCATTTTGAACCTTGCATGGTTGTCGATTATATCGTCTTTTGAAAGCGTAAAATAGTGCGGAGCGCTTTCACAGGTGACATTCCATCCCTCATGCTTTGCCTCGTGAATCAGCCCGAGCGACTCGGCCGTGGAAATATGCGCAAAATGGTACCTCGCGTCCGTTTCTCTGACCGCGTCGAGCTCTCTGAGCACCGCGCTGAACTCCGATTCGTTCTGTTCAGGCGCGTATTTTGTGTCTTCGGCGTGCGAAATAATCAAAACATCTTCCGCTTTTGCTTTTAAAAGCACTTTTTTGAGCAAATCCATATCCTCAAGCGGCTTTCCGTCGTTTGAAAAAGCTATTGCGCCCGCTTCTTTCAAAAGTTTGAAATTCACGATTTCGCCGGAAGAAAGCCCTTTTGTGACCGCACAAATCGGGAAAATTCCGATTTTGTCCGAGGCATTCCGGATAAATTTCAGGGTTTCGACGTTGTCGTTGACCGGATTTGTGTTTGCCATCGGGCAAATCGCTGCATATCCGCCAGCTATAGCAGAATTTAGGCCGGTTTCGACGGTTTCTTTTTCTTCAAAACCGGGTTCTCGCAGGTGGCAGTGCATTTCGACGAAAGCGGGCATGATTATTTTGCCGCTCATGTCGATTATGCGGCGTCCTGCAAGGGTTTTACCTATTGCTGTGACAATTCCGTCTTTTATTTCTATGTCAAAAATTTCGTCGATTCCGTTTTCCGGCGAAACCACGCGTGCATTTTTCAAAATTCCGTCAAATTTTTTCACGCTTCCTCCCTGAAAATTTCATCCAGCACCGCCATCCGCACAAATACGCCGTTTTTCGCCTGCTCCAGAATAGTCCGCCCTTTTTCCGAATCCAAAAGCTCCGAAGTGATTTCAACTCCGCGATTTACAGGCCCCGGGTGCATTAAAAGCGCGTTCGGCGCAAGTTTTTTCAGCATTTTTGAATTCAGCCTGTAATTTTTTGTATAATCTTTTGCTTTTTGCGCTGTTTCGCCGTCCAGACGCTCGTTTTGAACCCTCAAAAGCATTACAACATCAGCGTTTTCAATCGCCTCCTCAAGGTTTGTATGCCAGATTGCGCTTGAATTCCGGATATTTTCGGGCGTAAAATAATCCGGCGCGCAAAAATGCACATCAGCGTTAAATTTTTTCAAAAGTGCAAAATTCGAGCGCGCAACCCTCGAATGCGCCACATCGCCAATGATAACAACCTTTTTCCCATTAATTTCGCCGAGATGTTTCTTCATTGTGTAAAAATCAAGCAAAGCCTGCGTGGGATGGGCGTTTTTGCCGTCACCTGCGTTCACAAAACGCATGGGATAAGCGATTTCGCTGCGGATTTTGTCGATAATTCCGTTTTCGCTATGGCGGAGAACAAAAACGTCAACGCCAATGAAATTAAGGTTTTCAAATGTATCTTTCATTGACTCGCCCTTGGAAAAAGAGGAGGTTTTTGCGTCAAAGTTCAAAACGTGCATTCCTAGGCGTTTTGCAGCAAGTTCAAAAGAAAAATGCGTGCGTGTGGAATTTTCAAAGAACATCAAACACGCGCATTTGCCCGCTGCGCAGCTGTTTTGCCTGCCGTTTTTGAATTCTTCCGCGGTTTTTATTAGTTTTTGGATTTCTTCTTTTTCAAGTCTTTCAATGTCGATAAGATTTTTCATACTTCGTTGCACTTCTGTTTTTTGAGGGTTGATTTGGTTGACCTGCTTCGCAGGGAACCCTGAAACGAGTTCAGGGTGACGTAAATTTGAGATTTATTGCGATTTTGTTTTTTCTTGGCTCCTTTTTGGTTGACCTGCTTCGCAGGAGACCCTGAAACGAGTTCAGGGTGACGTAAATTTGAGGTTTATTGTGATTTTATGCTGTTTTTACTTCCTTTTCCCTGCTGCCGGGCTTCACGAGCGGAATTCCCTCTTTGCAGAGCGGGCAGTTGTCCGGTTCGTAGGTCACAGGGTCGATTTGCAGGAGCGATTTTATGTTCAGCTCTGTTTTTCCGCAGGTTCTATCGACAATGCAGCCTACAGCAGCCACTTCCACGCCGAATTCCTTTGTCGCTTCGATGGTTTCCCTGATTGTTCGGGCTGTTGTGATTACGTCTTCAATAATGACGATTTTTTCACCCTTTTCAAGCTTGTAACCGCGCCGCAATTGCATTATGCCGTCTTTTCTTTCAACAAAAAGGCTTCTTTTGCCGGCCTGCTTTGCTGTTTCATAGCCCATAATCACCGCGCCGATTGCGGGAGCGACGATTGTGTCGAATTCAATGCCCTTGAGCTTTTCAGCAAGTGCTTTGCCGATTTTTTCGGTAATTTCCGGGTACTGGTAAAGTTTTGCGCATTGAAAATAAATATTTGAATGCAAACCCGACGTCAGGCAAAAATGCCCGTGCAGCACGCCCTCGGCTTTTTCTAAAAGTGTTAAAATTTCATTTTCCATTATTCACCTCTCAATTTTTCTTTCAAATCTTCAATCGAGCGAATCCCGTTTTCGTACATAAAATCGTGCAAATCATCTGCAATGCAGCCGGCGCACTCCGGATGGGTAAAATTGGCCGTTCCGACCTGCACGGCAGCTGCTCCTGCGCTCATGAACTCGAAAACGTCGTTCAAATCATAAATCCCGCCCATTCCGATGATAGGAATGTCCAGAACCTTTGAAATTCTGCTCACAACGCCCAGCGCAACCGGTTTTATCGCCCGTCCGGACAGCCCGCCCGTAACTTCTTCTTTTATAAATTTCCCTTTATGCCAATTTAGCTTAATTCCGGTGCCTTTGAGCGTATTTATTGCGCTGACCGCGTCTGCACCGGCGCTTTGGGCTGCGACGGCAATTTTTTCCACGCTTGTGACGTTCGGGGTTAATTTAACAATTAAACAACCCGAAAATTCATCCCTGACCTGCGAAACAAGGTTATGAAGCGTTTTTTCGTCCGTTCCGAACTCCAGACAGCCGGATTTTACGTTCGGACAGGACACATTCAGCTCAATCGCCCTGATTTTGTGCTCCTCGCAGATTTTTGCGAGCGAAATGTACTCCTCAAGCGACGAACCGGCAATATTTACCACAAAATCAAGCCCGCCCTTGTTCAAAAGCGGAAGTTTTTCCGCCATAAACCGTTTAACGCCGACATTTTCCAGCCCGATTCGATTAATCATTCCTCCGCAGGTTTCAAAAATTCTTCGCCCGCTGTTTCCGTCTCTGGGCTCGAGAGTTATTGCTTTTGTGACGATTGCGCCGAGTTTTTTTACGTCATAGAACCTTGCGTATTCAAAGCTGTAGCCGAAAGTGCCCGAAGCGGTCATTATCGGGTTTTTTATGACAAATCCGCGTCCCAAATCCACGCCGGTTTTCATTTCCTGAAAATCTACCATACAACTGCCTCCCCGTTGAATACAGGCCCGTCCTGACAGACGGAAGCTGTCATAATTTGCCCGTTTTTTCTGATTTTGATTACGCAGCCACGGCAAACGCCGATTGAACAAGCCATTTCTTTTTCTAAGGCGACTTCGCAGGGGATTTTGTGCCTTTGTGCGATTTCTGCGGTGTTTTGGAGCACGATTTTCGGGCCGCAGGCGTAGATTTTTTCCGGCCGGAATTCTTCAATCATATTTCTTATGTAATTTATGACGCTTCCGTGCAGCCCTGCTGTGCCGTCATCTGTGCAAATTTTGTCGCATTCGATATTTTCGGGAATTTCCTTTTCTGTTTGGAATCCGGAGATTAAAAGCGACGGAATCTGCATTTTTTGCAGCTCGGTTTTCAGATAAAAAACAGGAGCAACGCCCACGCCTGCTCCTATTAACAAAGATTTTACATTTTCAATTTTAAAGCCGTTGCCCACTGCGCCGACAAAGTCGATTTCATCTCCTGCGCGCAGATTTGAGAGAAATTCGGTTCCTTTGCCCTTTAATTTGAAAAGCACGCCGATTTCGTTCCCGTCAAAGCTCGCAATGCTGAAAGGGCGCCTGAGAGTGAACCCGTCGCACAATATCGAAACGAATTGCCCCGGTTTTGCGCTAAAATCGTCAACAGGCACAAAAGTCATGAAATATTGCGTTCTGGAAACCTGTTTTATGCTTATTATTTTTGCTTTATGGTGTTTTTTCAGTTTTGAAACCTGCATTTTTGCTCCTGATTTAAAAAATAAAAAAAAAGAAAAAGCGAAAACTTTTTCTTTTCAGTATTTATTTAAAATTATTATGTTTTTTAGATTTAAGAGTCATTTATATAACCTTTTGATTTTTAATATTATAGGCTTAAATCGGGGGGCAAAGTCAAGCATGATTAAGACAATTTTACATTTTTTGTGCTAAAATTTTATCAAAACACCACAAAAGGAATGAAATATGGCAGTAAGAAAAATTGTTCAATACGGCGAAGAATGCCTCCGCGTGAAGTCTAAAGAAGTTTTAAAAGTTTCTAAAAAAATCCAGAACCTGATTCAGGATATGCTGGATACTTTGTATGCAAAAAACGGCGTGGGGCTTGCTGCTCCGCAAATCGGGGAGAATTTGCGGATTTTTGTTATTGATACATCGTCAGGCGATGAACCTTTAAACCCTAGAATTTTCATTAACCCTAAAATCATCAAAAAATCGGGCGCAGTGAACAGCTATGAGGGCTGTTTGAGCTTTCCCGAGGCTTATACAAACGTTCGCCGCTACAAAAATGTCACGGTGAAAGCAACAGGCTTGAACGGAAGACCGTTTGTGCTGGAAGCGCGTGACGGCGAGCTTCTTGCACGGGCAATCCAGCATGAATTTGACCATCTGGAGGGCGTTCTTTTTATTGACCATTGCAGAAACAGAATGGAAGCCAATAAAGCGCTTGCTGAAAAGGGTTTGGCGCCGGTTGATGAAAATTATCTTCTTGATGAAGAAGAAATGGAAGAAGAAATCGCAAATAACCCCGAAACCAACGTTACAGAGGAATAATCAGTGATAAAAGTCGTTTTTATGGGAACTCCGCAAATCGCGGTGAACAGTATCCAGAAATTGCTCAATTTTAATGATATAAAAATCTGCGCGGTTGTTACGCAGCCCGACCGCCCGTGCGGACGCGGCAAAAAGCTTACCCCGCCGCCCGTAAAAGAGTTCGCTTTGCGTCATGATATTCCTGTTTTTCAGACGGAATCCATTAGAAAAGACGCGAATCTTCTCGAAGAATTGAGAAAAATTGAGCCGGATTTCTTTATTACGTTTGCTTTCGGCCAGATTCTGACACAGGATGTGCTCGATATTCCGAAATTCTCCACAATTAACCTCCATGCGTCGCTTTTGCCGAAATATCGCGGCGCAAACCCGATTCAGCGTGCTATTTTTAACGGTGATGAAGAAACGGGCATTACAACGATGATTACGGTTCTTGCGCTTGATGCGGGGGATATTTGTTTGCAGGAAAAAATTAAAATTACCGAAAATATGACTGACGCGGAGCTTTCGACGATAATCAGCGACAAATCGCCGTTTTTACTTTATCCCACCATAAAACAACTCTACAACGGCGTTTTAAAACCCCGAAAACAGGATGAAACAGGCGTTACAATCGCGAAAAAATTTGAAAAATCCGACGGAAAAATTGACTGGACAAAATCCGCCCGTGAAATCCACAATCAGGTGCGTTCGATGACTATTTGGCCTTGCGCTTTTTGTAGTTTCCATGATAAGATGATAAAACTCGTCGAAACCGGACTTTCCGGCAAAAAATCCTCCGAATCAGTCAAAGGCGGTGAAATTGTCGGAATTTCAAAGGACGGAATTGAAGCGGGGACGGGAGAAGGCGTTATTTTAATTAAGAAACTGAAACCCGAGGGAAAACCGGTCATGAATGCGTGCGACTGGGTAAACGGGGCGCATTTAAAAGTCGGGGATATATTAAATTAAAAGGTAAATTATGATTCGAGGAATCAGAGGTGCAATTACGGTTGCGGAAAACTCCGAAAATGCACTCAGAGAAGCAACAAAGGAACTTTTAACCAGAATAATCGAAGCCAACGATATCAGACTCGAAAATGTTGCTTATCTTGCTTTCAGCGCCACGGAGGATTTGGATTGTGCTTTTCCTGCGAGGTTTGCGCGTGAAATCAGCGGATTTGAGCTGATTCCGATGGAATGCTATCAGGAAATGCGGGTAAAACCCTCTCTTGCTTTATGTTTGCGGCTTATGATGGCGGTGAACACCGAAAAACCGGCAAAAGAAATAAAGCATGTCTATTTAAAGGGTGCTGCTTCGCTCCGTCCGGATATTAAATAGTTTTTGTTGTAAACATTTGTAAACGGACTAACCCTGAGTGGCAATTTTTCCCGTTTACGGATGTATTAGTTATGTAGCTTAGAAAGTCAGGTTAAAAAAATGAAAATTTCAGGTAATTATGCACAGCCGTCATACAGAACGGGGATTTCGCCTAATTTTAAGGCGAGCGCTCATCTTTCTTTCAGGGATTGCATAAACCTGATTGCAGAACCGGCTTTGCTTGACAAAGGAATTAACAAATCAGTCAGCTACGACGCAGCAAGAATCTGCAAACAGCTCACCGATTTGGAAAATATCACGCCGATGGTCGTAAAAGAATGCAAAAAACAGCTTGTTGGCGTAAACGAGGTTTTCGGAAGAATTTCTGACAGCATTTCGAGATTTTTGCGCGATGACGCTAAGTCGGCAAGCCGCCTTAGCGAAGGGCTTTTTGTCAAACAAAAAGCCAAGCTTGTAAAAGCCTACGGGAAAGAAACTTACAAGGTTAATGTGCCGCATGTTGAGATTTCTAAAGAGGCAATCGCAAAAGAGTCCAAAAGAATTGCCGCTGAACGCGCGGAAACAACCGCACGGGATTACACAAGACGACATGAGATGACTCCGAGGGCAAAACGTATTTACAATGAAATCGGAAAAGAGGGAATTCACACTCTTGAAGATTTTATGGCGATGTTTTCAAGACCTGTATAAGCCTTATTTTGATTCTATGTAAAGGTTCATAAATTCAATGTCGTCATAGTCGATGTATGCCATTTGGAAGAGATTTCTGCCGCATTTGATTGTGACCTGATTGTTCCCGCCGAATTTTATGAGGTTACGGGGGATTTTGATTTGCTGATTGTCGCCGTTGAGCTGGATTTCAGCGATTTTGTTCCCGTTAAAGTAAACCTCGGGCGGCGAAGCGTAGGCGGTTGTGACTTTTGACTGGCCCATATCCCTTGCCATTTTTGTGTCAATCCCGATAATTGAGCCGATGACAAGACAAAGCTGCCCTTCGGTTTTTCCTTTTATCGGAAAATTCTTTGTATATGAGGGGCCGATTGCTTTTACGCGGAATTCCGACGCATTTGCGGATTTGTCAGAGTAGTTGTCGTCGCCGATGTGATACATGTCTTTATCAATGATTATGTCGTGTGGATTTGTCTTTTCAATGCCGATTACAATTGGTTTTGACATGGTATTCTGGTCAACTGTTAAAGAAAACGGCTTGTAGCCTTCTTTATCAACCGACATGATGGTTGGCGAGTTGATTTTTGCGCCCAGCTCGAACCGTCCCTGGCTGTCTGTTGTCGTTTTGTAGCCTTTTGCGGGCAGGGTTACTTTTGCACGGTCAATAGGGTTTCCGCTCGCCGAGTCAATAACCTGATTTGTATCGCCGTAGCCGCTTTTCTGGACATTTCCGTTAATTGCGCAAAATGCGGCGGGGCAAAGGGTTAGCATTAAAAATAAACTCATTAAAATTCGCATAATTTTCTCCTGTCCATTCAAATATCTTTTATTTTTTGAAAAATAACCATACCCGCAGCGGGTTAATCCGGTGGTGGGTTGGGTTAAATTTAGCAAAGTGCGGGATTTGTGCTCTAAATTGGGAAAAAATGGGATTTTGCGATTTATAAGATTGTTTAGAAGCCATTCTCCCTCCCCAACTCGGGGAGGGGCTGGGGTGGGGAGCGGTTTTGAGATTGTTTATTAACTCCTTTTTGCCGGGATTGCCCGAACGGATATATTTGTGCGAAAATAACTTAATAAGATGGAATCAGGAGCTTAAAAATGTCTAAAATAAAGGTCATGACCGTATTCGGAACGCGCCCCGAGGCAATAAAAATGGCACCTCTGGTAAAAGAGCTCGAAAAACGCTCCGAATTTGAAAGCATTGTCTGTGTAACCGCACAGCACAGGCAAATGCTCGATCAGGTGCTCAATCTTTTTGAAATCAAGCCCGATTATGACCTTGATATTATGAAAGAAAATCAGAACCTCTGGACGCTCACGTCTGATGTTCTTTTGAAGATGAAAGATGTTTTCGAGGCGGCAAATCCTGACGTTGTTCTGGTTCATGGCGACACAACCACCTCAATGGCTGCTGCACTTTCTGCTTTTTATGCAAAAATCCCTGTCGGGCACGTGGAAGCGGGTTTGAGGACTTTTGACAAGTATTATCCGTTCCCCGAGGAGATAAATCGCGTTTTTGCGGACGCAGTTTGCACCTATCACTTCGCTCCGACCGAAACATCGTGCGAAAATCTGAAAAAATCGGCAATCCCCGAAAAACATATCTATAAAACCGGAAATACCGTCATTGACGCGCTTTTGTACACTGTTGAAAACCACAAAAGCGAGATTCCGTCACTGAATCTCGACCCGAATTTGAAAACTATTCTGCTGACCTCGCACAGAAGAGAAAATTTCGGCGAGCCTATCAGAAATATTTGCAAAGCCGTGCTTGAAATCGTTGAAAAAAATAAAAATGTTCAGGTTGTTTACCCCGTGCACCTGAACCCGAATGTTCAAAAGCCCGTTTATGAACTTTTGGACGGAAAAGAGCGGATTCACCTCATTGCGCCTCTGGAATATGCGCCTTTTGCGAATTTGATGAAAAAATCGCATATTATTATGTCAGATTCCGGCGGCGTGCAGGAAGAAGCCCCCTCTCTGGGCAAACCTGTGCTTGTTTTGCGCTCCACAACCGAACGCCCTGAAGCTGTCGAATACGGAACGGTTAAACTCGTGGGCACTGACACGGAAAAAATCGTTTCAGAGGTGCAAAAGCTCCTCGACGACCCTCAAGAGTACAAAAAAATGTCCGAAGCCATAAACCCATACGGCGACGGGCTGGCATGCAAACGAATTGCTGATATCCTTTCAGAACAGCTCAAAAAGGCTTAAAACTTTTTGAATTTATAAATTTTGCCTGTAAACTTCCGATGGTTTGAATGCTTTTTCAATGTCGGGCGTGTCAACTTCAAAAATATGAGCTCTTGCAGCGCCAAGTTCGAGCCTGATAGCGCCGTCTTGTGCCTGATATCTGCTCGGATTGCCGTACTCGGGGCTCAGGTCTTTGAGAACCTGCGTGGATTTCAAGCCGGGAACTTTTACGGTAACTCTTTCTCTGGAGTTTACGTCTTTGTTCGCTATTACCACAAGGGTTTTGCCTTGATAATGGCGCGCGTAGGCAATTATGTCTTTGCGTTTGTTTCCATCGACTTTAAGCTCGATATATGAACCTTTTGTGATGACATTTTCGTACTGTTTTCTGAAAACATTCATCAGCTGAGCGAAATGCTTACCGATTTCGGGGTGTTTGCCCTCCGGTTTTGCCGATTCGTTGAAAATATCAAGGAATTCCGGGTGGACATAGTGTTTTATGTTGTCTTTTGTGAGCATAAAGTTTGTGAAGTAATTCACAAGCTTTTTGTATTCAGGCTTTTTGGCGAGTTCGGAGATTTTTAGATTTGCGTCCTCGCTGTTCAAAAGCCTGGGCAGGTTGATATTTTTTGAATATGATTCGCTCTGGAGCAAAGAATCTACTGTGTCTTTGTAAACAGGGTTTTTCATAAGCTCGTTGAATGTTTTGTCAACATATTTTTTGCCATACGGATAAATGTAATCATCACCTGTCTCAAAACCGGTTACAATGTAAGGGTTTGTCATAGGCAAAGTAGCCTGAATTGCGCTGGTCATCATGCAGTAATCCGGCCCGCCGTTGGACATCGGGCTTTTGTCGTCATGGGTCGCAAAAGAACCGATGAGCGATTTGCCTTTGTCGTATTTTTCGGACATTTTCAGGTTGTCTTTCACAAACTGGTGAAATTCTTCTGAGTTCCAGCTCGGGAAAATGTGATACTGACCGTAATAAGAGTCAAATCCTGCTTCGAGCAGCTCTTCGGGACGGTCTGCGGGCATGTTTTTAATCGGAGAAGCGTCTTCGTAGGTGTAAGATTCTGCAAGGAACGCGAATTCAGGGTCTTTTCTTCTTGTGTAAGTAATCAGCTCATCCCAGAACTCAACGGGTTTAGCACGTGCAACGTCAGCTCTTATGCCGTCAATTCCCAAA
This sequence comes from uncultured bacterium, assembly GCA_900547155.1. GTDB lineage: Bacteria > Cyanobacteriota > Vampirovibrionia > Gastranaerophilales > Gastranaerophilaceae > Spyradomonas > Spyradomonas excrementavium. Next base: position 22,659 of record URFH01000006.1, on the reverse strand, counting down.
TCAATGCACATATCAATAAAATCTTTATGATATTTCATCAACGCCGGATTCAAAATTCTCTTGTCCTGATCGGCCCAGGGCTCGAACATGCGGATATCTTCCCAGCCCTCGGGGGTTTTCGGGTTGCCCGAAGCGTCTTCAGCTCTTAAATCGGGCCTTGCGTCGTACAAATCAACCGACATACAGCTCGGCAGGTCAATCATAACTTTGATTCCGCGTTTGTGGCATTCGTTTATTGCTTCTTTGCATTCTTCTTTTACGGATTTCGGGTTGTTCGGGTCATCAAGCGCCGGATCAATTGTCAAATAATCCAGCGGAGCATAAACCGAGCCCGCACTTCCTTTTGCTGCGATTGTTCCGGGCGGGTTAATCGGAAGCCAGTGGAGCGTATTTATGCCGTATGATTTTAATTCGTCAAGCCTGTCAATCATGTTGAGGAAAGTGCCTTTTTCTTCGCCCTCTTCAATCAAACGGTTGCCGTTTTTGTCTTTTGCATTGAAAATTCTCGGTACCATTGCGTAAATTACGACCTGATTGTTCTGGAACATTGAGCGGAGGTTGTTTTTGTAGCCCTCAAGCTTTTCTGTTTTGGGTTCTTCAACTTTTGCGCTTGCAACAGCTGCATTGGCTTTTGAAGCAGCCGTTGTCATTGCAAGAAGCAAATTTCCGGCGCCGATTTTTCTTAATTTTTCAAGCTCCGGTGCATCAACTTTCATATAAGCAGCTGTAACCGCAGCAGCAGGCGCATTTTGAACCGGCTGAACTTCGCCGGATGGCTGTACGGCAGGTTTTGAAAGGTAATCCATCAAGGAGCCTTTAAAATTGTTTTGTTTTGCAAAAACAGGATGGTAATTATTTATTATTTGCATTTAAACCCTCCTTTTTTGCATAAATATCGCGGTTAAAGTAGTTCTTTTTGCCCATTTGCGAAATTACCAGAGCGGAAAGCGCTGTTGTTCCGGCAAAAAGTCCCCAGACGAGTTTTGACCATTTATTTCTGGAGCGGAAGTTTCTTGCGGCGTCAGCTGTGAACTCTGTAATGCCTTTTCCGGTCTGTTCTGACAGAATAACATTCGCTGTGCGATCCTGTCCGAGTTTTCTGCCGAATAATTCTTTCAAATCCCACGGATTGAAGCCTTTATCAAATTTTGTAAGGCCTTCTTTGATTTTGTTAATTCCTTTTTTCATATTCACTAAGTCATTGATGTGAAGCTCGAATTTTCTTGCTTCAATCATGTGCTCAATTACTTCGATTTGATGGGCAAAAGCCGCTTTTTCTTTTTCTGTCATTTGAGGAATATTTTTATACTTGCCGAGCATGTCTTCAACATAACCCCAGGCCCTGTTTGTGTTTGCACCGGAAACATGGAGCAAAAGTTTGTTGTTCATCGGCATAAATCTAAAGCCCATTTCATAGCTGTTTGCGCTTAATTTTCCGGCGAGCTCATCAGGAAGGAGTTTTGCGCAGGATTCTGAAAAATCACCGTACATAAACGCGTTCAAATCCATAAGAAGTTCTTTTGAATGTTTGATTCCGCGGGGATTTCCGTCCAGCGCGGCTTCAAATTTTGTCTGCCAGTTGTTTATATCCGCATTTTCAATAAATGCGCGTTTCAAAAACATTGTTAGCGAGGATTTTGCTTCTTCATATTTAAAACCTTTGAAAGTATAGAATTTGTTGAGTTGAGTTTTGATAATTTTTTTGAACTCTTCAGGGTTTGAGCCGAGCTCTCTTATAACGAATTCGTCAATCTCACGGAACGAATCGAGGGCTTTTATGAGCTTTCCAAAGGAATTAGTCGTGTTTTTGACTTTGGACTGGAGCTCTCTGGCTGTGCCGGAGAAATGTTTTTCAACGGTGTCCGTTATGGTGTTGGAAAAACCTTCTGCCTTAGCGGCTTTTTGGATTGTATCTTTGAGCTTGATTAGCGGGCCCGGGTTTTCAAAGGTTCCAATTATGTTCAGGAGCGCTTTTTCTTCTTTTGAAATTGCGGAGTCTGCGTATTTTGCGATTTCTTTTACAACTTTTTCAAATTTTGCGGAATCTTTTGAAATTGACGTGAATTTCTCTATCATAATTTCAGAAGCTTTTGTTGTGCTTGCTGTGGCCAGTTCTCTGATTTCCGCTTTTGTAAAGCCCATTGCTTTGAAGTATTTTTTAGGAACTTTTTGCCAGTTGTTTGCGGTGACGGCTTCTGAAATGTCTTGAATTGTAGCTTTGGCGAGCAAATCGATTTGATTTTCCACTGCCTGTTGAATTTTCGCCAGCGTAATCAGTTTTTTTGCGCGCTCAACATCAAGCAGCGAAACTTCGTATTTTTTTGCTGTTTCAGCAGCGGTATCTCTTAGCATTGTTGCAATGTATTCAACATCCAGCTCCTGCGTACCGCCAAGAGCGGCTTTTGCGTTTTCCAGAGCTTTATTGAAAATCTGGCTGAAAGTATGCGTCTGACCGAATCCAACCAGCCCGTCCGCGCGTTTGTCAAAATTACCAATATTTACCGCTCTGTCAACATCAGCTCTTGTTAGGGGCTTAATGCGGTCAATAAAGTCGATTCCAAAGAATTTTTTGTCTTTTGAGGCGATTGCCTGTTTGAATTCGCCTACGGTTTTATCTTTGTAATGACGGAGCAGTGTATTTATGTTGCTGACTCTGATTTTTTGTTTTTCTCTGATGTTCAATCCTGTGAATAAATCGCCGATTTTTGTTTCATCAGAATATGCAATATTTTTCTTATCAAGCGTAGAAAGGGTTTTTTCAATAGCTGTGTTCAAAAATTCCGTAGCAGTGTCAAATGAAGCTGCTTTAATCTGGTTAAGTTTTTCTTCCATCGCTTTGACAACCGCATCCTGCATAGCGCCGTCAAAACGGATAACATTTTGTACGAGCGTAGAACCGTTCATTTCGGTTTTTATTGCGTAAATCAAATCGGTTCCAATCAGCTCTTTTTCAAGGAATTTAATGAATTTTTCGCTTTCTTCGGGTGTGAGAGCCGCTTTGCTGAGTTTTTCCAGCCCCGCAGTGAATTCCTTATCAAGAGTAACGCCCAGCGATTCAGCAAGTTTCTCTATTTTAACCGGTTCGGCAGATTTCAGAACGCTGTCGAGTTTTGCTTCAAGCCCTTTGACCTGTTTTTCCGCGCGGGAGGTTCTAAAAGATTCAATTCCGCCGGAAAGAGGCTCTTGAAGCGCGTCTGCAACTATTGAGGAGATGACAGGGGTCATTACGCCCGCAGTCAACATCCACAGAGCATTGCCCTGAATGCCGACCTGACGAATTTTGTCCTGAATTGCTTCGTTTCTGTTTTTTATATCTCTGGGAACGCCGAGTTTGTCGCCGATTTTGTTCAAATATTCATAATCCGGAGCTTTCGGGTTGTATTTTCCGTTTTTATCAATATGGCGGAACAAATCCCATGCAAGATACTGCGGATCCTGTAAAAACGGCTTTCTTCTGCCGTAAGAATCTTCGTATTTCCAGTTAATATCCACACCGGTCTTTGCTTTTATGGGCGCACCGATAATTCTGGGCCATAAAGCCATTGAGCCGAACCATGTTGCGAGCCCGACGAATTCCATTCCTTTTGCGAACGGAAAGGCTTTTGTTGCCGCAAGAATTCCCGCAATCCCGAGGCTGCCCGCGCGTACAGTGAGGTCATTTATCTTGCCTACGGAATAATCTGTTCCTTCGCCTTTAAAAGCTGCGTCGTAGAAGTATTTTGCGCAATTTGCGTAATTTTTAACCGTGCTGCCCGCACTTTGAAAAACATTTTCGCTAATCAATCGTCCTGCGGGGCTCTGGGGCTTCAATCCGGTTGGAATTGTTTTTGCCGGAGTAATTGTAACAGCCGGAAGGTACTCCAATCCTTTTTCTTTTATCGGAGTTTGAACCGGAGCTGCCGCAACAGGCTGATTTTGCGCGGGTTTTTGCAATCTGACCTGCTGCTGTGCGCTGATATTCAGTTTTTGGAGCAAATCGCCTGCCATGTTACTGTTTTTTTACCTCTTGTGGTTTGTTTCCCGTAGTACGTTCAGTTTTGTGATTTCTTGCGGAGGTTTTTGTGAGAATTAAATAATTAGCAAGCACAAGCGCCGCCGCTGTAGTAATAATAGTAGCTTTTCCTGCAATTGACGTGGTTTTGTTCTGGCCTTTCCAGAATTCTTTGAAACTTTCCTTAAATGGCGTCCACATGTAATCTTTAAACAGGTTTTTTGCTGTTTGGATGCGCATTTCATCAGGAACATCTTTTCCAAAGATTCCATGTTTTATCTGGTGTCTGAATCCGACAAAATTGTCGGTTTCCCAGGCTTTCTGGTTTGCCATCCCGATTCCGAGAGTAACAAAACAAGCCGTCAGAGCGTATTGCCATGCTCTGCCCATTGCAATAGCTTTTCTTATAAGGGGTTTGAGTGTAGAATCCGCGTCATTCGGGTTGGAATCTCTCAAACCGAATTTTTTAGCAAGTTTGTTGTATTTTTTGTTGATTTCCTGTGTGTTTTCGCCGTCTTTATAAAGCAAATCCCACCTTGTGAAGTCAATACTTTCCATCAGGTTGTGATATTCAATGTCTTTTTGGAAAGCACCTGTCTGGTTTGTGGATGTCGGGATTACTTTTCTGTAAGGCTGGTTCAAATCAATACCGCGTGCAAGTTTTAAGGTTGTATTCACAAGTGATTTTGCAAGCATTGCACCGGCATAATAAAAACCAACACCCAGCGCCATGTGTTTTGCTACGTTTTTAGCGGGTTTTGCGGATTTGAAAGAGTCAAATTTAATCCCTGCATAAAACAACGCCGCAAGTATCGGCCCGCCTACGTAATAGGGGAATTTTGCGGTCTGGAGAAATTCATAAAAAGTATAATCAGGCGCTCCGCCCAATCCTCTGGGGAAATGAACAAGCGGGATATTCGCGGTTTTCTCTACATTTACAAGAAATCTGGTAGCAGGGTTTTTCCCTACTATTTCGTCGTGTTTGTACTCCTCGGGCGTGATGATTTTTTTCTCTTTTTTCCCGAAAGAAAGAGAATTTTCAGGCATGGTTTTTATGCCGTGATTTTCGTAATTTGCCCCATTAATTGTTGAAATACTTGCCATTATTTCCCTTGAATCACATGACCTGATTAGATAAAATCAGTAAAAATTATTTTTTGCCATCAAAAAACAGAAAAATTTAATCTTTTTTCTAAAAACCAGTCTATCACAGGTTTTTACAGAAAAAATCTTTTTTACATTTTGTAATATTCGTTTTTTTTAGAAAAATTTTCCTGTTTAGAATGCAGATTTTCGTAAAAATTTTACTTTATTGCCCCAAAGCATGTAAATTACCCGCATGTATAACAAATTTTGGATTGTAAAGAAATATTTAGGAAAGATATTGCGGTGTAAAGCCTTGTGTGATAGGATTTTAACATAAATTATTATAAATTTATCGTTGCATGGTGGCAAAAATTTTTATTCTCGGGTTTAAAATTATTGTGTGAAAGAAAAAGGAAATATCATGGAAATCAACAGAATTTCAGCAAGACTACAAGCACAAAAACGTGAACAGAAAAAAGACGCTGCAATTGCAGGCGTAACGGGCGCTTTCTGGGGTGCGGCAGCGGGTGTTGCAGCGGGAAATTTTGTAAAACCTGATATTTTTGAATATTCCCAAACCATTGATAAAATCGGCAAAAGAGAGCTTAAATCCACGCAAAAATCTCTAAGGAAAATTGCCGGAGCAATGGAAGAAAACAAAAAACTTACCGAAAAGCAGCAAAATCTGCTTGAAGTCCTTGATTTGGCAGATAACAACCCGAAAGAAATCAGAAAAGCTGCTTCAATCATTGGCAGAAATAATGATACTACCGCGATTTTAAACCATCTTGATAATAAAATCGCTAAACTCGAAAGCCATATCGAAACTCTTCAAAAAGTTGATCCGAATATCAACCCCGGCTCAGAAATGGAAAAAAGCCTTTTGAGCAAGTTTATCCGGAACAACCCGAACGAGTTTACCGTGATAAATGACGCAAAAAAAGCTGAAATTAAGTCATTTAAAAACATTGATGAGGCAATTGGATTTTTAAAAGGCAGAGTTGACAAATACGTTGAGCTTGCCGGCAAAACAGTCAAGGTAAGAGAGGCAAATCTTGCCGGAGGCGTTCAAACAGCGGACTTTATTAAGGAAACTTTCTCGGACAAGAAAAACGAGTTTCGCAAATTCGTCGTAGATGAGTTCAAATCTTCAAAAGCTAAAAAATACGCTTTATGGGGCGCTCTGGGCGCGGGTATTGCTGCGGCAGCGGCTGATTTTGCTTCAAATGCACGCGCTAAAAAGGTGATTGTTCCCGTAAAAACGGTTGTTCCTGTGCCTGTTCAGGTTGCAGTGAAGGCTGAAAATAAATAATTTCTGAAATTCAGTGTTTTGAAATCGCGCCTGTTTAGATAGAAGATTAACTTTTTTTGTAATAAAATTAGACTATAAGAGAGAAATTTAAGGAATAAACCATGTCTGAAATATTAACAGGAGCGCAGATTAGAGAAGCGTTTTTAAAGTTTTTTGAAGAAAAACACCAGTCAACACGGGTGCACAGCTCAAGCCTCGTCCCCGACAACCCGACTGTTCTTTTGACAACAGCGGGAATGCTGCAGTTTGTGCCGTATTTTCTGGGCTATGAAGAATGCCCCTATGACCCGAAAAGAATTACCTCCTGCCAGAAATGCGCAAGAGCGGGCGGAAAGGATTCCGACATCGAAAACGTCGGAAGAACCCCCAGACACCATACTTTCTTTGAAATGCTCGGAAATTTCAGCTTTGGCGACTATTATAAAAAAGAAGTTATTCCGTGGGCGTGGGATTTTGTTACAAATTACCTGAAACTCGACAAAAACCGCCTCTATGTAACGATTTACGAAACTGACGATGAGGCTTTTGACATCTGGACAAAAGATGTGGGCGTTCCCGCTGAAAGAATCTTCAGAAAAGGCAAAAAAGACAACTTCTGGGGCCCTGTTTCAGATGTCGGCTCCTGCGGGCCCTGCTCTGAAATCCACTACGACCTCGGCGAAGAGCTGAAATGCTCGGATGATTGCTCGGTTGCGACCTGCGAGTGCGACAGATGGGTCGAAATCTGGAACCTCGTTTTCACTGAACTTTTCAAAGACAAAGACGGAAACTACACGCCTCTGGAAAAGAAAAATGTTGATACAGGCATGGGTCTTGAACGTATTACAATGGTCGTTCAGGGCAAAACTTCAACTTTTGAAACCGATTTGTTGATGCCGATTTTGAACAAAGTTTGCGAAATGACCGGCAAAAAGTACAAAGAAGACGATAAAACAGATATTTCTCTAAGAATCATCACCGACCACGCCAGATGTGTGTCGTTTATGATTGCTGACGGGATTGTGCCCGGAAATGAGGGCAGAAACTACGTTTTGCGTATGATTATGCGCCGTGCGTTAAGGCATGGAAAAATGCTCGGGCTTGAGCTTCCGTTCCTTTACAAGCTCGTGGACGTGGTTGTCGAGAACTATAAAGCGGCTTATCCGGAACTTGAAGAAAATTACGAAAAAATCAAGTCAGTAATCAAAAAAGAAGAAGAAAAATTCAAAATGACGCTCGACAGGGGCCAAAAACTTCTCGAGGAGCTGATGGAAAAGGCAAAATCGTCCGACAAAACCATTTCGGGCGCTGACGCGTTCAAACTCTATGATACTTACGGCTTCCCGCTCGAATTGACGGTTGAAATCGCCGAAGAAAACGGCTTAAACGTCGACAAGGACGGATTTGCGCAGCAGATGAAAGAACAAAAAGAACGCGCAAAAGCCGCTGCTCAAAAAATCATCCTGACTGACGACCTCGTTTATATCGACATTGAAAAAGAGAACGGCGAAACCGAATTTACCGGCTATACACAAACTTGCGGCGAAGCAAAGGTTATTTCACTCGTTTCTGACGCAAAAATCGTCGAAACCGCAGAAGAAGGCGAAACTGTTGATATTATTCTGGATAAAACCCCGTTCTATGCGGAATCTGGCGGTCAGGTCGGCGATACGGGCGTAATTCAGGGCAAAAATTTCAAAGCCGAAGTCCTGAATACTTTCAAAGTTGACAAGCTCTGGGCTCACCGCGCAAAAATCCTTGAGGGTGCGGTTAAAGCCGGCGATGAAGTTTGCGCGCAAATTGATGAAGAACGCAGAAAATCAGTCACAATCCACCACACAGCCGCCCACCTTTTGCAGGCTGCGTTGATTAAAGTGCTCGGAAACGAAGTAAAACAGAACGGTTCGCAGGTTGAACCCGACAAAACCCGCTTCGACTTTTCATTCTCGCGCGCTTTGACCCCCTCTGAAATCGCACAGGTTGAAGAAATCATCAACGGATGGATTTGCGACGGAATCGAGCGCCACACCGAGGTTATGGACATCGAAGAAGCCCAAAAAACCGGTGCAATGGCACTTTTTGGCGAAAAATACGGCGACAAGGTGCGGGTCGTAAGCGTTGGCGATGTTTCAAAAGAACTTTGCGGCGGAACTCACGTTGACAACACTTCTTGCATAAGACTTGTAAAAATAGTCTCAGAATCTGCTATTTCTGCGGGTTCAAGACGTATTGAGGCGGTTTGCTCGAATGCTGCGTTCGATTATCTCAACAAAAAAGCCGCACAACTCGATGTTCTGGCTCACAAATTCAAAGCAAAACCCGAAGAGGTTGAAGAACGCGTTGAAAAACTCGTCGAAGAAAATAAACAGCTCAACAAAAAAATCGAGGACATCCAGCAGATGGCTGCAAAGGCCAAATGCGCGTCTTTCCTGACAAAAGCCGAACAAATCAACGGCGGACATCTGTTTATTTCAAAAGTAGAGGATTTTGAGCCCGCGATGGTCAAATCTGCGGTCGAAATGCTCTCCGACAGGCTGAAAGAAAGCGTTATAATCCTCGTTTCGGTCAAAGCTGACAATATTTTCATAATGGTGAAAGTTTCTGACAGTTTTGTTCAAAAAGGCGTAAATGCCGGCAAAATCGTTGGGCAAATCGCCTCAGCCTGCGGCGGAAAAGGCGGCGGACGGCCGAATTTTGCTCAGGGTGCGGCAAAAGACGCTTCAAAGCTCGACGAAACACTTGCGCAGGTTGATAAAGATGTGAAAGGGCTGGTTTGAAGCCGGATTTGCGGCGGAGTAGCCCCCGGATAGCTTTTCCCTAACGGGTAAGCCCTCCCCCGGCCCTCCCCCTACGGGCAAGCCCTCACCCCGGCCCTCTCCCATCGGAGAGGGAGAATAATTAAGGGGAATAAGTAGGGGGGAGAAGAAAAAGGCAAGAGAAGAAAAAATATGTTCAAATTCGATACAATAGTTGTAGGTGCGGGTCACGCCGGCGTTGAGGCGGCGGTTTCCGCGTCGCGTCTGGGGCTAAAAGTGCTTTTGATGACGCTCAATATTGAACATATCGCCCTTATGCCCTGCAATCCGGCCATCGGCGGCCCTGCAAAATCCTGCCTTGTGCGTGAAATCGACGCTCTGGGCGGTGTGATGGGGATTGCGGCTGACGCTACATACATCCAGATGAAAATGCTTAATTCCTCGCGCGGCCCTGCTGTGAGAGCCTTGCGAGCGCAGTCGGATAAGCGCGAATATATTTATTTTATGCGCAATCTGATTGAATCCGAGCAGAATATTTCGATTAAACAGACCATGGCAGTTGAATTGATTGTCGAAAATGGCGAAGTGAGAGGGATTGTGGATGAATACGGACTGCAATACCTTGCTCCGTCCGTGATTTTGACCACGGGAACTTCGCTTTGCGGAAGAATTTTCGTTGGTCTCCAATCTACTCCTGCCGGAAGAATGGGCGAGCGCGCTGCTGTCGGGCTTTCTGATTCGCTGAAAGCGCATGGAATTGAAATTAAAAAGCTCAAAACCGGCACGCCTGCGCGTGTTGACGCGAGAACGATTGATTATTCAAAAATGGACATCCAGCCGGGCGATGAGGAGCTGAATTTCTTCTCATTTGAGCCTAATCGCCCTGTCAGAAAGCAATATCCGTGCTATTTGACGCGCACAACCGAAAAAACCCACGAAATTATCAAGGCAAATCTGGACAAATCGCCGATGTATTCGGGTCTGATTCACGGCGTGGGGCCCCGCTATTGCCCGTCAATCGAGGATAAGGTCGTAAGATTCGCAAACAACCCGTCTCACCATATTTTTATCGAACCGGAGGGCAAAGACACCTACGAAGTTTATGTTCAGGGCTTTTCAACCAGCCTACCGGCGCCGGTTCAGGTCGAAATGCTGCATTCTTTGCCCGGTTTGGAGAACGTTCACATCATAAAACCGGCCTACGCGGTTGAATATGACTACGTTCCGGCGGTTCAGCTCACGCATACCCTGATGACGAAGAAACTTCGCGGACTTTTTTGCGCAGGGCAGATTAACGGCACGAGCGGCTATGAAGAAGCGGCTGCACAGGGGCTTGTTGCGGGGATTAACGCCTTTAATTATCTGAATAATCAGGAAATGCTTACGCTTTCAAGGAGCAGCTCCTACATCGGCACGCTGATTGACGATCTGGTCACGAAAGACATTGCCGAACCTTACAGAATGCTCACTTCGCGCTCCGAGTACAGGCTTTTGCTGCGTCAGGACAATGCGGACGAGCGTTTGACGCCTTTGGGTCATAAAATCGGGCTGATTTCGGATGAAAGATTTGAACGATTCAAAGAAAAACAGAAAAAAATCGAAGAGGAAATCACGCGCCTTTCAAAAATCACTATCAGCCCGACAAAAGAGGTCAACGAAACCCTTGCGCAGTGCGGAGAAAGCATTGATAAAGGGATGAAAGCGGCTGATTTGTTGAAACGTCCGGCGATTACCTACAAAATTCTTCAAGAAGCCAGCGCAGAGATAAAATCGGCGCAAACCGAACGTGAAATCTACGAAGAAGCCGAAATTCAGCTGAAATATTCAGGTTACATAAAACGCCAGAACCAGCAGATTGAGGTTCTGGACAAACTTGAAAAAATCAAAATCCCCGAAGACATAGATTACGATGAAATGGTTCATATTTCGACAGAAACGCGTGAAAAACTCGCCAAAATCCGCCCCGCAACCCTCGGTCAGGCTTCAAGAATCGGCGGCGTGAAACCTGCGGATTTGTCGGTTTTGATGGTGTTATTGAACAGGTAGGTGAAGCAAAATGCCTCATTTTTTCATAAAAACCTCTGACATAAACGGCGAAAACATAGAAATCACGGACAAATCCACCCTCCACCACCTTTCAAGGGTTATGAGGCTCAAAACCGGCGAAAAACTGCTGCTCGTTGACGAAAACCAGACGAGCTATACGGTACAGGTTACGGAGGTTGCTCCAAAGTTTATAAATGCTAGAATTTTAACCAGTGAAAAGGCGAATCACTTTCTTAAAACCGAACTTTTTCTTGCACAGGGCGTTTTAAAAAGCGATGCGCAGGCGCTCGTAATCCAAAAGGCTACGGAGTTAGGCGTAAAGGGGATTTATCCGGTTTTGACCGACAATACTGTGGTTAAATCGTCTGTTATCGACGCAAAAATCGAAAAATGGAACAAATACGCGCTCGAAGCGGTCAAACAATGTGAAAGAACCGACATTCCAACCGTTTTTGAGCGTACAACAATTGAAAAACTGCTTGAATCCGGCGAATTTGCAACCGTAATCGCCTGCGTGGAGCGTACGCAGGAAAGCACGCTCAAAGCAGCGCTTAAAAAAATCGAAAATCGCGGAAAAATCCTTGTAATTATCGGGCCGGAGGGCGGTTTTAGCGCGCGGGAAGTTGAACTTTTCAAAAAATACAAAATACACAGGGTTTCGCTCGGAAAACTGATTCTAAGGGCAGAAACCGCAGCAATAACAGCACTTTCAAACATTATTTACGAGCTTGAAGATGAAGAATTATAAATCAACAATCGAAAATAACAAAATCTTAAAAGAAATCGCGCCGTACTGCCAAAAGTACGAAACCTGCCTTGTTGGCGGGTTTTTGCGGGATTTGCTGATGGGGCGCGAAAGCTCGGATATTGATTTGGTTGTGCCCGCGGGGTGCGCAAAAGAGCTTGCCGGCGAGATTTGCGACGGGCTGGGAGCTTATTTTGTGCCGCTCGATGAGGAAAACCGGATTTACCGCGCTGTTTTGCCTGATAAAGTTACCTATATTGACATTGCGGACATTGAGGGGGCCGGAATTGAGGAGGATTTGCGGCGTCGTGATTTTACGATGAATTCTGTTGCTTTTGACCTGAAAAAGGGGGAATTTATCGATATTTGCGGCGGAATAAGAGATATTGAAGAAAAAATCATACGCGAAATCAGTGAAAAAAATATTACCGACGACCCTTTGAGGATTTTGCGTGCATTCAGGTTCCAGAGTGAGCTGGGATTCAGGATTTCTGCGGAACTTGAGGGGATTATCAAAAAGCATTTTAAAGAACTCTCAAAAAGCGCAAAAGAGCGCGTGAATGCCGAACTGGTGAAGCTTTTTGCGGGTTTTAACGCTAAAAATGTGCTTCTGGCGATGGATGAGTGCGGAGTTTTGGAGCTGATTTTTCCGGATGTTGAAAAAATCAGAAAAATCCCGCCGAATTCCCATCATCATCTGCCATTGCTCGGCCACTGCATAGAAACGGTCGGGCATGTGCAGGAGTTTTGTGAAAATGCGCCTCCGGAGGCGAAAAGCCACTTTGAATCGTTCTTTTGCGGCGCAAAACGCCTCGGATTTTTAAAATTGGCTGCGTTTCTTCATGACATCGGAAAACCCGACACATGGACAATAGAGCCTGAAACAGGGCGTCACAGGTTTATTAAACACGATGATGTCGGCTCAAAAATCGTCGAAAAGCCGCTTAGGGATTTGAAATTTTCAAAAAAACAGATTAAATACGTCCAAAAACTCATAAAATTCCACATTTATCCCGCCAGTATTGTGACCGGCGAAAACTACACGGACAAAGCGGTTCTGCGTTTTTACCGGAAAATGGAGGAGGAAGTTTTTGACGTGATTGCGATTGCTTACGGTGACAGGCTTTCAGCCAGAGGGCCCGAGATTACGGAAAAAATTGTAAATGACAATATTAACGGGCTGAAAAAGCTTATGAACCGCTATATTGAAACGAAAAACCGGATTCAGCCGCTGGAAAAGCTGCTCGGGGGCGAGGAAATTATGGAAATCTGTCAGATTCCGCAGTCGCCGCTTCTCGGGCGGATTATAAAGGCGCTTAAAGAGGCGCAGATTTCATCCGAGGTGCGGACAAAGGATGAGGCGGTGGAGTTTGTGCGGAATTATCGGGAAGATTGAGCGCGGAGGGCGGCGAATTTTACTGTTCCTGTATGGATTTGAGGATTTTATAATAGGTGCGCAAATCCTTGCTTGACAAGGTGGGCAGCGTGGTTGTTATTTCCTCAATAATTTCTTCGTCGGTTTTATCGACGATGTTCAGTTTGAAAAATTCGGGGATATCGACGCCAAGGGCGCGGATTACGGCTTCAAGCGACTTCATTGACAACTTGTGCCCGTTTTCCATAGTGCTGATTATTCTTTGGTCTAAATTTGCGAGGTCTGCTAACGCTTCTTGCGTTAAATCTTGAGAGTTGCGTAGATGTTTGACCCTTTCGCCTATTATTTTCTTGATTTTCATAATATATGTAAATTATCATTATATGTTTGAAAAAATAACTCTCTAAATGTTGATATTTTATTGTTAATATGTTATTTTAGAAGTGAATTACTTTAGAATACGTATATTTAATTGTGAAAAAAGAAGAAAACGACGTAAAATTACAAAAAACAGCTGTCTATATAGAAGCTGAGTGGTCAAACAAGCCCAAAAATTTGAAAAAGCTCGTTGAAAAGCTTGCTCCCATCTACAAAAGAGCGGAACTCGACGGGCTAGAGGTTGTTAAAATTTATTTTGAAAAGCCAAAGTACCGCACTGCGTACAAAAGAATGATGAATTTTTTGCCAAATCACCCCGAAATCGAAACAGTTATGTTTTTTGAGGCCGATGAGGTAATCCGTAGCTCAGACAATCTTGTAGACATTTTACATCTGGGAAAAACGACATACCTGACAGGTGAAAATGCCGCAAAAGTGATTACCGTTCCGGCAATGCTGGGTAATTTGAAGCTTTTTGAAAGCAAAACAAAAAACGGAACAAGATAACCTGTTCCGCTTTTTGTTTTTTTATTTGTTTTTTATCCTAATCCGTGGTTGTGTCTGCCGTCTTCGACGCGTTTCATAATTTCGTTGAATTCTGCTTCGTCGAGCGTTTCTTTTTCAAGAAGTTCTTTTGCAATTGTTTCTAACATGTCACGGTTGCCGAGAAGCAGCTCTTTTGCGAGATTGTAGCGTTCGTCAACGATTTTCTTAACCTCTTTGTCGATTTCAGCGGCAATTTCATCGGAATAATCACGCTGATGACCGAAATCGCGCCCCATAAAGACATTTTCCTGACTTTTTCCGTAAGCCATGTTGCCCATTTTGTAGGACATTCCGTAAGTTGCAACCATGTTTCTTGCAGTTTGCGTAACTTTTTCAAGGTCGTTCTGCGCACCGGTTGTAATGCTGTCAGGGCCGTAAATTATCTCCTCAGCAACCCTGCCGCCCAAAAGCATGGTGATTCTGTCGAGAAGCTGGGATTTTTTGTAGGTAAGGTGGTCTTTTTCGGGCAAAGTCATCGTCACGCCCAGCGCCATACCGCGCGGAATGATAGAAACCTTGTGAAGCGGGTCGCTGTTTTTGAGCAGTTTTGCCAGCAAAGCGTGCCCGACCTCGTGATATGCTGTGTTTTCCTTTTCTTCGTCGGAAATGATTCTGCTTTTCTTTTCAGGGCCTGCGATTACCTTGTCGATGGCTTCTTCAAGGTAGTGCATGTTGATATGGGTTTGATTGTCGCGTGCAGCGAGCAGAGCAGCCTCATTCAGCAGGTTTTGCAGGTCAGCACCGGTAAATCCGGGGGTTCTTTTTGCCAGAACTTTCAAATCCACATCTTCAGCGAGCGGTTTGTTCTTCGCATGAACGTTCAAAATCTGCTCACGGCCGAGAATATCAGGTCTGTGAACAACAATCTGTCTGTCAAAACGACCCGGACGCAATAGAGCATTGTCGAGAATGTCAGGACGGTTTGTTGCTGCGATTACGATGATATTTGTGTTTTCATCAAAGCCGTCCATCTCAACAAGCAGCTGGTTGAGGGTTTGTTCACGTTCATCGTGTCCGCCGCCCATACCTGCGCCGCGCTGACGGCCGACTGCGTCGATTTCATCAATAAATATAATGCAGGGCTGATGTTTTTTAGCCTGTTCAAACAAATCACGAACCCTTGACGCGCCTACGCCCACAAACATTTCCACAAAGTCCGAACCGCTGATGGAGAAGAACGGAACGCCTGCTTCACCGGCAACGGCTTTTGCCATAAGGGTTTTACCTGTACCGGGAACGCCCACGAGCAGAACGCCTTTAGGGATTTTTGCGCCGAGTTTTACATATTTTTCGCCGTTTTTCAGGAAATCTACGATTTCTTCGAGTTCCTGTTTTTCTTCGTCAATGCCGGCTACATCTTTAAACGTAACTTTTACTTTGCTATCGAGCATGAGTTTTGCCTTGCTTTTTCCGAAAGACATTGCCTGAGAGCCGCCGGACTGGATGGTTTTTGCCATTAAAACTACGAAACCGATAATCAAAAGCAAGGGTAAAAGCGTCGAAAGGACAGCAATTGCGCGTGAAGAGTCGCTCGGCTTTTTCACGCTGACATCAACGTTGTTTTCTTCAAGAGTTTTATACATTGCAGGGTCGTTTGTCGGCACCATTACGCGGTAAACAACAGAAGTTTGCTGTTTATTAGGGCTGACGACGTTAGCAACAGTCACGTCACCTTTGGGTTTTGCGGTCAGGACGTCTTTGTCTATTGAAACGGATTCAATTTGCGACGCTTTGACTTTTTTCATCAACTGGCTGTATGAAATGTCCTGAGTGCTGGTTGTGCTTGCAGGGAAAAGCATTGCCGCAAGGCAGATAACGAGGAGTATAACTACTATCCAAATACCCGAAGATTGACTTTTGTTCATATTTATAATTCCTTTAATAAAATTCCGGTTTCTGAATAATTATACCATCATTTCAGACGATTTCCAAATAATCCCCTGTATGGTGTAGCGGGGGGATTAAATTTTGTGGATTTTCAGAAATTCGGGGGGCTTTTGGGTTTGTATCGGGTAAAATGCAGGTATTTTGGGCGTTGGGCGCGGGTGTTTCAAGCTGATAAGACCCTGAAACAAGTTCAGGGTGACAAAAAGGGGCGCGCTGTCATTCCGAACTTGATTCGGAATCGCAAGGTTGAAGTAGATAAGCTAAAATCTTGCTGCCGGAAGCGGGATTTTAGCGTCCTTGCGACCCTGAAACAAGTTCAGGGTGACGAAAAGGCGTGTTTTCATTACAAATCAAATTCAAAGTGACAGGTTTTTGGAAAAATTCTAATACAACTTGTATTTCACAACCGTATTATTGCCCTGTTCGGTGATGTAGAGGTTGTTTCCTTTAATCATAAGGTAATAAGGGTTGATAATTTTGTTCATAAACACGAAAATCTGCCCGCCGCGGTTGATTTTCAGGATATTGTTTTTATCGTAGTTTGCGACGTAAAGATTGTCATTCGCGTCGAATGCAAGACCAATCGGGCCGCCGAGCATGGGGCTTTTTGAGAAAAGATAGCTCTGACCGTTGGGCATTACCTTGTAAATGCTGTTATCCGTGTAGCTTGCAACATAAAGAATGCCTTTTGAGTCGATTGCTATGCCTGTGGGGCCCGAAAATTTGTTTATTACGCTTTTGTTCAGCTCGTTTGCCTGATTTATGTTGGAAAGAGCGCGTTTTGCTTTTTCACGCTGCAAGTTTACATCATATTGCGCTTTCAGAGCTTTTGCTTTGGGATAAAACTGGTCGTCGGGCTGGATTTTGTTGATAAAAAACAGTGCCTGCTCGGTGTTTCCGACTTTGCTGTAAAGTTCTGAAAGTTTTATGATAGTTTCGGAATCTTTTGGTTCAAGTTTGTGAATTTTTGAAAAACAGGCGATTGCGGACTGATAGCTTTTCAAATATTCGTAAATCGCGCCGAGATTGTAATATGCGTCGACAAAAGTCGGGTCTTTTGCGACAGATGACTTGAAAGCCTCGATTGCTTTGGAATATTCGCCGTTCTGGTAATAATCCAGCCCCTCATTGTAGTACATTGCGCTTTCCGTGGAGTATGAAAACGCCATCGGAGCACTTGCGCACAGTGAAAATGCCATCAATAAAGTTATTACAATCTTTTTCATAACACGTCCTTTTTAAAGTTATTTTAGAGCAGCGAGCGCGGGTGTTTTTGTGTGAAAATCTGTTGCCTGCTCGAAATTGTAAGCAATATTCAACAGTTTTTCTTCCTGCAAAGCCGGCGCCAGAAGCTGCATTCCCACGGGCATACCGCTGTTATCAAATCCGCACGGAATGCTCATTCCGGGGATTCCTGCGAGGTTTGCACTGATTGTGCCAATGTCCGTGAGGTACATGCTCAACGGGTCTTCGACTTTTGAGCCGATTTCAAACGCCGTGTAAGGGCAAGTCGGTGAAAGCAGCACATCGACAGTTTCAAACACCTTGTCAAAATCGTTTTTAATCAAATGTCTGACCTGCTGCGCCTTTTTGTAGTATGCATCGTAATATCCGGAGCTCAAAGCGTAAGTTCCGAGCATTATTCTGCGTTTTACCTCGTCGCCGAAGCCCTCTGCTCTTGTTTTTGTGTACATTTCGAGCAGATTTTTTGCGTCGGGCGTTCTGTGGCCGTATTTTACGCCGTCAAAGCGGGCAAGGTTCGAGCTCGCCTCTGCTGTTGCAACAATGTAATAAACGCCGATTGAATGTTTTAAAAGCGGGAGAGAAATTTCAACAATTTCCGCTCCGAGGTTTTTGTAAGTGTCAATTGCGTTTTCAATCGCTTTTTTCACGTCAGGTGCAACGCCTTCGCCCAAAAGTTCTTTGATAACGCCGATTTTCAAGCCTTTGATGTCCTTTTTCAATGCAGCTGCATAGTTGGGAACAGGAAGATTCAAAGAAGTTGAATCGTTTTTGTCGTAACCGCTGATTGCCTCCAACAAAAGGGCTGCGTCCTCAACAGAGCGGGCAAAAGGCCCAATCTGGTCGAGCGATGAAGCAAAAGCAATCAATCCGTACCTTGAAACTCTGCCGTAGGTGGGTTTTAAGCCGACAATCCCGCAAAAACTAGCCGGAAGTCTGATACTTCCGCCTGTATCAGAGCCGAGTGAGATGGTGGATTCAAATCCGGCAACTGCTGCCGCTGAGCCGCCCGAGCTTCCGCCGGGAACTTTGTTCAAATCCCACGGGTTTTTGACGTTTTTAAATGCCGAGTTTTCGTTTGAGGAGCCCATGGCGAACTCGTCGAGGTTTGTTTTGCCGATAATCGGGATGAAATTTTCTTTTAATTTTTTAACGACGGTTGCGTCGTAGGGCGAAACAAAGTTTTCGAGAATTTTGCTCGAGGCGGTTGTTTTGCTGCCCTTGTAGTTCATATTGTCTTTTAAAGCGAGCGGAATGCCTGCAAGAGCGGGGATTTTTTCGCCGTTAGCGATTTTTTCGTCAACGTTTTTTGCGGTTTCGATTGCCTGTTCTTCGCACAGGGAGTTGAACGCGCCGAGTTCGCCGTCAACGGCTCTCACCTGTTTGTATGTTTCTTTGACCAGTTCAACAGCTGAAATCTCTTTATTTAAAAGCGCTTTTCTTTGCTGCGCCGCAGTTTCTTTCAAAATCTCTTTTATACTCACTTTATTTCTCCAATTTTTAGCTTGTTTTTATAAATATTATAAAACAAAAAAATATGAGAGGGTATTTATCGCGTTTTTTGCCGGTGGGAATCGCTCTTGTTCTGGTGGGAACCACTTCGTTATTCCCACCCTACAGTTTTCCAATTTTAAAAGTAGAGTGGGAAAAGCCGAGCATGAAATTTGTTGAAAATGCAATAATTTTGAATAGCGATTCCCACCAGAATCCAACGTGCCGGCCGGAATCACTCTTATTCCCACCCCAACTCGGGGAGCGCTGGGGTGGGGAGGGATTTAATCTGGTGATTAACGGCTTTAATGAAAAATTCAGGCAATTTTTAAAGAAAAAAATACTTTATATAAATACAGGTTAGGTTTATATAGGTATTTTGTTATGGGATTGGAAAAAACAGTCTTAAATTTTGCACAAAGAACTTCTTCCTGGGCAAAAGCCGCCGGCAAAACCAGTATTGTGCAAACAAATCCGGTCAAACCGGCAGATTTGAAAGATTTAAGATTTGCACCGGAGCAAAATACGGATACTTTTGTCAAAAAAGTGGAATCCTGGCGTGATTCGGCAAATCATGTTAAACCATATTGTAAAGAGGGTGAAACAACGGTCGAAGGACATCATGGTTTTCACGGTGCAAATGATGGATATAATATGAGATTTGAAGATATGTTAAAAGAAATCGAAGAATGGAAAAATAGGGATTTTGAATTTTACAAAGAATTATATAATGATGCAATAAAAGCACATAATCGTGCTACTAAAAGGATATTAGCTAAAAATGCAGAATTCACAAAACTCACTCCACAGCCAAGAGATTGCGTCGCATACAGGGGCGTAAGCCGCAGCATAGGAGAAACAAGACAGGATTTTGATGTTATAAATTCTGCAAAAGTCGGAGATATCATAGTTCCGTCGAGGGGTTTTGCTTACGGTGCACATCGTAAATTTGGAACTTATCAATATCTCGGCTCTCCATACGATTATAAAGGGAATATTGCATTTGAGCCGATGTTAATTGAATATAGAATACCTAAAGGTTCACAAATATCATCAAATATGGAACATGGCGGAGAGGTTGTGTTTCCGGCTTTGTCTAAATTCAAATTAATCTCAAAAGGACAAAGAGAAATAGAAAAATTGGACGGCCTAACCGGAAATGTAATCGGCTCATATCCGTACAAGCATGTAGTTTTGAAATATATCCCCGAAATACCGTTATAGTTTGTGATGGAAATCCCCTCCCCAACCCGGGGAGGGCCAGGGTGGGGAGGGATTAATTAGTTTTCTGACGTAAAAGTGTAAAAATGCGCTAATTTATTGAGTAGCAATTCCTGTCGGAGCCGGTGGGAACCACTTCGTTATTCCCACCCTACAGTTTTCCAATTTTAGAAGCAGGGTGGGAAAAGCTAAGCATAAAATTTGTTGAAAATACTATAATTTTGAACAGCGGTTCCCACCACCCTACAGTTTTCCAATTTTAAAAGTAGGGTGGGAAAAGCCGAGCATGAAATTTGTTGAAAATGCAATAATTTGAATAGCGGTTCCCACCAAACTGACGTAAAAGGTGTAAAAATGCGCTAATTTATTGAGCAGCAATTCCCGTCGGAGCTGGTGGGAACCACTTCGTTATTCCCACCGTACAGTTTTCCAATTTTAAAAGTAGGGTGGGAAAAGCTGAGCATAAAATTTGCTGAAAATGCGATAATTTTAAATAGCGGTTCCCACCAAACACCCTGCCAAACAAAAAAGGAGCAATGTTACTTGCTCCTTTTCCAATTATTTTACCGCCCTTACTGATACAACGGCTTCAATTTTTCTTCCTGCTGCGGGATTTTCCCTTCCTCAATCGGAAGATATGCACGATAGTCGATTACCGGGAAGCAGTTGTCAATAGATTCGATTTCGGACAATGTATGTTCATCAATATTGCCTGATTCAATCATATCGGCGATTGTTTCAAATCTTTCAACATGCTCTCTGAATCTGTCCGTTGCATAATCCTTAGCCTGCCATGTTGTGATTAAAAACGGCCAATCCGAGCTTTGCAAAAGAAGATTTTCTCTTGCCAGCTGGTTCAAAGCTCTGTGAAGAAGCTTGTTTTCAGGGATTTGCTCGTATTTTGATACAATATCAATAATACGTTTTTCACATCCGTGAATGATAGGCCACATCCATTCTGTGAGGTGGTTTTGCCATACATAAAAGTGGCCGCCCTGTCCCCATGACGATTCGGGAATCTGAATAGCTTCCGTCGGCGGATGAGCAGCGAGGTATTCGCCGGCTGTCATTCTTTCTACCTGCGGGAGGTAGTTGTTGAATTTTCTGATAACCTGTTTTATGAACTCAACGCCCTCAAACCACCAGTGACCGAACAGCTCGGTGTCAAAGGAAACCATTACAAGCCCTTCTTTGTCATAATGAGTGATTTTGTAATCATTCAAAAGGTGATAAATCAAGGTCGTGTAGTGATCAGAGTTCAGATTTACCTGTGACATTGCCAGAACGGGGTCATAGAGCATTTTGTCGCCCAAATCGGTGGTTGAAGATGTAATTCTCCAGTAGTGTGCACCTGATTTGTCGTCTTTTTTGTGGAATTCTCTGTAGCAGCCGTCGCCCGGGTAGCCGTCAGCAGCTGACCATACCTGGAATCCGGCTCTGTCGTTTCTTCCCATTACTGCAACCTGCGCATCAGGCAGCCAGTATGCGGAATATGTGTCGTATCCGGTAGGTTCTCTTTCAGGGAGCGGAATATACTCGATATTTCCGTAAACACCGATTACGCGGCGGTTTCCGATGGAATTTCCGCCCTCAATAACGTGAGATTCTGTGAAAAAGTACTCAATATCGTTGTTCTGAAGCGTAACTTCAATTGCCGGACGCCATTTTTTCTGTCCGTCTTTGCCAACATATTCATAACCCTGTCTGTAAGCGCATTCCGGCAGCCATGCGCCTTTAGCTTTTTTGCCGAAAAGGCGTTTTGTCGTGTCAGAACCGATTTTGAACTGTGCATTCAGGTTTGAATCAGTGGCAAGAAGCGGTGAAAAACCGTGTGTTGCACCGGATGTGGTTATTTCAATACATCCTAAATCCTGATATTTTTTAAATCCTGCAATAAGGTCTTTATTGTACTTGTTGATAAAGCTGTCTTTGATGTGGTTAAACCAGTCAAAATAGTATTTAGCAAGATATTTCAAGTGCTGTGAGTGAGCTACTTCAGGATCCGGATATCTTTCCAAATCTTTTGACACAGCCTTGATACGTGCGTCAAGATAGTCGATAAAGCCCTGTTTAAGGTGCTCATCGTTCAATTGTTCAGCCAAAATCGGGGTAATTCCCACTGTTAATTTGGCTTTTATGCCTTCTTCTTCGTAAAGTTCCGAAATTGCATTGAGCAAAGGAACATAGGTTTCTGCCATGCATTCGTACAGGTTTTCTTCCCCGAAAGGCCACATTCCGGCTTTTCTGTAATAGGGGAGGTGTGAGTGCAGCATGAATACGAATTGACCTACTGTCATAAAATTCTCTCCTTTTGCGCCTTGACGCTGTTTTACTAAATTCTATATATAAAATGCCTGATTATAAGTTAGTTATAACATAAATTGAGGAAAATTATAAGCCTGCCGAACTAATTCTCCCGGATAATTTACAAAAAGAAATAATTTTTATATACAAAAGGCTATTTTATCCTGTATAATTTAATATTTTCGTCAGTGTTTTTCCCGGTTATTTTCTTGTAGTTGGGCATACCAGCCCAACAATATTAAACCGTCACCCTGAACTCGTTTCAGGGCCGCAAATCGCGGTTTACCGACTTCAACCTTG
>URFH01000005.1 GCA_900547155.1 uncultured bacterium | reverse complement strand
CTGAAAACATCAGAGCTAAAATCGTTGAAGGCAGAATCAACAAACTTATGGCTTCCAGATGTCTTCTTGAACAGCCGTTCGTTAAAAACCCCGACCAGACTGTTGCTCAGCTTGTCGAAGGCAAATTGAACATCAAATGCTTCATCCGCTACGTGCTGGGTGAAGGTCTTGAAAAAAGACAGGACAATTTTGCTGAAGAAGTTGCAAGCCAGATGGCCGGAAACTAGTCCAAATAAGCAAATTTTTAAAGCCTCCCGGGTTTCGGGGGGCTTTTTTACACTCCATTCACCGCTCAAAGCGCAAAAAGTCCGTTTTTTCAAGAACTATTTTGAAAATTTCAATTTTTGCGAAGAACTATCGCCCTGAATCTAATCTAGTGTCGCCTTAGTCGATTCTTACCTCTCACAAAACGATATTTAATCGTTTTGTTCGGCAGAGTGCGAACCGCCCAAGGCTCACCTTTTCTAAGCGTCACTCAAAAAGTTCGTTCACGTCACTTCGTTCCTTAGAACGAACTTTTCTCGGACAATTTATGTTATGATTAATTCGTAAGAAATTAATCAAGGTGCATTTATGATTGAGCGTTATTCTTTGCCGGAAATGAAAAATATTTGGGAGCTTGAAACAAAATTTGCGCACTATTTGAAAGTTGAACTCGCTGTTTGCGAGGCTTACAACGAAATGGGCGAAATCCCTGACAATGCGCTTTGTGAAATAAAAAACAGAGCAAAATTCGACGTAAAACGAATCGACGAAATCGAAAAAGAAGTAAATCACGACGTAATTGCGTTTTTAACCAACGTCAACGAAAACATCGGCGAATCCTCAAGATACGTGCACATGGGAATGACCAGCTCCGACGTAATTGATACGGCTTTTGCGCTGCAAATTCAAGAAGCGGGGAAAATTATCCTTGAGGATTTGGATAACCTCATAAAAACCATGAAAAACAAGGCAATTGAGCACAAAAACACAATCTGTATCGGCCGTTCGCACGGAGTCCACGCAGAACCGATGACTTTTGGCGTGAAAATGCTCAACTGGCTTGATATTTTCCAGAGAATGAAAAAAAGATTTGAAATCGCGCTCGACGAAATCGCAGTAGGGCAAATTTCCGGCCCGGTGGGGACTTACAGCAATATTTCCCCGAAAATCGAAGAAATAACCTGTAAAAAACTCGGTCTAAAGCCTGCAAAAATCTCCACACAGGTGATTGCACGCGATTATCACGCAAATTTTATGGTTTCGCTGGCGCTGATTGCCTCTGCAATTGAGCAGTGCGCCGTTGAATTAAGGCATTTGCAAAGAACCGAGGTGCTTGAGGTCGAAGAGGCGTTCAAAAAAGGGCAAAAAGGCTCATCCGCAATGCCTCATAAGAAAAATCCGATTTCAGGCGAAAATCTTTCAGGGCTGGCAAGGGTCGTGAAAGCCAACGCACAGGCCTCTTTAGAAAATATTGCACTCTGGCACGAACGCGACATCTCGCACAGCTCTGCGGAGCGGATTATTTTCCCTGATTCGACAATTCTCGTTGATTATATGCTGAATCGCTTTAACAGGCTGGTTTCAGGGCTTGTTGTGCACAAAGAAAATATGCAGAAAAACGCAAATCTTTTCGGCGGAATCGTTTTTTCGCAAAGGGTTTTGCTGGAGCTGACAAAGAAAGGAATTTCAAGGGAAAACGCCTATGCGCTTGTGCAAAAAAACGCCTTGAGCGCTTTTAACGAACCGCAGGGCAATTTCAAGCAAAATTTACTTAATGATAACGAAATTATGCAGATTTTGACCGAAAACGAAATTGAAAATTGTTTTGATTCGGGCTATTATTTGAGAAATATTGACGCAATTTACGAAAGATTTGATTTGCGGGGGTAAAAAATGGGCTGTTTAAAATTTATAATAAAAGTTGCAATAGTTGTGCTCGCAATCATCGGGTTCAAGGCGCTGGGCGGGATGGAATTGTTTAAAAATTTCCATTTTTTTGAAAAACCGTCGCAAGATGAGCTCATCGCGAAAAGTATGAGCGTTGCGGATTTTACAAAAATCCCAGACGAATACGAAATCGACAGAACAGCCA
This sequence comes from uncultured bacterium, assembly GCA_900547155.1. Classification (GTDB taxonomy): domain Bacteria; phylum Cyanobacteriota; class Vampirovibrionia; order Gastranaerophilales; family Gastranaerophilaceae; genus Spyradomonas; species Spyradomonas excrementavium. Next base: position 82,249 of record URFH01000005.1, on the reverse strand, counting down.
ATCTTCTGGGCTACAAAGGCGTGCTCGCGGAACACAAAGCCTCCGGACAAAAACTGGCGGTCTTAAATCCCTCAAAATCAACGCTTTTGACCAAAAAAGATTTTGCTGACGGAAGCATAAAGAAAAAACTCGACGGATTGAACGAAAAACTGGCTTATCAATACATCAGGCTTGAAAATTTTGAAATTACAAAGCAAGGAAAATTCCACTCAATGGGCCAGACAATCCCCTACGTAAAATACAAAGCCGATGTCACAAACCTGCCGATGAAGCACATTGAGGGAATCATCGGTGTTGCCGAGGACAAAGAACAGCATTCAAAAATTCTGCTTTCCGCAGCAGAGGGCGGAAAATATTCACAGATAATCACCGAACAGTTTTTCAGTAAAGTAAAATGAAGAACAATTACAAGAAATTGATGAAAAAATGCATAGCTCTGGCGAAAAAGTCCGAGGGATTTGTTTCTCCTAATCCTCTTGTCGGAGCTGTTGTGCTCGATAAAGACGGAAATATCGCCGGATTCGGGCGTCATGAACGATGCGGGGAAGCTCATGCAGAAGTAAATGCGCTAAAAATGGCAGGAAATAAAGCAAAAGGCGGTACAATCATCGTGAATCTTGAGCCCTGCTCGCATTTTGGCAAAACACCGCCATGCGCGGATTTGATAATCGAAAAAGGGCTTAAAAAAGTTGTAATCGGCACGCCCGACCCCAACCCGATAGTCGCCGGAAACGGTATAAAAAAGCTTGAAAATGCAGGAATTGAGGTTGTTTGCGGGGTTCTTGAAGCGGAATGCAAAAAATTGAACGAAATTTTCTTCATTAACCAGACAGAAAAACGAATTTTCACAGCAATCAAAACCGCAACAACAATTGACGGAAAAATCGCCTCACGAACGGGCGATTCTAAATGGGTAACAGGCGAAAAATCCAGAAAAATAGTCCAAAAACTCCGCAAAAAATACGACGCCCTGTTCACCGGCTCAAATACCGTTCTTGCGGACAATCCGGCGATGAACTGCCGCCTGAAAAACGGAGTAAATCCGATTAGGGTAGTTGTGGATTCAAAATTGCGGCTCACGCCGGATTTGAGATTTTTCAATGATGACAAAACCCCGATTTATTGCGCAATCAGCGAAAATCTCCCCGAAAACCGCCTCAAAATCTTTCCGAAATTTGTAAATTTCATAAAATGTCCGCTGATTGACGAAAAAATCGATTTAAAATTTTTGTTTGAAAAGCTTTATGAGGCGGGTATAAGGAGCGTTCTGGTTGAAGCCGGCGGAGGGCTGAACGGAGCGGTTTTAAAAGCGGGGCTTGCTGATAAAATTTATCATTTTACCGCGCCGAAAATAATCGGTGACAATCAGGCTGTAAGCTGCTTTTCGGGCTTTGAAACAGAGTTTATGAAAGATACAAAAAACCTCCGGATTGATTCTGTGAGAAAATCCGGAGATGATTTGCTTGTTGAATATAAAATTCTTCGCTGATTTCAGGCTTTTGGGTCGATTAGTTGTCAATCAGGAGGCTTGCGCCGATAATTCCGGCGGTATTCCCGAGTTGAGCGGGAACAACCTCTACAGCAGCGCCCTGAATGGGCATTGAGCGCTCTTTTAGAGCCTTTTTCAAAGGCTCTAACAAAATATCGCCCGCATCTGCAACACCGCCGCCCACAACGATTTTTTCAGGGTTCAAAAGGTTCACAACGCTCGACAAACCAACGCCAAGGTATTCACCGATGATTGAAAAAATCCTCTGTGCGACGACATCGCCCTCTTTTGCGGCCTGCGCAACAATCGCGGGGGTAATGTCTTTTGTTGAACCGGCAATTTCTCTGTATTTTGTGGATTTTCCGCCTTTTACGTACTCTTTTGCGAGCGAAACAATTGCCGGCCCCGACGCAAACGCCTCAAAACAGCCCGTATCGCCGCAGCCGCAAATCGGCCCGTCGTGGATTGCGAGTTTTATGTGTCCGATTTCGCCGGCTGCGTTGCTTGCACCGCGCACGAGCTTGCCGTTAATGATTAAACCGGAGCCAATGCCGGTTCCGACTGTTATGCAAATAAGGTTTTTGCAGCCTGCGCCCGCGCCGTAATTGAGCTCGGCAAGAGCCGCGCAGCGCACGTCATTATCGACTTTTACCGGAACATTGAATTCTTTTTGCATGATTTCTGATATAGGAACATTTATCCAGCCGGGAATATTGGGCAAAATCCTTACGATACCGTTGTCACAGTCGATTTGCCCGGGAAATCCAAAGCCAATTCCCTCAAGAGCGCTTTTTTCGATTTTTGCTTCTTCAATAAGTTCTTTAATTGTTTGGATAATGTTGCTTACGGTGTATTCGTAGCCCATTTCTGCGCGTGTGGGAACGGTTTTCGGAAAAGAAATTTCGCCTTTTTTGTCAACAAGCGCAATTTTTACATTTGTTCCGCCAATATCCACGCCAATTCTGTATTTTTCAAACATCCCGACTCCTCTGTCTTAAATTTAACAAGCATGTTCAATCATATCACGCTCAAAATTTTTCTCAAACAACATAATTTTAAATTTGCTAATGTTCCACATACAGCACTTCCGTGGGGTGGAAAAGAGCAGGCTTATTTTATGAAATTACGTTAAGCTAATCTGCCCGATTTTATTGACAACAGGCGCTGTTAGCAAGAAAATACTTAAAAAGCATTCTATTTTACCGGTCAAATCCAGGCAAGAAAGGGATATAAGATGAAAGTTTCAAGGGTTGGTTCAGGTTACAATTATAATCACAAAATTTCTCATAAAACGGATTTTTACAAAACAAATCCAATGACAGCCGATAGTTTCACAAAAAGTATGCCGGCTAATCCATCTTTCGGTGACGGATGGAAAGTCAACAAGAAAAATTTTAAAGTTTTCAACACTTCTGAAGCCCAGCTCAAATATCTCGGCGAAGTTTTCAGAACAGCAAACGAAACTGAGATAAACGAAGCCTGCCGCCAGAAATATCAGGGATTTTTCAACGATTATTCCCATCAGGCACGCTATGAACTCATAAGTTATATTGATAAAGCAAAAAATAAAATGACAGAGCTTGACAGCGATATTTCTGTAATCCAAAAAAGGCTCAAAACCGGAGATATCGGCTTAAACAGCGCCAGAGAAAAGCTCAACAATGATTTTATTTCCAAAATCAACAGGGAACAATCCGGATTTTCTGCCGGCAAAATGCCTAAAGGCATACTCATCATTAACGACGGGGAAGAAAAAAACTCCAAAAACCTTGCAAAATGGCTTGTTGAAAATTCGAGCGTTAATTATGATAAAATTGCTGCCGGATACAATGATGACTATTTTATTTCCGAGCTAAAATCAAAACTTGAGCATAACAAAAAAATGTATGAATACACCGGAATGAGAAGCTTGCTTGAAGTTTCTGATATGTATTCTATTTTTTCCACAGAGTCAATTTTTAGCCATGAAAAAGGAAGAAATAGTTATTTTGAATTAACAAAGAATGCTGCTGACGAATATAAAACAACAATTTTGTTCCAGGCTCCGGCATATTACAAAAAATTGGATTCAAAACTGCATTCCAAAGACAATTTTGATACCGTCATCCACCTTAAAGACGGAGAACGTGACGATGACAGGCAAAAATTACAAGAATTAGAATCCGAAAAATCCAGAATGGAAAATAACTCAAAAAAATTGAAAAACTACGTATGGTATGAATACGATTATTATGATGATTCTGATGACGACGATAAAGATCCCCGCGATGACTGGCGCGACAGGATGTAATTAAAAACAGATTTCGTCATGTGAGTCAGAACCGCCGGTCAGAATGAGGTTGTACTTTTCGCCGACCTTTTTGACGGTTGAAGCAAAGTGAAATTTGATAATTCCGCGGTGGCGCTTGTACGGATAAAAGGCTTCAATCCCGTCGAGCCCCAATTTTACGAGATTTTTGACAAAACCATCAAGACTTATGCACCAGTAGCAAGCCGGATGCGCCAGAACCGCTGCTCCGCCTGCGTCATGAATGGCTTTTATGACTTCTTTAGGGTGACGGCGGTTAAAAAGCCGCACTATATCCGCTTCTGTTTCTTTTTTTGTTTTTGCGCACAGTTTTTTCAAATTTTCGTTTTTAACATCGATTCCATACCCGAGAATATGAACAAGAACCCCCTGAAACCAGCAGTCAAACTCGATTGCAGGAATAATCCTTTTGTCCATCCATACAGGCGTTTGCGTGTAAGCGTCGACCGTATTATGGTCGCAAATCGCAAAATATTTCAGCCCTTTTTCGTTAGCGTCCGCCAAAAGCTCTTCGGGAGTGAGTTTCCCGTCGGAATAAGTCGAATGAATATGCAAATCAACGCTTTTTCCGAATTCTTCATGCGGAATGCTTTTTAATAATTCAAAAATTGAAGAAAATTGCCTGTCCATACACATCATGTTAATATAAACATAGCTTTCGGGCGAAATTTGTTTAAGTGAGGCGAGATGGCGAAAAGAGATTTGACTTTTGTTAGCATGATTGAGATTTTTTTCAAAGGGATAAAATATTATTTCCTGAACTTTGAAAAATTCATGAAATACCTTGCTTTTCCTGTTTTCGGGCAGGTTGCAGGCATTACAATAATCTTCACTGCGGCTTATCTTTACACGATTTTGATTCCGAAACTCACCCAGTCAGCGCCGATTTTTGATAATATCCTTTTTGTGTTCCTGCTTTTGCTCGTTATAACACTTCCGGGATTTTTTATCTTTTGTAAGGCGTTCTGGGATTACCTTGTGGCAATGGCAGCGTTAAATTCAATGGCAAGCTACATAATTGAGTCAAACAACAAAATCGAAGACACAAGCATTGCAGACGGACTCATAAAAAACAGGTCATTTTCGTATGTAATGCTGCTGATTTTGCTTTCAATAATTTATATTGTCGGTTCGTTTCCGCTTTTGTGGGTAATTATGGCAATAGGGTTTGTTTATCTGTCGCTGACGTTTCAGGCGTTCGCTCTTGAGGAGAATATTTCACCTTTCGGGGCAATTTCCTTGAGCGTAAACCTGATTAAGCATAATTTTCTAAAAACCCTGTTTTTGCTTGCGGCGCTGGGGATTTTTACGTACTGGCTGATTCCGTCCTTGATATGCTGGGGCGTGGAAGCAGGAAATTTGCTCGGATTTTTCAGTTATCCGGTCGAACGTTTTGTTACAATGCTCCCGCTTGACGAACTTAATGCAATAATCGCCGCACACAACCTGCCTTTTTCAATCAGAAGCGTTGAACTTTCAAAATTTATTACACTTTCTGTTGTTGCATTTATGGTTACAGCGTTTACGCTGCCGATAAGAAGTATTTGCTGCACAATGCTGTTTAAAGAGCTTCATTCCAGAAACTATGCGGGAAAAATCGCAGCAGAAAAACTTGTCAAACGTGCAACGAAAAAAATAGCGGACAAGGACGGCGAATAGCGATGTTTATCTGCAAAAACTGTAAATCCGTTGACAAATTTGAGCTTATGTTCGCGCCCGGCTACAAAGGCGGGAAAAATTTTGAACGAAAATACAACGAAAACGGCGATATTGTCATCACCGTTGACGGTTATACCTTTGTCCCTGATTTGAATTTTATGAACCACCATGCTGTTTGCAGATATTGCGGGCAGATTTATATATGGGATTATGACACGTCAAGATAGTGTTTCCGGATTTAATCCGCATTATATATTCCAACCGGGTACCGCCTGTTGGGTATTAAAATTGCCAAAAATATCGCCATGTCGGGTAATATATATTCTCCATTCAGCCCGCAATAATAACTTAACTAAATAAGTACTACAAGAATACAGGAGAATTTATGGCAACAGCAATTCAAGAAAAAAACGAAGTAGTAAGAGTTATTATAGTAGAAGACTACAAACTAACACGCGTGGGTCTGCGCTCAACTATCAATGAATTTGAAAATATAAGCGTTGTTGGTGAAGCTGAAGAAGCTCTATCAGGTATTGAACTGATTAAAAAGGAAACTCCTGACGTAGTTCTTATGGATTTGGGTCTTCCGAATATGAACGGAATCGAAGCAACCCAAAAGATCAGAGAATGCTGCCCTGATACAAAGGTGGTTATTCTAACTTCCCACGACAGAGAAGAAGAGGTTATGGCAGCGCTGGGCTCGGGGGCAAACGCTTATTGTTTAAAAGATATTGACCCGAATACGCTTGCTGCTGTAATAAAAGATGTTTCAAAAGGTGCATGCTGGCTTGATCCGGCAATTGCCAAAGTAGCGCTTAATCTTTTCCCGAAACCTGAAAATACAAGCCTTTCTTCGGCAGTAGAAGTTTCTGACGCAAGAGCACAGCTCACGGAAAGAGAATTTGAGGTTTTGAGGCTGTTAGTTAAAGGAAAAAGCAATACCGAAATCGCAAAAGAATTAATCGTCAGTGTTCACACAGCAAAAGCCCATGTTTGCAGCATTTTGCAGAAATTATGCGTGGATGACCGCGTTCAGGCGGCAGTCAAGGCGATAAAAGAAAATATTATCTAATAAATCTGAAAGCGCCGGCAAATCCGGCGCTTTTTTTGTCCGTGAAATAGTGTATCCGGTCGGTTTCTTACCCGTGGGGTTTATACTATAATTATTTTGAATGATTAGCATGGAATAATTATGCTCTGCCTTAAATGCAAAAACGAAATAGACGAAAAGACCATCAGATGCACCTATTGCGGGACAAAAGTGCAGTCCGTATGCCCTGTTTGCAAAACAATCAACCCCATAGGCGCAGAATTTTGCTCGGGCTGCGGGCTCCAGCTGATTAAATACTGCCCGAACTGCGACAAAGCCAATCTTCCGTCCGCAAAAAACTGCCGTAAATGCGGTTTTGAGTTCGAGGAAAACGTTGCGGGGCTTGTCACAAAGTGCAATGACGATATTGAGGTCGTAAAAAGAGAAACTCCGGCGGTTTTAGAGGAAAAACAAGTTTCTGCCGCCCCAACACCCGCCTTAACGGCAGAAGAAGAAAGTTTCACGCAAGAAACTGAAAACGAGCCCGAAAATATTGAAAATGAAGCGGTTTTTGTGGAAGAAATTCCGGAATTTGAAAATACGCCGGAGCCGGAAGAAGAATCCGAACCTGAATCCGAAGTTTCAGAAGAAAATATTGCAGAAAATGACACGGCTGAAAACCTTGAAGAACTTGCGGATGAACAGGAAGAACAAGAACAAAAAACAGAAGAACCGGAACCCGAACAGGTCGATATAAAACTGGAAAATTACCCGGGCGCGCCGCTTTCTGAGGAAAATGAGGGCGAAGAAGAGCAGGTTTTTGAGCAGGAAGACTGCAATCAGGACAGATGTAAAAATACTATCGTAAGAGCAATCGAAAGCAAAGAAAAGCTCGTAATCGGGCTTAGTGCAGATGAAGGCATGGGCAAATCAACGGTTTTGAAGTACGTTTTCAATGATTTGCTTTCAAAAAATTACAACTGGATGTGGGGTGAATGCAGCGCAAACTCGCAAATCAGCCCGTTCGGGATTTTTCAGGAAATGTTTTTGACATTTTTCAACTGTCCGAATTTCACAACAATGTCGCCCGATTTTGTCGGCACAATAAAAGAAGCACTGCGAAATTTCTTTACAGGATTCAATTCCGAGGAAATCGACGGGATTTTTAACTTTCTTTATCCGACGCGCCACGCAAAGTTCGAAGAAATTCTGAAAAACAAGCAAAACACTTTCAAACTTCTTGAAAAAACAATCCTCGAAATCTCCCAAAAATCAAAACTGATTATTTCTATCGACGATTTTGACATGATTGACGGTGCTTCTTATGAATTTCTGGTTTATTTCATTGAAAACGGCGGGCTTTCGGAGAATTTGAAGCTCATAATTGCTTACAAAGACAAACGAATTGCACAGGGGTATTTTTATTCGGAAAAAATCGCTGAAAACCAGTATCAGGACGTGCGTTTAGGCAGATTAACAAAGGATTATGCAGACAACCTGATAAAAATCTACTTGAACGGCACAAACCCGCTGCCTGCCGAAGTTTTTGCGCAAATTTACAAAAATTCAAAAGGAAACAGCGCATACATTGAACAAATTCTTGTGCTACTGAACGAAAATGACGCATTTTATCAGGAAAACGGCGAAGCAAAATACAGAACCACTCCCATCGAGCTGGAAATGCCCAAAAACATCTACGATATCATCACAAAACGCCTTGAACACCTCGAAAAGAACTTCCCGATGGTATTCAAAACCCTCTGCTCCGCAGCAATCATGGGAAACAAGTTCAATATCGGGCTTCTTGAGCTTGTGATGAAAATAAACTCCGAAGATTTCAAAAATATCCTGACTTTGCTCGCAAATTCGGCATATATCAGCCAGTTTAACAATAACATGTTTATTTTCAAAAACACGCTTCTCTGGCGCATAATTTATGAAAAAGCCAAGCAAAGCGAGGATTTTGGCATGCTGAATGAAAAAATCTTCGACGCAATAAACCCGCTCATACTCTCCAGCAACGCGCTGAAAGCACTTATTGTTCAAAATCTTAACCAGAAACTGCTTGCGCTGGGGATTTGGACGGAAAATATAAAACTTTGCGCATATCTGGGCGACGAACACCTCTGGGTGCTTTCGCAGAAGCAATCTTTGAAAATCGTCGAAGAAGTAACCCCGCAAAAGGGCGAACTCATCATAAACAACATCTACGAAAGGATGGGCAAGCTCCTTTATTCGACAAAACCCGCCGAAGCGATAGAATACATCTCTTTTGCGCTCAACAGCGCGATAAAAATCTCCAACGTGCCTAAAACCATTGAACTTTCGGGCTATTTGTCAAAGAGCTGCTCGATTGTGGGCAATTATCACGGCGTGATTGAGGCGATTGACACGATTTTGAAGCTCATTGAAAAGCCTGAATACCGGCTTGAATGCGCGATTTTAAAATATAAAAAGCTAAAAGCGATGTTTTCAATCGGAAACAGCGAAGAAATCTACAATCTCGCCAGCAACGAAATTATTCCGGTAATTGAACAGGCGATTTCGCAGCTCATTCCTTGCAAAAACATTCCGATGGACATAATTTACGAAACCTGGCTCGAAACTAACCTGATTGTCGCAAACGCACTGAGTATTCAGGGAAATAACAAGTGTTTTCAGGTTTTGAGCCTGATTGATGAGATTATTGCGAAAAATAATGTCGATAACAAAAATTATCTCAACAGAGTTGCGCTTGCAAAAGCGCTTGCGTACTCGATTCAGGGCGATGTCGAAAAATCAGCGGGGCTGCTCATCGAAGTAAACCAAAACACCGCACGCGAAATCGTCGAGCCCGAAATTATTTCCCAGTGGAACTTCATAAACATCCTGAACAAGCTCGTTGCAAAAGATTTTGACAATATTAAAGAGGATATGTACTCTGTTGTGACTTTTGCGAACAATTACAACGATGTTCTTGTGAAAAATCTCTTGAAAATCTTTCTGGGCAAGGTTCTTCAGGAAGAAGGCAGCCTTGCTAAGGCGCTGGAGATTTACAATGAGCAGGTTGCCGTGTTTGCAAGAGAAAAAATCGCAATCGGGGCGCTGCTTTGCTGGTATTTTATAGCGAAAATCACGCTCGTAACCGACGGAAGCGACAAAGCGCTCGATATTGCCCAGAAAGCCCTTGAAGTCGCCAAAAACCCGAAAATAAACAACTATTATTTCATGGTTCTTTACAAACGGCTGATTGCTGAAATATTCCTGATAAAAGGAGATTTGGAAGCGGCAAAAATGTATATTGAAAAGGCGCTAATGATTGTAAAAAGCTACGATATGAAGCTCCAGAAAGTGCTTTTGTACCAGCTTTATGCAAAATATCTTGAAGAAATGGTCACGAAAAAGCCGAAAAACAAGATAACCTACGCCGAAAACGCAATGAACACGTTCAAAAAATCATTGAAACTTATAAAAGCGCTGAATATTCCTGCAATCGAGAAAGATATTGAGCAAAATCAGGCGTCATTCAGGGCGTTTTGCGCGCTGAACGGGATTCAGCTGTAGTTTATGTGTTTGGGATGAGCAAAAAAGAATATATTTCAACAAAGATAAAATGGTGTTTAAATTTTTACTTTGGTGATAGAATATAAGTAAGTCTAATATATAAAAGTACAGGAAGATATGGGAAGAATTGTTATAGATAAAGAGAGTTGCAAAGCTTGCAATATTTGCATGGCAGTGTGCCCGAAACATCTGATTCACCCGTCCTGTGACACAAACACCCACGGCGTTAATTTTGCAGAGTTTAAGGACGAAAAAAATGAATGCCTTGGCTGCGCAATCTGCGCAAACAGCTGCCCTGACGCAGCAATTACTGAGGTTTATAAATCGTGACAAAAACAGCATCCAAAGTTCTCGTAAAAGGCAATGAAGCTATCGCACAGGCGGCACTGAATGCAGGCTGTCAGTGTTATTTCGGGTATCCGATTACTCCGCAGAGCGAAATCGGCGAATTTATGAGCAAAAAAATGCCCGAACTCGGACGAACCTTCGTTCCCGCAGAAAGCGAGCTCGCTTCAATAAGCATGGTCATCGGCGCGGGCACAACAGGCACAAAAGCAATGACTTCTTCGTCTTCATGCGGGATTGCACTTATGCAGGAGGGGCTTTCGGCAATGGTTTGCGCGGAAGTTCCCGGAGTTATCGTCAGTGTAATGCGCGGCGGCCCCGGATTGGGCAATATTGCGCCGGCGCAGGGCGATTATTTTCAGGCTGTAAGAGGCGGCGGAAACGGGGATTACAAAGTGGTTGTTCTTGCGCCCTCAACGGTTCAAGAGGCTGTAAATCTTACATATCGCGCTTTTCACCTTGCAATGAAGTACAGAACACCGGTTATTTTGCTTGCTGACGGTATTTTGGGGCAAATGATGGAGCCTGTTGAGTTTGGAGAATACCCTTACGAGAAAATTGACACGTCAACATGGGCGCTTTCGGGCGTAAAAAACAGAGAACCGCGCTTTTTAGTTTCGCTCCACATGATGGAGGGCGAAATGGAGGCTCTGACGAACAAGATTTTTGCAAAACACGAGTTAATCGCGCGCGAAGAAACCACTTATGAAGCTTATCAGACCGAAGATGCGGATTTGGTGATAACAGCTTTCGGAACGGTCGCGCGTGTTGCAAAAGCCGCAGTAAAAAAAGCACGCGAAAACGGCTACAAAGCAGGGCTTTTCAGGCCGGTTACACTTGTACCGTTCCCCGAAAAAGCGCTCCATGAAGCAGCAAAATCCGCAAAAATAGTGCTTGATATTGAGATGAATATGGGTCAAATGCTTGTTGATGTTCGTTCGGCCGTTTTCGGAGCGGCGCCGGTTGAATTTTACGGGCGTCCGGGCGGCGGATTGATTACGCTTGAGGATATTTACGAGCAGATAGTAAAAAGATTAGGTTAATTGGGAAAAATATGGAAACTCTTGTATACAAAAAGCCCGAATGCTTGAAAAAGGACGGAAAATTCACATTCTGCCCCGGATGCGGTCATGGCGTGGTTTTAAGGATGATTGCGGAGCTTATTGACGAGTTTAATCTTCAAAGCGATACTATTGCAATTTCTTCTGTGGGCTGTTCGATTTTTCTCGAAAAATTTTACGATTTGGATGTTGCAGGTGCTTCTCACGGGCGTTCTCCCTGTGTGGCTACCGGAATTAAGCGCTCTTTGCCGGACAAATTCGTCTTCACCTATCAGGGCGACGGCGACGCATTAACAATCGGCTTCAACGAAACAATCCACACGGCTTCACGCGGCGAAAAAATCACTACAATTTGTATAAATAACACAAATTTCGGCATGACAGGCGGTCAGGCAAGCGCAACAACCCTTGTCGGACAGGTTACAAAAACCACGCCCGCAGGCAGAAACCCCGAATACGCAGGATATCCGATTCATGCAGCAGAAATGGTCGCAAAATGCGATGGCGCGGCTTTTGTTGCACGTGCGTCAATCTGCTCGCCCGCGTCAATCAAAAAAACAAAAGAAATCCTCAGAAAAGCTTTTGAAATGCAGATTAAAGGCATTGGGTACAGTTTTGTGGAAATTCTTGCCGCATGCCCGACGAACTGGGGCATGAATGCGGTCGATTCTATGAAACATATTAAAGATGACATTGAAAAAGTCCATCCTGTCGGCATTTTCAAAGATATTACCCTGACGGAGGTACGCTGATGGATACAAGTATTATAATTTCCGGATATGGCGGTCAGGGCTTGCTTTTTGCGGGTTCTTTGCTTTGCCATGCGGCGATGATTGAGGGAAAACAAACCACCTGGATTCCGTCATACGGCGCAGAAATGCGCGGCGGGTCAGCAAATTGCTCTGTGCATATCTCAGATGATGAAGTTTCTTCGCCAATCGTTAATATGTCGGATGTTGTGTTTGCGCTGAACCAGCCATCCGAAGACAAGTTTGAAAAACGCGTAAAACCGGGCGGATTGTTCATTGTAAACTCGTCAATGGCGAAAATTGAGCCGCACAGAAAAGACATTGAATACCTTTTCATCCCCATGAACGAAATCGCCTCACAAAAGCCGGAGCCGGTGTTCATAAACGTTATGGCAGTAGGGGCTTTTGTCCAAAAAAGCGGCATTTTGCGGATGGAATCAGTCAAAGAAGCGTTAAAATCCATGATTACCGGCAAAAAAGCCCATCTTCTGGACGCAAACATTGCCTCTCTGGGGTACGGAGCGGAATTTGTTAAGGAAACTGCAAAGGTTTAAATATGATTAATGAAACTGTTGATTATATTAAGAAAAAAATAGGTTCTTTTGTGCCGGAAATCGGCATAATTTTGGGCTCAGGGCTGGGCGAGTTTGCAAATGATTACGTCGGGGTGCGCGTTCCTTATTCAAAAATCCCCGGATTTGAAAATTCTACTGTTGTCGGGCACAAAGGTGAGCTCGTTTTTGCGGAAGTTGAGGGCAAAAACACGGTCATGATGCAGGGCAGATTCCATTATTACGAGGGATATCACATCAGCCGCATTGTTTATCCGGTAAAAATAATGAAAAAACTGGGCGTAAACACCCTGATTATCACAAACGCAGCCGGCGGCGTAAACAAAAAATACAATTCCGGCGAGCTTATGCTGATAAAAGACCATATAAATTTAATGGGCGTAAACCCGCTTATAGGCGAAAATGACGCCACTTTAGGCGTGAGATTTCCGGATATGAGCGAGGTTTATAAAAAAGATTTGATAAAACTTGCACAAAACAAAGCTGATGAGCTCGGAATCGTGCTTAATAAAGGCGTTTACGCGGCAATGAGCGGCCCGAGCTACGAAACACCGGCAGAAATCAACATGCTTCGCAAAATGGGCGCAGACGCAGTCGGAATGTCCACAGTTCCGGAAGCACTCGTCGCAAACTACTGCGGAATGGATGTTCTCGGAATCAGCTGCATAACAAATTCAGCTGCGGGCGTTCATCCGAGCAGGCTTTCACATGTTGAAGTCGTAGAAAACGCCAACAAGGCAAAAGGCAGCTTCAAATCGCTTCTTGCTGAAATTATCAAGGGTTTGTGATTATTTAATCTTTTTCAATGACGAAATGAAGTTGAAATGCTCGACATCGCCGTCAACTTTTGTCAAAAATACCTGACAATCCTTTTCGTCAGCCTCCAAAGGCGGCAATTGGGCAAGTTCGGCAGCATAGTAATTGCTGTCATTTCTGCTGCTCAAAGGAACGCGGTTTGCGAGGCTGTTCAGCGAGATGTTTCTCAAAAATCCGGCAAAACCTTTGTTTCTGCTGCTGAATTTTGTATAAATTCTAAGGGTTGCATCCCTGCTCTCGAGGTCAAAACGCCCGATAATGAACGAACTCAGCTGCGGCGCAGAGGATTTTATCATTATTTTTTCAACAACATTATCTTTTATCGCCAAATCGCCGGTGATTTTGTCGAAATTTCCCTCGGGAATGTTCACCATATCAACGATTGCAGACGGGCTAATCATCGCCATGGGGTTTCTGAAAAGCGCTGCGAATTTCAAAACGTACTCAACAAGTCCAACCTTGCCGATTGTACCGTTTTTTATGATAAATTTCATTGAACCGTTGAGTTTTAGCGAGTCATCGGTGTTCAATTCAAGAATACCGCTGGCTTTGCCGGAGATTTCTTTTTTCAAAGCAAGCAGCGTCGTAGCTATCAGGTCGGAATTTATGTCTTTTACACCGAGTTTTACGCTGTATTTGTGGTTTTTGAGGTCACAATGGACTTTGCAGGAAGAATGCCCCTGCGCAAAGTCAAATTTGTTGGAATTAACCTGAAAAACGCCGTTTTTATCAAGTGACATTTTCGCATCAAGGTTTCCGAACTCAATCTCCTTGTAAAACCCTTTAAGAACCTTCAAAGAGCCTTTTTCAACAATCAAAAGGCCGGTATCAAAGGTATAAGCGTCGTCATTTTCCTCATCGACGGCAGTTACGAGCGTTTCTGACTTAACCGGAGGCGCTGTGACGGCGTCGGTATTTTGTTTGTTGAAAGAATTCAAAATTCTGTCTATATCCACGTTGTCAACCGTCAGATTTATGTCTTTTACGACAATCGGGAAGACCATTTCATTTTTAATTGTGCCGTCAAATTTATAATCCGAGCGTTTAAACTTGCCTTCGGCGTTCATGGTAAGGGAATTGCCCTTTGCAACAAAGCTTCCTTTCTTAATAGAAAGTCTTTGCGAGGGGATTCGCACGCCCTCTGCCCTCAAATCACCGTTTAGAACAGGAACTCTGCCGGTGTTCACAAATTGCAGATTTCCGGAGATTTTTCCTTTTTTGAACATTTTTTGCCCGATAAGAACGTTCAAAAACTCGCTCGGGAGCGGATTCGGGATTTCAAAACCGAGATTTTTAATGACCGGAACTTCAGCCACCTCCATTTTGCCCTTTACAGTCAGAATCGGCTTGATTTTTGAGCCTTTATTGATGTCCTTTGCAATGTAGTAGTTGATTGACTTGATATCAAGGTCAACTCCATCCAGATAAAGGTCTGCTTTCAGCGCTCTGTCGTAGCTTACGGGGCTTATGGAAGCACCGCCGATGAGAATATCTTTGCCTTTTTCGATTTTCGTCATCCAGCTTATATCAATTTTATTGTTTATTGATTTTATAATCATTTTTGCAGGCGCATCGCCCGTAAGCTCCAGGGGATAACCCACAGCCTTTGAAAGATAGGCGGTTGTGAATTCTTTTGTTGTGTTGCCCGTTGCTTCAAGGTATGTATCGCAGG
The DNA here is from genome assembly GCA_900547155.1 of uncultured bacterium. Lineage (GTDB taxonomy): Bacteria > Cyanobacteriota > Vampirovibrionia > Gastranaerophilales > Gastranaerophilaceae > Spyradomonas > Spyradomonas excrementavium. The sequence goes on along the minus strand of URFH01000005.1, from coordinate 67,005 downwards.
TTTTCATGTAATCTTTGATTGAGCCGAAAGCCTCGATATGATTGGCTTTGCTCTTTCCGTACCAGCCTTTAAAATCGTTTAAAAATATTTCATTTGTTGTAATTTTTATGTTTCCGCCGGCAAGATTAACCGGAATATCGTTGAGCGGCGTGACTTGGAGGAAGATTTTGTTCAAATCTATCCGCCCGTTCATCCCGTCATTTGTGAGATTTACATAAAAATTGAAAGTACCCGAAATATCCTTGAAAAACGCAAGCATATCACTTCCGTTGGGGATTACAAGGTTTGAATTCAAAAGGTTTACGGCGCTTTTTACGTCAAAATCTCTTGCTTTTACGGTCAAATCAAAGTTGTTTTTCTGGTCAGAAACCGCGTCCAGATAGATTTTTGAACGGTTTACCGTAAGAAGCGCATTATCAAATATGAGTTTTTTGTCTTTTATGCAGATTCGGTCTTTGTCCGTGAAAGAAATCCGGACATTTTCTTTGCCTTTTTTGATATTTGCGAGCATGCTCAGTTTTACTTTTTTCGGTTCCCTTTTGTCGGAAATAAGGATGTTGCCCGCAAGCACATCAGCGCTAATATCTTCGTATTTGTAAACAATATGGCACTTTTTCAGATAAAAAAGCCCGTTCAGCCATTCCACGGTGAAATCGCTCTTTTGCGCCTCCTGTTCCTGTTTTGGAACCAGCGTCTCAAGCCCGTTCACATCAGCAAAAATATAATCGGTGCCCGCTTTTTTCAAAATTATGGTTTTGTCGAAAATTTTTGCAAAAGAAAGAATTAGTTCGGCATTTTTTATAGAAAAAATTTCTTTTTTATCTTTTGAGATGGAAATTTCGTCCGCGCGCATTTCAATTTCCGGCGAAAAAGAAGTCTTTAAAACCGGTTTTTGGACAACCAGCTCGACACCCGACTTTTCCCTTGCAAAATCTTTTACAAAATCAAGGACTTTTTCATTAGAAACAACCCAGGGCAAGACTTTTAAGTATAAAAACAAAATCAAAGCCGCCAGCAGCGCCGCAAATGACGCCAGAACCGCCGTAATCTTCATCGCTTTCAACAATTTCTCATCCAACATAGAAAATTTTTCTCCGAATTTCCGTTGTGTTTCCTTTTTAGTTGTTATTCCGAACTTATCGTCAATTTCGCTGTAAAAGCGCCGTTTTATTTAATATTTTGCACCGCCTGTACAACTTTTTCTACTGCTTCATCCGGTGTGATTTTCAAAACTTCGCCTGTTTCGCGAATTTTGAACTCAACAAGCCCCTCATCAACGGTTTTTCCCGCAGTAATCCTGAACGGGAACCCGATGAGCTCGGAATCTTTGAATTTTACGCCCGCACGTTCGTCGCGGTCGTCAATAACAGCTTCCACGCCTTTTTCGAGGAGTTTGTTGTAAATTTCTTCGGCGATTTTCATCTGTTTTTCTTCGCCAATGTTCACAGGCACAACATCAACATGATACGGCGCAATCGCAAGCGGCCATTTGATTCCGTATTCATCATGATGGCGCTCAACTGCGGCTGCGGCAGTTCTTGAAATTCCGATTCCGTAACATCCCATGATAAACGGGCGTTCTTTGCCGTTTTCGTCGGTGAAAACAGCGTTCATTTTTTCGGAATATTTTGTGCCGAGCTGGAAAATGTTGCCGACTTCGATACCTTTTGTAACAAAGAGCGGTTCGCCGCAATCAGGGCATTTTTCGCCTTTTTCAACAAGCCTGATGTCCGCAAAAATAACATCTTTGCCCAAATCTTCAAGATTTACGCCGACAAAGTGCCTGTCTGTTTCATTTGCGCCGATTACGAAGTTTTTCATCTCTTTTGCAGTCAAATCAGCAACCACCTGAATCTTTTCACCCTCATAATCTGCGGGAATTTTGACGTTTTCAATGCCCATAGGGCCGACAAAGCCTTTGCTTGCGCCAAAAATGTCCGCAAGTTCAGCAGGTGCGGCGCTTCTGATTTCGTTTGCACCAACAGCGTTCATAACCTTGGTTTCTTCAAAAGTTTTGTCCGCTCTGATAAGCGCCATGACCGGTTTTTTGTCCGCAATGTAAATCATTGATTTCAAAATGACGGTTGCAGGCACATTTAGGAATTTTTCAAGCTCCTCAATCGAGGTTGTGTCAGGAGTATCGACTTTTTTCAGTTCGGTAAAACCGAATTTTGCTCCGTCAACTTCAGCCGGCTCAAGCACGGAAACTGCGTGATTTGCATTCGCTGCATAGCCGCAGGATTTGTTTTTGCAGAAGAAAACATCGTTTTCGCCGGCATTATTTTCAGTATCGTCGATTAAAACCATATATTCATGCGAAACTGCACCGCCGATTGCGCCGGAGTCGGATTGTACAGCTTTTGTTTCCAGTCCGCAGCGCTCGAAAATTTTGTAATAAGCGTCCGCCATGATTTTGTAGGATTTTTCAAGCCCTTCCTGCGTCGAATCGAAGCTGTAAGCGTCTTTCATAATGAATTCACGCCCTCTTAAAAGTCCGTATCTGGGGCGGACTTCGTCACGGAACTTGGATTGAATTTGATAAAGGTTCACAGGGAGCTGTTTGTAGGATTTTATGCCCTCTCTGGCAACAAAAGTGATAACTTCTTCGTGCGTGGGGCCGAGGCACATTCCTCTGTCGTGACGGTCTTTGAGGCGCATGAGTTCTTTGCCGTAAACGTCCCAGCGGCCCGATTCTTTCCAGAGTTCTTCCGGTTGAACGAACGGCATAAGCATTTCCTGTGCGCCTGCTGCGTCCATTTCTTCTCTGGTGATTTTTTCGACTTTTTTCAGTACTCTCCACATCAAAGGAAGATAATTATAAACGCCCGAGGTGAGTTTTCTTATAAAACCCGCTCTGACAAGCAATTTATGGCTCATAACCTCTGCGTCTGACGGAAAATCGCGCAAAGTCTGGACGAACATTTTCGACATTCTCATAATATATAAATCCTCTTTATTTGGCTCTGAGTTACAATATTTTTAATACAAATTCATATTATCACAAAAAAACTTGATAATAATCTTTCAGCAATCTACAATACATTAGCAACACAGCAAGGGGAACACCCGATTGTGCGGGAAACCTCCTTAATACAAAGAAGGGAACTACAAAATGAAAAAAGATATCCATCCGGAATACAAAAAAATGAAAATTAAATGCGTTTGCGGAAACGAAATCGAAACAGGCTCCGTTTGCGAAGATATCACTGTTGAAATTTGCAACAACTGCCACCCGTTCTTCACCGGAACACAAAAAATCATGGACACAGAAGGACGCGTCGAAAGATTCAAAAAAAGATACGAACAGAAAAAATAGTTCGATTGATTTCAGGTTTAAAAAAGGCGGTTTTAATGACCGCCTTTTTTGTTTTTATTTAATTTTATCGATTATTTTTTCTATATTTTCCACATCGCTGTGGATTGTTTCAAAAGCAGTTTTTACGCATTTGTGCATTTTTTTCGCAAAATTTTCTTCACAAAACGGCAAAAAGTACAAATCCATACTCAAACCGCCGTTATTATTAGGATAAATGTAATTTTCGCTCACAATCCGTGCGCCCAATTTTTTATAAAATTTCCTCCTGCGTAAAGTATCAGGTTCGTTTTCGTCAGGTTTTTCAACCTCAAGCCAAACCCCTGAAAACTCAAAAAATTCCTTTTTCATTGCCTCAAAAATCCTTGTTCCGAAGCCCTTTGAATGGTGTTCTTTAAAAATAGCGATGTAATCCAGCCAAAGTGTGTTATTTTTCTTATCTATGAAAAAAATAACATAACCGGCATTTTCACCGTCAATTTTTACAGAATATGCCTTATAATCGGGATTTTTCAAAAGTTCATCAAAGCGTTCTTTTGATTTAAGCTCGGATTTTGGAAACTGGGCAAGCAAATCCTCATAAAGAGTTGAAAAATCATTATTTGAATTGATAAATTCCACTTTTTGCATAAATTCCTCCACCGGAAAAATAATAGCATAAATATTGCCCCCTTTATCCCCTAATCGGGCATTATTGCGAATTTTACAGGGCGATATAATAATTTTGCGTACAAAAGTGAGAAATTATAATGACAAATATAAGACCGTTCACGCTCAAAAACAGCTATTTTCCAGACAACAAGGAGAAGCTCGAAAAAGAAATTAAAAATCTTATAATGAGCATTCCCACGGAGTACAATGCCAAAACGCGCTCGGTGATTGTCCCCCACGATTCTTACAGGGACTCGGGAAAAACAGCAATGAATGCCATACAGTACCTCGATAAAGGCATAGAAACGGTTTTTATAATGGCGCCCGCGCATTATATAGTCTTTTTCGGGATTGCCCTGTCCTGCTATGACGCCTGGGAAACGCCGCTCGGGGAGGCAATAATTGACAAATCTTTTAATCAGGATTTAGTTGAAAATTTTGATGCGGAATGCAATGACAGGGTTTTTGAAAACGAACACAGCATAGATATCCAAATTCCTCTTGTACAAACGATTCTGCCCGACGCAAAAATCGTACCAATCTCCTACGGCAGCCACAATTTCAAAAAAGTTACAGCAATTATGGACAAATATTTTGTCAATGAAAAAATAGGGTTCATACTGGCGTCGGACCTAGCGCATTTTGATTCACTTGAGGACGCACAAAAAATGGATGATACCGCAGCCTCCGAAATAGAGAGAAAAGCAATTCTTGCCTCTTCATCTGAAAATGCCCCAAAATCAGAAAAGGGATACTCTCTAATCCGCACAGATATTGACCCGCCGAACCCGGACACCGGAAAAGAGGGGTACGGAAGCTGGATTGTTGTCGAAAAATCCATCCCGAATTTCTTAAAAGATGAGTTTTCTGACACAATTTTAACAATTTGCAGAAACAGCATAATTTCAGGGCTCGAATTCAGCATGCCGGTAAATGCCGATATTGAAAAACTTGCACCGGTATTTGATACATTCTGGGGCACATATATAACTGTTTTTGTGGACGGAGAACTCAGAGGGCGCGCAGGAAGCGCTTTCGCAGTTAAGCCCCTGAAAGACGATTTGGCGTTCAATGCTTACAATGCAGCTTTCAAGACCAAAACACCGGTTTTTTCCGATGAAATCGACAGAATGAAACTCGAAATCTGCATACTTTCACGCCCGCAGATGATACCTTTTGCAAGCCTCAACGACCTTGCTGAAAAAATAAACGAATCCTCCGGCATAATCATCCGCAATAATGAAACACAGGCCGCATTTTTGCCCTGCATGTGGAAAGAATACCCCGACAAAAAGGGATTTATAAATGCACTTTTAAAAGAAGCCGGAATTGATGAAAACCCATCTCCGTCGGCTTTTGAGGCATATCAATTCAAGGTTGTTACGATAGACGGGTAAAAAAAGGGGGGGTGAGATTGTTGAACCGTAGGGTGGGAAAAGTGAAACGGTTCCCACCGCAAGATTGTTTAAAAATGGGGATTTTAGGGGTTTTAAGCTGGTTTGGGGGCGTTCCCCATCCGCATTCGTAAGCAATACTTACGTATTGCAACGACTGCTCCTTCCCCGAGTTGGGAAGGGATGGGGGGAAGTTAATAAATTTAGTGTAAAGTTATATATAAGTCCCTAAAAAATAGCCTTGATGTTTATATGTTTTTAAGCGCGCATGCTATATAATTAATTTATGCAAAAACTCGTAGAAATAAAAAAACTTTTTATGAATTATCCTGTTTGTTCGGGGTTTTTGAATAATTCTAAAGAATTTATCCACGCATTGGATAATATTAATCTTGATATCTACAAAGGCGAGATTCTCGGGCTTGTCGGAGAATCCGGCTGCGGAAAATCCACGCTCGGAAAATCAGTTTTAAGGCTGATTGAGCCGGAGGGCGAAGTGATTTATGAGGGCAAAAATATTCTCAATATGGACAGAAAAGGGCTGAAAAATTTCCGGAAAAAGGCCCAGATGATTTTTCAAAACCCGTATTCAAGCCTCGACCCGAGGATGACAGTGTTTGATATTCTCAGAGAACCCCTTGTTGTGCACGGAATAAGGGAGAAAAAGACAATAAAAGAAAGAATCTTCAAAATTCTTTCTCTGACAGGGCTCGATGAAGAAGTTTTGCGGCGATATCCGCATGAATTTTCCGGAGGACAACGCCAGAGAATCGCAATTGCGCGTGCACTGGTTCTTGAGCCGGAATTCCTGGTTGCGGATGAGCCCGTAAGCGCGCTGGATGTAAGCATTCAGGCACAAATTATAAAACTTTTGCTCGAATTAAAAGAAAAACTGAACCTGACAATCCTTTTTGTGTCGCATGATTTAGGGGTTGTGAAGTATATTTCCGACAGAATTGCGGTGATGTACCTCGGAAATGTTGTTGAGCTGGGCGAAGCGGAAGAAATCTTCAAAAATCCGAAACATCCTTACACAGAAGCGCTGATATCTGCGGTTCCGTCGGTTGCAAAAGAACATAATGCAGATTTTATCCGCCTTGAAGGCGATTTGCCCTCCCCGAAAAACCCTCCCTGTGCTTGCAAATTCCACACAAGGTGCCCCAAAGTCATGGAGATTTGCAGCAAAATTGCGCCCGAAAATATAGAGTTTTCAAGCACGCATTTTGCAAAATGTCATTTATACGATATGACGGAATGAGATTTATGCTCTTCTCATCAAATCAGAAAGCTTAATTTCTTTATTCGGACGTTTTTTATTGATTTTTCTGATTGGCGCAGGACGTCTTTTCAGGCCGGAAAGCCCTACACCGTCGTTGTTGAGCCGGGGAATAAAGAGCTCTTTTACAAAATTCATTAATTCTCTCACGTTATATTCCTTTCGTTGCATATTATAATCGCTAAACTCTTTTGTGCATATCCTTTATTTGCTTGAGCGTTTGTAATTGCACATATCCAATAACAGTATAAAAATAAACCGGATTTTGGGATTTTTAATCACCGATTGTGCTATATTAATTGGGAGTAGATATGGCAATGAACAATTTTCACGACATACTGAAAAATACCGAAACGGCCTGCCTCCTTTGCGAGCGGGATTTTTCGCATTCGGAGCTGATTGAGATAATAAAAACAGAAAATGACCTTGAAAAACAAATCTGCCTCCTGAAACTTAAAGAAATCAGATCGCAAGACGAGGCGGATTTGCTCGTATTTAATCTGACCAATCACCACGGCATTATTCGCGAAGCTGCTGCGATAAAAATTAACGAACTTATGAAAATGCCCGAAAATTCCGCTTTTTTCCGTACAGAAAAAATTCTTCTGACATTTTTGGACGCTGTTATTGACATAAACCCCAATATTTGCAGGCACATTATAGAAATTCTGCCTTTTATTGAAAACAAGAAATTTTTCTTCAAAAATCTCATAAAACGCGCACTCGAAATCATTGAAGACGCAAAAACAATGAACCGCAGAAAATCCGGCTATATTTATTCAAGAAAAGTTTTCAAAATCTTCTGGTATCTTGAAGCAGTCACCGATCTCGGGTATTTTGAGGACGAAAAAGCCATTTTGGAGCTTATTAACAGGACTTTTGACTTTGACGACTACACAATCCGCGAAAAATGTGCAGGGCTTGTTGCTGTTTTCCCGAAAACGCCGCAAAATCTAAGAAATTCGCTTGAAAATGACGAAAATTATTTTGTAAGACGCAAACTAATCTAGTGCCCTGGTTGATTCGCCCGCGCAAACCGCCCAGGGCTCACTTTTTCAACCCGTTCCCGCTATCAGCGGCGGTGGGAACTCAAATCTGCCCCGAAAAAACCGCCCGAATGCGCATTTAAAAATTCCTTTGCGGGTTTTATCCTGATAAAATGCAAAGAATCGTCAAAAACACAATGCTTAATTATCTCCCCGCAAGGTTTGAAGTCGAAGAAATCCCGCGCAGGGAGAGAATTTTTGAAGTTAATAAAAAACCCGTGAAAAACGGCAGCTTGATTTACTTTATCGAAAGAGAAATGCGGCTGTGCGACAATTTTTCGCTCAATTTTGCCCGCCAAAAAGCGCAGGAGCTCAATAAAAATCTGAAAATCGTTCATTTGCGAAAAAAATTTGAAACCCGCTTGAAAATTGACTTTTACAATGCACGCCTGAAAGAGCTTGAGCAGGCGTTTAAAAACTATGATTTTGAAATTCGGGAAGATACTGACGGGATGGAAGCGGGGGCGATTGTGACGGATTTTAACCCGATTTTGCCGAAAAATTATTTAAAAAGCTTTGATTGCAAGATTTTTGAAGTCGATTCGCACAACATTGTGCCGGCCCGCTATGCGTCCGGAAAGCAGGAATATAACGCTGCAACTTTCAGAAGAAAAATCTATGCTGATATTGCGGGCTTTTTGAACGAATTTCCCTCCTACGACGTTCCTGAAACCGAAGCAGCACTGGCTTTAAGAGATTTTATCGAAACAAAGCTCGATTTGTACGCCGAATACAAAAACAACCCCGAAAACGATGTTACTTCGCACCTTTCAAAGTACCTGAAAGACGGTTATTTGTCCGCGCAGCGTGCGGCGCTGGAAGTTATCAAATCCAATGCCTCAAATGAGAACAAAGAAACATTTCTTGAGGAGCTTATTGTGCGCGGTGAATTGTCGGAGAATTTTTGCCTTTATTGCACGGATTTCAAGTCCTTTGAATGCGTTCCCGGCTGGGCAAAGGCGTCGCTTACCGCGCACAGGTGGGATTTTCGGCAGTTTCTTTACACAAAGGAAGAGTTTGAACAGGCAAAAACCCATGATAAGCTCTGGAATTACGCCCAGCTCCAGTTGTTGGAAACAGGCAAAATTCACGGTTATTTGAGGATGTACTGGGCTAAAAAAATGCTCGAATGGTCAAAAACTCCGGAAGAAGCGCTGGAAATTTCAATTTACTTAAACGACAAATACGCCCTTGACGCCCCGTCCGCAAACGGTTACGTCGGGATACTCTGGTCAATCGCCGCGCTCCATGACCGCGCCTTTGCAGATCGTCCGGTAACTGGAAAAATCAGGTATATGAGCGGGAAGAAGATAAAATTGGGGTGATTAAAAACAAAAACGTACAAAAGCAAAGTGCTCAGTCCGTAAAGAAATACAAAAGAGGCTATTAAGCCTCCTTTTAAGTGGTGGGCGGTACTGGACTCGAACCAGCGACCCCCACAATGTCAATGTGATGCGCTACCAACTGCGCCAACCGCCCGAATTTTATTCAATTTTCACCGAGTTGGCAGCGCATGCTGCGCTACGAATCGGAAATTTGCAAGCTTCGCTCACAAAGGCGCCAACCGCCCATATTTTATTCATTTTTTACCGAGTTGGCAGCGCATGCTGCGCTACGAATCGGAAATTTGCAAGCTCCGCTTACAAAGGCGCCAACCGCCCATATTTTATTCATTTTTCACCGAGTTGGCAGCGCATGCTGCGCTACGAATCGGAAATTTATAAGCTCCGCTTACAAATTTATATTATCATAAACATTTTATTTTCAAAATACTAAAAAACGAGATTTATACACCGAATAAGACAAAAAAGTAAATTTTAGACTATAAAAGCCGCTCCCCATCCGCATTCGTACGAAATACTGACGTATTTCTACGACTGCTCCCTCCCCAACTCGGGGAGGGCCGGGGAGGGGAGCGGTTTTAAGGTTGCTCAATCGTAGGGTGGGAAAAGTGAAACGGTTCCCACCGCAAAGTTGTGAAAAAATGGTGATTTTAGGTTTTCAAAATGGTTTGGTGTCGCTCCCCATCTGCATTCGTACGCAATACTTGCGTATTGCAACGACTGCTCCTTCCCCGAGCCGGGGAAGGGATAGGATTGGGAGCGAATGTAAATTTAGTGCAAAGTTGTATATAAGCTCCCCAAAAACTCATCTATTTTTTTCTTACGTTTTTCAATTTTGCCCACAAGATACGAATACGAACCCTTAACATCATTCTCCTCATCGTATTTTATTGCGCTGAACAACAACTTAAGCATTTCTTCCGTGTCGGAAAGCGCCATTTCGAGCTCCAGGTATTTTTGTATGAATTTTTGTTTCATTTGAACGCCTTTATTGAATTTTTAAATGTATTATTACATAATATCATGTATTTTTCAATAAAAATATAAAAAATTAGCTATTATTTAATAATGGATAAAAAATCTATTATCAATGAAATAAAAATTCTCGCCATGGAAAGGGATTTGACGCTTACACAAGTCGCATCGCTTTTGTCTGAGAAGCTCAACAAGAAATATTCTTTAAATAATCTTTCCCAAAAATTGAGAAAAGAAACAATTCCCTACAGAGAAATCAAGCTCATAGCAGAGATTCTCGACTATGACATAAGGTTCATAGACAAAAGAACAAGATACTAAAAAGACCTCGATTGAGGTCTTTAATCTATAAAAGGCGGCACCCAGATTCGAACTGGGGATAAAGGCTTTGCAGGCCTCTGCCTTACCACTTGGCCATGCCGCCGCTTATTTTAATAAAAAACGCTCCCGCAGTTCCCCACAAAGCCGTCTTTTAACTATTTTTAAATGGAGCGGAAGACGAGGCTCGAACTCGCAACAGCCTGCTTGGAAGGCAGGTACTCTACCATTGAGTTACTTCCGCTTATTTGATTGTCAAACCTGCCTTCCAACGGCAGGTAATAATTTGGAGAGAAAGCCAATGCTTTCAGGCATTGAGTTACTTCCGCTTATTTAGTTGTCAAACCTGTTCTTTTTGCAGATAAAATCATTTAGAAAAGGATTTTTTCAACGCAGTTGCTAAAAAACTCGGGATGACACGATTTGAACGTGCGACCCCCTCGTCCCAAGCGAGGTGCGCTACCAAGCTGCGCCACATCCCGAAAACATATGCCCCGTCCGTTGATGGTAGCGCACCTGCGGTGCTTCCTCTCGCAAACGATACTTAATCGTTTGCTCGGCAGAGTCAAGCTGCGCCACATCCCGAAAACATTTGCCCCGTCCGTTGATGGTAGCGCACCTGCGGCACAATTTTTATACGGCACGGAGATACTTCGTATCTCACTTTGCCTGCCTCTACCACAAACGATACTCAATCGTTTGTGCCAGAGTTCTTGCCACATCCCGAAAACATTTGCCCTGTCCGTTGAATGGCAGCGCACCTACGGTGCATTTTCGCGCAAATTTTTCAGGAAAAGCGGTGCTCAAGTGCTTAATGGCATTGACATCCCGTTTTCAGCATCCTCTTCTGTTTTCAAAGAACTGACCTTGAAATCTCTCTCAAAGTATTTAAAGTTTAACAATAACAAATCAAACCGTCAAGATTCTTTTTAGTATTATAAATAAAATTCGGGCTATAAACAGTTATACAATTTAAAAACTTGATTCAAACCGCAGAAAAAGCTAAGATAAAATGAATCACAGCAACCAAAGGACAAAATATGACCAGACAACCGTTTTTCTACGACATTACGCTGCGCGACGGGAACCAATCCCTCAAAAAGCCCTGGAACCTCTCAGAAAAAGAACTCATCTTTAAAAAACTCACCGAATTTGGCGTTCAAGGGATTGAAGTCGGATTTCCGGCTTCATCGGAGCTTGATTTTCAAGCCTGCAAAAGGCTCGCGGAAATTGCTCCGGAAAATACAGTCATTTCTGCACTCGCAAGAACGGTTGAAAAGGATATTTTAAAAGGAATTGAGGCAATTCAGCACTGCGCAAAGCCAAGATTGCACACTTTTATTGCAATGAGCCCTTTTAACATGAAATATGTTCTCAACAAAGAACCGCACGAAGTCAGAAAGCTCGCAGTGGAAGCAGTTGCGTTTGCAAAAGAAAAACTGCCCAAAAACGGCGAAATTGAGTTCTCAATCGAGCATTTCGGCGACTGCGCGGAGAATATTGATTACGTAATTGAAACGCTCAAAGATGTTGTAAAGGCCGGTGCGCACGTGATTAATCTTCCAAACACAGTTGAGCGCGAAAGAGTGAAAAATTTCGTTACGCTCGTCGAAAAAGTTTATGACGCACTGCCCAAAGACATTATTATCTCGGTTCACTGCCACAACGACCTCGGAATGGCAACCGCGTCAACCGTGGAAAGCTATTTTTCAGGCGCAACGCAGCTTGAATGCTCATTGAACGGGCTCGGGGAGCGCGCAGGGAACACAAATATGTACGAAGTCGCCGTTGCACTGCACAATTGCGGCGTAAATGTACCTTTGAAGCTCGACGAAATTTACGAACTGGCGCTGGTTGTTTCGGAAATGTCACATGTGAAAATTCCTGAACTAGCCCCCCTGATTGGGCCGCAGGCGCTTGCCCACAGAAGCGGAATCCATCAGGATGGCGCAATCAAAACCAAAGATATGGAAAAAGGTGCATATCGCGCGATTCATCCGTCGCTCATCGGCAGAAAAGACGACGAAAAAATCGGATTCACAAGCCAGTCGGGCAAAACAGCGATTTTCGAGATTATAAAAGACGCCGGTTATCCCGTTACCGTGCAAGAAGCCGTGCGAATTACGCCGTTTGTTAAAGAAGCTGCGGAAAAAGTCGGAGAACTGCCGGTTCGCAACATTCTGGAGATTTATTTTGACAAAATTTACAATGTCAGAGGCGATTTCAGGCTTGTAAGCTTTGAAAAGCTTGCTGAAAACGTATTCAATCTGAAATTTTTCCACAAAGAGGACTATTTTGAGCTTGACGGCAAAGGAAACGGGCCTGTTGACGCTTGTTTGGATGCCTTGAGGCAAGCCGGTTTTGCCCAAAAACTCGTAAATTACAAACAATCCGCGATAGACGGCGAACTATTCGGCTCGGGCGCGGTTGCGATGACGGTTATTCATTTTGAAGACAAAAACGGAAACATTGTCATATCAAGGGCAAAGGACGAAAGCACCATAAAAGCCAACGTAAAAGCCATTTTCAACGGGTTGAATCTGCTGGGTATGTAAAAAAGGGGATTGTGATTAAAATCCGTGATTTTCGAGTATTTTTTCGGCCTGCGCAATCACATCGCCCTCAATCTCAATCCAATTCATCTCCTGATTCGCCCGAAACCAGGTCAACTGGCGTTTTGCGTAGCGGCGGGTGTTTTGTTTTATTTTTTCAATGGCTTCCGCCCGTTCTGCCCCCTCGAAAATGCACGAATAAAGCTCCTGATAGCCGATTGTACCCATAAGCAGGCCGGTTTTTCCGTATTTTTCAAAAAGTCTGCATGCCTCTTCCCACAGCCCTTTTTCTATCATTTTTTCAACCCGCATGTTTATTTTTTCATAAAGAAAATCGCGGTTTTTCGCGTTCAAGCCGAGCCATAGAACGTCATAAGGCGCTTCTTTTTTGCCCTGCGCCTGTGACATGGGGATATTCAGGGCTTTTGCGACCTCAATTGCGCGGATAATTTTTACTGTGTTGTTCGGATGGATTTTTTTTGCAAGTTCGGGGTCAAGCTGTTCTAAAATCCTGTAAACAGCCGCTGCGCCCTCATTTTTGGCAAGCTGATTCAATTCGTCGCGCAATTTTTTATTCGCCGGAACCTCGGGGATATCAAAATCCTGCAAAAGTGCCCGAAAATAAAGCCCCGTACCGCCCGCCACGATGGGGATTTTCCCTTTTGCGGTGATTTTTTTGATAATATCATTCGACATGCGCGTAAAATCAGCCACGCTGAACTCCTCATCAGGGCTCACAACATCAATCATATAGTGCGCAACCCCGCATTTTTCGCTTTCGGAGGGTTTTGCAGACGCGATGTCAAATTCCTTGTAAATTTGCCTTGAATCGGCCGAAATTATCTCTCCGCCGAGCTTTTGCGCCGCCCAAACCGCCAGAGCGCTTTTCCCCGAAGCTGTCGGGCCTGCTATTGCAATTACTTTATCTTTTTTCGCCATAATACAAGAATATCAAAACAATGCAATATGTCATGAAGTAAAATGTGACCACGAGCGAGATAATCGAAAGCACAATATTCACGCCGGAAACAGCATTGATTGCGGAAACGATAAAATTCATAAAATACAGGTAAGCGACGATTCCCAGCGCGCCGAAAAAGTTTTTGAAGATGAACTTCAGGTTTTTCCAGAACGCTGAAAACGGATTTTTTGTGTCAAAAATCAGCGCAGGGAACCAGAACATCGTCAAAAACGTGTAAACAAAGGAAACACCGCCCATATACATAAACCACAGGTTCAAAAGCTTTATCTGAACGGGCGTCAGGGTCATTATATAATCCTGCATTTGTGCGGGTGTCTGGGCTGCCATTATTTTTGCAAAATTTATATAAGGATTCGGGATAAAATGCGTGCCGGCCTTGAAAGCGAGGTAAAGAATTATCGCAAAAATGCCCGTATAAAGCAAAATCGCCGATGTAACGGACAAAAAGTATTCGCCAACGCCCGGAAAAAAGTTTTTTATCAGTTTTACCGACGCAATGCTTTTTTCTTCGGGGGATTTGTATTCGGTTTTTTCATGTTCCACGGTTTTTGCGCACATATAAAACCAGCCGGCAAAAAATGCCGTAGACAAAAGGATATTTGCGCCGAAAAACACCCAGAAAACCGGTGAAGCCGGCACTCTCGAGAGCCCTGCGGAGGTCAGACTGACAACAACAAGGTACAAAACCAGCGGCTGCGCCAGAATTATATTATCTTTTGTTACCTTAAATGCCTGTTTTATAATCATTTAAAAAACCCCCGCTGAATAATAATTTTGAGATGATTATACCACATCAAAAAGCCTGTTGATATAGTTCCCCCGACTTACCCTCCAAAAAACTCCCTCCCCAACTCGGGGAGGGCCGGGGTGGGGAGCGTTCCCTCAAAACCCATACAAAAAGCGGCCCATCAAGAGCCGCCCTGCTTTTTCTATTCAGTTTTTTTATAAAATTCTATTCGTAAACGGGTTTATTTCTAAATTTTTTCTCCTTTTTTTTCATTTTGAAACAGTTTTTTTCGTTGAACATCATTTTGAATTCGGCGAGTTCGTTTTGCAACTCCTCCAGCCCTTCTTCATAATCAATGCCATAATACCTGTTTTTTGCTATCACGAAGTGACCTCCTATTAGTTGACTATTGAATCACACTTTCGATTCACATTTTAGTTATCGGCATGATTTTGGAAAAACTTTAGAAAAATGACGGCAATATTTACAATTCGTTATAATAAAAATCAAATTTTAAATCTTAATATAAAATTAATTTCTTCACCTACCCAAAAAAGGTTTTTTAAAGTAAAATACTCATTATTATATTTTATATAGCTAATCAGAGGAAATATTATATGTGCGGAATTGTAGGATATGTGGGCTCAAAGCCGGTAGTTAAGATTTTGTTGGACGGCTTGAGCAAGCTTGAATACAGAGGTTACGACTCTGCGGGACTGGCTGTGAATTCGGACGGAAAAATCAAAGTTTTCAAAGCACAGGGCAAACTCCAGAACCTCAAAGCAATAATGGAGCAAAATCCCCTCCAAAATACAACAATGGGAATCGGTCACATCCGCTGGGCAACCCACGGCGTGCCTAACACAATAAACGCGCACCCGCACACCTGCAATTGCGGAAAACTCGTGATTGTTCACAACGGAATTATCGAAAATTTCAAAGAACTGAAAGAAGAACTCGAAAAACGCGGCTGCATTTTCAAATCCGAAACCGATACAGAGGTCGTCGCGCACCTAATCGCGCACGAATACGGCAAAGTTCACTCATTGCCTAAAGCCGTAAGAGCCGCAGTAAAACAAATTAAAGGCGCATATGCACTCTGCGTAATGCATCAGGACGAACCGAATGTTCTCGTCGGCACAAGAAAAAATGCGCCCCTGATTGTTGCGCTGGGCGAGGCGGAAAACTACCTTGCAAGCGATTGTCCGGCAATTATTGAATACACTAAACGCGTAATTTACCTTGATGACGATGAAGTGGCGGTTTTGACGCCCGATACGGTTCTGATTACGGATATTGACGGAAAACAGGTGGTAAAAAAAGAAGAAATCCTCCCGTGGGAGCCTATTGCAATAAGCAAAGCAGGATACAAGCATTTTATGCTCAAAGAAATCCACGAGCAGCCCGACGTAATCAGAAATGCCCTCACAGGCAAGCTGCATGGCGTAGATTCGCCCATCACGCTGGACGAAGTAAAACTCACCGCCGAACAGATTAAAAATCTGAAAAGAATTGAAATTATTGCCTGCGGAACCTCGCTCCATGCTGCAATGATTGCAAAATACGTCATCGAAGCATTCACAAACATCCCTGTTGACGTGGAATGCTCAAGCGAATACATTTACAGAAAAACCGTTACCGACGCAAACACGCTTGTAATAGGAATTTCGCAGTCAGGCGAAACTTCTGACACAATTACGGCAATCCGTCAGGCAAAAGCCGTCGGTTCTCACATTTTAATCATCACAAACCGCCCTGATTCAATTATGGCGCGTGAAGCGGACAGTCTTATCCCCGTAAACGCAGGAATTGAAGTCAGCGTTGCAGCTACAAAATCTTTCAACGCACAGCTCATCGCGCTTTATCTTTTTGCGATTTTTGTTGCGGAAACGAAAAAATCTTTCGACCCGATTCATCTGAATAACCTGAAACAGGAGCTTCTTGAGCTTCCGCAGAAAGTTGAAACGGTTCTTTCGCACAAAGAGAACGTTATGGCGTGCGCAAAGGCTTTTTCGTCTTTCAGAAACTTTATTTACATTGCACGCGGCATAAATTTTGCAACTGCGCTTGAGGGAGCCTTAAAACTCAAGGAAATCAGCTACATCAACGCAACCGGCTACCCCGCAGGCGAACTGAAACACGGCCCGATTGCCATGCTGGACGAAACAATGCCGGTTCTGGCGATTTTAATGCCCGGAGTGGTTTATGACAAGGTACTTTCCAACGCAGAAGAGGCAAAAGCCAGAAATGCAAGGCTCATCGCCCTTACCTCCGTGGAAGATGTTTCGCTGGACGGGCTTTTTGAGTATGTGCTTAAAGTTCCGACGGTCGATGAGTACCTTTCACCGGTGCTTGCGTCGGTTCCGTTGCAGCTTTTGGCTTATTACATTGCGGAATTTCTGGGAAAAGACGTTGACCAGCCCAGAAACCTTGCAAAATCAGTAACGGTGGAATAATGGCGATACTAAGCAAGGACGTAAAACTGAAAAAACCGGAAAAAATTTCGTCAGAATACGTCGAAAACCGGCTAAAAGAGATGGGAATTGACCCGCTCAGGTGGGCAATCACCGCTCAGGACGGGGAATTTTTGACGGTTAGCGCTTCATATTGCGATTAGCCCCTTAGAATGTTGCAAAAAATCATAAAAAAAGCTAAAATTTACAGGTCATGTGTAAAAAATTTCTACTGCTCATAATTGTCTTTTTTAGCTGTATTCTTACGGTTTTTGCCGATACGGGGTATAAATTTGACGGTTTTATCTGCGACAATGCGGGAATTTTAACGCCAAAAGCAAAAAGCGCAATAAACGGCTTTTTGTACGACCTGCAAACCAAAACCGGTGCAGATATAGCGGTAGCAACGGTCAAATCGCTTGACGGAAGACCCGTGGAAAGCGTCGCAATACAGATAGGGCGCGACTTCAAGGTGGGTTCAAAGGACAAAAACGAGGGTGCGGTTGTGCTCGTTGCGCCGAATGACCGAAAAGTCCGAATCGAAGTCGGTTACGGGCTCGAGGGCATAATCAACGACGCAAAAGCCGGCAGAATAATTGACGAAGAAATGCTCCCTTACTTCAAAAATGGTGATTATGAAAGCGGAATCGTGCGCGGAACGTACGTTCTGGCGGAAGATATTGCTGCTGCAAACGGCGTAACCCTTGACAAATCAACAAAAATCCCGCCTCCGGCAGGTTCTGACTTTGATTTATCGTCATTTTTTCTTGCGCTGGCAATACTTTATTTTCTATGGCGCATGAATATTTTTATCGTGCCTGTGGGTGGCGGTTTTGGCGGTTCCGGCGGGGGTTTTGGCGGCGGAAGTTTCGGAGGATTCGGCGGCGGAGGCGGTTTTGGAGGCGGCGGCGCCTCGAGAGGATGGTAAAAAATGAATGTAAACAAATTTATTGAAGAATTAAAAGATATTTTGAAAGACAAGCTGGAAACGATTTTTGTTTACGGCTCAAAAACCGGAATCCCCGCCTATGACCTGAAAGAGGGCGCAGATTTGATGATTATTGTGCAGGATTTAAAAGCAGAAGACCTGAAATCCTGCACAAAAGCGGTTTACAAATGGACACGCAAAAATCCGGTACCGGTTTTTATGAGCACATCAGAATGGTTTTCTTCGGCGGATGTTTACCCGATGGAATACGCTGATATCAAGGAAAATCACCATATTTTGTACGGAACTGACATAATTAGCGTAATTGATGTAAAATATGACGATTTGCGGCTCCAGTGCGAGCGTGAGGCGAAAAATATGCTTATGCGCTTCAGAAAAGAGTATTTATTGTTTGCACCGAACAAAAAGAGGCTTGAGCGGCTGATTTTGGCGTCGCTTGCGACTGCAATGGCGGTTTTGAAAGCTGTTTTGAGGCTAAAAAACCTTCCTGCTGGCGAAACTCCTTATGAAACCGTGCGGGCTGCGGGCGAGTGCGGGGCGGTCAACAGTGAATTTTTTGAGGAGCTGATTTTGTTTAAAGAGGGCCGGAAAAAGCTTGCAGATATTGACAAAACAGCGCAAAAATTCATTGACGAAGCGGACAGATTATTAAAATATACGGATAAATTATAGAGAAAGGGTTAAAAAATGAAAAACAATACACTTTGGATAGTTCTGGGGCTGGTTGTTATCTTAGTTTTGATGGTTTTCAGCGCGTTTATCGGAACTTTTAACAATTTGCAGGTTATGGACGAGTCGGTCACGTCAAACTGGGCACAGGTTGAAAATCAGCTGAAAAGGCGTAATGATTTGATTCCGAACCTTGTTGAAACCGTAAAAGGCTACGCAAAACACGAAAGCACGGTTTTCACAAACATTGCTGACGCACGCTCAAAGCTTTCCGGTGCAATGAATTCGCAGGATGTGAACGCAGTTGCAAAAAGCACCTCGGAGCTTAACGGAGCGCTTTCAAGATTGCTTATGATTGTCGAAAGATATCCGGAGCTCAAGGCTGACAAGCAGTTTATCGGGCTGCAGGATGAGCTTGCGGGCACAGAAAACAGGATTGCGGTGGCAAGACGCGATTATAATGAAAGTGTAAAAGCGCTGAACGCCAGAATCCGCACATTCCCGACGAATATTGTCGCTATGATTTCAGGAATCAAGGCGCGTGAGTACTTTGAAGTGAGTGAGGCTGAAAAGGCGGTGCCGGAGGTGAAGTTTTAGTTAATTATTGCTGTTGCGTAAAACGCCTTTTATATTCATTTTTCTAGCTCGATTCGCTTCGCTCATAGGCGTCGAAAAATGAATATAAAAGGCGTTTTACTTTGGGAGATATGGGATTATATTGAAAATACGTGGAATTCTACGTATTTTTATCAGGTTGTGCAAATTAAAATATTGGATTACTTTGGTTTATATTACACAAAAACAAGAAATAGGTATTTTCAATGAGTAAACAAGAGCTAAAAGAGAAAAAGTTAAAAATATTATACGAAAATTTGTACAGAAGCTATCATGTGCATTCTATTCTCAATAAAATCCTGCTTGGTGAAGACGATTTTAGTAATCTAGAAATTACTACGCTTTCATTGCTTTCAGATAGATATTTGAATACAGCAAAAAAACAGGTGCTTAGCTTAATAGCAGAATATGAGTAAAATATCTTCCGGCGTGAATAGTGGAGGCTTTGCCGTAGTAAATAATTAAACACTGTTGAATTTTAGTGCGAAATTTGACAGACCGGAGCGTAGCGGAGTGGATGCAAATTTCACGCTAAAATTTTACAGTGTTTTTCAATTGCGAGTTTCTCTTTCTTTTGGTTCGTTTTCTTTCTCTTTTCGTCGCAATAAAAGAGAAAGAAAATGAACAGCACCAGATATAGCAGAAAGTCAAAAAAAACCATGCAAATCCCCACCCCACCCCTCCCCGAGCCGGGGAGGGAGTATGCACAATTGTTGGAGTTTGTGCTAAAATAATTCTGTAAATAAAAAACGGAGAGATGAGGAAAAAATGGCTACGGAACCTAAAATTATCGCAACAATCCCCAGAAGCGCAACAGAACAGCTTCAAATCGCAATCAATGAATACAAAGGCAAATGCTACCTTGATTTGAGAATTTTTTACACAACTGACGACGGCATGAACTGGCTGCCGACCAAAAAAGGCGTTACAGTTTCTCCCGATAACCTTGAACTCTTGAAAGACGCTGTTGAAGAAGCGATGAAAGAGCTTATGACGGTTGAAGAAGAGGCGTAAAACTTGAGCGCAAAGCACTCGAATACGAAAAATCAAAATGAGGGCATGTTGAAAAAATATGCCCTCGTTCTTACCTGTATCGGCGGGCTCGGGGTGAAAACCTTCAGCTATTTGATTCCTGACGGGCTGAAAACCGAAATAAAAATCGGACAGGCCGTAAAAGTGCCGTTCGGGCGCATGGGGCTGATAAATGCCTTTGTTGTGGGGTTTTCAGATTACCTGCCCGAAGATATTAAGGCAAAAAAAATCGCCGAAATCCTCGACACAAGGGCGCTTTTTGACCTTGAATACCTTAAATTCTTAGAATGGGTGGCGAATTACTATTTTTGTTCGCTACAGTCGGTTCTTGAGTGCGCAATCCCCCTGAAATTCCTCCAAATGCACGGCCAGAGCGATAAATACGTAGAATTCAAAAACCGCGAAAACGCAACAAAAAGGCAAAAGGAAATCCTTGAAAAACTCGAAACTTCGGGCAAAATGAGGCTGATTGACTTTGAAAAAGAAGCAAAAACCACCCGCGCCACAATAAATAAGCTCGAAAAAGCCGGTTGCCTTGAGATTAGCGAGGAAGCTGTGTTCAGAAACCCGCTGGAAATCTTTAAAGAAGAGGATTTGGAGCCGTTTCCCGATTTGACGGATGAACAAAAATCCGTTTGTGCAGAAATTGAAAAAAGACTCGGAAAAAGCGGGCAAATACTGATTCATGGCGTAACTTCGTCAGGGAAAACCGAGGTTTATTTTAACGCAATAAAAAAAGTGCTCGAAAAAGGGCAAAATGTACTCTTTCTTGCGCCGGAAATCGCGCTTGCGTCGCAGTTGACAAAAAGGCTGGCAAGGCGTTTCGGGATTGAAAAAACAGCTATCTGGCATTCAAGCATTTCCGAGGGCGAAAAATACGATGTTTGGCAAAAAATCAACAACAATGAAATCAAAATCCTTGCAGGAGCGCGCTCTGCGGTATTTGCACCGTTGAAAAATATCGGATTGATAATAATTGACGAAGAACACGAAAGCGCCTACAAACAATCCACCCCCTCGCCCCGTTATGACGCGAAAAAGGTTGCGCAAAAGCTTGCGGAGCTGCACAACTGCCCGCTTTTGCTCGGCAGCGCCACGCCTGACGTAAATTCTTATTACTATGCGCTGAATTCGGGCAATCTTCTTGAGATGAAAAAGCGCTACAACGATTATCCGATGGCAAAAGTCAAGGTTGTGGACATGCGAGAGGAGCATTTTCGGGCTAATCACGGGATTTTTTCGCGCGCGCTGGTTAATGCGATTGAAGAAAACCTGCGCGACGGAAAACAGTCGATTATTTTGATGAATCGGCGCGGATTTTCGACTTATACGCAGTGCATGTCGTGCGGGGAGGTTATCGAATGCCCGAAATGCGCGATTCCTTTGATTTTTCACTCCGAAACCCAGACAATGAAGTGCCACTATTGCAATTACGAAACCGGAATCCTCACATCATGCCCGAAATGCGGCTCAGATGCCCTGCGAAACAGCGGAACCGGCGTTCAAAGGGTCGAGTTGATTGCGCAAAAACTTTTCCCCGATTGCAGGATAGAGCGGCTCGACAGCGATTCGTTAAACAGGAAAAACCGACATATTGAAATCCTCGAGGACTTTTCAAAGGGCAAAATCGACATTCTTATCGGCACACAGATGATTGCAAAAGGGCTGGACAACCCGAATGTGACGCTTGTGGGCGTAATAAACGCGGACAACGGGTTCAATCTGCCTGATTTTCGCTCCTGTGAGCGGGGATTTCAGCTTTTGACGCAGGTTGCAGGGCGCGCAGGGCGCGGAAACAACCCCGGAACGGTTTATTTTCAAACCTACAACCCCGATTTTTTCGCTCTTGAAAACGCAAAAGAGCAGGATTATTTGAGTTTTTACAAATCCGAAATCGAAGCACGCGAAAACTTTGATTATCCGCCTTTCAGCAGGATTATCCGCATAGTTATTTCTTCAAAAAATCAGTTCCGTGCGGAAAAAAGTGCAATGGAGATTGCGATGAGGCTGCGCGAAGTTGTCGATAAGCTGAACATCGCAGAACCGCTTGCCGTGCTGGGTTCTGTGCCATGCGTGATAGAAAGATTGCAAGAAAACTACCGTTTTCAGATTTTGATAAAAAACAAGCTCAATGAACGCGGACACGGGTTTGTTACGTCATTTTTATCGAAAATCAAGCTTCCGAACGACATAAAAATGATTGTGGATGTTGATCCGGTTGATATTTTATAGCTAATTAACCGGGATTAGCGGATATTATATTTCAAGTTTGCGAGTGCAACGTAAGGGTTGGCTTTTCTGCCGTGGAAAGAAACTGACCTGATTTTTTTGTCCTTTTCCTGCTTTTCTTCAAAATAATCTTCGCCGTTAAAGCCTTTTTCCCTCAAAAGGATAATGCCTTTGTTTCCGAGCTGAATCGGGCCGCCGCCGGTGTTGTAGAGTTTAGCAACATTGTTTTCGACTTTGACTTCATATTTATTTGAGGGGCAAAGTGCGTCATAATAGATTGTTCCGGCTGCAAGAGCGTTCGGAAGCCCGAATTCTCCGCTCTGCTCAAGGCTGATTTCATCTACAGATGAATCCAGACCGCGTTCATGAGGTAACTTTCCATACCCGCGGTTGTGGAATACGCAGATTGCGTCGGATTTGTCGTTATAACGATAGACCACTGCTGCATTTCCACCCTCTTTAAGCGCAATGCCCTGCAAAGGTATTGAAGCGCCGTTGACAAGGGGGGTAGCCGCTTTCTGGTTTCTGATATTCATTATGTTTTTGAGGTTTGTTCTGTATTCTTGAATAAATTTATACCTGTCATCGTCCAAAACTTCATAATGAAGACGGTTTCTGTTGTTCTGGAATTCGTTTTTGCATGGTGTTTCCCAGCCTGTTTCACCGATTTCATCGCCCATATAAACAGTCGGGCTGCCGGGCATACCGACCTGATAGAAAAGCATGGATTCTGCTTTTCTCATAGGGTCAAAAAGCATTCCCTTGAGCAAAAGCGCCCTGAGATAGTCAATTTTTCCTTTGTCGGAATAAATATTGTTCTTAAATTTGTCATCCATATAGGCTGCCTGCAAAAATACATCGTCAATATTCTGGCGGTATGGTCTTGTGCCAAAATTCTCAGAATCATTGTGTTTTATTGACGATATGTGGGTATATTTGCCCTCTGACAGGTCATGAACCGCACGACGGAGAGTTTCTTTGTACTCGCCGTACTGTTTGTTAATTTCATCTTTGACCATGTTGTTTTCAAGCGCACGGTGGAACAAATCCTCCATTGCTTTTGCCTTATCATCTTTAAAAATAGCAAGATTCAAGCCGAGCAAATGCAAAATTCTCGGTTTATCATGGTTTCCGGAGAAAACATGGGCAAAATTGACGTTGTCATAGAGGCGGTTTGCTGTTGCGCCGTTGATTATGTCACGGGTTTTCTGGTCAATGTTGTCATGATGGTTCAATCCGCCCGAATCCGTTAAATCTGCGCCAAACAGCTCCATAGGCGAAGAATATAGGAAATTGTAATCGGTTTCTGTTGTAAATCCCGTTCTGCTGTTAAAAGTTTCCTGAAAAGCATTTTTCAAGCCGAAATCCTGATTGTTGTGCTCCATATCAAGCACAAGCTCGCCGATTGTGAAGGTATTCGGGTTGAATTTGCGCACAGCAGAATTGAATTTTTCCCAGAATCCGGCTGTTTTGTCGTAACATTCACGCTCTGACATCTTGCCTGCGTCCACAGCATCCCAGTCGCCGACATCTTTTGCTGCGTCAATACGCCAATCAAGGCCCGCTTCTGCTTTTTCAATAACCAATCTTGCGGCATTAACCGTATCAGCATCGAATTTTTCAAGTTTTTTAGCAAGGAATTTCTCAAAATCTGCCTGTCTGTTCTCATTCAGCTTTTTCACGCCGCGTTTGAGCCTGTGCAGCACCATTTTTGCGGCTTCTTCAGGGCTGTGGGCATACTGCAGGTCAAGTGTTTCAAGATAAACCGATTTCAGCTCGTCAGTATCATAAGTAAGCCTGCCGTCTTTGTACGCGGGGTTTATCTGCGGTGTAAGCGCGGAAACATAGAGGAATTTTGCAATATCAGCAGCGACTATTGAATAAGCTTCCCGACCGTCGGCAGTAAGATTTCCGTGGGAATCCACCATATCAATTCCGGCTCTGGTTCCTGCGGCTTTGAAGATTTCAGTAGCTTTTTTTGTCATTTCTTCCGCAATGAATTTGTCGGTTTGCTGATAGAGTTCTCTATATTTTGAGGGCATTTTTGAATAGAATTCATCGCCCATCTTGTAGAGCTCAAATCTTGATTTTCCTACGGTTTTTTCATCCACAGCAAAGTTTTTCAGCCACGGATAAGCAAGAACCGAGGTCAAATCATTGGAATATTCAATTGCGTCCATAGGAAACGCCATCAATCCTTCAGCAATGCTTTCCGGCACGGGTACTTTTTTCAAATTATAATCACGTTCACCGCTAGATTTTACATTCAATAAATTATCAAGCGGGGTTTTTCCATTTTCGCCCTCAATTGCGGCCTCTGCGGCTTTGGGGAGCTTATTATTCTTAATAAGGTTTTTGATTGCTGTTTTATAGTCGCCTGCGGATTCCAGCTCGTCATAAATCTGTGAAGCGGTGTAATCAAGCAGGGTTCTGGCTGTTTCTGACGTCCAGAATTTACCGATTTGGATTGTATCGTCCTGAACCTGCCATGGAGCGGCTTTTAGAAGTTCAACTTTCTCTTCCGGCAGCCCTTCAATAGATTTTTCGGAAATCATGAAGCGTTTTTTGGGAATATCAGTGTTTCCAACCCATGTTCCGACGCCGCCGTCTTTATTTGAGGGAACAAACTCAAAATTCGTCCAAACTGTTAAATAATCTTTAAATTCAGCCTTTTTATCGGCATGTTTTGCTTCTTCATATTTCAGGTAATTCTTTTCTGCGTCAAAAGGCGAAACCCTGAAAGCATACGGCTGAACAGCGTCTTTGTAATTGTTTATTTCAAACTTGTCATCAGCATTTTTGTTTTCGTAAACATCAAAAACTTTGCTTGAGTTGACCTGACCCAAAGTCGCCAGCCTATCGTCAAAAATCTGGACATAAGTCGGCTTTGTGCTTCTGTAATCTTTGTTGCGGACGACTTCTTTTTCAATCATTCCGTTTGCAGTCTTTTCAAAAACGATTTTATGCCTTGCATTCACAAGACGGTAGTGAGTGTGTTTGCGGGTATCGGGCTGTTTTGAAAGAATACCGAACTGCAATCCGTAATCCTGTACATTTTTTGTTGAAAACCAGTCAAAAAACGGCGATTTTGAGTTCCAGGTCATGACGTCTTTTATGTGAACGCCGTGGAGCCCTTCGTTTACGAAAGCACCGTCAGCGACCCAGCCCATGCCGTTTTTAAAGAGATTAACCTGAAGATTTTTAAAATCATCAATATTTCCGAGCGTGCTTGTAATCTGATAAGCGTTGGAAGTCCAGTATCCGTGGCTGCTGACAGTATCCTGCCCGAAAACAGGCGTGCTGAGAATTCTTTTTACGCCGAAATCTTTGAAAATGTCAATATGGTCGTTGATTGTGTTCAAAGTTCCGCCCAGATGGTTGAAATGGTTGCGTTTTTCTTCGCTCAGGTTTGTAAAATCAAGCAAAGAATCAGGGAAAAGGTGCCCCATCTGGCGGGGAATTGTATGACCCGAGCGGGTAGGCGGAGTTGCGACGGTAAATTTGCCGGCTTTTTCATCGTTTATACATTTTGCGTAATCAAAATATTTATGTTTTCCGTCAATAATAAATCTATAACCAACAGTCTTATCCGCAGTCAGCACATCCGTTGCGGGTTTGTATTCGTAAATTCCGTTTGCGAGCGGGTGTTTTTCAGAAGTGCCGGGGATAAATGTAAAATTTCCGTCCGCATGTTTTTGAAGCAGAGCGGTTTCTACCTGAATATTTTGCGGATTATTCGGCAGATAGAATTTGTAAACTGTATTTCCGCGCTCATCCCTTGCAATTGTATGCCCCGAAAACGACGGTTTGTTCTTGTTTTTTCCATAAATCGGGTTAGTCCCGTTTATTTGCATGCCTTTTCCCCTTCACAGATTACACTATTAATAATAAAGAAAAACAGAAAAAAATTTGCTAAACAACGGGGTTAATTCAGATGTATTGTTACAAACATTTTACATTTCCCCGCCGCCTCAATCTTCCTCGGAAGCCAGCACAAATTCGTTCATTTTTTCATAATCAAATTCGTTTTCCCATCTTGAAATAAAAATCGTGGCAATACAGTTGCCGATAAGGTTTACAGTGGTTCTTCCCATATCAAGAATCTGGTCAATTCCAAGAAGAATTGCAACCCCGATAAGCGGATATCCGAAACTTGTCAATGTTCCCGCAAGAACAACCAGAGAAACCCTCGGAACTCCGGCAACACCCTTGCTCGTAAACATCAAAGCAAACATCATAATAATCTGCTGCTCCAGAGTAAGCGAAATCCCGCAAATCTGGGTTGCAAAGAGCGCTGTAAGCGACAGATAAATCGTGCTTCCGTCAAGATTGAACGTATAACCCGTCGGCATGACAAAACCGACGATATTTTTGGGCACCCCGAATTTCTCCATCTGCTCCATTGCCTTGGGCAGTGCAGCTTCGGAGCTCGCTGTCGTAAATGCCAGAAGCGCAGGATCTTTTATTGCCTTAATTAGCCCTTTTACAGGCAATTTTACGATTGAACAAACCAGAACCACAAGAAAAACCACAAAAACAGCAAGCGCAAAATACAAAGAACAGATTACTTTGATATAATTCTTGAGAATGCTGACCCCGCTGCTGCCGATTGTGCTTGCAATAGCGGCAAAAACACCGACAGGCGCAAACCACATTACGTATTCCGTGAATTTAAACATTATTTCAGAAACAGAATTAAGCAGATTCAGCACAGGACGCGCCTTTTCGCCCACAGCACAAACAGCCAGCGCAAAAAACAAGCTGAAAACAACTATCTGGAGCAAATTCCCGTCAGCCATGGATTTTATTACGCTCGAGGGGACAATATCAACAATCATTGCAGAAAGCGAGTGATGGGCGAGGTTTGAATGCCCCATCTGGTTCACAAGGTTCATTGACTGCGAAGAAACGGCAAAATCAGTGTTTACGCCGGTGCCGGGCTGGACAAAATGCCCTATCAAAAGCCCGATTATCAGTGCAATTGTGGTCACTACTTCAAAATAAATTATAGTTTTGAACCCGATTTTTCCGAGACTCTTGATATCACCATGACCCGCAATCCCGATAACAAGCGTAGAGAACAAAAGCGGGGCAATAATCATTTTAACCATGTTCAAAAACATGGTCGAAACAGGCGCAAGTTTCACGGCAAAATCAGGAAAAACAAATCCCGTAACTATTCCCAGAACAAGCGCTATAAATATGAATTTTGTCAGTTTGATATGCTGCAATCTACATACTCCCGCTTCCAAAGCTTTGACAAAAATATTATAATATAAAAATTCCCAAAATACTCATCCGTCTTTGGTAAATGGGATTATACAAGGCAAATAAACATTAAAAAAGCACCGGACGCAGCTTTGATTCCGAAGATTTTCATTAAAAAAAGTACAATAAGCATCTTAAACATAATGCCAATATCGCCCGAAAACGCAAAAATTACATTGCCGGAAGTGATTAGACGGATTATTGCGCCGAAGATATAAAACTTCTGTACTGCAGCGCCTGCGCAACGTGAGAACTTTCAATATTTTCGGAGTTTTCAAGGTCGGCAATGGTTCGTGCGAGTTTGACGATTCTGTCATAGGCGCGGCCGGACAAATTAAACCTTGCGATTGCGGTTTTCAGCAGGGTTTCGCTTTTTTCATCAAGTTTGCAGAATTTTTTTATCAATTCCGGCGTCAATTCCGAGTTTGTAAATATCGGATAACCCTTATATCGGGCAGCCTGAAGCTTTCTGGCTTTCACAACCCTTGAGCGAATCTGCTCCGACGATTCGGATTTGAAATCTTTGTTCAAAAGTTCGGCCTCTGACAGCCTCGGAACCTCAATTTGAATATCAATTCTGTCCAGCATCGGGCCGGAAAGCCTTGAGCGGTAGCGCTGAACCTGAAATTCCGAGCAGGTGCAGTGTTTTTGCGTATCGCCGAGATATCCGCACGGGCACGGGTTCATTGCGGCAAGCAAAATGAAATCAGCAGGAAATTTTATCCGCTGCTGCGCCCTTGTGATGACGACTTCGCCATCCTCAAGCGGCTGGCGCAGAACTTCGAGCACATTTCTCGGAAATTCCACAATTTCATCCAGAAAAAGCACCCCCCTGTGCGCCAGCGTGATTTCACCGGGTTTCGGGTGCGAACCTCCGCCGATAATCCCCACCGCAGAAGCGCTATGGTGAACCGAACGGAACGGCCTTTTGTTCACAAGCGGGCTTTCCGGCTCAAGCATACCACTTACGCTGTAAATTTTTGTCAGCTCAATCGCCTCCTCAAGCTCCAGAGGCGGCAAAATCGACGCAAAAGTCTTTGAAAGCAGCGTTTTTCCGGAACCCGGAGGCCCTGTCATCAAAAGGTTATGCCCGCCGGCTGCTGAAATCTCAAGCGCCTTTTTTGCTTTTGCCTGACCCTTAATATCCTTGAAATCGTAGGGATAATTGGTTGTTGTGTATTCATTGAGGTAATCTTCTATGTCAACTTCGCAGCGCTCGAGCGGTTTTCGGAAGTTTTCGTCAGGCGAAAAATGATTAACAACATCCTCAAGCCTTTTTGCGCTGAGAACGCAAATATCGGGGATAAGCGCGGCTTCTTTTGCATTTTTTTCGGGCACAATGACCGTTTTCACGCCAAAATCTTTCAAACCCGCAACAATCGGCAAAATTCCGTTCACAGCCCGCAAAGAACCATCCAGAGAAAGCTCCCCGATGAACGCAGTGTCTTTCAAAAGCCCTCCGTCCAAAATTCCGTCCTCTGCAAGGATTCCCATCGCCATGGGCAGGTCGTAATTTGTTCCCTCTTTTTTCAAATCCGCCGGAGCAAGGTTTATGACCACTTTTTTATTGGGAAAAAGGAATCCTGCGTTTTTAATAGCCGAACGAACCCTTTCTTTTGCCTCATTTACGGCAGTATCGGGAAGTCCGACAATGGTAATGCCCGGAATCGACTGGACAAGGTCAATTTCCACGTCGATTTTGTAAGGCTCAATTCCCTGGACAGTAGCTGTAATTACATGTGATACCATAGAACGATTTTAGCACAAAATTTTTAGGACGTGTTATGTCCGCGAGCAGAATTCAACCGTGAATTATGAAACTATTTAAAAATTTCCGGACAATCTTTCGGAAGAACCTCTTTTCCCTTGATAAAAAGCCTATCGGACGGCGCAATTGAGATTTTTGAAAAGAAATTTATAAGACTTTTGATTCCGCGTACCGGCTGGATATTGCGGTTTGAATTCAAATCTATTTTTTCGCAGCAAATGTACCAGGTGTCTTCTTTTCCGAGGTAGGCAAAGTGAACTTGCCCCCAGCAGTCTTTTATTGCTTGAAAAACCGAAACATTCGGAACATTCCTGTTCATTGCATTTCTGATTTTCATGAATATCGGCATTGAACGCGGGAATTTTTCACTGTCTTTTGCACCGAAAACGATTCCCGAAACAGGTTTTTCCACATTATTTAAAATATTGCCGATAATCTCTTTTATATTTTGATAATTTAACGAATCATCCAGAATATGGAACCCCGCTGCTTCATTTTTTCCGACAATTCCGCCGCCTGTGCAGGTTCTGATGTTTGCGCTCCAGAATTTGTCAGCATTTATCACATTCGGGTGAAAATGGTCAAATTTTATCAGGTTGAATTTGTAAAGCCTGTCGAATTGACCATAAGGAATGAAATTTATTTTTGATTTGAACGAGGGAGATTGAATTTTGTCCATGATGGTTTTGTTAAAACAGGTAAAGAAAAAAAATTGCCTTTGGACGGGGATAAACTTTTGTTTTATTATTGGTGTAACATTAATAACTTTGCAATGAAAGGAACACTATGCTCGTAATTATGCGCCACGGCGCTTCAGAAGAACAAATCGAAAATGTAATAACTTTTATTAAGAAAAAAGGCTTCGACGCTCACGTTTCTACCGGTGAGCTCCATACCGTAATCGGCTGCGTAGGCGGAAAAGTCGTTGACCCCCGTGATATTGAGCTTCTCGACGGGGTAAAAGAGGTTATTAAAATAACCTCAAGCTACAAACTCGTAAGCAGAATCTTCCAGCCTCAAGACACAGTAATCGACGTAAACGGCATAAAATTCGGCGGTGAGCATACAGGCGTTATCGCAGGCCCTTGCACAATCGAAAGCTATGAAGAAATGGACGAAACCGCAGCAAAACTCAAAGAAACAGGCGTAAAAATTCTGCGCGGCGGCGCTTTCAAGCCCAGAACCTCCCCGTACGCATTTCAGGGAATGGGCGAAGATGGTTTGAAAATTATCCGTGAAGTTGCCGACAAATACGGCATGGCAGTAACTTCCGAGGTGATGGAAATCTCACAAATCCCGATGTTTCTTGATTATGTTGATATTTTGCAGGTTGGCGCAAGAAACATGCAGAATTTTAACCTTTTAAAAGAACTTGGCTACGTCAACAAGCCCGTAATGATTAAAAGAGGGCTTTCGGCAACATTTGAAGAGCTTTTGATGGCCGCAGAGTACGTTATGTCGGGAGGAAACAGGGAGGTTATCCTCTGTGAACGCGGAATAAGAACATTCGAGCGTGTAACAAGAAACACCCTTGACCTTTCGGCCATTCCCGTAATCAAAAAGCTAAGCCATTTGCCGATTATCATCGACCCGAGCCATGGAACAGGTCTTCGCGACAAAGTTGCCCCGATGTCAAGGGCTGCGGTGGCAGCAGGCTGCGACGGGCTGATTATTGAGGTTCATTATGACCCTGATACGGCTCTTTGTGACGGTGCACAATCACTTTATCCCGAACAGTTCAGCGATTTGTACTCGGATTTGAAAAAAATCGCGCCTATCGTAGGTAAGTCGATTGATACACAAGAAATCAAGACTATATAAAAATTTACTAATACAACCTCAACAACCGGAGGAACCATGAAAAGAATATTATCCGCATTTCTCGCAATCGTGCTTGTTTTTAACTGGATGATTCTGCCTGCATGCGCTCAAACAGCAGTACAGGAAGAAAAAAGTCTTGTTTCTAAAAAACTGGAAAACGAGATGAAATCGTGCATTTCAAAAATTTACGGCTCGGAAAATACCGAAGAAATTTATGCAAATGTATATAAACTCATCGAAAAAACAAAATCCGAACGTCCAAAATACCTGACTGACGAGGATTTTTCCAGAACCTCCGACTGGTACAAGGAAGAAATAATTTACATGTTTTATCCAGACCATTTTGGCGTGAAAGACCCGTCAAAATGCAATACTTTTGCGGATGACGCTGAAATGCTGGATTATTTAAAGGATTTGGGGGTTACGACAATTTATATTCTTCCGTTTGCTGATTCTCCGATGGCGGATTCGGGGTTTGATGTCAGGAATTCGCGCTATGTAAGGGCGGATTTGGGAGGAATGCCGGAATTTAAGGTTTTCGTAAAAACAGCACGCGAAAAAGGCTTAAAAATCAAAGCAGACCTCGTTTTGAACCATCTTTCCGACGAAAATCAATGGTTTCAAGACGCTCTAAAAGGCGATGTGAGCAAGCTCAATAATTTTGTAGTAAGAGAAAAAATCCCCGAATTTAAACGCTACAAAGACGAAAAACTCGGGATGGTCGTTGAATACAAAGAAGATGACGGAAAAATTTCAAAACGCAGGCTGATTTTCCCTGAAATTACGGATTCCCATTACCGTAAGGTGACGATTAACGGAAAAGATTATTACCTTTATCACACTTTTTATCCGTTCCAGCTTGATTTGAACTGGGAAAATCCCGAGGTTCTTTATTACAACCTTGAAACAGTTTCAATGTGGGCAAATTTAGGGGTGGATATTTTCAGAATGGACGCAATTCCTTATTTAATCAAGGAATCCGGCACAAATGCAGAAAATCTGCCAAAAACGCACAAAATTATCAAGCTGATAAGCCTTTATTTGCAAGCGATTGCGCCGCGTTCGGTAATTCAGGCTGAAGCATGCCAGACCCCGAACAACATTTTGCCCTACTTTGGGAGCGAACAAACAATAAAAGAAGAAATTAACGGCAAAGAAAAAGAAATTACCAGAACCGACGAGGTTCAAATAGCCTACCATTTCCCGTACATGCCCGCAATCTGGGCTTCTCTGGTCACAGCGGACAATCAGTACTTCTGGAAAGCATACAAAGACACTCCGGCAATTCCTGATTCCGCTTCATGGGCAATATTTTTGAGGGTGCATGATGAATTAACGCTTGAAATGGTAAATCAAAAAACCAGAGAGCTGCTTTATGAAGATTTGTCGCCCAAAGGCGCGTCTTTTAGAAAAGGCTACGGGGTGAGCGGAAGATTGGCTAATTTCTTAGATAATAATCCTGACAGAATCGGCATGGCATTTTCTATTTTAATGTCGCTTCCGGGGATTCCGATTATTTATTACGGTGACGAAATCGGAATCCAGAACAACTTTGCCAACGCAAAGAAAAGCGCCGAAATCAGAAAAAATCGTCAAAAACAAGAAAAAAACAAACCCAAAATGCTCAGCTACTTTGACAGCCGTGACATAAACCGCGGGCCGATTGAAAAACATGTTTTTTATGACGCAATTCACAAAAAAGGAACTTTTAACAACATCGTTTACGAAAAAGTTAAGAAACTTATCAAGGTTCGCAAGCAATATCTCGTAATGTCCAGAGGAAAATTTGTCAGAGTTAAGACGGATTCTCCTGAAATTTTCGCTTATGTAAGAGAAACCGAGAAAGAAAGGGTCGTTGTAATAAATAACCTTTCGCAAAAACGCCTGAAAGCGGTTGTTACATTCACAAATGACGATTTTGGCAAAAAGCCCAAAGACCTCTATATGAAAGACCTTTTGACAGATAAAATGATAAAAGTTAAAGTCGAAAACAAAGATTTGACCACCAGACTCAATCCATACAGCGCAATGTGGCTGAAATTGTAATTTAAAAATTAAATTATATAATAAAAAGTGCGGACGAATTGAACAACGCCGCAAAACCACAAGCCGGCAGGCGCACAATCAGGCGAAAAACGAGATTAGATTTATTTGAAAGAGGAAGTATTATGAAAATCTACATCAAAGACATTGCAAAATACGACGGGCAGGAAATCACCCTGCAAGGATGGATGTACAACAAACGCTCAAGCGGAAAACTCCATTTTCTCCAGCTTCGCGACGGTACGGGCGAAATTCAGGCTGTTGTTTTTAAAGGAAATGTTTCTGATGAGGTTTTTGAGGCTGCTGACAAGATTACACAGGAATCTTCAGTCGAAGTAAAAGGTACGGTTAAAAAACATGACCGCTCAAAAATCGGCTACGAAATCGACGCAACCGATGTGAAAGTTCTTTCGCCCTCAGTTGATTATCCGATTACGCCAAAAGAGCACGGAACCCACTTTTTGATGGAACACCGTCATTTGTGGCTCCGTTCTTTGCGCCAGAACGCTATTTTGCGTATTCGCCACAGAATTATTAAATCGGTTCGTGATTTCTTTGACAATAAAGATTTTACGCTTGTTGACGCACCGATTTTCACCCCCAACGCCTGCGAAGGAACAACAAACCTGTTTGAAGTCGATTATTTTGACGACAAAGCCTACCTCACGCAGTCAGGCCAGCTTTACATGGAAGCTGCGGCTATGGCAATGGGCAAGGTTTATTGCTTCGGGCCGACATTTAGGGCAGAAAAATCCAAAACCCGCCGCCATTTGACCGAATTCTGGATGGTTGAGCCGGAAGTTGCGTTTATTGATATTTACGAGGATATGGATTTAGCTGAAGAGTTCGTTGAATACATTGTTCAGCAGGTTCTTGAGCACAACAGGGCTGATTTGGAATTTTTGGGCAGAGATATTTCAAAACTCGAAAAAGTTAAACGTCCGTTCCCGAGAATTTCTTACGATGAGGCAATCGAAATCCTCCACAAAAAAGGCAACGATACTCCGTGGGGCGAAGATTTCGGCGGCGACGAAGAAACGCTCATTTCCGAAGAATTTGACAAGCCCGTTATGATTCACCACTACCCGATGAAGGTCAAAGCTTTTTATATGAAACAAGAGGGCGACAAAGCTGCCTGCGTTGATATGATTGCGCCCGAGGGCTACGGAGAAATCATCGGCGGCGGCCAGCGTGAAGAAGATTTGAACAAAATTCTTGAAAAAATCAAAGAACAGGGTCTGAATCCGGAAGTTTTCGACTGGTATCTTGATTTGAGAAAATACGGAAGCGTAAAACACGCAGGTTTCGGGCTCGGAATCGAACGTACGGTCAGCTGGATTTGCGGCGTGCCGCATGTTCGCGAAACCATCCCGTTCCCGCGCCTTATGGACAGAATCAAACCTTAATTTCAGCTTTTACAGCAGTAAAAAAGGACGCTTTCGGGTGTCCTTTTTTATTTGAACAAATCCTTAACAATTTCCTCCAATCTGCGTATAAAATTATTTTGTAATAAATTTTTTTGGAGTAAAATATTAAATAACTTGAATGTAATTATGGATTTTACACTCCGAGGCAGTAAAAATGAATGAATTAAAAGATAAAGACGAGCAATATAACGTTTTTTTAAACTATAACAAGGAAACCAGAGCAGGTCAGGGGTTCAAAAAGCTGTTTTTTGGCTTTTTTATCGTTGTGGTAGTAGCTGTGGCAGCGGCTTTTGGCTATATAGCAGCAATCGGCGATGATGTTGATTTTAACAAAGAAACCCTCGCAAAAATCTTTGCAAAACTTGACCCCAAAGCGCAAAAAGGCTTCAATGTCCCTGTTTTCAACGGACGCCAGACAATAATGATTCTCGGTGTTGACTCAAACGGAGAAAACGCGGACAAATTCAAAGGAACCCGTTCGGACACGATTCTTTTGATAAACATTGACGCACGCACCCATTCCGTGAACGCAATTTCTGTTCCCCGCGACAGTAAAGTTTACCTCCCTGGCGACCACGGAGTGCAAAAAATCAACGCAGCACACGCACTGGGCGGTGTTGAAATGACAAAAAAGACAATTGAAGACACTCTCGGAATCAAAGTCAACAAATACGTTGTAATCAACAATGACGGGGTTAAAAAACTTGTTGACGCGCTCGGCGGGGTGCCTGTTTATATTGAAAAAAATATGTTCTACAACGACAACGCAGGAAATTTGCATATAAATCTTACAAAAGGGCTCCATGTGCTCAACGGAGCGCAGGTTGAGGGATTTTTGAGATACAGAAAAGACGGTCTGGGCGATATCGGACGCACTTCGCGCCAGCAGTGGTTTTTAAAAGCGCTTCTGGAAAAACTCCAGTCACCTGCTGTAATCCCCAAAATCCCCGAGGTGCTTAATCTTGCCACCACTTACGTAAAAACCGACATGTCACTTTATGAAATGTCACACATGGCGGCAATGCTCCGTAATATCGACATGAACGACGTACAATTTGCTACGCTTCCCGGCGCACCCTCAAAAAAAGGCTATATAAGCTACTGGATTCTTGATCCGGAAAAAACTCAGGAGGTTATTGACCGGTTTATTTACAGGGACAAGCCGGATGTTACGGATAAAAAGCTTGTTGCGGGCATTATGTACTCTTTTGACAAAGAAGACGAAGCAATGCGCATAAAAGACGAGCTAAAAGCCAGCGGCTACGAAGTAAACTGCATTGGCAGGGCACATCTTCCGCATTCGCAGGTTATCGGGCACAATGCAGCTGTTACGAATGAATTTATAAGCTGGTTGAAAAAACGTATCCCTGAAATCCGCTCCTCGCAGTTCGTTTACGACCCTGTCCGTATGTACTGCGTTCACAGCGATTTCACCATTATCGTTTCAGGTTCATAATGGAAGAAAAAAATCATAAAAATCTTGCAAAATTAATAGAAATCATTGAAATTCTCCGTTCCGAAAACGGCTGCGCATGGGACAGAGAACAAACCCATGCAACCCTCAAAAAAAACATGCTTGAAGAAGCCTACGAAGCGGTCGATGCGATTGATGACAATGATTGCGTGCATTTGAAAGAAGAACTCGGCGATGTACTTTTGCAGGTTGTTTTGCATTCGCAAATTGCAAAAGAAGCGGGTGAATTTGACATTGAAGATGTTGCAAAAGGCATTTCGGACAAGCTCATTCACCGTCATCCGCACGTTTTCGGCGATGTACGCGTAAAAAATACAACCGAAATTCTGCAAAACTGGGAAAAGCTCAAACAGGAAGAAAAAAAGCACAGAAAATCGCTTATGGACGGGATTTCGCGTGCACAATCGGCCCTGATGAGCGCGCAAAAAATCAGCAAAAAGGCGGTTTCCGCCGGTTTTGAATGGCCAAGCGAGGATTCGCTCTGGGATTGTATTTTTTCTGAAATTGAGGAGTTTAAAGACGCAGTAAAAAAACAGGACAAAGAAAACGCCGAAGAAGAGCTCGGAGATATGCTTTTTGCCATAGTGAACCTCGCCCGCTGGCACAAAATCGACGCAGAACAGGCACTTTTAAAAGCAAACAAAAAGTTTATGGCGCGTTTTCGCAAAATGGAAGAACTTGCGCAGAAAAAGCTTGAAGATTACGATTTTGAAGAATACGACAGGCTCTGGAAAGCCGCAAAATCAGCATTAAAATAATAATATTGTTAAATTTTCTAATAAAAGATAGCAAATTTTTTTCTTCACATGCTTTGTTAAAATATGCTGATTCAGACCTCCCCATTTACATCAAATCATCAAAAACATGCTTCTTTCAAGGCTATATCGCGCGGTGAAGACTTTTTTTCCAGCGTAAACAGTGATGTTTTAACTATTTCAAATTCTGAAAACCCGTCGCTTGTTGAAGCAGCAAAAAATCGCATATTTACTCGTTCTGACACACAAATACGCGGTTTGCTAAAAAAATATTCCCCAAAAATTTACGACAAAAAGGATGTGTATCAGGATTTGATGTTGAAATTTTTTGAAATGCTTGAAACGCTCAAAAGCTCTGAAAATCCTGCGGAAACTTTTAAAAATTTCTTCAAAAATTTAACCCCCGCGCCCTCCTCACGCGTTTTGCCCGAAATGTCAACAATGGATAGAACAATTTTTCGTGATTCAACGCTGACCGTGGGCGAAAACGCAATCGAAACAATCTTTGACCGTGAAATTGCGCTCGATTTTACTTCAGAGGAAAAAGCTGTAAGGAAAGAAACGATTTCCAGCCTGCTTAAAAACCCGAAAAACAGCGAAAAAGACATAAAAATCCTTTCTCTTCATTTCAGCGAAGATAATAAAAACACGAGAATCTCAAAAACTGCGCGGGAGCTGAATCTTTCCCCGACCCAGACAAAAAACTACCTCGACAGGGCAATTGTGCACCTCCAGAGCAACAACGGAATGCTGCCCAAAGAGGCACAGGAGTTTATTTCTGAATTTAAGAAAAATTTCCCCGAAGCAAAGCTCAGCACAAAAGAAATTCTAAACATTTACGTAAAAAACGGCTCCATACCGCCCCAAAAAGCTGCTGAAAATGCACAAATACTTGCAGACTACTTCAAAAGCCCGTATTTTACAAAAAAATCTTACGCGGGCAGCTTCAAATACTTCCCTGCGCTTTATTTTCAGCCGCCGCAAAAAACAATTGAAAATGTAGAAGGCGTAATAAAGGCTCTTGAGCCATACGGGCTTACAAAAGAAAAATATTTGAAAGCCCTTTATTCCCAGCCCCAATATTATCAGGCACCGGAAACAATCAACAGCAATATCGCCGGTCTTGCAAAATTATATTCAAAATACGGAATGACAATGGAAAAAGCGGTCAGTAGCGCGATAAAATTTCCGAGATTGTTTTTCCAAAGTCCGGAAAAACCCGGTCAAAAAGCGCAAGAAATGGAGAAACTGTTTAAAAAAGAGGGGCTCAGCGCAGAAGCCTACTTCAAAGCAATGATGAAATCTCCGTTTCTTTTCTGTTTTTCAACAGAACATGCACGCGAAAACATCTTAAAAAGCTCACAGCTGCTTGAAAGTACAGGTTTGACACTGAAAGATTTCATTGAAATTGCAATGAAACAGCCAACCGCAATAACGCAACGTCCGGAATTAGTTTCAGAGCATATCAGGCTTGTACAATATATCAGAAAAGACGACAGAGTCGCAAACGGGCTCGCACCTATGAACAAAAGGGAGCTTGTCACAGCTTCTTCGTCGCTACCGCTCGGCTATTCTAAAGAAAACAGCTTTTTATGCTTTTTGAACAAAAAAATAGCCCGCTGTATCGGGGAAAAGTGCCTTTTGAATATAAATTTAAAAGAAAAACTCCCGCAGCGCATTGCTGAAATCAATACAAAATCCTTTCATTTTGAGATTGTTGAGGGCGAATTTGCGCAGGAATTCATTGATTTTGTGAAAGAATTTTCACAAAAACATTTCGGGAAAAACATTTTTAAAATAAACATCGTTCAAGAGCTCAAAGACGGGGCGGAACTTTTTAAATATCTGAAATAAAGCCCCGAATTACTCCTCAAGCTTGATATATTGCGTTTCTTCCCACTGCAAATCAATGTATTTTATTTTTTTATTGAGAGTTTTGATTTGAGGCAGAATTGAGGCAATATTTTTAACGCGGTTGTTGATTGTCGAATTCATTTCGCCGAGGCGGACTTTCACGTCCGGAAGCTGGGCGTAAATATCTTTCGGATTTCTGAAATCCAGGTATTTGAGCTCTTCGCCGCTGTAATACTCAAGCGTTTTTGCCAGAAGCAGGATTTTTTTAATTTTATTTTCATCCCACGTCCTGTAATCATCCCCTTTTGTGCCGTAAGTGAGCACTAGCACGGTTTTGTAGGATTTGTCCAGAGGAAGATATTCACGGCCGATGAGTTTTCCGCCCTCGGCAAAAAACGCAATCGGTGCAACGTTTTCCGCGGGCGAAATCGTGATAAGCGGCGTACGTTCTTCAACAATTATATCGAGCCTTGCAGGGAACCAGAAACGCCTGATATAAACTTTCTTCACCGGTTCAAGAGTTTCGATATCTTTTTCGATTTTTGAGGTATCAAAAAGATAAATCGGGCGCTGAGGCACCGGAGTCTGGCGCAAAATCGAGATAATTCTGTATTTTGGCGTGATATTATTGCCCAGAATCATCAAAGAACCGTTGTTTGCGGAACTGAATGTATTTTTTTCAAGATACCACTGCGGAAGTTTGTAAACCTTATACGCAGCAAAAATCAGCAGCCCCACCATCAAAAGCCTGAGCAACGCGCGCAATCTTCTCAAGCCCATCTGGCTTCTTCTCACGTTACGCTGCATCTGGTTTATTTTAACCCTGCGCTCAATATTTATATTATTCTCATAATCAGGTTTTTTCGGTTTCACGTTTTATCTCTATTTGTTCAGTCCTGCGCCATTGAGGATTATTTGCACAAGTTCATCATAACTTATGCCCATCGCCGCTGATTGAGCCGGTAAATCGCTCAAATCCGTCATTCCCGGGCTGGTATTGACCTCAAGAACATACGGAATTCCGTCAGCAAGCAAAAAATCAACCCTGCTAACACCGCGGCAGCCGCAGGTTTTGAACGCTTTTACGGCAATTTCTTTGATTTTTTCAGTCATTTCAGCTGAAATTTCAGCAGGAATAATGAATTCTGTCATACCAGCCGTATATTTTGCCTCAAAATCGTACCACTCGGTTTTTGTACGAAATTCAAGAATCTCGGTCGCAAAAATCTTCCCGCCGTCCTCAAGAACGCCTACAGTCATGCTTTTTCCCTCGAGATATTCCTCGACCATAACATCCTGATTGTATTCAAAGGATTTTTCGATAAATTTATTGAATTCTTCAAGGTTATTCACCTTGTACATCCCGATACTTGAGCCCTCTGACACGGGTTTTAGCATTAAAGGCATTTTTAAATCCCTGATTTTCGCCTCATAATCGCCGCCTTTTTTCAAAAGAACCGATTTAATCAGCGGAATATCCGAACTTCTGAGAATATTTTTTGTGTGTTCTTTGTTCATACAAAGTGCGCTCGACATCACACCGCAGCCTGTGTAAGGCAGCTCCATAACCTCCAGAAGCCCCTGAATGCAGCCATCCTCGCCAAAACGCCCGTGCATTGCGTTGTACGCAACTTCAATATTCTTTTCAGAAAGCGTTTTTGCGATATTTTTATCAATATCAATCAATTCCGCGTTTTTGTACCCGAGCCTTTGCAGCGCAGCAAGCACATTTTTACCCGAGCGCAGCGAAACCTCTCTTTCGCTCGACGGCCCGCCACAAAGCACGGCTATTCTGGCGTTTTCGTCTATTTTCTTTTTAACATCGTATCCCATATTACCTTTTCATCCTTTTCAGGCGTCCCGATGTACTCGATTTCGGGCGTCAATTCAATTCTATACTTTTCTTTTACAATATTATACATTTTATTCATAAGATTTGAAACATCCCTTGAAGAAGCGCCGCCGTTGTTCACGATAAAATTTGCATGGCCGTGCCAGACGCAGGCTTCGCCCTCCGCAAGCCCTTTTGCGCCCGCTTTTTCCAGAAGGCGCCCCGCAGAATCATTTTCAGGATTTTTAAAGACACTTCCGGCATTGGGTTGGGCGAGGTTGGGCTGTTTATCTTTTCTGAAAGCCGTATTTCGCTCCATAAGCGCGGTTACAGCCTCTTTTTCGCCAATTTTCATCTCAAATTTTGCACGCAGCAAAATATATTTTTTTTCCTGCAAAATTGAATGCCTGTACGAAAAATTCAGCTCTTTTTTGTTCAAATTAAGGATTTTTCCCGTTTCAATATCAAAAACCTCCGCCTCAACGCATGTGTCGGAAACAAACTGGTTGTGGGCTGACGCGTTCATATAAACGATTCCGCCGACCGTTCCGGGAAATCCAATCATAAACTCAAATCCGCTCAAACCCTCCTGAGCTGCGGTTTTTGACAACATTGGCGCCTTAACGCCGCACTCTGCGGTGATAATGTTTTTTTCAACCGTGAAATTCTTCATCCCCGTCGTGATAATCACGTCAGAATCCACTCCTGACGAAGAAACAAGGACATTTGAGCAATTTCCGAGGATTATCGGGCATTTTACGTTTTTAAGCAAATCACAAAACTCATCAACGCTTTCCGGAAACCACACTTTTCTTGCATTTCCGCCGATTTTGAATGTTGTATGTTTTTTGAGCTCGTAGTTTTCAAAAACTTTCATTTACACCGCCGATTTGTAGTTTTCTTCCAATAACTTTCCGATTTTTGTGATATCGCCCGCGCCCAGCGTAATCACCATATCGCCCGATTCAAGGCAGGGCGCGATTTTCTTTGCGGCTTCTTCCATTGTGCCGCCTGCATAAACCGCACCGAGTTCATTTGCAAATTTTTCCGAAGAAACGCCCTCAATCGGGTCTTCTGACGCGGCGTAAATATCAACTACAAAAAGCTTATCCACAGAATCGAACGCTTTTAAAAAGTCTGCCCACAAACCTTTCAGCCTTGAATATCTGTGTGGCTGAAATATCGCTACAAGGCGCTTCGGAGCGCAGTTTTTGGCGCTTTCAAGCGTTGTTTTGATTTCGCTCGGGTGATGTGCGTAGTCGTCAATGATTTTTATGCCGTTAAAGTCACAAACCGTTTGAAAACGTCTCCCCATCCCGCTGAAAGTTTCAAAATGAGGGCGGATTTTCTCAAATTCGATTCCGTCCTCCAAAAGTGCAGCGCAAACGGCAAGAGCGTTGTAAACATTGTGTTTTCCGGGCACAGAAAGCGTGAGCGTGCCGGTTTTTGCGCCTTTTTTGTAAACATCAAAGCTCGTTTTCATTCCGCTGTGGAGAATGTTTTTCGCCGTGTAATCAGCGTTTTCGAGCCCGAAAGTTATGTAATGTTTTTCGGGATTTCTTTCCATCAGCGTCTTTGTGCCGTCATTGTCGTTGTTAATAATGATTTTTGTGCCGTTTTTCATCTTTGAAAGGTGGGTTTTAAAGGTTTCCAACAGGCTTTCAAAGCCGTCTTTGTAAAAATCCACGTGGTCGATTTCAAGATTGTTAATAACGCTAATTTCGGGCGAATATTTGACGATTGTGCCGTCAGATTCATCGAGTTCTGCCACAAAATGCTTGCCGCAGGCGGCTTTTGCGTTCGTGTCAAGTTCCGGTATAATTCCGCCAACGCAGTATGACGGTGAAAATCCCGCTTTTTCAAGCACATACGCGCACAAACCGCTCGTTGTGGTTTTTCCGTGGGTTCCTGAAAAGCCTATGAAGTCCGGTTTTTCGGTTTTTCCGAGCCCCTCTGAAATTATTTTCAAAATATCGGAGCGGTGATAGACTTTCAGCCCGAGTTCTTTTGCCCTGACTTTTTCGGGGTTGTCCTCGCGGATTGCAGTGG
Organism: uncultured bacterium; assembly: GCA_900547155.1. Lineage (GTDB taxonomy): Bacteria > Cyanobacteriota > Vampirovibrionia > Gastranaerophilales > Gastranaerophilaceae > Spyradomonas > Spyradomonas excrementavium. The sequence goes on along the minus strand of URFH01000005.1, from coordinate 24,191 downwards.
AGGCGACCACGGTCATATCGGGTTTTATGTTGTCAGCGTTGTGCCCGATGGTGATTTTTGCGCCTTTTTCTTCGAGTTTTTTTGTGTATTTGCTTGCCTGAACGTCAGAACCTGAGACTTCACAGCCCAGCTCCAACAAATATTTAGCCAGCCCGCTCATTCCTATTCCTCCGATGGCAATGAAGTGGAATTTTTTGCGGGAGTTGTTATTTTCAATCGTCATATTTCCGTTTTTCCTCTATTTCTCAGTCCTGAGAATCTATTTATAATATTATTACAAAAAAACATTGCGCGATACAGGTTTTAACTAAATTGCCAAAGGCCGCAAAAAAAAGAAACCGTCATTCCTGGCTTGACCCGGAATCGCAAGGGTGATGGGATTTTTACTTCAACCTTGCGGCCCTGAATCAAGTTCAGGGTGACAACATTGAGCGGATGAGGCGCAAAATTTGACAAAAATCCCGCCCGTATTTCAAAATCTTCATTATTATAAAGAATTTATTAAAATTAATCGCCATTTATTGACATCAAAACCCAAAAAATTTATGCTGAATAAGGAAGTGAGGAAAGCCAAGTGTGTAGAATTGGGGCTATCAAGTCAAAAAGATATTTACATCCGTCAAACGCGTTGAGGCTAATGCGTTCGCAGCAAAAAGGGCACGATAATTCGGGCTTTGCGTTTGTTATGCAGGATTTGGGCGGAATGTTTGAAAATTACAAGGATTTACCCGTGCTTTCAATGGCGTGCACAAACGATGGTATGCACATTGCCGAGGATATTTTGCACTCTATCGGCTTTGTCCGTGTAATGCAGTGGTCGCCTGATATTCACCCGCAGGAGGGATTGAATATTAAGCCTATGCCTAACTACGTTTTTGAAGTTTTTAACTATCCTCATTCTTACAAATACGCGCCAAAAGAGGAAAAAGAAGAACTTTTGCTCGATACGCGCCTGAAATTGAGAAAAGCGCTCGAAGAAGCGGACGAGGGCTATGTTTATTCTTTCTGGCCGGATGTTTTGACGCTGAAAGAAATCGGCGACCCCAGAGATATCGGCACATATTTCGGATTGTGGGACGAAAACGAAGATTTTACGGCAAAAATCATAACAGCGCAATGCCGCCAGAACACAAATTACGATATTGTCCGCTATGCCGCTCACCCGTTCTTTTTGCAGGGTTATACAACGCTCGTAAACGGCGAAAATACCTTTTATGAAAAAAATAAGCTCTTTCAAGAAAGCCTTTACAAAGGCTATATCGGCTTTGAAAGCGATTCGCAGTGTTTTTTATATACATTGCACTACGTAAATAAAATTTTAAAATGGCCTTTAAAATACTTCAAACACGTTATCACGCCGCTTCCGTTTTCAGAAATGCAAATGCGCGATAACAGTGAAATTTTGATGAGAATAAAGGCTTCGCTCGCTAACCTCGAGATAAACGGTCCGAATGCCGTAATTTCCGTAACTCCGGACGGAACGCTCTTTACAACGTGCGATTCCAAAAAACTCCGCCCCGTTGTGGTCGGAAAAACCGATGATACGGTGATTATAACCTCCGAGGTTACGGGAATTAACGAACTTATGCCCGAACGCGATATTTCACAGGATATTTATCCCGATGAGCGTGAAATGGTAGTTGTGGGCAATGATTTGAATGTTGAAAGGTGGAAACAATAGATACCCGTGATATAAAAACAAACGATATCTGCAAAGGCGACTTAAAATGGCAGATTGAATATAACCCGCAAAGGTGCACGCTGTGCGGAAAATGCGTTGCGGCCTGTACTTTTAACGCAATCAAAGTAAATGTCGAAAGGCGCCGGAAAGTCTATTCAGAGGGGCCATTGCCCGACCCGCACGTAAAATGGGTTACAGAACCCGTCATAAAACAGGTCGTAACCTGCAACAAAAACTGCGTGGGCTGCGGAATGTGCGCAAAAGTGTGCCCGAACGAGGCGATAAAACCGGTTTTCAACGAAAACAACCGCTACGATGTTATGTTCAGAGCCGAAAACGCCGAATCCCCCAAAAGAGGCGGCAGAAGCAACCTCCACACCGAGGGCAGAACGCTCGACAAAATCAAAATCGGCAGAATTTCCCAGATGACCGACCCGTCATTGGACGCAATGCGCCATACTTTCGATATTCTGGCGCCTTTCGGGCGCGTAATGCCTCCTGAATCACTGCCTTTTATTGTTGAGGACGGCGATTTGAAGATGAACCGTTCAATGCCCACTACTAACTGGATTTATCCGATAATTATAGGCGATATGTCCGTGGGAGCGCTTTCTACGAGGATGTGGGAGGCTGTTGCGATTGCTACGGCTTATTTGAACGAAGTTGTCGGTTTGCCCGTGAGAATGTGCTCGGGCGAGGGCGGAATGCCGCAAAAACTTTTAAAATCGCGTTATTTGAAGTACATGATTCTCCAGATTGCGTCAGGGCACTTCGGATGGAACAGAATTATCAACGCAATGCCCGAAATGACAGAAGACCCCGCGGGAATTCTCATAAAAATCGGTCAGGGCGCAAAACCGGGCGATGGCGGGCTTTTGCTTGCGAAAAAAGTTGCCCGTCATATTCAGGAAATCAGGGGCGTGCCGAAATCCGACCTGCTTTCGCCTCCGAATCATCAGGGGCTTTATTCAATTGAAGAAAGCGTTCAGAAGATGTTTTTGTCAATGAATGCGGCGTTTAAATTCCGCGTTCCCGTTGCAATAAAAGTCGCTGCATCGACCACGAGCGTAAGCGTTTACAACAATTTGCTGCGCGACCCGTACAATATTGTCGGCGGATTCTTCCTTGATGGAATTGCAGGCGGAACGGGCGCTGCACACGAGATTTCGCTTGACCACACAGGTCATCCGATTGTGTCGAGGCTCCGTGATTGCTATCTGGCGGCCGTTCATCAGGGAAAACAGGGGCAAATCCCGCTCTGGGCAGCCGGCGGGCTCGGTATGAGAGGCACTCTTGCGGCTGACGCGTTTAAAATGATGTGTTTGGGCGCAAATGGCGTTTTCACAGGGAAATTGATACTCCAAATCGCGGGCTGCGTAGGTAACGATTTCGGAAAATGCAACGCCTGCAACACAGGATTATGCCCCGTAGGAATCACAACCCAGAACAAAACCCTTATGGACAGGCTCGATGTGGATAAAGTCGCCGAAAACATTGTAAACTACTTCCTCGCAACGAACACTGAACTGAAAAAGCTCCTCGCGCCCATCGGAAACAGCACTTTGCCGGTCGGACGCTCTGACGCTTTGATTACAGTTGATAAAAACGTTGCTACAAGGCTGAATATCCAGCATGTCTGCTAAAACCGGAAAGAAATATGAACAAATTTATTATAAACAGCTTAATGAACGACAAAAGGCTCTCAACACAGGAGCTTTTACAGATAATTTACAAAAAAATCGACGAGGGCTTCACTGAATTTGAAATTACAGGCTCCGGCCAGCACAATATCGGCGGCCCGCTGTGGACAAACGATGGACAGCCGCTTGAATTTAACGTAAAAAACCCCGGACAGCGCGTTGGTTCAATGGGTATGCCCAACACTCGAATCGTCGTAAACGGTTCTGCGCCTGCTGACGTGGGTTGGCTGAATTCAGGCGCTGAAATCGTCGTAAAAGGCGATGGCGGCGATACAACCGCACATTGTGCAGCAAGCGGCAAAATCTACATCGGCGGACGCGTCGGAACGCGCTCCGGAGCGCTAATGAAGCACGACCCGAAGTTCAGCGCGCCCGAATTCTGGGTTTTGAAAAACACGGGCTCGTTTTCGTTTGAATTTATGGGCGGCGGAACCGCCGTTGTATGCGGAATTGATTGCGAAAACACCCCCTCCGTGCTCGGCGCGCGCTCCTGTGTCGGGATGGTCGGCGGAACGGTCTATGTTCGCGGAAATGTCTGCGATTTGTCGGATGATGTTTACCTTGTTGACTTGAATGACGCGGATATTGACTTTTTGAGAAAAGGATTGCCCGTTTTTCTGGAAAATATCGAAAGAACCGAGCTGATTGAGCGGCTTTGCGACTTTTCGCAATGGAAAAAAATCATCGCAAAAACCTATGAAGAACGAAAAGCCAATCATCTAATCCCCATAAAAGATTTCAGGGAAAACAGCTGGGTCAAGGGCGGAATTTTCTCGGATGTTTATGAGGATGATTTTGAAGTTTCGGGGATTGTGAGCCGCGGTGAGCACAGGCTGCGGTATCCGAGCTGGAATAATTACACAAACACCGCTCCGTGCGAAAATCATTGCCCCATCGGTATTCCCACGCAAAAAAGAATCAATTTAATCAAAAATGACCGGCTCAAAGAAGCTGTAGAAATGGTTCTTGAATACAGTCCGTTCCCTGCATCGGTCTGCGGAAACCTTTGTCCCGAGCTGTGTATGGAGGCTTGTAGTCGTTCGTTTGTTGATGAGCATATCAGGGTCGATTTGCTCGGAATAATGAGCCGTGACGTGCAAATCAACGAACTGCCGACCACAAAAAGCCAGAAAATCGCAGTAATCGGCGCTGGTGCGGCCGGTCTGGCTGCTGCGTGGCAGTTAAAAATCAGAGGGTACGCTGTTGATGTTTTTGAGGAGGATTCTGACATCGGCGGCAAGCTCAAACAGGTTATTCCCGAAGAAAGGCTTGCAAAAACCACGCTGGAAGCTGAACTCGGACGGCTGAAAAAGTCAGGAATTCGATTTTTCACGGGTCAAAAAATCACTTACGAATATTTTGAAAACATAACCGAGTGCTACGACGCTGCCGTGATTGCGTGCGGCGCGCATAATCCCGTTGTCATACCGTTTGAGGGTCATGAACGGCTGGTTAAAGGCTTAGATTTCTTAAAATCCATAAACAAGGGCTCAAAGCCACAAATCGGCGAAAAAGTCGTGATAATCGGAGCTGGGAATGCTGCGATGGACGTGGTTATCGGGGCTTACAGGTGCGGAGCAAAAGATGTTACGGCGATTGACATTCAAAAGCCGGCTGCGTTCGACAAAGAGATTGCGCACGCAAAAAGCCTCGGTGCGAAGATTCTTTACCCGTGTTTTACTGAAAAAGTCGATGAGCAGGGCGTTCATCTCAAAGACGGCAGGCTTCTGGAGGCGGACACCGTAATAATTTCCATCGGCGACCGTCCGATTTTGGATTTTCTGCCGCAGGAAATGCTCGATGAACGCGGATTTATAAAAATCAACGAATTTAAGCAATCCGTTCAAAACCCGAAAGTTTTTGTGACCGGAGATGTAATAAAACAGGGGCTTTTCACCCATGCAATTGCGGACGGGAACAAAGCAGCGAAGAATATTGACAGGATTTTCAGGGGGCTGGAGCCGGAAACCTTTGAAAAAGCGCCTGTTCTGCCGCGTGACAGGGTTAAAACAGAGTATTATCAAGGAATTTCGCCCTCGGCTGTTCAAAAAATCGAAGCGTGGAACGAAAAAGACCGCTGTATGTCCTGCGGGTTGTGCAGGGATTGTGAATTCTGTTTACAGGCTTGTCCGGAGCAGGCTATCAGCAAATACACGAACGAAAAGGGCGAAACAATTTATGTTTCAAACGAAGAACGCTGCATTGGCTGCGGAATCTGTGCAGGGGTTTGCCCGTGCGGGATTTGGACGATGAATGATAACTTTGAAAATCCTGAGGAAAACGCAAGCAGTTAAATTTTGCGGGGTTGCCCGAAGCCGGATATTCCATTTTCCGTTCCGATTCCCCCGGCATCCGACAATAAGATGTGAAATTTCCAAATTTTAGAAGCCTCCCCCATAGTCACTCCAAATGGAATATCCGGCTTCTCGTTTTTTGCAAAATAACAAATAATGTTTAAAAATTATAGATTTTTAGCCGGCAAAACAGTTTTCAATGATGGCTCGTTTGTTTTCATCGTTGATTTTTGACAAAATTTCCGATTTATCCGCACAATCAAGCGCATTTATTGCTTTTAGCGCCATCACTGCTTCACAGACCAGAATTTCATCATCGGATTGGGAAAGCTTTTTCAAATCCTCAACAGCATAGTCGATTTTCAGCTCGCCGATGAGGTGGGCAGCGGAAATTGCGCGTTCTTTTTCTTCTTCGAGCTCATTTAAAATCAGCTCTTTTTGCTCCTCCCAAAATTCCCCGCTTTCGCCTTTCAAAAGCGCCAAAATCTGTGCCAGCTCGTTTTTTGTGTTCTTATCCTCGTCATAAGTATACTCATCGTTTTCACAGATGGTTTCAAACTTCAAAAGAGCCTTCAAAAGCACAACCGCAGCAAGACCACTCCTTTCACGCTTGTTTTCACGAATCAAAAGTTCAAGCATATCGTACATTTCAAAGCTAAAAACCTGATTCAAGGGCAAAATCTCGCCCAAACCCGTCAAAATCTTGCTCAGGCAGTACAAAACATCCTCGCGGTTCTCTTTTTCCATCAAAACGCGGAGAGATTCAAGATAAGGGATTTCGCCCGCAATATTTTCAGCCATTGAGCTGTTTTTCATCGCTTTTAAAATAAACGGCACAGCAGCCTTATCGCCAAAAGCCACAAGGAATTTTACCGCTTTTAAAACCACAAAATCATCGTCGGATTTCAGCATTTCAAGCGCCATATCGTACGCTAGCCCGCAATCCATTGCGCCCAGAGCCTCTGCTGCGTTAAAAGCCAAGGATTCATCCTCCTCAAACGCATACTCCATAAGCATTTCGCTCGCTACAGTGTCAGGAATAAGAGAAAAATACTTTGCGCAGTAGGTTTTTTGACTGTAGCTGCCTGATTCAAGGAGTTCAAGCATTTCTTCGGTCAAATCCTCATCAGCGTATTTTGCAAGGGATTGGGCGATAAATTCCTCAAAATCAGGAGAATAACAGCTCATAAACTGTATCAAACCGCGGTAATTTTCACGATTTACAGCACTTTTCAGGCGTCTGTTCACATTTGCTTTAACAAAATCAAAAAGGTACTCGCTTTTTCCCGTCAAAATCGAAAAAGCGTCCGTGTTGACCCCGTCGACAATCTGTTTTGCCGCATTGAGCGCCTGATTCTCGTTTTTTCCGGTCAGTTCATTTACTAAAGTTTCATTATTCATAATAATTTTCCAAACATGTCGCCCTGAACGTGCTGCAGAGCCGCATTTCCTTGCGATTCCGGAACAAATCCGGAATGAACAGGATTTTAAAAGCGAACCCTTTTAAATATTATAGCGTTTTGTCAGACAAAATGAAACTACTCTCTGAAACTCAAATCCTTGATGAATTTTTGGAGGTTTTCACGGATTTTCTTCATTTCACCCTCGACAGCTTCGTCAGTCAAAGTGGCTTCTTTGTCCTGCAGGCGGATTCTGTAGGCCATGCTCTTGAAGCCGTCTTTTATGTGTTCGCCCTGATAAACATCGAAAAGCTCATCGCCGTTGAAAAGATTATTTTGAACGGCTTTTTTGATAATCCTCGAAATTTCATCGTGGCTGACGTTTTCAGGAACAACAAACGCCAAATCCCTTTGAACTTCAGGGAATTGCGGGAGTTTTTTGAACCTCGGAACGCTGACATGAACAGCAGCAAGCAAAGTTTCCAAATCAAGCTCAAAAAGATAAACATTCTGCAAAAATTTCTGTTTGTCTTTCAAAATCGGGTGAACTTCGCCGAAAAAGCCGACCGTTTCAGGCTTTTTGCCCAGAAGAACAACTTTTGCGCTCTTTCCGGGGTGGAGGAAGTTTTTGTCTTTGCATTCCTCAAATCTAATGCGATTTTCAAGCCCCATAAGCGAAATCAGGTTTTGAACAACGCCTTTAACCGTGAAGAAATCAACTTCCGGCTTTTTAATCCAGTTTTCGTTGTTCACAGAACCCGTCAAAACGCCTGAAATCATGCGTTTTTCAAGCACGCCCGAATCAGTTTCGGTCGCCTCATGGTCTTTGAAATAAACTTTTCCGATTTCATAAAGCCACAGATTTTTCTGGCCGTTTGAAAAATTGTATTTTACAGTGTTCAAAATGTTCGCAATCACTGTCTGGCGAAGCATTGTGTGGTCTTCGCTCTGGGGATTTTGAACTTTTACGGCTTTTTCCTCGTCATAATCTACTGAAAACTCTTTGTACAAAGAATTTCCGACCAAAGATGACGTAATCGCCTCATCAAAACCGCTTCCGAGGAACATGTTGTTGATTTGTTTTAAAAGCGTAAGCTCGGGACGGATTTCGGGGGATTGTGTGTTTTTCGGGAGCGTCGGGGCGATTTTGTCGTACCCGTCAATCCTCGAAATCTCTTCAATCAGGTCGATTTCACGGTAAACATCCACCATTCTGAACGACGGAACCTTGAATTTTGCTGCGGTTTCGTTTTTGCCCAGAAGCTCAAACCCCAGTCTTTCAAGGATTTCAATACATCTTTCAGCAGGGATTTCTGTACCCAAAATTCGTTTAATCTGGTTGAATCTAAGCGTAATATCGATTTCAGGGAGCTTGTTTTCGCCTGTTTCGACGATTCCATCGACTTTTGCGTCCGCAAGCTCAACCATAAGCTGCATAGCTCTTAACAAAGCGGGTTTTGTAGCCTCAATATCGACCCCGCGCTCAAATCTGGCGCTTGCTTCGGAGCGGTAGCCTATGCTTCTTGCGGAACGGCGGTTTGATGCCGGCGGGAAATAGGCGGATTCGAGCACAATATTTTTTGTGTTGTCATCAATTTCGCTGTTTGCGCTGCCGAAAACGCCGCCAACGCACACGCCTTTTTCTTTTGTGGCGATTAAAACAGTGTCGTTTGTGGTAGTTCTTTCAATATCATCAAGCGTGACAATTGTTTCGCCGGGTTTTGCGCGTCTAACGCACAAATAACCGTCCAATTTGTCCATATCAAACGCGTGGAGCGGCTGACCGTACTCAAGGAGCACATAATTCGTAATATCCACGACATTATTGATTGCGCGGATTCCGCAGGCAGTAAGGCGTCTTTGCATCCAATCCGGCGAGGGTTTGATTTTAACATCCTTTAAAAGTCCGGCGCTGTAGTATTTGCAAACGTCATTATCGAGAATTTCTACCTCAAAGCCCTTATTTGAAAGCTCCTGCGTGGATTGGAGCGGTGAAAAGTTGAGTTTTTTATTAAAAATTGCCGAAAGTTCACGCGCAACGCCGATTACGGACATTTCATCCCCGCGGTTTGCCGTAGGAGCAACGTCAAAAACGATATCTTCTTTTATATTAAGTACATCTTCGAGCTTTTCGCCCAATTTTATACCGGATTTCAGGCGGTTAAGGATAAGAATTCCGTCTTCATCCTGCATATTTTCCAGTCCGAGTTCGTCCTGCGAGCAAAGCATGCCCTGTGATTCAACCCCGCGGATTACAGCGGGCGTAAGTTCAAACTGCTCGCCTGTTTTTCTGTTCAAAACCTTTGAGCCGACCGACGCGTAGGGAATAATTTGACCTTCCTGAATATTTTGCGCGCCGCAAACAACCGTTTTCACCGTTCCGCCAAGGTCAACGTCCACGAGGTGAAGTTTGTCGGCATTGGGGTGCTGGTCGATTTTTTTGATTTGCGCGGTGATGATATTTGTAAATTGAGGGCCGGTTTTTGTAATTTCCTCGACCTCAAGCCCGCTCATCGTCAGTTCATGGGCAATTCTTTCGGGTTCAATCCCGCTCAAATCAACATATTCATTAAGCCATTCCAATGATATCTGCATCGTAACTTCCTTACTATTTAATACTATCTTTATGGGGAAATTTTATCACAAAAAGTATGTGCGTTGGATAAATTTATAATATAATCATCATAGAGTTAGTAAAAAAGGTCACGGATATGGAACACGGAAAACGAATTGTGTCAGGAATGCGCCCGACGGGAAAACTTCACCTGGGGCATTATCTCGGGGTTTTGACGAACTGGGTAAAACTCCAGAACGATTATGAATGCTTTTTCTTCGTTGCGGATTGGCATGCGCTGACCACGAAATTCGACAAAACCGACGATTTGCAGCAAAACTGCCTTGATGTTGTTCTGGATTGGCTCGCAGCGGGCATTGACCCTGAAAAATCGGTAATTTATGTTCAGTCGCAGGTTCCCCAAATCGCCCAGCTTCACGTTTATTTGAGCATGATTACGCCGAACAACTGGGTAGAACGCGATCCGACCCTCAAAGACCTTGTAAAAATGGTTAAAACTGACGAATCAAACAACAAACCCGACGTAAGCTACGGTTTTCTGGGCTATCCGGTCTTGATGGCAGCGGATATTATGATGTTCAATGTGGATTATGTGCCCGTGGGCATTGATCAGGTTGCGCATATTGAAATTGCGCGTGATATTGCCCGCAGATTCAACAATATCTACGATGTTGACCTTTTCAAAGAAGCACAGCCAAAATTGACCCAAATCCCGCTTTTAAAAGGGCTTGACGGTCAAAAAATGGGCAAATCTTTCCACAATGACATAAAAATCTCCGACGATGAAGAAACAACAACGAAAAAAATCATGCAGGCAATCACCGACAGAAGCCGCGCCCGCAAAGACGACCCGGGCCATCCGGACAAATGCGAAGTTGCTTTCTCATACTGGCAGGCTTTCGGCGATGAAAAGACAATTGAAACCGTTAAAGAGGAATGCATGGCAGGAAAACGCGGCTGCGTTGACTGTAAAAGGCAGCTAGCCTGCGCGGTGAACGATTATTTGCGCCCGCTTCGTGAAAGACGTAAATATTACGAAAACCACCTCGATGAAGTTAAAGAAATTATTGAAAAAGGCTCTGAAAAAGCACGTATTGAGGCACAAAAAGTCCTCGAACAGGTCAAAGACGCCGTAAAAATGTACAGATAGGCGATTTTTCCCTCCTGAGAGCATGAGAAAATAAAGGACAAAATATGGAAAATATCAACGAAAACATTGTGTCCATGCAGTTTGAAAAATTGCAGGATTTAAAATACGGTGAAAACCCGCACCAGACCGCCGCATTATACAGATACGGCAAAATGATGGATTTTGACCTTATAAAGGGTGAAGAACTCACCTACAACAATATTCTGGACATAAACACGGCGGTGGGCGTTGTGAGCGAGTTTTATGACGTTGCAGCCTGCGCAATCGTCAAACATGGCATGCCCTGCGGCGCGGCGCTCGGGAAAAAGATTGACGAAGCATATTTAAAAGCGCTGGATTCCGATCCTGTGAGCGCTCTGGACGGAACGGCCGCATTTTCGCAAACAATCACCGAAACAATGGCGCGCCAAATCGTTCAAATGCACCACAAATTAGCCGCAGCACCGGATTTCACGGATGAGGCAATGCAAATCTTAAAAAAAGATGAAAATCTTAAAATTATAAAATTAAATACGCCTTTAAGGCTATTTAAGGCGCTTTCAAACGAAGAAATCCGCATAACCCCGTTCGGCACGATAATTCAGGAACCTGACAGCAAAGAACTCGACAAAGACAGCTTTAAAGTCGTCACAAAGAAAAAACCCGACGCTGATATGGTCGAAAATATGGTTTTTGCGTGGAAAGTGGCAAAATACGTAAAATCAAACGCAATTGTCATCGCAAAAGACTTCAAAACCGTTGCTATTTGCGGCGGACAGACAAGCAGAATTGATTCTGTGGAAATAGCGCTCGACAAAGCCTGCGACAACGCAAAAGACGCGGTTATCGCCTCTGACGGATTTTTCCCTGCCGCAGATAACATCCAGTTTGCCGCCCAGAACCGCATAGCCGGATTAATCCAGCCGGGCGGAAGCATTAAGGACAAAGAGGTTATAGAAACTGCCGATAAGTATGATATGGTTATGATAACCACGGGAATCAGGCATTTCAGACACTAAAATGGAACAAAACAGCATAAAAAAAGAGAATAAAAAAGCCGTTGCATGGCTTGCGCTGGGGCATGGGATGGCGGACTGTTATTCCGGATTTATTAATCCGATTTTGCCGTTTATTGTCGCAAAAATCGGGATTACGCTCGGGATTGCGACCTGTGCATTGAGCATTTCACAGCTTTTTTCTTCAATGATGCAGCCGGTTTTCGGGTTTATTGCGGACAAATGGAGAAAACGCTTTTTTATTTTCTGGGGGATGCTGATGGCGTCGATTTTCCTTTCTATGACGGGGATTGCAAGGAATTTTGTGCAATTAACCCTTTGCCTTGTCATCGGAGGAATCGGAGTCGGATTTTATCACCCTCAGGCAACCGGACTGGTCGCAAAATACAGCGGAGAGCACACAACGCGTGACATGAGCCTTTTTATAGCCTCCGGCACAATCGGATATTCGCTCGGGCCTGTTGTTTCATCGGGGATTACGGGTATCTGGGGGCTCAATAAACTGCCTTTTGCAGCTATTGCGGGGATAATTTATGCGTTTCTTGTATTTCTTTGCGTTCCGAGGGTTAAAAAAGAAGAATTTGTTCAGAACCAAAAGTCTTTCCGTACTTCGCTTTCGGACATATTGAAAAATAAGGTTGTACGCCTGCTGATAATGGTCAGCGCACTGAAATCGCTTGTTACTTCGGGATTTTCGGTACTTTTGCCGTTTTTGTGGAAGGACATGGGCTATTCTGCGATTCAAATCGGGGCGGTTATGTTCGTTTTCCTTACTATGGGGGCGGTTGGGACTTATTTGAGCTCAAGATTTGAGGAAATTGTGGGATATAAGAAGATTTTTTACGTTTCGCTTTGCGTGCCGTTTTTTCTGGCAATTTTGTTCATTTACACGCTAAAAACCGCGCCGGTGCTTTCGTTTGCGGTGTTTGTGGCAATCGGTTTTACCACAATGCTGTCAATGTCCGTGAATATGGTGCTTGCGCAGCGCACAATGCCGCAGTATAAGAGTATGATTTCAGGGTTTATCGGCGGTTTTAGCTGGGGAATTGTGGGCGTTATGCTGCCTGTAATCGGATTTGTTGCGGAAAGAATCGGAATTCCGGCAACATTGTTGATTATTTCGGGTATTCCGTTTGTTTTGTCCTATCTTTTGAGGTATTTGCCCGATGATATTGGAAATCGGGAAAAGGGCGGAAATTGAAGAAAATCCGGAATCAAAATAATTAAATTTTAAAACCTGAACGGGCTTCGCCGCTTTTAAGGTTTTAAAATTTAATTATTTCGATTCCTTTGGATGAGATGAAAGTCTATTTAATCTATTATTAGCCGAATCGTTCCCCACCCCAGCCCCTCCCCAAGTCGGGGAGGGGTGGAACCTTTTTTCTGAGCGGATTTGAAACAAAACTGGACATGGTTTCATGTTGATAATAAAATTATAAAAGAGTATAAGGAGAAATTTTTTATGAAATTAATGGAAGGTAAAAAGGGTATTATTTTTGGCGTTTCTAACGCTCGCGGTATTGCTTATGCAATCGCAAAACAAATCCACGAAGCAGGCGCTGAAATTGCTTTCACTTATGCAAGCGAAGCAATGGAATCACGCGTAAGACCGCTCGCAGAAGAAATGGGCGCAAAAATGATTGCCGAATGCGACGTTACCAACGAAGAACAGGTTAAAAAAGTATTCGACGAATACGCAAAAACCTACGGAAAACTCGATTTCGTCATCCATGCAGTAGCATTTGCCAACAAAGAAGACCTTCAGGGCGATTTTATCAACACATCAAAAGACGGATGGAATCTGGCTCTTGGAGTAAGCGCTTATTCTCTTGTTACACTGGCAAGAAACGCACAGCCTCACTTCAATGAAGGCGGCGCAATGCTCGCTTTGACTTATCTGGGCTCCGAAAAAGTCGTTGCTAACTACAACGTAATGGGCGTAGCTAAGGCAGCTCTTGAATCTTCAGCAAGATATCTGGCAGAAGACCTCGGAAAACAGGGCGTAAGAGTAAACTGCCTCTCCGCAGGTGCGGTTAAAACGCTTGCAGCAAAAGGAATTTCCGGTTTTGACAAAATGCTTAAAGCCGCAATCCTCAAAGCTCCGCTCAAAAGAAATGTTTCACTTGAAGACGTTGGAAAAACCGGTCTTTACCTCGTTTCTGACCTTTCATCCGGCGTAACCGGTGAAATCGTTCACGTTGACTGTGGCTGCCACAGCGTTTACGCATCAATCGACGAAATGGAAGCTACATACGCTTTTACTAAAGGCAACTAGTTTTTATTTTACAAGGGGGGCGTTTTTTGCCCCCTTTTTTCAGGTTTTTTGAATTTTTGACACGCCGAAAAAAGAAGAAATTTTTATAGAAAAAAGCTAAACATTAATAAGGACAAACATCATGATTAGTATGAACAAGAACAAAACAAAAATCGTTGCCACCCTCGGGCCTGTCAGCCGCGATGAAAAAATCATTGAAGAACTGATTCTTGCGGGCGCAAACGTATTCAGAATTAACACATCACACAACACTGCCGAAGAACACAAACAAACAATCGACAAAATCAAAGCAGTTTCTAAAAGATTGAAAGCCTACACAGCGGTTCTCGTTGATTTGCAGGGCCCGAAAATCAGAGTAGGCAACCTTATCGAACCTATTCCGATAAAAGAAGGTCAGGAATTGGTTTTTCAGTACGGTCTTGAACAAACTGACAAAGATATTATCCCCGTTGACTACAAAGGCGTAGCTCAGGACGTTAAACCGGGCGAAAAAATCCTTATGGACGACGGAAAAATCGAAGTTGAAGTTGTTGAAGTCAACGGCGACAAAGTTAGAGCAAAAGTTGTTCACGGCGAGCTGCTCAAACCCAGAAAAGGCTTGAACATCCCCGGCGCAACCAAAAGCCTTTCCGCAATCACCGAACGCGACGTTGATTTCATCAAATTTGCGGTTGAAAATGACGCAGATTACCTCGCATTGTCATTTGTTCGTGACAAAGACGATATTTTGCTTGCGAGAAAATATTTAAGCCACTTCGGCGCTGATATTCCTATTGTTGCGAAAATCGAAAAGCCCGAAGCTGTCCAGAATATAAAAGAAATCATTGAAACAGCCAACGCAATCATGGTTGCAAGGGGCGATTTGGGTATTGAACTTTCGCCGGAAAAAGTTCCGATGGTTCAAAAACAGATTATTGACCTTTGTCTTGATTACAGAAAGCCCTGTATTGTTGCAACACAGATGCTTGAATCAATGATTGAAGAACCAATCCCGACCAGAGCAGAAGCAAGCGACGTTGCAAACGCAATCCTTGACGGCGCTGACGCGGTAATGCTTTCAGGCGAAACAGCAGCAGGAAAATACCCTGTTGAGGCTGTGCGCACAATGTCAATGATTGCGCATAACGTTGAACAGAGCGATTTTCTGTGCACAAACCTTGAGCTTGAAATGAACCCTGAATTTGAGCCTACACCGCAGGCAATTGCGCATTCAGCGGTTACAATGGCGCAAGATTTAGGCGCAAAAGCGATTCTGGCGTTCACACATTCAGGCTACACGCCGAGATTGCTCGCTAAATTGCGTCCGGAGGTTCCAGTCATCGCAATTTCCGACTGTGAAAAAACTTGCAGAAAATTAAATCTCTGCTGGGATATTTATCCTTATTTAAAGGATTGGGACGTAGTTTTGAATGATGATTTGCTGAAAAAAATCGACAAACTGCTTCTTGAAAAAACAAACTACAAAAAAGATGAAAGAATCATCCTCATTGGCTCGATTCCTCATCTTATCACCGGAAGAACAAACTTTATGCGCGTTCACAGAATCGGTGCTATATAATTTAACCCGAAAAACCGGACAAAAATTGTCCGGTTTTTTTATTTTGCTTTTACAGATTTTGTTTCCGATGTTTTTTCCGTGGAAAGAATCGTTTCTTTCAGGTTTTTCTGCGCGTTTTTCATTGTTTCAAACTCTTTTTTGAAAGCATTTTGTTTTTCCTGATAGCTTTTTCTCAAATCATCGACCTTAGCCCCGACAATCCCCAGCAGAGCGCCTGAAATCAAGCCCAGAGCCATGTTTGTAGGCCCTGTAAGCATTCTGGTCGTTCCGTAGTAAGCTGTTCCGATACCGCCGAGAATCGGAATGCCCTGAGTGAGGGTATTTGTGATTCTCTGGTCTTTTGTGTCAGCTTTGATTACCAGCGCCGTACCAAGCGCGGCAGGAGCGAGAATGCCGATAATATCCGTCGGGGCAGAGCCCATCTGGAGCTCGGCGAGTTTTTCATACGCTGTCATTTCTGTAGAAATTGCATGATTGAGGTTTTTGTTCAATTCATCTGCATATTTTTTTGCCTGTTTATATTCGGGAGATTCTTTTCCAAAAGTTTCTTTAATTCTTGTTAAAATTTCCTGAACCTGCCCTTTGCCGGCGGTTTTTGGGTTCAGAACATTTTCAAAATGGGCAATTTGTTTATTTATATCAACTTTTTTAGAAATAAGATGTTTTTTGAGTTCCGCAAGATTTTCGCCGAGCTCTTTACCGAGCTGCGCACGTTCCTCAAGCTCTTTTGCACCGTTTAAACGTTTATATTTCTCGATTTTTTGCGAAATATCCCGCATAAGCTCAACCGAGCGGTTATCTCCCGGGTCAATAATGGTTTTCAAATCATCATAAGCCTTTGTAAGCTCGTTGTAGTTGTCAGTGATGTTGTTTGAAATAAGTTTTTTCCTTGATTTTATGAAATCGCCCACAGAATTGCGCTCTTTTTCGCATTCTTTCATTGTCATATAGGTTTTAAGGCGGCTTCTGTTTGTTTTTGAGAAAATATTGTTCTCTTTTTTGAAAATATTGAACGAATCCCAAACCCTTTCATGCAAATCCGCCAGCGATTCCCACATTTCCTGCGAACGTTTGAAATGGTGCTGGGTTGAGAAGTTTGCAAAATACGAATTTGCAACATTATCAGCCAGCATATCAAGATTCTGCCCTTTTGCTCTGCTGTCTTTTGCCAGATTTTCAGCATAATTGCAGAATTTAACCATCGACATTTCAGAGTTTTTATAGGCATTATTTTTGGTTTTTAATACAACATTTTTGAAAGAACCGTTGATTTTGTCAAAAATCGGCATAGCATGCAGCTCTTTAAAACATTTCGTAACAAATCCGTCTTTAAAAACATTGAGATTTGAGCTTGCCTCAAGAAGGTTTGCAACCGGTTTCATCGCCTGAGCAAGTTTTAAGCTGATTTTTTGTTTAAGGGTAAGGTTTTTATAATCAGCTTTAAGGTCAAAAGTTTTTTTCGATAATTTTCTTGAAAATTCTCTTATTCTTCTGTTTACACCGCCGGAAACGCCTTTTGAAAGGAAAGCTCCGGCAATCAGGGTAAGGAGGATTCCGCCGCCGATAGAAATTCCTGCGACATATTTTTTTATTCCGCTTTTCGGCTGCTCAACCTCTGAAACAAGAACCGAAGCAAGCGGTTTTTCCTGCACATTCTGCGCGTCATCTTTCTTTTTCACGGAATTTTGCGCCTGCGGCAAAAAATTATTATATGTTGAGCTTTTTATATTAAAGTCCATACGGAAACCTTACCTTTTAACCTTATTTATATAAAAACATGAAATCGAAAAAAATTGCCATGCAAATATCAATATATTTGCCTCCCTCGCCCTCGGGGAGAGGGTTGGGGGGAGTTTGGTAGGTTGGGCATACTTGCCCAACAACTAAATTTTTCAATAAATTTTTTTATAATTGACCATAAAAAGCCTCAAAACTTGAATTGTCGGGCAAGTATGCCCAACCTGCATTTAAAAATTTGCATAAATATGTTATAATTCTTGCAATATTTCATTTTTTAAGGAGAAAAAATGGCAGCTTCAGAAAATCTAATTTATTTCGTAGATGTAACAAACCGCGACGGCGTTCAAACCTCCAGACTGGGGCTGGCAAAACTCCAAAAAACCATAATCAACCTGATGCTCGACGACATGGGCATAACGCAATCCGAATTCGGATTCCCGACTACACGCCACGAGCTAAACTATCTTAACGGCAACCTCCAGCTCGTTGACAGAGGGGTTATTACGAAAACAAAGCTCTCCGGCTGGATGAGAGGTATAGCAAAAGACGTTTTTGAGTCTTTTCAAAATGTTCCGCGGCTTACTTATTGCAACCTTTCGCAATCTACCTCGGATCAGATGATTAACGGCAAATTTCAGGGCAAAAAAACCAGAGAAGATGTTCTAAAAATGACCTGCGAGGCAGTAGAAGCCGCTGTAACCTGCGGAGCAAGCATTATCGGAGTAAATGCAGAAGACGCCTCAAGGAGCGATTTGGATTTCTTGATAAAATTCGCAAAAGAAGTAAAAAATTGCGGCGCAAAGCGGTTCAGATACTGTGATACGCTGGGTTATGACGACCCGCATACCGCTTATGAAAGAATTTACAAACTCGCAAAAGAAACCGGCCTTGATATTGAAATGCACTTCCACAACGACCTCGGAATGGCAGCAGGATGTTCCGTGCTCGGCGCAAAAGCAGCTATCGACGCAGGCGTAAACGCTTACATAAACACGGCAATAAACGGTATGGGCGAACGCGCAGGGAATGCTGATTTAATTTCCTGCCTGCTTGCGGTTCTGAAATCCAGCGGTTTCGGCGGGAAGTACAAAATTGACCCGAATATCGACCTTTCAAAAGCCTGGAAACTCGCAAAATACACTGCATACGCTTTCGGCGTGCCAATCCCCATAAACCAGCCCGCAGTAGGAAGAAATGCCTTTGCTCATGAGTCAGGAATCCACGCAGACGGCGCTTTGAAAGACAGAAGAAATTATGAACTGTACGATTACGAAGAACTCGGCCGCGGCGAGCCGGAAATTGTTGAAACAGGGAGAATGATTACAACCGGCGAATACGGCGGAATCAAAGGGTTCAGAAATGTCTTTAAAAATCTTGAACTTGAATTTCATGACGAAGATGAAGCCAGAAATATTCTTGAATTGTGCCGTTATGCCAATGTTCACACTCAAAAACCGCTCACAGACAGCGAATTGAGGTTTATTTATTATTATCCTGACATTGCGGCAAAAATCATGACGGTTACGCCCTACTATATCCCGACCGGCGAGCTGAAAAAACGCGTTGACGCAAACCAGAATACTATGCCGGGGGCAATAATATAAAATATTTATAAAGAAATTGTTTTTACGCTCTGTGATTGCTATAATTAACCTATGTAGTTATTGAGTTGAGGGAAACAAATGAACTCTTATAAAGTCGGCATTGTCGGTGCGGGAATCTGGGGCAAAAATCTTGTCAGAAATTTCTATAACCTAAATTACCTTGACACCGTGTGTGATATGGATGAAGAGAACCTTGAAAGGACAAAAAATGATTATCCCGGGGTTCATCTGACAAAAGATTTCAGCGAAATGCTGAAAAATCCTGAAATCGACGGAATAGTCGTCGCAACACCGAGCCATACGCATTTTAAACTCGTAAAATCAGCTCTCGAGGCCGGAAAAAACGTCTATGTTGAAAAACCTATTGCCACAACAAGCGAAGAAGCCAAGGAATTGAACGACCTTGCTACTTCAAAAGGACTTGTGTTGATGGTCGGGCACCTGCTTTTGTACCATCCGGCAGTAAACCGCCTGAAAATGATTGTAGAATCGGGCGAACTCGGCGAAATCAAATATGTTCAAAGCGACAGGCTGAATATAAACTATTTTAAAAACGACAGAAGCGTAATGTGGGATTTGGCGCCGCACGATGTTTCGATGATAAGCCATATTCTCGGCGAAGAGCCCGAGCGCGTAATTTCCGCGGTCGGCGTAAGCTCCGAGGGCAATGAAATCATGGATATCACGCATGTTGATATAAAATACCCGTCAGGCGCAATTGCTCACGTTTCTGACAGCTGGATTCATCCGCAAAAACGTGTAAATCTTATGATTCGCGGCTCAAAAGGCAGCGCAATGTTTGATGATACCCTTGCAGAAAACAAATTGCAGGTATTTTTAAACGACAAGCCCAATTCAGCAAGCACTGTTTCGCTTGATTATCTCGAAATCGAGCCCTTGAAGCTTGAATGTGAACATTTTATAAAATGTATTGAAAACGGCAAAAAAGCGCGAAGCGATGGAGAAAACGGCTATTTTGTCGTCAAAGTGCTTGAAGAAGCTGAAAAAATCATGCTCGGCGACAAGATAAAATCGCTTAATGAGCACAATTTTGCACTTTCAAGAAGCAAACAATAGTCAAAGAGGGGCGAAAAGCCCTTCTTTTTAATTAGAAAAGAGGAGTTTAAGAAATCATGGCTAATATGATTACAATTTTAAGGATGATAATCGCGTTCATCGCAATCAGCCTCCTGTTCTACCAGACACCCGCAAGCTACATTACAGCGTTCATTTTGACTGTTATTGCAATCTGGTTTGACGGTTTGGACGGATTTGTTGCGCGTCTGCTCAACGAAAGCTCTAAATTCGGCGCT
Source organism: uncultured bacterium (assembly GCA_900547155.1). Lineage (GTDB taxonomy): Bacteria > Cyanobacteriota > Vampirovibrionia > Gastranaerophilales > Gastranaerophilaceae > Spyradomonas > Spyradomonas excrementavium. The sequence continues at coordinate 3,906 of URFH01000005.1, read as the reverse complement.
GTGCTTGATATTCTCGGCGACAGAGTGGTTGAAAATATTTACTGGATAGTTTTTGCAGTACTGGGCTGGATTCCGGTGTGGATTCCGCTCATAGTCGTAACACGCGGCATTATCACTGACGGTGTTCGCAGTATTGCGCTTGAACAGGGCTACACAGCCTTTGGAAAAAGCACGATGATGCAGTCAAAAATCGGACATTTTCTCGTTGCGTCCAATTTTTCAAGAGGCTCCTACGCTGTAACAAAGGCGCTTGCGTTTGCACTGATGATTCTATGCTATTTTCCTTTTGCAAACCTCAAACTCTTCCTCGAGGGAACCGACCCGGCTCTTTCAGCCTCTGCAATGCACGCCTGGGAAGTTTTTCACAACATTTGCATAGCAATCTGCCCCTTTGCGCATTTTTGCGTTTACGCAGCGGTTGTTTTCTGCGTTTTGAGAGGCATTCCGGTTGTTATTGAGAGCAAAAGATTCTTTATTGAAGACAAAAAGTAAGACAAAGCGATTTTTCGCAAAAAACCTTAAAAAAGCCCGTCCCGCAAGGAAAGGGCTTTTTTAGCAGCAATTTTTATCCAGTCAATTGTAAACAAATGTTAAAATATTATCTAAAATCCTAAAGTTCGCCAAAAATGTGCCGATAAATATAATACAAAGACAGATTAGGAGCAGCGTCAATGATAAAAAAGGCACAAAGACCATCCAGCAACATTTCAGACGGAGTAGCATTTCTGCTCAGAGGAGCAAAAAAGAGAAGAGCAATGGCAGTTGCCAGCGCAAAGATGATTAACAACGATTTAGGTATTTCCTCGACGCTCGTTGCAGTAAAATAATTCGCCCGAACAGGCAAAAAGTAAGAAGTATGAGCTTTTTTCCAAACTAACCGATTCCATTTATCCTCTAATCTAAAATTAGCTTCCCTGCGGAAGCTTTCTTTTTTTATATAGGGCGGGAGATTCATGCGTTTTTTCACATTGGGCGTGGTTGCTTAGGGGCACAGCCCCGTCACACGGCGGGCGCGGTTTGCCATGGGGCGGAAACTTGCTCGCTCGCCCCTACTTATTTACCTTAATTATTCTCCCTCCCCAGACGGGGGAGGGCTGGGGAGGGGGACAACCCGGAGGGGAAACCAAAGAGCGCCGGAGTGAGGAGCAAGGTTTGAGCGCAATAGTTCTTTTCCCGCCGGGCAAAGACAGAAAATAGTTTATGACCGGCTTTTTGCTTTTTGACTTTCCTGCTGTTAAAATATAGAAAAGACAATAAATATGGCATTAAATTTTGTACAAATTTGATTTTAAACTGGATGATTTTCAAGAAGAAGCCCTCTACCACATAAAAGAGGGCAAAAGCGTTGTGGTTTGCGCACCTACAGGCGCGGGAAAAACCTGTATTGCCCAGATGGCAATCCATAAAGCGCTGGAAGAGGGCGTCAGAATCTTCTACACAACCCCCCTGAAAGCTCTTTCCAACCAGAAATTCAGCGATTTTTCAACAAAATACGGCGAGGACAAAGTCGGGCTGCTCACGGGCGACACCTCAATCAACCGCGGCGCGCAAATCGTGGTAATGACGACCGAAGTTTTCAGAAATATGCTCTACGGAACAAATTTCGGCTCTGTAACCGACAATCTGAAAGATGTTCGCTACGTGGTTCTCGACGAAGTTCACTACATGAACGACGAGCAAAGGGGCACCGTCTGGGAAGAAAGTATCATCTACTGCCCCACAAATATCCAGATAATCGCGCTTTCTGCGACCGTTGCGAACTCACAGCAGCTCACAGATTGGATAAATACCGTGCATTCACGCACAGAGCTGGTTTATACTGATTTTCGGCCCGTTCCGCTGCGATATTTTTATTATGATTCGTCAAAACCCGACACAATCCTGCCGCTTTTGACGCCCGAGGGCAAGCTTAACAAAAAAATCAAGCCTGAAAGCCGCGCACAGGCGTTCAGAAGAAAAATGCCCATGCGCTCGCCCGCGAGGGAGGTTGTGGCGATTTTGCACAAAAAAGATATGCTTCCCGCAATTTATTTCACGTTTTCAAGGAAAAAATGCGATGAACAGATGGAAAAATGCGCGCAGTTGTGCCTTGTCACGCCTGATGAGCGCAAAGAAATTAAGCGCATAATGGACGAATATCTCGCCGAAAACCCTTATTTGTGCGAAAACAAGCATATTGAGTACATTTTGAACGGCGTTGCTTCGCACCATGCCGGACTTTTGCCCGGCTGGAAAGTGCTCGTTGAAAAACTGTTCCAAAAAGGGTTGATTAAAGTTGTTTTTGCGACCGAAACCCTTGCCGCAGGCATAAATATGCCCGCCCGCTCAACCGTCATCAGTTCTGTCTCAAAAAGAACCGATTCAGGCCACAGAATGCTCACTGCGAGCGAGTTTTTGCAGATGTCAGGGCGCGCAGGCCGCCGCGGAATGGACGAAGTAGGCTACGTAACGGTCGTTGGAACGCCATTTCAGTCGCCGGAGGAGGTTGCAGAGCTTGTAACGAGCGACGCAAACCCGCTTGAGAGCCGTTTTTCGCCGACTTATTCAATGGTTTTGAATCTTTTGCAGCGATTCAGCCTTGATGAGGCAAAAGAGCTTATTTTAAAGAGTTTCGGGTATTTTTCATCAACAGACCGCTTAAAACCGCTTATGGCGCAAAAATCCGAAGCAGACGCTGCGATTGAAAACTTCAAAGGGTTCAAATGCTTTGCCGGTTTGACAAACGAGGACATGTTTACATACAACAAGCTGCGGAACACTTATATTGAGTACAGAAAAATCCAAAAAACCCTCAAAAAGCAGATGAAGCACAAATCCGAAGAAAAACAGAAAGAATATCTGGAATTTGAGGCAAAAACAAAAGATTTTCTAAAAAAAGTGCACAGTTATGCCTGCGACACCTGCAAATTTTACAAAAAACACATGAAAGAAACCGAGCTGCTAGAAAGGTTCCAAAAACGCGCTGACAAGCTCGCAAAAAGCATTGAATATGAAAAAGATATTTATTGGAGAAAATTCCTGAACCACACTGCGGCGCTGAAAGAGATGGGTTATATTGAAAACGACTACCCGAACGAAAAAGGCATGACAATAGCGGCAATCCGCGCTGAAAACGAGCTTTTTGTTGCGGAAATTATTTTCAGCGGGATTCTTGATGATTTAAAACCGGACGAGCTGGCTTCTGTGATTTGTGCGATTACAACAGAAGATTTAAGGGCGGATGTTTACCCCGAATTGCCCATCAGCAAGGGCACAAGAAAAGCGCTCAACCAGATTAAGAACATTCGCAGAAGAATCAGCATTGTGCAGCGCGATAACGACATTGAAACAGAAATGTACATAAATTCCTACTACTCCCCGCTCATTGAATACTGGGTAAACGGCGGTGAATGGTCGGAATTAATTGAACAAATCGGCGCGGGAGAAGGCGATATTGTAAGAAGTTTCAAAAGAACAATCGATGTTTTAAGGCAGCTTACTGTGATTCCGAATGTTTCAGAAAATTTGGTGGAAACAGCGCGCTCGGCGATTGATGCGATTCAGCGGTCGCCGATTGATATTGATTAGGGGTTGGTTTTAAGGATTGGCAGCGTTTTACGATGGTAATAACATGGGAAGATTCCTTTTGCGTTCCGATTCCCCCGGCCATGCGGCGCGTAGTCTGTTTTTTACCATTTTTAGAGGCCTCCTCCATAGTCACTCCAAAGGAACCTTCCCATGTTATTACAATGCTTAAAATTTGAACCGAAAATATTTCAAAGCTTTTTGAGCAGGACTTTACTTTGCAGTGACTATGGAGGAGCTATGAATTCCCCTTAATTATTTTCCCTCTCCGATGGGAGCGAATGCGAGCCGAGGCTGAAGCGGTTCGCGTAGGCGAATCGCGTAACGCCGTTTAACGCGAGC